>PMOE01000003.1 GCA_003161575.1 Acidimicrobiaceae bacterium | reverse complement strand
GTGAGATCTCCGACGACCGGTGGGCGCGGTACGGTCGCCCATCGTCCAACGGACACTTGAGGTGGGAGATGGAGTGGCTTTGTGATTCAAGCTTGGCGCAAAGATTCAGTTACGGATCGATTCGGCATTAATTGCTGTCTTGTAGTCATGCGACGAACTCGTGTGGTCGACATCCACTTCGATACCCAGTTTTGGGACCACCCGGTCAAGCCACGACGGCATCCACCAATTAGCATCTCCAATGAGCTCCATGATCGAGGGAACCAGCACCATGCGCACCAAGGTGGCATCGATCAGGATCGCCGCCGCCAGGCCAAGACCGAAGACCTTGAGCACGTGCAGGGGGTCGCCGATGACGAACGAACCGAACACACAGATCATGATGGCCGCCGCTGCCGTGATCACCCGTGCCGTCTTGGCCAATCCATCGGCGACGGCTGACGAGTTGTCATGGGTCAGCCGCCACTCCTCTCGCATCCTCGACAAGAGGAAGACCTCGTAGTCCATGGAGAGACCGAACAGAATTGTGAACATCATGAGTGGGATCCATGGATCGATTGGACCGGTCGCCCCGATCCCGATGAGTCCGCCAAGCCATCCCCATTGGAAGACCGCCACGATCACACCGTAAGCGGCACCCACTGACAGCAGGTTGACGACCACTGCCTTCAGAGGGACAGCCAGTGAACGGAACACTGCCATCAACAAGAGAAAGGACAGTAGGAGAACTACCCCAATGACCAGAGGCAGCCGCGACGACAGGTAAGACGATGCGTCCACCGAGCCGGCGGTCTCTCCTCCGACGAAAGCCCGCACTCCAGTGCCAGACGTGGCGGTGGGAATCACGTGGTTGCGAAGTGTCCGGACAAGTGCCTCAGTCTGGGCGGACTGAGGTGAGGTGGTCGGGTAGGCGATCATCACTGCTGCGCCGCCTGAACGGCTGAACTGGATCGGGCTCACGAATGCCACCCCCGGTGTGCTCTTGACGACTGTATCGAGATGATCGACGGCCGATTGCTGGCCCCCCGGGACCTTGGCGGCAATGATCAGGGGCCCATTGAATCCCGGCCCGAACCCGGTGGCCAGGGCGTCGAAGGCCTGTCGGGTGGCGATGTTCGGGGGATCATTCCCGGCATCGGTGAAGGCCAACCGCATGGAGAATAGAGGTAGGGCGAGACATACCAGCACCAAGAGTGCAGCGGTGCCCGCAACCAAAGGGTGACGCTGGACGGTGCGACTCCATCGGTACCAGAACCCCCGAGCGGTGGGCTCGGCCGTGCCCTGTAGGAGACCCGGCACGTGGAGCTTGTCGATGGCCCTACCAGAGAAGCCCAGCATCGCCGGAAGCAGTGTGATGGCCGCCATCATCACCAATACCACCGCGGCGATGGCTCCGATAGCGAGTCCCCGCATGAAGGGAAGTTGCAGGAGGAAGAGGCCGAGGAGGGAGAGAATGACTGTTGTGCCGGCGAACAGAACCGCTCTACCCGACGTGGCCAAGGACAGGGCGATGGCTTCTCGAGGTTCTCTCGTTTCGCTCAAACCCTGGCGGTAACGGGTGACAACGAACAGCGCATAGTCGATGCCCACACCGAGTCCGATCATGGCCATGATCTCCGGTGCGAACACCGGAGTTGTCACCACATGGGACAGCAGATCGAGCACGGCAAATCCGATGGCAATGCCAAACAAGGCAGTGATGATGGGAAGACCCATGGCCACCACCGAACCGAAGGCCAGCAACATGATGAGAATGGCGGCGAAGATGCCGATTCCCTCACTCGAACCCGGTTTGGCGCCGGCCACCAGCCCAATGGCCGCGCCTCCGATGGCGACCTGGTAGCCCGGAGCCTCGAACGACTCGGTGGTGTTGACCACCTTTTTGATGGCAGGTTCGGGCAAGTTCCCGGCCTGTTCGTCGAACTCGACACGCACGTAGCCGATGTGACGGTTTCGCGAGATCTGCGCGGCACCCTGAGGAGAGAAAGGGCTGACCACGGCCGAGACATGGGACAAGGGGCGAAGGGCGTCGACCAGCTTGGCGGTGCGGGCCTGATTAGCGGCATCCGTGAACGGGGTGCCTGTGGTAACCACCACCTGAGCCGGGCTTCCGGATTGGCTCGGGAAGTTGGCATTCAGGATCTGCTGGGCCTCCTGGGTGCCGCCGGTCAGGTTGTCTGAGAAGGCGCTCCCAGCCAACTGGGCGAACACGTTGCTGGCGACCAGGGCCACCAGCCAGACGATCAGAACCAACCACCGGTGGTCATGGCACCATCCGGCGAGTCGAGCCAGGGCGCTTTGCTGTGCCGGCCTCGACTGCGGTCGGCTCGGGACCGGGGTGTCCTTGAACGTTGCTGAGGTCATTTGGTTCCTCCATCACAGTTGAGAACAGTTCGTGGCACCCTCAACGAGCTGCTCGCATTCGCCTCGGGTTGGTAGATTGCGACTGCGGGCTCAATTCGCGGTGAGGTTCTCGGCGCGTGGAGCGCGGTGGCTGCGCTGCCGTGGGCACCGGCACCTTAGGATTTCGGTTTTAGGGAGCTTTCGGGGTGCAATGCGCCGTCGTCGTCCACATCGTTGAGTACCGACGGTAGGCCAATGTCGAGCATCTTCTTTCGGACGGGACCCAGAACCAGCTTGGCCATAAAGAATCCACCGATGCCGGTGAAGCCCGTGTGCTCGTAGGTGAAGCGCGTGCCACCTGAATGTGGCTCGATCCGGTAGGTGACCTGTGTCGTAGCGCCCTCCCCGTCGCCAACCCATGAGTAACGCAACAGAGACGGTTCGTGTGCCTCGAGCACCTCGCATTCGACGATCCCGCGCCAGCCGGGCATCGGTTTCCCGACGAACCTGAAGTGGGTGCCGACAACGGGCGAGAAGCCTTCGGGTCGGCCTCCTCGGCCCGTCGAGGTCCACAGCGGGACGAGTTCCGGGTCAGTCACCGCGCGCCAGACCTTCGAGGGGGGATGCGGGTACTCGCGCGGGATGCGGATCTCGGTCATTGGATACTCCTCGTGAGGTCGGAAGGGTCGAGAGCGTTCAATCTGCGGTATAAACCTATAGTAACAGTATTTATACTGCTGCTGTATTAAGATCGGGACATGAGCAAGCGGGCGGTGGATTGGGCAGCTCTGCGCACCCCCAGGCCCGGGGTTCTCGGAGCCCCAGGCCTGCGAGAGCGCAAGAAACGGCTGATGCGTCAGCAGCTGTCAGATACGGCAACCGAGATGTTTATCGAACGCGGATTCGACGCAGTGCGTGTGGTGGAGGTCGCCGAGGCCTGCGGGGTCTCGGAGAAGACGGTCTACAACTACTTTCCCAACAAAGAGTCCCTGCTGCTCGACCGCTGGGAGACCACGATGGCCTCGCTTCAGACCGGCCTGGCCGACCCTGACGTCACAGCGGTCAAAGCCGCGCAGCAGATCTTGGCCGACGAACTTCACGGCTTGACGTCCTGGCTGGCAGCCCAAGACGACCCGGCTGCGGCCGGGGCCCTTTTCCAGCGGTTCGGCACCATGATCAGCGCCACACCGGCGCTGCGGGCCCATCAACGTGACATGACTGACCAGCTCATCGCCGTGGCCGCCGAGATCCTGGCCGGGCGGGCCGGGATGAACTCCGACGACCCCGAGCCACAGATCGCAGCCACTGCTGTAATCGGACTCTGGCAGATCCAGTTCCAAAGCCTGCGGAAACATCTCGACGGCACACGTGTGCCCGCGCATCTCCACCAGGTAGTCACTGACGACGTCGAGCGTGCAGCCCGGCTCATCGACACCGGACTGCAATCGCTCGAGCAGGGCGACGATCCCAAATGAGGAACGCTAAACGACGACGGCCTTGCGCGATCAATCGGGTGCCCGTAGGCCGATCGCTAACCGGGAGGGGGGAGGAACGCCGATTCGGGCGCACCGACGCGTAGGGAGTGGCCTCGACTTGCAACCGGACGACCGAGTAGCAGGGCTCTGCGTAGGGATACCCGGCGACGTCAGCGGTCATCCGCGATGATGGCCGACGTGGAGGAGATCGAGGTCGAGGTTGTCGTCGCCCATAACGAGCGCGCAACCCTGCGCGTCGGCGACGTGTTCCTGAAGATCGACGCTGATCAGACCCGCACCGACGTCGAGGCCGAGGCGATGGCGATGGCGCCGGTCCCGACCCCGGAGATCCTGTGGCGGAAGCCACCCGTGCTCGCGCTCGCCGCTCTCCCGGGGACGGCACTCGGCCACCTCGGCGAGCCGTCGACCGCGTCGTCGGCGGCGTGGGCTGCGGCCGGTACCGCCGTTCGGACTCTGCACGCCGCGCCGCTGCCGCCATGGCCCGGTCGGACCGTCGACGAGTTCGCGTCACAGCTCGACGCCGAGTGCGAGTGGCTCGTCGCCAACGACGTCCTTCCCACCGAGGTGGTCACGCGCAACCGCCGGCTCGCCGAGACTGCGCTCCGGCCGTGGACACCGGTGTTCATCCACGGCGACCTGCAGGTCGACCACGTCTTCGTCGCCGGTGACGAGGTCACCGGCGTCGTCGACTGGTCCGAGGCGTCCCAGGGCGACGCGCTCTTCGACCTCGCCACCCTCACGCTCGGACACGAGGAGCACCTTGGCGACGTCGTCGCCGGCTACGGCACCAACGTCGACCGCGACCT
>PMOE01000005.1 GCA_003161575.1 Acidimicrobiaceae bacterium | reverse complement strand
TCCAGACGGCGGGGGCGGGGACGACGGTGACGGTCCCTTGCCCGGTGGAGGGGATGATGGACGGGGCGCCGCTTTCTCCCGAGCCCCACCAGTTGGTGCCGCCGGTGATGTTGACCGACTGGCCGGCGGTGAGGCCGGTCGTCGCGCTGAGGGTGGCCGTCGCCGGGTCCGGGGTGAGATCGGTGGTGTCAGAGATCGCCGCCGTGGTGGCGATGTAGGTGTGGTTGTTCTGGTCGGCGATCAGGGCCCCGACCGTGCAGTTGACGAGTCCGGCGTCGACGAAGACCTGGCTCGGCGGACACGAGGCCTGCGTATCGGTGCCGTAGTACGCGCTAATGCCCTCACTTTGGGCAAGGCTGCAGTCGGCCCCGATCGGGCACCCTCCGGTGGGTACCGAACCCACTCCGGTCGTCAACGGCAGGACGAAGCCCGGAGCCGGTGCGTTGTAGTTCGAGTCCGTGATTTGGAAGTATTGATGGGCCCCCGAGTACCCGAGATAGGTCTCGTTCCCCCCGTTGCCGCCCGGTCCGGTCCCCGTCACGATCGCCGCCGCCGGGGCGTTCAGGGACTCGATGAACGGTGTCGTGAGTGCGACGTAGTTCACGTTGGTGCAACTCGTCCCGAGCGCCGTCGTGCCGGGCACGGCGCCGAGAACGTAGGCGTTCGTACCGGGCGGCGGGTTGGTGCTCACCACGCCGGTGCCGCTGAAGGTGCAGGTCGCTTGGCCGAACCAGTAGAAGGCGGTCGCGGCCGAGGTCGCCGAGAGGCCACCCACCGTCGAGACCACCACGTTGTAGTTGGAGGCCGGTGACGTGACGTCGGCGGTGGGCGCCGCCGGGACCGTACCGGTGATCTCGGTGCTGCTGTCGACGGTAAAGACAGTGAAGGGAGCCACCGTCGGGGCGGCGATCTCAGGCACGGCCGCCGGGGTGAAATTGGTCCCGAAGATGATGATCGTGTTGCCCCCGTTGTTCGGGGCATTGTCGCCGTGAATGGACGTCACCGTCGGTGGGTCCGCGTAGAGGTACTCGTCGGCGGGCACGATCGGCGACGTTCCCCCAGCCGTCGTGACGGTGACGTCCACGGTGCCGAGGGTGCCGGCGGGGGCGGTCAGCTTGATCGAACCCGTGGTGTCCTGTGCATAGGGCGGAAGCACCGCCACGGTCCCGAAATGGACCGCCGTGGCCGAGGTGAAACCGGAGCCGGTGATCTGCACGGCGGTGCCGCCTCCCGGCGGCCCCCCCGCCGGGGTCACCGCACGCACGGCCGGAACCACCGCTGCCGCCGCCGGCAGCACGTTGACGGCGGTCAGGGCCAGGCCCAGGGTGCCAAGACACAGCGCTAGGGCCAGGCCTCCCTTGAGGAACTTCTGAGAAACCAGAATCAATCCGCCCAGCCACCGTTTCGTCACTGCAGTTCCCCCCCTTTGGACCTTTCGGTCACTCTCGCACCGAGCGTACCCTCGAACGAGCTGCCACGTCCCGCGCCCGCCCGAGGCGCCGCCGGCCAGCAGACTGGGCACGGTACGCGATGGCCCGCGGACTGTCAACGCGGCTCGATGTGGTGCTCGAGTGGCCAGAGTTACGGAGCGCCGGACGAGGAGGACCGCGTCGTCGCCTCCGTGGGGCAGTACTCCTCCTCGATCGCTTGTTGCCCGTGTTGACAGCGAAGGGTGAAGGTCTACAATCGCTACCGCTGCGGGCGGACGAGCTGGCGCGGCGGTTCCGGACACCAAAAAAGAGGGGGCAGCATGTTGCCGCAACACCGTTCTGGGTCTCGTTCTCTTTGGACCCGACGACTCGGACGGACCGCGACCTCCCTTGTGGCGGTCCTCGGCCTCAGTGGCGCAACGGCCCTTGCCGGTACCGTTCTCTCGTCCAGTGCCGGGGCGAGCGTTCGCCCCGCACAGTCGGGCCCTTCGTGCACCTTCTCGGTCGGCAGTCAATCGGCGACCGGCTCACTCACCTCGCCGGCGCCGCTCAGCGGGCTGAGCAGCGGCAACGTCGTCACCACCACCTGCACCGGCCTCAATCCGGCCCACGCGTACGGTGTCTTCCAGGCCAGCCCGCTCTCGGTGGTGACCTCACCGTTCAGCCTCACCGTGCTCGGCAGCGAGGCCGACATCTCGGCCGGGATCGGAACCTTGGGCAACCCGACCGGCGCCGGTGTCTACACCCAGCCCTCGACCCTGGGCACGAACGGCGCGGGGACCTTCAGCTCGGGCGGAACCATCGCCGGCTCGCCGCCCACAGTGTTCGCTCCCGACCCGAACGCCCAGTGCCCACCCTCCCAGGCCGAGATCAATGCCGGATTGGGCACCTGCGTCTTGGCGGTCGCCGACATCTCCGCCACCACTGGCACCACAACAGCGTCAACAGACGACTTCGTTGGCCTGGCCCTTTTGGACTTCAGCGGCCAGCCGATCCCCCAGGTGCCGCCCACGGTGAGCTTCAACCCACCTGTGGTGGCACCCGGCCACAACGCCACGGTCACCGACGCCGGGTCCTCGACCAACTGGTGGGCCGGGGCATGGTGGGCCGGTGGCTATGTGCCCGGGACCCTGACCGCGGCTCCCTATGACATCCCCGCCGCCAACGTCTTGGTGAACGGCACTCCGGCCTCGTCGGCCTCGGTGCAGGTCTCTCCGGCGGTGTACTGCTTCTATGGCGGCTCATCGTCGACCTCGTGCACCCCCGGAACAGCCGATACCCCCGGCGCCGGTGTCATCTATCCGTCCTTGCTGTCGGGCACGGTTGCCATCCCCCCCACACTTCAGGGGTCCTCGGCCACCGTCAGTCTCTACGAGCCGAACGTCTGGGGAACTCTCTTCCCAGGGAACAACACCAACTCGGCCTTCCCGGCCAATGACCTGACCGGCTCGGGCAGCGTCGGCATCACCCACATCGGCTACTGGGAGGTGGCCTCTGACGGCGGCCTCTTCTCGTTCGGCACCGCCAACTTCTTCGGTTCGATGGGCGGCCAGCCACTCAACAAGCCAATCGTCGGCATGGCGGCCACCCC
>PMOE01000075.1 GCA_003161575.1 Acidimicrobiaceae bacterium | reverse complement strand
TGATCGACGTCGATCAAACTGAACTCGATTGCGGTCCTGAACGCCGAGACCCTCGACATCAGCATAAGCTTATGGTTCGTGGACCAAGGAGACCTTGATCGACTTCTTTCCCTGCTCGCGCAGTGGGAGGGATCCGACCTGCACATAAAGGCAGGGGCTTCGCCGCGCATCCGCATCGATGGCGAGCTTCGTACCATGACCGAGGAGGGTCGCTTCAGTCCTGAGGAGACACACCTTCTGGTGGAGTCGATCATGCCCCCCCAGATCGGGGAAATCTTCGAAAAGCGCCATGAGGCCGACTTCGCCTACTCGGTTGCGGGCGTCGGCCGTTTCCGGGTGAACGCCTTCTATCAGCGAAGTTCGGTCGCCCTCGTGTTTCGCCGGGTGCGCCCGAATCCCGGGTCCGCAGAAGAGCTCGGCCTTCCCAACGTCATCTACGAGTTGGCCGACGAGCAGCGGGGACTCGTCCTTGTCACGGGCCCGACCGGTTCGGGCAAGACGACGACGCTGGCCACCATGGTCGATCACATCAACACCACCCGGCCATGCCACATCGTGACGATCGAGGACCCCATCGAATATCTGCATCGTGACCAGATCGCCTCCGTCGACCAGCGTGAGGTGGGGTTCGACACCGACTCGTTCGAGAGCGCGATGCGGGTTGTGTTGCGCCAAGACCCCGACGTCATCCTCGTAGGTGAGATGCGCGATACCGAAACGGCGTCGGCCGCCCTCACCGCAGCCGAGACTGGACACCTCGTGTTCACGACGCTGCACACGATCAATGCCACCGAGACGATCAACCGGATTGTCGACTTCTTCCCACCGCACCAGCAACCGCAGATCCGCATATCCCTCGCTGGCTCACTGCGAGGGACAATTGCTCAGCGCCTGGTTCGTCGAGCCGACGGAAGTGGGCGAGTCCCGGCCCTCGAGATAATGGTGGTGAACGGCCGCATCCGCCAGTGCATTGCTGACCCCGAGCTCACCGGAGATATCGAGACGATCGTCTCGGAGGGCGAGTACTACGGCATGCAAACCTTCGATCAAGGCTTGGCTCAGCTTCTCCAGGACAACGTGATTACCTTGCAAGAGGCACTCACCATGTCGTCGAATCCACACGACTTGCGCGTCATGCTCGAGCGTCGCGGCTTGGTCTCCACCGGGAGTCGCTGGTAGGTCGAGCGATCTCAGCCCTTGGGGTCAGGTGTTGAGCAACGCTCCGGCAATGACGACCCCGAAGGCGCCCAAGCCGATCAGGAGCAGTGCCAACGACCGGACGGGAGGAGTCCGGACGATCAGGCGGATCGCCAGGCCAGTGGTCACGACCCAACCTGCGAGGATCAGGGCCCCTGGCGCCCAAAGCCACCCAGCGCACCAACCGAGCGATGCGGCCAGGGCGGCTCGGCGAGCCCAATGCGCTCGACCGGCGTCCCCCGGACCCGTCTCGTGGGCATCGCCGTGGCCGGACAACACGACGTCCATGCCCCCGGCCGCGAGGGCAGCGGCCACTCCCCCCACTGCTGCCCATCCGAGCCGCCCGGGCTGGCCAGTCAAGGGTGCCACGAGGGCGAGCGACCCCGCCCCGACGGCTGCGGCTATCGCCACCGACCAGGGAACGGCTAGGCCATCGAGATCGATGGCCGTGGCCGCGATGGACGCACCGGCAACCACGAGGAGTGAGAGCAGAGGATCGGCGGTCCCAAGAGACCAGGCGAGGCAGAGAAACACCAGGCCAGTGGCCAATTCGACGACCGGATACCGAGGTGAGATCGGGGTGCCGCAGAACCGGCAGCGACCCCGCAGGGCCAGCCAGCTGAGGAGGGGGACATTGTCGAGGGCGGCCAGCTCCCGCTGACAGTTGGGGCAGTGGGAGGGCGGGGTGACCACCGACATCCCCCGGGGGACCCGGTAGACGACGACATTGAGGAAAGAGCCAATCATCAGGCCAAATAGGCCACTGAAGACCACGATCAGCACCCGGGCGCTGGCCGTCGACCCCATTGGCAGGGACTGTAGCCCGGGACCCACGGTGACCCGCCTAGGCAGGCCGAGTACTACCAACGCGCCCTGAGGGGAGGTAACCTCTTGGGCGGTCGCCTATGTGGAAAGCCCCAGCGTAGAGACCGAGCACACGCAGTGAGATCGGGTTCGGGGCATTGGGTATGGAGATAGGTAGTGCCGGGAATGACCCGGCAGCATGGGCGCTGGTCCTTTCAGAGCCAGTGCAAAGGGAGAGGTTCGATGGCCGAGGACGCTGACGAGAGCGGCCGACAACTCGCGGAGCAACACGGGCTGCGGTTTGTCGACCTCACCCGGTCCGCTTTGGCGCCGGGAGCCGCCTCTTTGTTGCCTGAATCCGTAGCCCGCCGTCACCACGCCGTGCCCATCGGTCGCCGGCTCGGTACACCGGTCATCGCGGTCGCAGACCCCGGGGACCTCTTTGCCATGGACGCCCTCCGGGCCAGTGTGGGGAGGGAGTTCGTCGCCGTGGTGGCGCGACCTGACCAGGTGACTCGGGCCATTCGCCAGTTGTATTCGCTCGGCGGGCCGGCCGATGAGCTCCAGCCGAACCGACTCATGGGCGCACCGGTCGTGGGCGACGAAGCGCCGACACTAGCGGTCGAGACGGCCCCCGAGCCGAGTTTCTCGGCGGTGGCGGTCGAGGACCAACCAACGGACTCCGTGGACGCCGAGGCTCGGTCCAACGGCGCCGCCTCGCCAACTGTCGAGGCCGGCCCCATCGAGGGGACCCAGCCCGGCCAAGCCGAGGACGCTCCAGAAGCGGCGGGCCTCCGAGACGACGCTGCCGGTCCGTCCGCGGGTGAGCAGGACCCTGTGGCGGGGAACGGCAAGGGATTTGCCGAACTCGACCTGCCCGACATCTCCGATCAGACCGGCTCCGACTTGCACGGCAATGGGAACGGCAACGGAGCAGCCGAGGGAGGGCCCTTAGAGGAGGATCAGGTCGGCGTCGACCTGGTCACAGAGGGTCCCGACGTCGCCGAGGGACGCCCCGGATCGAACGAGTCGATCGAGGGCAACGGTGCCGCCGAGGAGATCATCACGGACGCGCGCGGCGGTTCGCTCGAAGAATCCCTCCGGGAGGTCCTTCTCCCGCCCGACGATGTGTCCCCATTCGTTCTGCCCGCACAAGGGGCCACCGCGGCGGTAAACGACTCGCCGGGCCCGATCGACGAGGACCAATCTGTCGGACCGGGCTCTAAGATCGCGCCGAGGGACTCCCCTGGTCCTTTGGATCCGAGTGAGCTAGCGACCATCGATGCGGCCATGCCGCCCCCGCCACCACCTGAATATTCGGCCAGCACCATTGATGACACACTGCCCCCGGTTCCTGAGGGTTACGGCCTCGTGGAGGAGCCCCCCGAGGTTGCTCCTGGGCTGACGGGCCCGCCGCTCGCCCGGGTGCTCATCGAATCGGGTCGGGTGTCAGTCGAGGATATGACCACCGCCCTAGAGGCACACCAGCAGACCGGTGAGTCGCTCGCCCGGTATCTCTACAAC
The DNA here is from genome assembly GCA_003161575.1 of Acidimicrobiaceae bacterium. Taxonomy (GTDB): domain Bacteria; phylum Actinomycetota; class Acidimicrobiia; order Acidimicrobiales; family RAAP-2; genus PALSA-457. The sequence continues at coordinate 104,305 of PMOE01000075.1, read as the reverse complement.
CAGCAGCTGGCGTCCGAAGACGACCTCGTCTGGGCCATGGCCCAAGAGGTCGGTCTCGAGTTCGTAGATCTGGATTCGTTCCCTGTCGATAGCGTCGCCGCCAACCTGATCCCCGAGGCCGTGGCCCGTCACCATATGGTGCTGCCGATCGCAATCGAAAACGGCGTTCCGATCGTCGCCCTGGCGAACCCGACGGATGTCTTCGCAATGGACGACCTCCGCACGATCATGGGGCGCAATTTCACGCCGGTCGTCGCGACCCGCTCCCAGATCGCCACGCATCTGCGCAACGTCCACAACGCCGGTTTCGATGTCAACGACGTGGCCGAGGACGCCGCTGCGGGCACGACAGGCGTGGCCGGCTTCGAGCTCGAGAGCCTTCAAGCCGTGGTCGAGGACGCGCCGATTGTCCGCTACGTGAACCTGCTCATTCTCCAAGCGCTCAACGAGCGGGCGTCGGATATCCATATCGAGCCGACGCCCAAGCGGCTCCGCATCCGCTTCCGCATTGACGGGGTGATGCACGATGCGACGTCGGCATCGCAGTCGATCCATTCGGCGGTCGTGAGCAGGTTGAAGGTCCTCGGCGAGATGGACATCACTGAGCATCGGATCCCCCAGGAAGGGCGGGTTTCTCTGCAAGTCAGCGACCGGCAGATCGACCTGCGGCTCGCGACGTTGCCCTCGATCTTCGGCGAGACGTGCGTGATGCGACTGCTCGATAAGTCGGCCAGCATCCGGACCTTGCCCGAGCTGGGATTCTTCCCTGACACGCTCGAACGTTACGCCGAGACGTACCACAAGCCCTATGGCGTCATTCTCGTGACCGGACCGACGGGCGCCGGCAAGACCACGACGCTGTATGCCACGTTGAAGGAGGTGACGTCGCCGGAGAAGTCCGTGATCACTGTGGAGGACCCGGTTGAGTACCAGATCGACAACATCACCCAGGTCCAGATCAACCGCAAGGCCGGTCTGGCGTTTTCCACTGCCCTCAAGTCGATCCTTCGAGCGGACCCCGACATCGTGTTGATCGGCGAGATTCGCGATTCAGATACCGCCAACATCGCCATGGAGGCGGCCCTGAGCGGCCACTTGGTTCTTTCCACCCTCCACACCAACATCGCGGCCGCCACTCCGCTGCGGTTGACCGAGATGGGCATCGAACCCTTCCTCGTCACTTCCGCTGTCTCGTGTGTCCTCACCCAGCGCCTGGCCCGGGTCCTGTGCGCACTGTGCAAGGAACCGTACGAAGCTTCGGAGAAGGATTTCATTGCTGCGGGATACAAGGAAGCAGATCTTGAAGGGATAGATACATCCACTTTGTATCGGGCTGTTGGCTGCCGTGCCTGCAGCCATACCGGCTACCTTGGTCGGGAGGTACTCGCAGAGGTGATGAACATGACTGAGGAAATTGACCGGATGATCATTGAGCAGGAGACCATTGTCAACATCGAGCGCCAGGCGACCGAGCAGGGAATGCGGACCTTGCGTCTCGACGGTCTTTTGAAGGCGGTTGGTGGCGACACGACCCTCGAAGAGGTTCTGCGGGTGGTCGTATGAGCCCCCAGACGGCCGCCACGAGAACCGAATGGTCCCGTCGTTTGGCTCGAGCGCTCATTCAGGGCGGTTATGTACAGGAGACCGCCATCGCCCCGATTCTGGGCGAGGCCACCCAGTCCGACTCGCCCTTGGGTAACGTGCTCATCCAGCGCGGCGTGGTGCCCGCTGGGGTGGTCGTCAACACGCTCGCCCAGTTGGCCCGCCTCCCCGCCATCGATCTGCAGGCCGAACCACCTGCTGCCGATGTGTCTACGCTGATCCCGCCCTTGCTGGCCCAGGACCACCGGGCGCTCGTGGTTCGCGTGGTGGGAAATCAGGCCGTTGTGGCCTTCGCCGAGCCGCCCGAGGCAGCCGACGTCAAGTCGATCGGGAACCTGATCAACCGCGAGATGGTCCCCGTGCTCGGCGACCCGGTCACCATCGACCGCTATCTCGGGATCACCGCACAAGGTGCACCCCCAGGACCGGCCGCCAATGGTGCAGGGGTGCCGGCGGCCCCGCTTCTGAGAGCTGATTTACAGGCGTCCGCGCCAGCCACTCAGCAGACCGACGAGATGCCGCTGCACATCGACGACCTCCTCCGCTACGCCGTCAGCATCGGAGCCTCCGACCTCCACCTGACCTCCAACATGCCTCCAACGGTCCGTCTGCATGGCGCCCTGCGGCCCATGGAGGACGTGGGGCGGCTGGACACCCAGACCCTGCGGGAGATGATTTTCGGGATTCTCCCCCAGACCCAGCGGGAACGGTTCGAGGCCGATCACGAGTTGGACACCTCGCACACCATCCCCGGGGTCGGCCGATTCCGAGTGAACGTGTGTCTCCAGCGGGGCACCATCGCCGTAGCTCTGCGGCCGATCCCTCATGAGATCCCCGAGTTCGGCACCCTCGGCCTGCCCGAACCGGTCCGCAATTTCGCTGAGTTGCGGCGAGGTCTGGTGCTGGTGACCGGTCCCACCGGCTCTGGAAAGTCAACCTCGTTGGCCTCGCTGGTCGATATCATCAATCGCACCAAACCACTCCATATCGTCACGGTCGAGGACCCGATCGAGTTTCTTCACGGCCACAAACGTTCGATCATCAGCCAGCGCGAGGTCGGGTCCGACACCGATTCCTTCTCCGAGGCACTCCGTCGGGTCCTGCGACAAGACCCCGACGTGATCCTGGTCGGCGAGCTCCGTGACCTCGAGACCATCTCCACCGCTTTGACGGCCGCCGAGACCGGTCACTTGGTCTTCGCAACGCTGCACACGCAAGACGCCCCGGCCACGATTGACCGGGTCATCGACGTCTTTCCGCCCAACCAGCAGGATCAGATCCGAATCCAGCTGGGTTCGGCGCTCCAGGGGGTGGTGACCCAGCAGCTCGTGCCTACCGCCGACGGCGACGGGCGCTGCGTGGCCGCTGAGGTGTTGGTGTGCACACCAGCCATTCAGAACCTGATCCGCGGGGCCAAGACTCACCAGATCTACTCATTGATGCAAACCGGAGGGCAGTTCGGAATGCAGACCATGGACCAAAGCCTGGCCCTGCTCGTTCGACAAGGGACGATTAGCCAAGGGGTGGCGATGGATCGTTGCCGTAGCGAAGAAGACTTCCGCAATCACTTGCATGGTGCCTAGAGCCCCGAAAGGGGAGTGCCGGCGACCCAGAACCGTGGGGCGCCGGATGAGAGAGGGAAGATGACGACGACCTTCGATTACAAAGTCAGGGACCAGTCGGGAAATCTCATCGAGGGCAAGCTCGAGGGCGACAGTCTGCCGCTCGTCGTGGGGCGTCTCCGAGAGATGGGTTACCTGCCTGTTTCGGTGATCCCGGCGCCCAGCGCCGGGTTGCGCACCGAAATAGTCATTCCCGGGCTCACCGACCGGATCAAGCCCAAGGAAGTCGCCGTGTTCACCCGACAGTTTGCCACCATGGTGGACTCGGGCCTCTCGATTAGCCGCTCGTTGGCTGTCCTGTCCAGCCAGGTCGAAAACAAGTATCTCGGACTGACGTTGCGAGAGATCCGCGACGACGTCGAGGCCGGCTCCTCCCTGTCCCAAGCATTGGCCAAGCATCCAAAGGCGTTCGACGCGTTGTACGTGTCGATGGTTGAGGCCGGTGAGATTGGTGGATCGATCGACACGGTGCTCAAGAGCACGGCGGCTCAGCTCGAAAAGCAGGTTGAGCTGAATCGCAAGATCCGCGGGGCGATGATGTACCCGATCATTGTTGTAACGGTGATCGGGATCATTATGATCGTGATGCTGACCCTCATCGTGCCGATCTTTAAGAAGCTGTTCGCCACTCTGGGTGGCCAATTGCCGTTGCCGACTCGAATCCTCATCACGATCTCGAACACTCTCATCAGTTGGCATGTGCTGGTCGTCATCGTGGTCGTCGTGGCCGGCATCATCATCTTTCGACGGTGGATCAGTACCGAAAGCGGCCGCCTAAAATGGGATTCGTTCAAGATGAGGCCGCCGATCTTCGGTCCGCTCACGCATAAAGCGGCGATGGCCAGGTTCGCCTCGACGCTCTCCGCGCTCTTGTCTGCCGGTGTGCCGGCGCTGGAGGCCCTCGACATCGTGGCCCGGGCCTCGGGAAACGCCGTCGTCGCGAAGGCCACCATAGAGATCAAGACTGGAGTTCGAGAGGGGAAGCCGTTCGCCGAACCCATGCGCAACAACGAAGTGTTCCCGGCTCTGATCGTCCAGATGGTGGAGGTAGGGGAGCAGACTGGTGCCCTCGACGAGATGCTCCAGCGCGTCTCGGATTTCTATGTTGGTGAAGTGGACCAGACCGTTGACAACTTGACCTCCATCCTGGAACCCTTCTTGGTGGTCATCATGGGCGTTGTGGTCGGTGCCATCATCATCAGCCTGTACCTGCCCATGTTCGATTACATCAAGCTCATCCAGTCATAGGGGGTGTCCGGACCGTTCGGCGCTTCTGGCAGCTACTCCGTTGGTCCTGGCCGGTCCTGCGCTGGATCCTCAGCTTCGGGCTCTTGTTCGCCGGCTATGTGGCGTTGCAGGGACACCAGTATGAACTCTCCACCCTCCCTGAGGTCTTAGAGAACCTCAATTGGTGGTGGATCGCCCCCGCCGTGCTGGTGGAGATCGCCTCCTATGTGGCCTTCGCCGGCATCCAGTACCAGCTCATGAAGGCCGGCGGCCTTCGGTTGCCACGACGACCGCTCCTCTACGTCACCTTCGCCGCCCAAGCGATTAACAACACGTTTCCCGGTGGCCCTGCGCTCGCCGCCGTCTATGGATTTCGCTGGTACAGACGTTTCGGGGCCAACGACACCCTCGCCGGTTGGACTCTCGTTGGCACAGGGGTGACCGCGGCTGTCAGTCTGGCCTTGGTCGCGGCGGTCGGGGTGGTGCTGGCCTCGGCCGAAGGTGCCACTCTCGACCTCATCCCCGTCGTAGTGGGCGTGCTCGTGGTGGCCGTCGGCGTCGGCGTTCTCTTCGTTTACGAACGGCCGCTGGTGGCGGTATTGCGGGTCACGCTGCGCGCCTGGCACGGACTCACCGGCCGTCCTCGAGGGGGAATCGCGGAGGTCACCGCTAAGATCGTCGATCGCATCACCGTCGTCCGCCTCGGCTGGCGTGACATCGGCGCCACCCTCGGCTGGGGAGCTGCCAACTGGTTACTCGATTGCGCCTGTTTTGTCTTCGCGTTCTTGGCCATCGGTGCCGGCATCCCTTGGAAGGGCCTGTTGCTCGCGTACGGCGCCGGTCAGCTCGCAGCCAACCTACCCATCACCCCGGGCGGCCTCGGAGTAGTCGAAGGCAGCATAACCATCGCCCTCGTGGCCTTCGGCGGCAACAAGATATCCACGGTCGATGCCGTGGTCATCTACCGTCTCTTGAGCTTTTGGGGTGAATTGGTGATCGGGTGGTTCGCCTGTGCGTACATGGCGCTCGGGGTCCGCCGCGGGCGCTGGATCCGCCAGGTACGAACCTCGCCGGCGGCCGAGCTCCCGCCGACTGTGCCTCCAGTGGCTCCTGGGCGCCGGAAAAATCCCTCGGGGGTGCAAGTGTGAGATCGAATGGCATGGGTCTTCGAGCGGCAGCGTCGTTGGCCGTGGTTGTCCTTATCGCCGCTGGGTGCACAACGGTTCGCAACAGCCTCGGCACCAACGACAGCGGGTGCTATGTCGCGTTGCCGTCTGCTCAGGCGGCGGTGCACGACAAGGGCGCCCTTCACGGCGTTCTCTTGGTGTCGGTCACCTCGCTGCGGAAACTCCGGCAGTTGCATACGATCGCCACGGCGACTCCTTCGCGCAAAGTACAGCGGGTTTGCCTCGTGGCCTTCACCGGGCATTTCAGCGCGGCATCGGTCGCAATGCCCCACGGCCGGCCGGTCGGACACTTCGCCGTCGTCGTGGTCGAGTACCCCGACAACCACGTCCTCGGGACGGTCATCTTCTCCCACACCCCCGTGCACTTCGGCCACGCGCACTTCGCCGCCTGATCCTCCGACAACCGCTTGCCCAAGAGCACAAAGCAGGCGCGACGACCGGTCAGTTGAACCAGGTCGACCCGGCGAACGGCCGGGGATGGGTTGATCGCCGATCCGGCCATGCTGATGCGAGGCGGCGCCGGTAGCGCATAGAAGCATCCCGGCTGCGGGGTGCCGGTGGCAGCCCTGGAGGGAGACGGACTTCGTCACGGCTCCATCGGCGCTCTACGCTTGCGCCGGTGGCCACGCCCGACCGCCTCGAACGCCTGACCGACCTCGTCCTCGTTCTCCTCGACGCCGCTCGGCCGCTCACCCTTGAGGAGATCGCCCGCGAGGTTCCGGGCTACCCCGAATCCCATGATGCCCGCCGCCAGGCCTTCGAGCGGGACAAGCGTTTACTACGCGAGGACGGAGTCCCGGTACAAACCGAGGCGGTGGGTGGTCACGAGCAATTTGGGTACCGTATCGACCCCGACGCCTTCTACCTCCCTGACCTCGGGCTGCAGCCCGAGGAGCAGGCCGCATTGCACCTGGCGGTGGCCGCGGTCCACCTCGGGGATCCGAGTGGTCGCCAAGCGCTGTTGAAACTGGGGTCCACCGGAGTCACCGAAGCCCGGCCGGTCGCCTCCTTGGTACCGCCCGCCGCACTGGTGGCGCTGTTCGACGCGGTGCGCTCTCACGCCGAGGTCTCCTTTGGTTACCGAGGAGATCTCCGGGTGGTGGCACCGGCCGGCTTGTGGTTCCGTGACGGTCATTGGTATTTGGTCGGATGGGATCGTCGACGGGCCGCGGGCCGGACGTTTCGGGTCGATCGGATCGAAGGAGACCCAGAGCGAGGTGCGTCGGGCTCGGGTGCGCTCCCCGAGGAATTCGACGCGGCCGAAGCGTCCCCTGAAGAGCCGGCTCGTCCGGGAGGTGGGGACGCCGAGGATGTGCTCTTGGCGGTCGATGCCATCGAAGGGGCTCGGGTCATCGAGGAGGTGGGGGAAGCCGCCGTCGTGGAGCGCCGGGACGACGGCTCGGTCCTTCTGCGCCTGGGTGTCTCGAGCCCGGGGGCGTTGCGCTCATGGGTGCTGGGGCTCCTCGACCATGCCGAGGTCCTGGGCCCGCAGACTGCTCGCGCCGAGTTGGTGGAATGGCTCGAGGCGATGGCCGGGGACGGCAACGCCGATGCGCCGACGCCGCGGATGGGACCGTCAGAGTCGACCGGTGCGGGTTTCCTCGAGGGGGCCGGGACGGACACTGGTGCGGGTCCCGAGGCCTCGGTCCGGGGAAAGCGACCCGCGGCCGACGGACGCGATGCCGGGGGTCGGCTCCAGCGTCTGCTTGCCATCGTGGGTTGGCTGGCCCGGGTGGGCGAGGCTCCCCTCTCAGAAGTGGCGGAGCGCTTCGGCATAAAAGAAGAAGAGGTCGTCAAGGAATTGGAGTTGGCGGCCTGCTGCGGACTGCCGCCCTACTCCCCCGATGTGTTGCTCGAGATTGTGGTGACCGACGAGTCGGTGCGGGCCTTCTTGCCCCCCGACCTGGCCCGGCCCCGACGGCTCACTGCAGCCGAGGGCTTCGCCTTGGCCGCGTCGGCGCGCACCATCCTGGCCGTTCCCGGGGCGGACAACGATGGTGCCTTGGCCCGGGCGCTGACCAAGCTCGACGCGGCACTGGGTGATCACCAGGGCCTCGTGGTCGATCTCGACGTCCCGTCCCTACTCCCCGTCGTCCGGCAGGCAACCGAAGGTCGAGAACGCATCGAGATCGAGTATCACTCGGCCTCGAGCGACGAGACCACCCGCAGGATTGTCGATCCGGTGATCGTGGTGTCCCTCGACGGCCATTGGTATCTCGACGCGTTCTGTCACCGAGCCGAAGGGCTCCGTCGGTTCCGAGTGGACCGCATCCGCTCCGTGCGCTCCGTCGGTCACCAATCCCCCCGATCCGACGAGCTGAGCGACGTTCGAGCGGACGCGTTTGTCCCGGGCCCGGGGGCCGTCGCCGTCCGGTTGGCGCTCGACCCCGCAGGCTCATGGGTCGCAGACAGCATCCCGGTGCTCGACGTCGTATCGGCCAAGAACGGGAGCATCGAGGTGACGTTGGCCGTTGGTGGCACGGCCTGGCTCGAGCGCCTGCTCCTCCGATTGGGTCCCCACGCCCGGGTGCTCGATCCGCCCGAGCTGGTGGATACCGGCGCCCGGGCCGCTCGCCGGGTGCTCGCCCGATACCGTTCATCTGATAACATGAAAGATCATGAAACATAGTGACATTCGGTGTTCGGGGGGGGATGTATCACTTAGCAAACCGTTTCCATGAAACCCCTGGTCAGACCACCTACGGCTGGATTGAGGAACTCAATGGACCCAGGCCAGAGTTTGGACCGGTCCCCCCCAACGACGACCCGCGGTGGGTCACTGTATGGCCAGATTCCTCAGATATGGGCGGCGGTAAATGTGATGCGGTCGAGTCGAGTCCATTCCGTTACATCCGATATGAGAATCGACCCATCAGCCATGACGGTCACCGTGACGGGGCCAACGTCTGATTCCGCGGTGAAGTACAGATCCGACTCAGGACGGGCGCCGTGAGGCAGCGTCCAAATCGGCTGGTTACTGGTCGATCCAGTGGTCCCTAGCAATGAAATTGTGTAGTCCATATATACCCTCCCTAGTTAAACGACACTCGTGTAGTGCCACTTCCACCATCGCACCAGCGGTCCGGCTCTGTCTATAGATGCCCGCGCGCGAAAGTCCTGGTCAGGGCGGTCTAGGCCGGGGTCGCGGTTTGCTAGATGTACGGGGCACCCGGCGGGCAACCTTGCCATGGGGAGATATGACGAAAACCCCATGCGTGTGAGATCACCCATCACCCAAAAAGACAAAGGGCTAGCCGGGTGCCCCCGTAACCATACGATGAGCCGTGCGACTGGCCCGGCCATCCGTCAGGGGTAACGCTGTGTCACCTCATGCTGCTTAGTGCCGCCATGGCTGGCGCTGTCACCATCTCGAAAACAGTCGCCATTGTCCTGGTCTGTGTGACCTTTGTAGCTGGGCTGGCCCTACTGTTCGTGCCTGAAAAAGAGGCGCCCGAACCCCCAGTACAGCGCCACGAACACACGCACCGCGAGGGGCTGTCTATCTATGGACGCTGGCGGGACAGACCGTAACCCAAACGCTTGTTCGGTTTGCCAAGTGATACACCCCGGTTCGGGGTCGCTCGGCTGACGGACGGGACAGGCGCCTACTACCTCGCTGACATGGCGACCGAACTCGGGCCGTTCGCCGCCAGGGGAGGGGAAGCGCATCCCGATGGGCCGGGTCGGTGGGTGGGTAGAGCGGCCAGCGGACTCGGACTCTGCGGGTCGGTGGACCGCGAGGTGCTCGGCCGGGTGCTCTCGGGCTGCAGCCCCACGAGCGGTCGGAGCCTGGTCGTCCGCCCGGGCCCGGTGCGTGGGTATGACCTGACCGTCAGTGCCCCCAAATCGGTGAGTCTCCTGTTCGCCTTGGGCGCGTCGCCCGTCGCCGCCGAGGTGCTGGGCGCCCACGAAGAGGCGGTGGGTGAGGCAATTGGGTATGTCGAACGCCGGGCGTTGGCAGTGCGCCGGGGCAGCGGAGAAGATCGCCATCTGTTGCCTACCGGTGGTCTCACCGGCGCCCGGTTCACCCACGGGGTCAGTCGGGCGTTGGACCCGCACCTCCACAGCCATGTCGTGGTGGCCAACCTGGGTCACGGGACCGACGGCCGCTGGAGCGCACTCGACGGGCGCGGCCTGTTCGCCCATGCCCGTGCGGCCGGGGCCCTCTACGAGGCGCAGCTTCGATACCGGCTTTCCGAACGGCTCGGAGTTGAATGGGTCGTGCGTGACGGCCAGCATCGGGTCGATGGGATCGATCCAGTCGTACTCGGTGGCTTCGCACTGCGTGGAGCTGAGATCCGGGCCCATCTGGCTGAGCGGTCGTTCAGCTCTCGACGGGCCGGTCGGGTGGCCTGGGCCGCCACTCGGGACCAGAAAGACCCCGCACTGGACGCCACCGGGGTAAAGGGCCGCTGGGCCGAGCGAGCCGCAGCGCTCGGGCTCGACCCTGGTGGCCTCTCGGCCATCCTCGATCGTCCCTTGGACCCGCTGGTCGGGATCGACGAACATCGCTTCGCCGCATCGCTCCTGACGAACGGCCAGCCTGAGGTCTCGCGTCGAAACGTCGTTCGCGCCTGGAGCGGTGCTCTCGGGCGGGGCGCTCCGGCAGAAGAGATCGAGCGATGTGTCGACCGCCTCTTGCCATCGGAGACTGGCGTCGGGGTAGCCGAGCCCGGCCATGCCCCCGCCGCCGTCGTGCCGTCAGCCGCCGCCCTCCGGCTCCTTGGGGCGCGGCCGACCTCGGGACACCAGCTTGGTCACTGGCAGGAAGCCGCGGCCGGCATTGCCCGCTACTCGACTCGGTGGGGGCACGACGCGGCGGCGGACCTCGGACGAGAGTGCGGCGGGGCCGAGCTTGCTGGTCTGCCCGCTCGGCGCCTGGCCGACCGCCTGGCCTTGTCCCGTTCGGTCCAAGAGGTCCGCCGTCGACTGGGGCGCGACCCTGGCCGCGAACCCGACCGGTTGGCCCGGCACCGGAGCCGGGACTGACCCAACTCAGCGGGTGCGGCCGGGGGTCGGCGTGCGGTGGTGCTCGACCACGGGCCGAGACTGGTCGGTTCGTGGCCGGGGCTGTCGACCCTGGGCCACCAGCTCCCGCCACGGTGAAGAGCGGTGAGCCGGGGTCAGCGTTACCCAGCCGGCCCGATTTCGAGCGTCGAGCGCCAGCGCCGCGCCGGGGAGTCCCCGAGCGAGCACGTCGACGGGGAGTCGTCGGCGCAACACGCCCGTGACGCTCGTGGAGGGATGCACGCGCCCGTCGGCGCCGGCGACCGCACCGACCGTCCGGGTGGCGACCTCATGGTCGCCACCCAGAGCCGAGAGTGCCTCGAGCGTTGGCATGTCGGCGACTCCTCCGAGGACGACGGTGGCTCCGAACAGCGAGGGGAAGGCGTCGGCTTCGCGACCCCACCGAGAGCGGGCCTGGGACAGGTCCTGGAGACAGGCCAAAGTCAAGAGTCCCTGTCCGGCTCCTTCGCTGACCATCGCCGGCAGATCGGGGATTGGAGCGATGTTGGCCACCTCATCGAGGGCGGCGAGCACCGGCGGCGAGGCGGACCCGTCACGGGCCCGGCGGTATGCGGCGTCGCGCACGTCCACGAGGAGCCCGACCACCATGGGTGCAAGCAACTGTTGGTGGCGCCCGGTGGCGCAGATGTAGAGGGTGTTGGCATTTGCGCAGAAGGCCTTGGCGTCGAGGAACGGCGGCTCGGTGGAGGCCAAAGCGGCACTCGAGCGGTAGGCGCCGAGCACACCGGAAGTCGTCGACCAAATTCCCGACTGCTCTCGGCTGTCGGTAGAGAGGATTCCAGCCAACACGTCGGTGGCTGGGCCGAACTCATCGCTCCGATCGGCCAGGATGGCGAGCGCCTCGGCACCTTGATGCCGGTCGACCCAGTGGAGCACGGTCGCCATTGGTTCGCCGTGCAGGGCGGCGGCGTGAAGGAGCGGCGCCAATAGGGATGCGGCGCGCTCGGCCCAATGTTCGTCGCCCGATCCCCCGGGCCCGCGCGTCCCCCGGGCCGCTCGCACCATGGAGTCCGCCGTGAGCATCGCACCATCCCATTCGCGCCCGGCGTTGACCGGGGACCAGCCGATCCGGGTCACCCCGGGGGGAGGGTCAATCGTGCCACTCGGGTCGTAGAGCATGGTCCATCCAGCGGCGCTCCGGGCTGGGGCGGTGGTCAACAGCACGTCGGGCTTGGTCGAGGTGGACACCACGGCTCCGGGGGCGGCCAGGACATTCGGAATGATCAAAGAGGAGGTCTTGCCCGAGCGGGAGGGGCCGAGCACCAGCGTGGAGCGTTCCGCCCCCGCCCACGCCCAACCCCCCGATCCGACCCCGAGATAGATCCCCGATCCCGCGGCCTGCGCTGCTGCGCGGAGAGCCCCGGGGTCGATGTCGAGGTTGCGTGGCCGTCCGAGAGGCGCGCGTTTCCACGTCATTGTGCCGGGTGCGAGACGCTCCGTCACCAGGCGAATGCCGGTTTCTCAATGGATAGCGCGAATGAGCGCGCGCACCACGAAACGGCGGTCGCCCGCGTCGTTTCGGGCATTCTGCGGATTTTCGCTGCCGGTGACTGCGTGCACGGAAATTGTGTCACGCGCGCCACTCGGACGCGCGAATACGTGCCTGACACCGGGAAAATGTGGATGTAAATACATGACGCGCCCAGCGCTGAAATTGGCGTCGCGCGAAGGGGTGCTTGACCTGGGGGCAGAAACGCACTGTGATTGTATGTAGCCGAAACGCAATAGGGGAGCTGTGGGTGTGATTGCAGGGATCCGGGAAGCGTATGTGGTGGCGTCGTTTGGTCATCACACACAACAGTCGCCCGGAGCGCGCCAGACGCAACCTTTCATTGCGAATCGGGCAGTAAGGAATGCAACGACTGGATGGCGCGGTGCCGTTGGCTCCGTCCCACTCGACCGGTGTGTTCCTGACAACCATGTTGGCGGTGCAGCAGTGCGGATGCCGGCCCCATTCGGTGGTCGGTGTGCCGCAGGCTCCACCTCGAGTCAGCACAACATCCCAAGGGAGGTGCACCTGTGGCGATAGCCGCAAAGAAGCGGGCTCCGGCTCGCAAGGCAGCCAAGAGGCGGGCTCCGGCCCGTAAGGCAGCCAAGAGGCGGGCTCCGGCCCGTAAGGCAGCCAAGAAGCGGGCTCCGGCCCGCAAGGCAGCCAAGAAGCGGGCTCCGGCCCGCAAGCGGGTTGCCAAGAAGCGGTAGTCCGAGTGCTGGGCCGGCTGCGGTCGCCCCAGCGCCAGGTATGTCGAGAGCGGGGACCTTCAAGGTCCCCGCTCTCGCGCGTCCGGGGCGAACGCGCCGCTGGCCGGGCGGCCCGGTGTGGGGGCGCGAGCTGGCGGGCCTAGTGGCCTAGAGCTCAGTCATGCGGTGGAAGATCTCGCCGTGCATCGCGTCGACGGGGTGTCCGTGCTCGGCGAGCTGAGCCAGGATCCGGGACCTGAACTTGTCGACTGTTGGGCCCTCGAGATCGTTGAGGGTCCACGCCCGGTCCTCCGCCCTCGGCCCCTCGATGCCCATGGTGCTCGCAAACTGGCTGCGGTGGGCGAGCAACGCATCGATCTTGATCTGGGCGAACCCGCCGACGTCTTCGACATGGTTGGGGACGTCGGCTTCCCACAGCAATAATTCATGAGGACGGTGTGGCTCGAGGCTTTGGTCGGTGAAGAACAGCGGGTCGCGGGCGGCGACCAAGGCATCAGTGAGGATGAATCCCGCGTTCCGGTGATCGGGATGGAGCCGGTATCGCCGCCACGGATCGTGCCCGAGGACGACAGTTGGTCGAACGAGTCGGATCCAGCGGCATACCTCCCACTGCTCACGAACCCCGTTGCGGAGCTCGCCGTCGGGGAACCCGAGGAAGCCCACCTCCCGACCACCGAGGAGCCGGGCGGCTTCACGCTGTTCGTCCTGGCGTTGGGCGACGAGTGATGCCGGATCGGATGCGGGGTCCCAGGTGCCTTTGGCTCCGTCGGTGAGGACGAGATGGTGGATCTCGCAACCGCCTGCCGCCCACTTGGCCAACGTGGCTCCACAGCCGAACTCGATATCGTCGGGATGCGCACCGACGGCCAAAGCCCGTGCCGGTACCTGAAGGTCCACGGTTAGCTCTGCACTGCCAGGAAGGTCGTTGACCCCGAGGACGCGCCGAAAGCCGGTCGAACCGGCATCCGGTTCGTTCACGCCCACTCGAGGTCGCCAGGTAGGTCCACGTCCCAGGTGAGACCGGGAACCCTGAGCACTCGGACAGCGAGCCCGAGGCGCGCGCACTCGGCTGAGTGTCGGGCGAAGGAACCCGGGCCATAAGAGAAGCGGAATCCCGAGTTCGACCGAAGAGCGATGACGTTGGTACCGTCCTCCCGACGGTCGGGCACGAGCGTTACCCCGTCGAATGGCTCGATCTCACCGAAACCCGTCGCGAGGGGCAGGTCGCCATGGGCGACGATTACGTGTTCCACCCCCATGATGGCCAGCCGGCGGATCCCCTCTTCCACCGCCCCATTCAATCCGCGTCCGGGTTCCCACACGACCAGGGCGCCGCGTTGGCGGGCCCAATCGGCTACCTCATTGTCGTCGCAGACGACGGCCACTGGGAGCGGCGCGGCGGCGGCCACCACCTGTTCGGCCATCCGGCGCACGAGAGCGACCCTCTCCTTGTCGCTCAGTGCTTCTCCGAGTCGCCCCTTCGCGTCGGCGAAGGCCTTCACCGGAATGAGGACGACCCTGCGGCCGAGGGCCGGGCCAGCCGGTCTCCCGATCGCCGGCTCGCCGGGAGAGGCACCCACGGTCACGACCCCAGTGTACGGGGGGCGGCCCCCTGTGTCCGCGGTGACGAGCCGAGAGGCCTCAACCACCCGAGCGACTGAAGAAGCGTTGGGTCGTAGGCTTGGAGATGTGGCACACGGGGCAGTTGTTGTCGGCGCTGGATCGTGGGGCACGACGGTGGCGTCGCTGCTGGCCGCTAAAGCGCCGACGGTGTTGTGGGCCCGTTCTGCGGAGCTGGCCGCCGCGATCACCACCGACCACGAGAACGCGACCTACCTCCCCGGTATCGCTCTACCGGAGACCTTACGCGCTACCGCGTCGCTACACGATGCCGTCGGCGGAGCCGAAGTGGTCTTCATGGCCGTGCCGTCCCACGGCTTCCGGGCCGTTCTCGAAGACCTGGTGCCGGCGCTCTCTGACGGCGCGGCAATCGTCAGCCTGACCAAAGGGATCGAGATGGGCTCGAACCTTCGGATGTCCGAAGTGGTCGCCGAGGTCGCCCCCGGTCATCCCGCTGGAGTGATGACGGGCCCCAATCTTGCCCGGGAGGTTGCCGAAGGCCAGCCGGCAGCCAGCGTGGTCGCACTGCCTGACGAACAGCTGGCCCGGAAGGTCCAGAATTTCCTGCATGCCCCCGCGTTTCGGGTCTACACGGCAACCGACGTCGTTGGCTGCGAAATCGCCGGTTCCGCCAAGAACGTCATCGCCCTTGCGGCGGGCATCTGCGACGGACTCGGGTTCGGCGAAAACACCCGTGCCGTGTTGATCACCCGCGGACTGGCTGAGCTCGGGCGGTTGGGCATCACCCTCGGTGGCCAAACGCTCACCTTCGGTGGTCTGGCCGGGGTGGGCGATCTCGTGGCCACCTGTACGAGCCCGCGAAGTCGGAATCGCAGCGTCGGGCTGGCCTTGGGACACGGTACGCCCCTGCTCGGGGTCCTCGGCGGTATGCGCATGGTCGCCGAAGGGGTGAAGTCGGCGCGCCCGTTGGTGCGCCTGGCTCAAGCCAACGGCGTGGAGATGCCTATCGCTGAACAGGTTGCCGCCATCGTCGAGGGCACAGCGTCACCCCGAGATGCTCTCATCGCTTTGATGGAGCGCCCGGCGAGGTCCGAGTGGGATGAAGTTCTCCTTCGGGGGTTGCCCAAGTGAGAGCCGGTCCTTCGACCCCTTCTGACGACGACGCCGATCAGTTGGACGTCGTTGGGTTAGCGAGTTCCCAACGCACTGGCAGGCCCGACGGGGCCGGTGGGAGCGCGGCGAGCGCGCAGGCTCGGGCCACCGCCTTGGCCCATGTACGCAACCGGTTGCTCGAAGCAGGTGCCACAGAGGAGGAGATCGACCGTGCCGTTGCCGAGGACGTGCTCGATCTGCTGACCGTCGACCGACTGCTCGTCCCTGGGCGGCGTCGCTACAGCCAACACGAGGTGGCCGAGATCACCGGGCTCGGTGTTGACCTCTTGCATCGCTTCTGGCGGGCCCTTGGCTTCCTCGACGTCGGTGAGGAGGAGAAGGCCTTCACCGAACTCGACATCGAGGCCATCGAGCTGTTCTTGGGAATGGTGCGCATTGGCGCGACCGAGGTGGATACAGCCCTGCAGCTGGCCCGGGTGATCGGATCGTCGATGGCCCGGATTGCTGAAGCCGAGGTGGTGCCGGGGACCATGACCGTTGGCATCGGCGATGACAACGTGCTGGTCGCCGACGCATTCGCCAGTGTCGCGGACACGACTGTGCCCGCAATGGCCAAATTGCTCGAGTTCGTCTGGCGCCGCCACGTCCAGGCCGCCACCCGCCGCACGATGTTGTTGCGGACCCACGGTCAGATCACCGGGGCGAGTCCGGTGCTCGCGGTCGGCTTTGCCGACATGGTGGGGTTCACCCTCCTCTCCCAGCACCTGGCCGAGGACGAACTAGCGGCGGTGGTACGACGGTTCGAAGAGATCTCTCACGACACCGTGACCAGTCTCGGTGGCCGAGTGGTCAAGATGATCGGGGACGAGGTCATGTTCGTCGTTGACAACGTGGTGGCGGCGGCCCGCATCGGGCTGACTCTCGCCGAAGCCTACGCCGATGACGAGTTGCTCTCTGACGTCCGGGTCAGTCTGGCGGTGGGGTCGGTGCTCGTCCGTGACGGCGACTACTACGGACCGACGGTCAACCTCTCCCACCGCATCGTCAACATCGCCAATCCCGGCACTGTTTTGATGTCTGACGAGTTCCACACCCAGCTCATGGCCGAGGCCGGCGACGAGTTCACCGCCAAACCCCTTCGACCGCGGGTCTTAAAGGATCTCGGAGTTGTCCAGCTGTGGTGGTGCGGCCGGGCCGGGCAGGAACCCGACGGGACCGGCAGCGTGGCCGACCGACGCCGCAACGTGCGCTGGGAGCGGCTGGGCGACGTGTTGCGCGATCTCGAGGATCTCCGCGAGGTCGGTGGGCGTTTGTTGTCGGCGGGTCGCCGAGCCAGCGTCGTCGATGCCCCGCGCCCCGCCTCCACGGCCACGGGCGCCGTCACGACGCCGGGCGACGGGCCAGCGCAGAACGAGGAGAGCCGGTCAGGCCTCGTCGAGGCGGGCGGTAGCGATTCGGAAGGGACCTAACTCGAAGGACCCGTCGAAGGCTTCGATGGGGCGTCCCCGCAAATCGACCAGCCAGCCGGAGTGCTCCCCGAGGCTCACGGTGGTGGGCTCTTGCCGGGGATTGCAGACTCGCAATTCGAGGGCACCGGCCTCGCGGCGCAGCGCGGTCACTTCTGCTCCCTCCACCAGCAGAGTGCTGCCCTCGGCGGGTCGGTGTCCGCCACCGAGCGAGCTGATCACCTCGAGTGGCATCAGGATGTCGTCGGCCAGGGCCCAGGGGTCGACCTCGCCCACGGCCAGGGCGTAGCGGGCCTCGATGCGCCGACCGGCGAGCTGCAGCCCGTTCACCGGCGTCATCGGTCCGGCCGGGAAGGGACGGTAGGCCATGCCGAGACGCGAAAGCATCCCGGTCGAGCGCAGCAGGGTCACCGCCATGGCCGTGGCCCTGGCGTCTTCGCCGGTGCCCGCAATGTCGATCAACTCGTACTCACAGACGCTGTCGTGGACCACGGTGAGACCCCCGGCGCGCACAAAGCGCCGAGCTGGGAAGGTGGGGAGTCCGTACTCGTCGGATCGGCCCTCGGCGACGAGGCCCCGAGTCACGGTGGTGAAGGCGCACTCGGCCTCAGAGGACGCAGCCGGATCGGGTAGCGGCAGATGCACGCGGAGCCGGTGGTCTCGGGCCGGATTGACGAAACTGGTGGTCACTCGGACAGGAGCCTCGTCGGCCCGGATCTCGACGTTCGTGGTGACCTCGACGGTATGTTCGCCCACCCGTGCCTGGGAGGAACCTTCGACGTGGTCGGGCCAACGGTAGCTGGCGACGATCACCGCCGTAGCCCGGACCGGGCCCGGTTCGCCGACGGCCACCGTGACCGAATCGGGTCTGTCGACTAGCGAATCGACGGCAGGCGGCGAATAGTTGTAGGAGTCCCCGAGGTCGCCTCCATCGACCAGCCGACCGAACCCGGGGCGGCCGTCAATCGAAAAGGTCCCGTTGAGCGGGTCGACGACGACGCTGACCAGGCCATTGGCCAGGACCACCGGGCCGCCATCGGCCCGGGCGGTCGCCGGGTGGGTGAGCGAGGCTGGCGTGAAGCCTCGCCACCCGAACCCCGGCACCTTGGCGCTACGCGCCACGATTCTTCGGATCGGTGGCTGGTCGAGGCGGACGCGCACCATGACCCCGGGTCGTGCGCCGAGACGCGTGTAAAGGTCCGCTTTCACCTCGGCAATCGGGACGTCGGGCCGTTCGTCGGCACCAACCACCACGGTCAGATCTATACCAGTCTCGTCCTCTTCGACGTGGACATCGTGCACCCACGCGTCGTTGTCGATCTTCGGGCCCTGCAGCATTCCGAGCACGGTGCGCACCGTGTCGGCGTCGAGTGTCATGGATCCGGGGAGCCCGAAGCGCTCGGATACCACCTGAACGTCGGCGCCCGGCGGTTCGTCGGCGGCTACCACCAGTTCCACCATCCCGGCGCGCCCACGGCTGGTGGGATTCACCACGACGGGACCTGGGTCAGCCAAGGACCGCGAGAACTCCGCGAGTGCCCGGGTGGCCACGCCCTCGGCGATCTGGCGCGATTCGGCGAACCGACCCAGGACGGCATCGTCCACCTCGTCAACCGAGCAGGCGCAGATCGAATCGTGGGCGGAATTCTGAATGACACCGAGCCAACTGCGATCGAGCAGGCGCGTCGGCCATGCATCTGGACCGAAGAACAATGCGGCGTAGGGCTCTGCCCGCCGCTCGAGCTGGCGCTCAGTGGCCGCCGCGGCACGTTTGATGTCCACCCGGTTGGAGATGACGCCCATCAAAACGTTGGCCCGAGCGCCCGAGCGAAGCTCACCTTTCCAGTGCTCGAGCCCGACGGTCGGGGCGCCGGCCAGGTACTCGGCCAGTGAGGTGACGTTGAAGACGTAGTCGTCCTGGAGGGCGTTGGCCTCGGCCACGATGCGTCCAAGGGCGGGTTGGGGCTTCAGGTGGTCCGAGCCGTTCATCATCAGCATGTCGGCGAAGAGAAAGCTGCCGATTTCTTGTTCGTGATCCTCGACCCGACGCACGAGGGCCTTCCCGTCGTCGGGGAGGACCGAGCCGTTGCCGTAGCCGACGGGAAGGTATTCAGCCCGCACCGTCGACCCATCGGGTGCCTCCCACCAGAACCCGGTCTTGGTGATCGAAGAAGGGACTCCCCGCCAGACGACGGCGTGCTCGAAACCGGCGAGGCGCAGGATCTGGGGCATCTGGGCGATGTGCCCGAACATGTCCGGCAGGTAACCGACGTCCATCACGCCGCCGAACGCAGCACCACGGCGGATACCTCTTTGGAGGTTGCGGATGATCGTCTCGCCCGAGACGAGGAACTCGTCCATCAAGACGTACCACGGCCCCATGGTGAGACGCCCGGTGGCCGCCAGAGCTCGGATCCGCTCCTCGGCCTCGGGGCGGATCTCGAGGTAGTCGTCGACCACCGCCATCTGGCCGTCGAGCAGGAATCGGGCATAGGAGGGGTCCGATTCCATCAGGGCCAGCAACCCGTCGAGCATTTCAATCAGGTTCATGCGGAAGGTCTGGAACGGTTCGTACCATTCACGGTCCCAGTGGGTGTGGGGAACGATGGCGACGCGGCGTGGGCTCATGGCAAACAGGTTACGGCCGCCCGCGCCCGCTCGGGTCCTAGCATGCGCCGGTGGTACCCGAACCGCCCAGCCCCCACCTCGGGCCCGGGAGCCAATTCACGTCGACTCAGCTCACCGCGGCGGGCTCCCTGCCGGCGCTGTGGGCGGCCCGCTGGGAGGCGGAACCCGAGGCTCCGACGTTGCGGATACTGAATCAGCCCTGGTGTTCGGCGGCCGAGCTGGATGAGCGGACCCGGTTCGCGGCGGCCCGGCTCGCCGCGGTGGGTATTGGGGCCGGCGACCGGGTCGTGTGGTCGACCGCAACGTCGCTCGACGCCGTGGTGGCCTGTCTCGGGGCCCTCCGGCTCGGGGCGGTGGTCGTCCCGGTCAACCCCCGCTACAGCGAGCACGAACTCACCCACGTCCTCACCGACGTCCGGCCCCGAGGGGCAGTTGTCGAACGGACCGATCAAGCAGGCTGGGTCAGGGCGTCGGTCCCCGAGGCCGCGGTCCTCACCCCGGCTCTCGAGCCCCGGCGCGCCGCTCTCCCCGGTCGCACCCAAGACGGCACCCCGTTAACTCTCGACTCGGCGGGTCCACGCGATCCGGCGTTGATTGTGTACACATCGGGCACGACGGGGGCCCCCAAAGGCGCGGTGCTCGATCACGGGAACCTCTTGGCCGGGGCAGCGACGCTCGGTCTGGCCTGGCGCTGGGAACCCGAAGACTGCCTCGTTCTCGCCCTTCCGCTCTTCCATGTCCACGGGTTGTGCGCCGGGCTCTTCGGGACACTGGCGTCGGGTGCCTCCGCCGTGCTGGTCGAGTACTTCGACGCCGACACGGTCCTCGAGGCCTGCGGCGCCGGGGGGACCCTCTTTTTCGGAGTGCCGACGATGTACCACCGCTTTGTGGCGTTGAGCAGTGTGGGCGAGCTGGCGCGGTTACGGCTGTGCGTCTCGGGATCGGCTCCGCTGGCGTCGGCCCTGTGGCACCGAGTGCAGGAGTTGGCCGGG
Organism: Acidimicrobiaceae bacterium; assembly: GCA_003161575.1. GTDB lineage: Bacteria > Actinomycetota > Acidimicrobiia > Acidimicrobiales > RAAP-2 > PALSA-457. Next base: position 83,660 of record PMOE01000075.1, on the reverse strand, counting down.
GTCTGTGTACTCGAGCGTTACGGCATGACCGAGACGCTCCTCACGATCTCGAATCCCTACGAGGGCGAGCGACGCCCGGGCACCGTCGGTTTCCCACTTCCGGGTGTGGAAGTGCGGCTCGAGCCCGAAGGCGAAGGGGAGCTCGTGGTCCGCGGTCCCTCGGTGTTCGCCGGCTATTGGGAGCGCCCGGCTGCGACCGCCGACGCCTTCGCTGAGGGTTGGTTCAAGACCGGCGACATCGTCGCGGCAGATGCCGACGGGTATCTCTCGATCCGGGGGCGCCGTGGCGACCTCATCATCAGCGGCGGCTTCAATGTGTACCCGGCCGAGGTCGAAGACGCGCTGTTGGGCCACCCCGGCGTTTTGGAGGTAGCGGTCACCGGCACAGAATCAGCGGAGTGGGGCCAGGAGGTGACCGCGTGGGTGGTGGCGTCGGGTGACGCGCCCTCGAGCGATGAGCTGCTCGCTTTTGGGGCCGAGCGGTTGGCCCCTTACAAGCGCCCCCGAACGGTGCGCTTCGTCGATGCGCTGCCTCGGAATGCCATGGGCAAGGTCCAACGAGCCGACTTGGCCTAGGCTGGCTCATAGGACCAGGCAGTACTCGTTCGTCGAGATGCTCGGGTAGGAGTGCAGCGGCTCCCGAAGTCCGGTCGGCCCGAAGCCCAGACGCTCGTAGAAGTGCCGGGCCCGCTCATTGCCGTCGCTCACCCACAGGAGCATCATCGAGGCACCCTGGGCCTCTGCCCAGGTGCGCACCGCCCTGATCAGTCCCACCGCCGCGCCACCCCCGCGGGCCGCCGCCTCCACCCACATGGAGATCACCTCGCATGCACCTGGGGCCGCCCGTCCACCCATGCACCCGGCGACCAGCCCGACGGCGCGGCCGTCCTCTTCGGCCGCGAACCAGGAGAAAGGCGCGCAGAAGGCGATCCACTCGGCATCCGAGAAGGCCTCTTCGCGCCCGAAAGTGGAACCAAAAGCCCGCGGGGAGTCTGCGAGCGCCTCGAGACGCAGGGCGCGGATGAGCCGCCACTCAGAGGCGCCCACTCGCCGCACGGTCCAGGCCATGACGCAATGTTGGTCCACCGAACACCCCCACCGAGACCGGACCATCGAGGGCAGCCATTCGCTACGGTCGTGCGATGCGGATTGCCTTCGGCACTGACGAACCGACCGTGGTGACTCGAGCCGCGGTGGCGTACCTGAGAGCGGCTGGCCACGAGGTGATGGTGGTGGCCGATGGCCTCGAGTGGCCGATGCCGGCCGGATCGTCGGGGAGGCGGTGGCCACCGGTCGAGCGGAGCGGGGCGTGGCCTGTTGTACCACCGGTACAGGGGTCTGCATTGCGGCCAACAAAGTGCCCGGCGTGCGTGCCGCGCTGTGCACCAACGTCGAGACGGTGATCGGCGCGCGCCAGTGGAACGACGCCAACGTCTTGGCCTTTGGTCTCGGGTCTACGAACGTGGATGTTGCTGCCAACATGCTCGAGGCTTTTTTGGCCACCGACTTCGATGTTGACGAGGAACGCCTCGTGGCCCGAGTCGAGCAACCCGACTGATCGGTCGATCCTTCGGACAACCGGATCGCTTCGTCGCGGTGGTCAGCAATCGGGCGGGGATGCGCGGGAGCCGGCATCGGGGGGATCGGGCACCGGTGGTCCGGGTTTGGGGTCGGCGGTGGGCTCCGGTCGAAGTTCCATGGCGTCGTAATCAGGATGGCGGTAATTCGGTCGCCGTTCGGTCCGGTCATCACGCAGCGCCTTGCGGGCGTTTTCGCGGTTGCGCCGCCAGACGATCATGGCGTAGCCAAAGGCCACGATGAAGGCCAACCCGATAAGCGATCCGGTTGAATATGACCGAGGGGTGGTAGCCAACCACAACTGCAGTTCAGCGCTCACGAGTCGAGGGTAACGCCTGGCTGCCGGCCGATACTGAGCGGGGGTCAGGGCCGACTCAATGGTCGGGTCTTGTCCCCATGGCCATTGCGGCCGCTGCGGTAGCGTAAGGCCGTGGCGACGTTCCTCATTTGGGGCCCCGTCGGACTCGATGGACGTCGGCGAAGGATCACTGAGCGGCGCGGACACCTGACCGACACCGGGGCGCGATCAGTGCCGGCACGCCTCGATCCTGCCATGCGGACCTTGAGGCACTTCCTTGCGTCACCGCACCTACGGTGTTGACCCCGACGCTCCGTGAGGAGCGGCGGCTCTGGAAGGAAGGCTACCGCTGGGTGGCCGGTCTCGACGAGGTGGGTCGGGGGGCCTGGGCCGGGCCAGTCAGTGTTGGCGTTGCCGTGCTCCGTCCCAACATTCGCACCCGGTCCCTGCCGCTGTGGCTGCGAGACTCCAAACTCCTGGCCGAGGAGCGGCGCGAACGCGTCTTTGCCGAGGTGGCCGACTGGTGTGCAGACGGTGCGGTCGGACACGCCACCGCGGCAGAGTGTGATCGCTGGGGCATGACTGCCGCCCTCCGGCTGGCCGCCTTCCGGGCACTGGCCGGGCTTGAGCTCCGGCCGCAGGCCCTGATCATCGACGGGCCGTACAACCTCTTGGGCGCCCCGCCGGTAGCCGTCCAAGGAGCGCTGGCCCTCGACGACGGCTTCGAGCGGCGCTCGGATGGCGGGCCGCTCCCCCTCCCCGAGGTGCCGCTGCCCGGCACGATCATCCCCATTGTCGACGGTGACGCCCGTTGCGCGGCGGTGTCCGCGGCGTCGGTCCTGGCCAAGGTGGTGCGGGACCGCCTGATGCGCGAGGAGTCGATCCACTACCCCGCGTACCACTTCGAGCGGAACAAGGGCTACCCCTCGCCGCTGCACAAGATCGCCCTGCGCGGCTACGGGCTCTCGGCCATTCACCGCCGAAGCTGGTCCTTCGTGGGCGACCTCCCGTGGCGGTGAGGGTCGGGTCGCGCTGGCGTAACCCGGCGCGGCGAGATACCGAGCGCCAAGGGAATTATCCACATTCAGCGATAGGGTGGCCGAGATGAGCGCGGTGCTCGATGTCAAGGACCTTCGGACCGAGTTCCGGTTGCGCACGGCGAATGTGGTCGCCGTTGACGGCGTTTCTTTCCACGTCGACGAGGGGGAGTGCGTGGGCGTGGTCGGCGAGTCGGGCTGCGGCAAGTCCACGACCGGTTTTTCCATCATGCGCCTTCTCCCGGGCAACGGGCACCTCACCGGCGGGAGCATCTGGCTCAACGGCCGCGACCTGGCTCCCCTCTCGGAGAAGGACATGCGCCAGGTCCGCGGCGACGAGGTGGCCCTCATCCCTCAGGACCCACTCACATCGCTCAACCCGACGATGACCATCGGCAAGCAGATCTCCGAGGGCTTTCGGCTCCACCGGGACGCGAACAAGCGCCAGGCCCGCGAACGGGCCCTCGACGTGCTGAGCCTTGTCGAGATGCCGCGACCGGCCGAGCGGCTGGCCCAGTACCCCCACGAGCTCTCCGGCGGCCTTCGCCAGCGGGTAATGATTGCCATGGCGCTCGTGTGTGAGCCGAAGCTCCTCATCGCCGACGAGCCCACTACTGCTCTCGACGTCACCATCCAGGCGCAGATCCTGGACCTCATCGACGACTTGCGCGAGCGATTGAAGATGGCGGTTGTGCTGATCACCCACGACATGGGGGTCATCGCCGGGAGAACCGACCGGGTGGTCGTGATGTACGCCGGGAAGATCGCCGAAGAGGCCGACACCGACGAGCTGTTCACGCGTATGCGCCATCCCTACTCAGAGGCCCTGTTGGCCTCGGTACCCAAGCTCGATCAGAGCCCATCAGAGCGGTTGCTGAGTATCCCCGGGCTCCCCCCCGACCTCTCAAAGACGATCACCAATTGTCGGTTCTCGCCCCGCTGCCGGTACGCCACCGAGGAGTGCCGTGAGAAGGATCCTCCGCTTGAAGATGCGCCTGGTGCGACCAAGACCGTGCACCGGTTCGCTTGCTTTCACCCGGTCACCCACGAGATCTCGGCAACGTCGACCGCCGTCGCCGGCGTCGACCCCGCGTTGGCTGCCCGCGCCGCCGCCCTCGAGCAGGTACCGGTGATCTTGGCCGTCGAACGGCTGGTCAAGGAGTTCCCGGTTCTGGCCGGCGGGATCATTCGCCACCAGGTCGGCACGGTAAAGGCGGTGTCGGACATCTCCTTTTCGATCCGCAAGGGCGAGACCTTCGGGTTGGTGGGGGAGTCCGGGTGCGGGAAGACGACCGTCGGCCGTCTTCTGGTCGCACTCGAGAAGCCGAATTCGGGCGCTGTGCATTTCGAGGGGGAAGACATTCACCGCTTGGGCGCCACTGAGCTGCGTCGCCGACGACGAGATCTCCAGCTGATGTTCCAAGACCCCTACGCTTCGCTCGACCCGAGGATGCGGGTCGGAGCGATCATCCGAGAGCCCCTCAAGGTCCAAAGCGTTGGCAACTCGAGCGAGCAGAAGGAGCGGGTGCAGGATCTGCTGCGCGAGGTCGGCTTGAGCCCCCAGGCGGTGGATCGCTATCCCCACGAATTCTCTGGTGGCCAACGCCAGCGGATTGGGCTGGCCCGGGCTCTGGCGCTCGATCCCAAGCTCATCGTGGCCGACGAACCGGTCTCGGCTCTCGATGTCTCGATTCAGGCGCAGATCCTGAACCTCATGAAGGATCTCCAGCAGCGCCACGGGCTGACCTTCGTGATGATCTCCCACGACCTGGCCGTAATTCGCTACATGGCCGACAATATCGGCGTGATGTACCTGGGCAAGCTGGTCGAGCTGGGTCCGGCAGCAGATCTCTACGAGCGCCCGGCCCACCCCTACACCCGAGGGCTTCTCGATGCCGTCCCGGTCGCCCAGGTGGGTCACCTCGACCGGACCCCAGGCACCTCGGCGGTCAAAGGCGAGCTTCCCTCGGCGGTGGATCCGCCTTCGGGCTGCCGCTTCCGGACCCGGTGTCCAAGGGCCCAAGAGATCTGCGCCGAGATTGAGCCCCCGCTGGCCGAGTACGGCAAGGGCCACGTCGCGGCGTGCCACTTCCCCCTCGAAACACCCGTCCAACTTTCAAGTTCAGCTGGCTCGGCGGCCGGCTGACCCCCCCCTGGGGTTAGCGACGCTGGAGCCGGACTTCAAGGGCATCGCGCAGAGCGTCACCCACGAAGTTGAACGCCACCACCACGAGGACAATGGCGATACCCGCCGGGTAGATCTGCCACCACCAGCCGTTGCCTGCCGCGTCCGCGCCGTTGGAGAGCATGGTGCCCCAGTCCGTCCCAGGGGCGGGTACCCCGAAGCCCAAGAAACCGAGGGCGGCGAGCAGGAGGATGGAGTCGGCGACTTGGAAAGTGGCGAAGACGACGATCGTCCCAACCGCGTTGGGAATGATGTGCCGACCGATGATGCGTCTTCGGCTGCCCCCCATCACCTGGACCGCCTGGACGTATTCGCGGACGCGCAAAGACAGCGTTTCTCCGCGTATGAGTCGTGCGGGGACGAGCCAACTGACGAATGCGATGACAATGATGAGGAGCAACTCCGAAGCGTGGAAAATCGTGACCAGCGCGATCAGGAGGAAGAGAACCGGGATCGACAAGAGGATGTCCACGAAGCGCATCAACGCGGCGTCCGGCCAGCTACCGAAGAACCCGGACAAGGCGCCGTAGATCACACCGACGATGGTGGCCACGGCCGCCGACGCGAAGCCGACGATGAGCGATGTCTGACCGCCGTACATGAGCCGGCCGAGGATATCGAACCCCGTCCCGTCGGTGCCGAGCGGTTGACCCTTCGCCGGACCCGTGTTGGCCACCACACTGCTGTTGAGGACGGCCTGTTGGTCTGTCTGGTTGGTGTGGTAGAGGAACGGTCCGACGAAACAGAAGAGGACCATGCCCACGATGACGATCAAGCCGGCCACCGCCAGCTTGTTCTGGACGAACACCCGGGCGATCTGCAACCCGAGGCCGCCCGTGCTGGTCGACTCCCCGCCCGCGGGGACCATCTCGTCGGGGGAGATGGCCTCAAAACCGATCGGTACCGGAGTCTTGGTGGTGTCGAAGCCGAAAACGGGGTCCTCGTGGACACCCTCTGGGTCGGTCATGAGCCGGTGCTCCCGAATCGGATCCGTGGGTCGGCAATTGCGTAGAGCAGATCAGCCAGCAAGGAACCGATGACCGTCGCCACCGTGACCACCAAGGTGGTACCCAGCACTAGGGGGATGTCACTGTTGGAGGCTGCATAGACCGTCAATTGGCCCATACCCGGATAGTTGAAGACGTCTTCGGTGATGACGGCCCCGCTCACGATGGCCGGCAGAGAGAGGCCGAGCAAGGTCAGGATCGGGATGAGGGCGTTGCGCAATGCGTGGCCGTAGATCACCCGACGATTCGACGCGCCCTTGGCCCGGGCCGTACGCACGTAGTCCTCGGTCAGGGCGTCCATCATCGAGGACCGCATGTACCTGCTGAAGGCAGCGATTGTCACAGCGGCCAACGTGATCACCGGAAGGAAGAAAGCGCGGGGGTTGCTGAAGATCTCCCAGGCCGAACCGGTGGAGGGAGGCGAGACGGGAAACCACTTGAGGTCGAAGGCGAACCAGATTATCAGCAGGGTGCCGAGCAGAAAGGAGGGCATGGCATAGAACATGAACGAGAACCCGGTGGCGACGTAGTCGCTCGGCCGATTACGCCGGACGACCTGGAAGATACCGAGCGGGATGGAGATGATCAGGGCCACCACGGTCGCGGTGCCGACCAGCACCAGGGTCTTGGGCAGGCGCTCTTTGATCACCGCGGTGACGCCCTGGTTAAACTTATAGGAGTAGCCCAGGTTACCGTGCAGCAATCCCACGACGTAATGATAGAACTGGTCCCAGACCGGCAGGTTGAGGCCGTTGAGCCTGTTGAAATGAACACAGTTGCCGATCGTCGCTTTCGGCCCGAGCACCGCCTTGCATTCGCCACCGGGGATGAGTTGGCTCAGCACGAAGACGATCAGCACGACGCCCAGGATGACGACGATCGCCTGAATGGTCCGGCGGAAGAGGAACCCCAACATCCCGCGTTCTCCTCTAGGACGGGAGCACTCCCGGTCCCCGGATGTCTGCCGGAGGACGGGAGTGCTGCGCCGTCAAGAGGTGAGGATGCACGACGAGACTCGGCCGTGCCTCGGTACCCCGTTCCTACATGCCCTAGTTCGACCAGCGCCAGTTCTCGGGGTTGAGCTGCCAGTAGACGTTCAACGGGGTGACCCCGCCGAGCCCGTGCTGGATCTCGACCAAAGCGGACGGGTAGTTGGGCTGGAAGACAACCGGGAGCTGCTGGGCCAGGTAGTTCTGGTAGGTGGTCAGGCTCTGGTCGGACACGTTCGTCGCCTTGATGTTGGCGTCGTTCGTGGTGTTCGAGTAGTTCCCCGAGTTCGACCCGGCGCCGGTCTGGAAGATCTCCTCGCCGGTCGGGTAGTAGTCCGGGGCAAAGATCCAGCCCGCACCCCAGTTCTCGAGCTGCCAGCTGCACCCGGTCGGACACGGTGTGGCGTTGCCGATCACCGTGTTGAACGAAGCCGAGCTGAGGCTGACGTTGATACCGGCCTGGGCCCAGCTCGACTTCTCGGCGTTCATCGTATTGGTGACGACCGTCGTGCCGGTGGCGTACTGGAGCTGGAAGGCCAGCTTGGCGCCCGAAGGGATCCCTGCCCCGCACTCGGTCGTAGACGAACCTGGTTTCTCACACGTACTGGTGCCGTTGGGGACGAGCTTCCAGCCGTGGGACGTGAGGAGGGATTTCGCCCGATCCGGATTGTACGGGTAGGGGTTCGCCTTCTCGTAGCTCGAGGCGAACGCGTTCTGCGGGACCACCGGCACCGGTCCGTACGTGCCCACGCCGTAGCCGTGGTTCAGCTTCTCGATATACAGCGGCTGGTCCACCAGATACTGGAAAGCCTGTCGGAAGTAGAGCTGGTTGAAGATCTTGCCGGCGTTCCCACCGTCGCCGGTGGAGTTGAAGTTGTACGGGAAGTAGTTGATCGACCAGCTGTACAACGGGGTCAGGGCAAAGTTGGTCAGGCGCGGATTGTTGGGGCCGGCCTTCAATGGGTTTGACGTGCTGCCCGTGACGTCCTGAGTCGGAAGGTAGCCCACATTGACCTTGCCGCCGACGATTGCGTTGTACTCCGAGGTGTCCGAGGTGTAGGGAAGTTCCTGGAACGACTTGAGGGTCGGCTTGGTCGGGCCCGAGTACGACGGGTTGGGGACCATGGTCACGTTACCGGTGGCGTCGAAGTGGGTAAGCCGCCACGGTCCGTCCACCACCTGCCAGAGCGGGTTCGTGGCGTAAGTCGACAACGAGTTGTTGGCGCCCTTGGGGTTCGAGGGGTTGTAGCCGGCCTGGTTGGACAAGAACGTGTAGACGGCAGCGCACTGGGTGTCGACCGTGCCGTAGGCGCCCTCGGCACACCCGCCAGAACCCGACGCGCCGGTAGCGCTCGTCGTGTCCCAGGCGAGCGGCAGCGGGGTGATCTGGGACAACTGGTTGTAGGTGTACCAGTAGGTGTTGAACGAGCCGGTGAGCTGGAACGTGAGCTGCGTCGGGCTGTCGATGGTGATGTTCTTCACGTTGTCGGGGATGTTGGAACCACCCGGCGCGTAGGCGGCCCAATTGGCCTTCTCGGCGTGCAGCATGTTCATCCAGAACATGACATCGGTGGCGGTGACCGCCTCGCCGTTCGACCACTTGTAGTTCTTGAGATTGACCGTCACCGTCGTGTCGTTGTTGGAGTACTGGGGCTCATCGGCAAGCGAGAGCGACGGGTTCAGGTTGGGGGTCGTCCCCTGACCGAACCAGTAGAGCGGCCGGAACATGAGGTACTGGAACTGGTTGATGTTGCTGACGCTGAAGAAGGCCAAGCTCATGAACGGGAAGATGTAATTGGGAGGCGTCTGTGCCAATTCGGCCCAGGTTGCCGTGGTACTGGACGATGACGCCGCACCGCTCGGCGGTGACAAGGCCACAAGGCCCAACAACAGCGAACTGGTGGCGATGCACATCGTGATCGCCCTGCGGATCAACCCAACGGTGCTCATTCGGCTCTGCCTCCCGGATTGTTTTGACTGCCCAGCCGTCGTCACCCACGACACCGGCTGGTCGCTACCGTAACGCAATCGCCACATTGCATGCAGACCCAAACTGAATACTGCGGCGTCGCGGGGATCCGCGCCGAATCTGGGCTGGTCAGCCCGCTTCGGCGCGGGCCTCCCCAGCCCACTCCCAGCCTGGGGGCAATTTTTGGTCGTCGAACGGCAACGGGGGAGGCTGGATCAGCGGGCCATCGGCTCCTTTGGGAGGCCGAGGACCCGTTCCCCCACGATGTTTCGCAGGACCTCGTCGGTGCCGCCGGCCAGCCGCAGTCCCGGCAATCCCAGGATCAGCTCAGACCAGGCGTAGGTGCCCCACTCACCGGTGTTGGCGACGAGCGCCGATCCGAGAAGGGTCGAGACCAGGTCGCAAGTCTGGGTCACCGTTTGGGTGAGCGACATCTTGGCTATGGAGAGTTCGGGACCAGGTGCCTGGCCGGCGGCGACCTTGGCCATGGCCCGGAGGTTGTTCATGCTGGCCACCCGGCCCTGGACAATGACCCGGGCCAGCTGCTGGCGGACGAGCGGGTCGTGGGCTTTGCCCAGGTGGCGGGCCAGCTCGACGAGCCGGGTTGCGCCCGGAACCCCGCCCCCGCCCCCGATGGCGGCACGCTCGTTCATCAATGTGGTGAGCGCTACCGCCCAGCCGCCGTTGACGTCACCCAACCGGTGGGTGTCGGGAACCTGGACATCGGTGAAGAACACCTCGTTGAACGAGGCCCCGCCGGTCATCTGACGCAGGGGTCGGACTTCGATCCCCGGTGCGTGCATGTCGACGATGAATCCGGTCAGGCCTTTGTGTTTGGGGAGGTCAGGGTCGGTCCGGCAGATGACCTCACCGATGTCGGCCAGGTGAGCGAACGACGTCCACACCTTCTGCCCGTTGACCACCCACTCGTCGCCGTCGCGCTCGGCCCGGGTCTGGAGGCCGGCCAGGTCGCTGCCCGCCCCAGGTTCGCTGAAGAGTTGGCAGGCCAGCACCTCTCCACGGTGCAGGGCACCGAGGTAGCGCTCCTTCACCTCGTCGGTGCCGTGGGCCAGGATCGTCGGGGCGACCATTCCGAGGCCGATGCCGAACATGGTGGTCGACGGCGTGTCATAACGTGCTTCTGCAGTCCGCCACCGCCGTTCGTAGTCCCGGGTCAGCCCCCGGCCCCCATACTGCGGCGGCCCAGTGATCCAGCCGAGGCCGGCGTCGAAGACCTTTTTGGACCACCCTTGGGCAGCGGCAAGTTGGCGCCGGTCCTCCTCGGGCGTGCTCTCGGGAATGAGGGCCACTTGATCCGACCCCTGGCCCCAGCGAAAGCCCGAGTCCTGTCGCGGCTCGGCGTTCGCCTCGAGGAAGGCCTGACCCTCGGCGTCGAACTCCTCAAGCGTGATGTGGTCTGGCACCAGTTGCCCCCTGTCGTCCGGGTCACCTGTCCTTTGCATGGCCGGAGCTCTCGCATCGTGCCGACGGCCGGGACGTAGAATAGGGCCGTCCCATGGTCTACATCCTCGCCGTGGCTGCCGCCCTGGCCAATGCGCTCACGAGTGTGTTGCAACGAATGGGGGTCGAGGACGCTCCGTCGTCGGACACCCTCCGGCTGAGCCTGATGGCCCACGCCCTGAAGCGAGGGGTGTGGTTGCTGGGTTTCGCGTTGATGATCGCTTCCTTCCTGATGCAAGCGGTAGCCCTCCATCTCGGACGGCTCAGTGAAGTCCAACCGATTCTCACGACCGAGTTACTCTTTTTGGTGCTGATCCTCGGCGTCTGGTTTCGATTCCATGTGGGCTGGAGGGAGTGGTCCGGCGCGCTGGCTGCAGCCGGGGGTCTGGCTGGCTTCCTCGTCTTTGCCTCCCCGTCCGGGGGTGGCCAGACGCCGTCCACGATCAGCTGGTTGGAAGTTGGACTGCCCTGTGCCGGCGTGGTGGTTCTCGCGGTCGTTTTGGCCCTGCGCGGCCCGCGTTGGTGGCGAGCGGCCATGTTCGGTTCGGCCGCCGCCGTGAGCTTTGCCTTCACCGCTGCGTTGACCAAAGTGGTCACCGACTACATCTCGAAGGACTGGGTGTCGATGTTCGGGCACTGGCAGACCTACGGACTCGCGGTCACCGGGCTGCTCGCGGTGTTTTTAACGCAAAACGCCTATCATGCCGGTCCCATCGCGGCATCTCAGTCCACCTTGGTCTTGATCGACCCGTTGGCCAGCATCCTCATCGGGATCGGTCTCTTCGGCGACAACCTGCGGACAGGAGGGGCGTGGGGCCCCCTCGAGGCGATCTCACTGCTCGTCCTCTTCTCCGGAGCGGTGACGCTGTGTCAGTCGCCCATGGTGAGCGGGGTCAAGGGTGAAGACGGGGAGGACCACGAGCTGCTCTCGCTGCGGTCGCGCTCGAAGCGACTGGCCGATCACATCTCACCCGAGGTCATGGGGCAGCTGCCGAACGGCTGAATTGCCTCCTCGGGCGGTTGGACGTCGAGGGGTGGCGCCGCAGTTGGTGGCACCCGCCTCATGACCCGACGAGGAACGCCAGCGCGCCGTCGATCTCGGGGTAGGCGAAGCGATGGCCCGATGCCTCCAGGGCCGCTGGGCGCACCCGTTGGCTGCTGAGGAGGAGTTCGCGCGCCATTTCTGAGCCGAGGGCCACGTTGAGGGCGATCGTTGGTACCGTAAGGAATGCCGGCCGCCTGAGAGCCGCCCCCAGTGCACTCGTGAATTTCCGATTCGTCACCGTGCCCGGCGCAGTGGCGTTGAGGGGTCCATGCAGCGTGTCGTCATCGATGGCCCGGCGGATCGCGGCCACCTCGTCGACCAGCGTGATCCAGCTCACCCATTGGCTCCCGCGGCCGAGCCGCGCTCCCACTCCAAGCCGGAACAGCGGCAATTGCCTGGCCAACGCGCCTCCCGTCGGGCTGAGCACGATGCCCGTGCGCACAATGACCACCCGGATCCCGGCGCCTTGGGCGAAGCGGGTGGCGTTCTCCCACGCCTGGCAGACCTCTGCGAGAAATCCGGTGCCAGCTCCGCTCTCCTCGGTCAGCTCTTCTTCGCCCCGGTCCCCGTAGTAGCCAATGGCCGAGGCGCTGACGAAGACGGAGGGCGTCGGATCGAGCAGGGCCACGGCGCCAGCCAACAGGCGCGTGCCCGCGACTCGGCTCCGCCGGATCTCACGGCGCCGGTCGGCATTCCAGCGTCGGTCGCCGATCCCGGCCCCGGCGAGGTGTACGACCGCGTCGTAGGGGCCATGGCCCTCGAGTCCGTGGTGGTCGATTGTGTCGACCGCGGGATCCCAGGCGACCGAGTCCAAGGAGCCGGCGCCCGGCCGGACCAGCGCGACCACACCCCAACCATCGGCGGTCAGGCTGTCGGCCAAGGCGCGCCCGATCAGCCCGTGCGAACCGCTCAAAAGAACCCTCATCTGAGTGCACCTTCGAGGCGGGCATCCGGTTCGCGCCGGCCGAGGCCCACCGCGACCGTGACCAACTCGGCGAAAGCGTCGGGGTGGGACAGATGGGCGCCGTGGCCCGAGCCAGTCACCTCGAAGAGCGTCGCCCCGGGTACGTGTTCGACCAGCCAGGCCACCGTGTCTCGGTGGTGAGCCCCGCTCGCCGGTCCGCCCCGGCCGAAGACGGCGGGCACCGAGAGCGTCCGCACGTCGAAGGGGGCGGCGGTGCGCAGCGCCATGAGGTCGTCGACGAGAGCAGGCCCGTCGGCCCGCCGCGACGCCCGTCCCGATTCAGAAAGCCGTTCCCACGACGATTCGCCCACCATCCGGGCGAAGAAGCGCTCGGCCTCGATCGCCGGGTCCTCTGTCAGTGGGCTCCACCCGCGGCCCGGGGCCGCCGGCCCCTTCGCCGGTGAACCCGCACCCGTGACGTTCCGGCGGAATCCGAGCCAGGGCATCGGCGGCTCGAAGGCGCCGATGGAGGCGAACCGGCCAGGCTCGGCGATCGTCGCCCCGATGACCACATCCCCTCCGTAGCTGTGGCCGACCGCCGTGACGCGATCGCCGCCCTCGCCGGCGGCGGCCGCCACCTCGAGCAGGTCGGCGATGTGGACGCCGAGGCCGCCGGGTGCTGCCGCATCGCGTGAACCCTGGTAACCCCGGCGGTCGTAGGTGATGATGCGCAGCCCGGGGAGGCGTCGGACGACTCGGGTGAAGCTGGAACCTCGGTCGAGCGAGCCGTGCACCAACACCACGACCTCACCGTGCCCGCTGCGTCCGGGTTCGGTTGCTTGGTGCTCGACAACGCGTAGAGCGGAGGGGAATGCCATGGATCTGACGCTATCGGGGCGACGCATTCCTGACACCAAGGAGATCCCCGCCGGTAGGGTAGAGCCATGGCCGACGCGGGTGGTGTCGAGCGCGCCGCCGGTGGGGGGGACGGCGCTGCAGCGCAGCAAGCGGGCTCCTTTGGGCCCAATGCCTGGCTGGTCGACGACATGTACGACCAGTTCCTGGTCGACCCGACTTCGGTGAGCATGAGCTGGCGGGAGTTTTTCAGTGACTACCGCCCCGCCCCGGTGCCCGCCAGTCCCGCTGCCGTCCCACCACTCCCCGCCGCCCCGCCCTCGACCGTTCAGGCCGGCGCTGCGGAATCGAGCGCACCCGCCAAGGCACCGGTGGCGACGGCTGCGGCGCTGGAAGGGGTCGTACCAGACGGCGACCAAGCAATCCCCCTACGTGGGGCCGCATCGCGCATCGCCACCAACATGGAGGCGAGCCTCGCAGTTCCGACGGCGACAAGTGTCCGCACCGTGCCGGCCAAGCTGCTCGAGGTCAACCGCCAGATCCTGAACAACCAGCTGGCTCGCACCACCGGGGCCAAAGTCAGTTTCACCCACCTGATCGGCTACGCCGTTGTGCAGGCTCTCGGGGTCGTCCCCGCCCTCAACTCGTCCTACGTCGCCGAGATGAACGAGCAGCGGGGCCCCGGGATCGTCCGGCACTCCCACGTCGGACTCGGCCTAGCCGTCGACCTCGAGAAATCCGACGGGTCCCATACCCTGCTCGTGCCCTGCATCAAAGAGGCTGACCGTCTCGACTTCCGGTCCTTCGTCGTCGCCTACGAGGAGCTCGTGCGCAAGATCCACTCAGCCAAGGCCGCCCCCGACGACTTCGCGGGGACGACGGTCACGCTCACTAATCCGGGCACCCTCGGCACGGTGCAGTCGGTGCCGAGACTTCTGCCCGGACAGGGAGCGATCATTGGAGTGGGGGCACTCGGCTACCCCTCGGGTTTCGAGGCGGCCGATCCCCGGATCATCGCCGAGCTCGGTCTGGGCAAGGTGGTAACCCTCACCTCTACTTACGATCACCGCATCATCCAGGGGGCCGAATCCGGGATCTTCTTGGCCCACGTGGCCGAATGTCTGACCGGTGGACACGGGTTTTACGACGATGTCTACGAGTCGATGGGCGTTCCCTACGAGCCGGCGCGCTGGCGCCCGGACACAAACGGGGTGGCCGATCCAGGTGAGGGGTCGCACCAACGCCTGATCACCCAGGCCCATGTCCAGACCCTCATCAACATGTACCGAGTCCGGGGCCACCTCATCGCCCACCTGGACCCGCTAGACGTGGAGCCACCTCACATCCACGCCGAACTCGACCCGCTCACCTACGGACTCACCATTTGGGACCTGCCACGCCAATTCGTGACCGACGGCCTGGCCGGGCGCGAGATCGCCACCCTCGATGAGATCCTCCATATCCTGCGTGACGCCTATTGCCGGACGCTCGGGATCGAGTACATGCACATCCAGGACCCGGTACAAAAGCGGTGGATCCAGCAGAACATCGAAGGAGTGCCTGCTTCGATCACACCCGAAGAGCAGCGCCACCTCCTCGAACTTTTGAACGCGGCCGAAGTCTTCGAGCGCTTCCTGCATACCCGCTACGTCGGGCAGAAGCGCTTTGGTCTTGAGGGGGCCGAGTCCACCATCGTCCTGCTTGACACCTTGCTCGACGAAGCGGCCCGGACCGGCACGGCCGAGGTGGTGATGGGGATGGCCCACCGGGGCCGGCTGAACGTGCTGGCCAACATAGTGGGCAAGTCCTACCGGGAGATCTTCGAGGAGTTCGAAGGCAACCTCGACCCCGACTCGGTACAGGGATCGGGCGATGTGAAGTATCACAAGGGCGCGGTCGGGAAGTTCACCGGATCCTCGGGTATCGACCTGCCAATCACGATGGCGTCGAATCCCTCTCATCTCGAAGCGGTCGATCCGGTCGTCGAAGGCATGGCCCGGGCCAAGCAAGACCGGTTGGCCCCGCCGACCGACGGCACCCCTTCGGCCATGGCCGCCCGAGCCGACCACTTTCCGGTCTTGTCCTTGTTGGTCCACGGCGACGCTGCCTTCGCCGGTCAAGGGGTGGTGGCCGAGACGCTCAACCTCTCGGGGCTCTCGGGCTATCGCATCGGGGGCACCGTCCACGTCGTCATCAACAACCAGCTCGGATTCACCACCGCTCCCGAGGCCGCACGAACCTCGGTGTACCCGACCGATGTGGCCAAGATGGTCCAGGCCCCGATCTTCCACGTGAATGGGGATGACCCCGAAGCCTGCATGCGGGCCGCCCGATTGGCCTTCGGATTTCGCGAGGCGTTCCACAAAGACGTCGTGATCGACCTTGTGTGTTACCGCCGCCATGGCCACAACGAGGGAGACGACCCGAGCTACACCCAGCCCCTGATGTACCAGCGGATTGACGCCAAGCGATCGGTTCGCAAGCTGTACACCGAGGCACTCGTTCGACGGGGCGACATCACAATCGAAGAGGCCGAGCAGGCGCTCGACGACTTCAACAACCGCCTGCAGGTAGCGCTCGACGAGGTTCGGGCCGAAGCGCCGCCCGCCCCTCCCCACCTGTCGGCCGACCGGACCGGAATTCCACTCCCGAGCATTGAGACGGGAGTGGCCGGCGACGTCTTGTTGGCCCTCGCCGCGGTGACACGGACGATTCCGGAGGGCTTTACGCTCCACCCCAAACTCGAGCGGCAGTTCCTCCAACGCGACTCGCTGGTCGAGAGCGGCCAGGTCGACTGGGCCCTGGCCGAGGCGCTGGCCATGGGCTCGTTGGTGCTCGAGGGGGTCGACGTCCGACTCACCGGCCAGGACACCCGCCGGGGCACCTTCAGCCAGCGTCACGCGGTGCTGGTCGACTATGTGACCGGCGAGGAGTTCATCCCGCTCTCTCATATGCGCGAGAACTTGGCCCGGGTGCGCGCCCCACTGGCCCCGCTCGGTGACTCGGCGGAACGCACCCTCGGCCGATTCACCGTCCGGGACTCGCTGCTCTCTGAGTACGCGTCGGTCGGTTTTGAATACGGCTACTCGGTCGAGGCGCTCGAATCCCTTGTGCTCTGGGAAGCCCAGTTCGGTGACTTCGTGAACGGGGCGGAGATCATCATTGACAACTTCTTGGTGGCCGCGGAGGACAAGTGGGGCCAGCACGCCGGGCTGGGACTCTTGCTTCCCCACGGCTACGAGGGGCAGGGGCCCGAGCACTCGTCGGCCCGCATCGAGCGCTTCTTGTCGCTATGTGCGCGGGGGAACCTCCGGGTGGGGCTACCTTCGACCGCAGGGCAGTACTTCCACCTTCTGCGGGCCCAGGTGCGCCGGGCCCCGGTCACCCCGCTCATCGTCTTCACCCCCAAGTCCTTGTTGCGCTCACCGTTGGTCCGCTCAGCGCTGAGCGAACTCGTGACCGGCTCGTTCGCCGAGGTGATCGACGACGCCGGCGCCGACCCGGCGGCCGTGCGCCGCATCGTGTTGTGTAGCGGGAAGATCGCCCACGAGGCGCTGACCCGGCGGGATCAGCGTATGGGCGGCGAGGGGCCCGAGCCGGTGGCCGCCCGACCCGACGCCCCCGAGCGTCCACCCCCCGATGCCGTCGCCGTGGTGCGAGTCGAGCAGCTCTACCCTTGGCCCGAAGGCTCGATCGCCGCCGTTCTCGAGCGCTACGGAGCGGCGACCGAGGTGGTGTGGCTCCAAGAGGAGCCCGAGAACATGGGGGCCTGGTCGTTCGTCCACGCACGGCTGCACCGTCTGTTGCGGGATCGCTATTCCTTGAGTCACGTGAGCCGAGAGGAATCGGCCAGCCCGGCCACCGGGAGCGGGGTCCTGCACCAGCTCGAGCAGGCTGACCTGCTCGACCGGGCCATCGGTTGAGCCGACCACCGAGGTCGGCCCGGCGCGCCCGAGGCGGCGTCGCCGGAGGATCGATCCGGCCGGCCACGCCTCGCGTGGTTGACTAGCGGCGAGATGCCCGACAAGCACCATGTGGTGGTGGACGGATCAAACCTGGCCACCGAGGGCCGGACCCTCCCGAGCCTGGCCCAGCTGGACGAGGCGGTTCGCTCCTACGCGGAAGAGGACCCAACGGCCGAGATCGTCGTGGTCGTCGACGCGTCATTCGAGCACCGCATTGATGAGGCCGAGCGTCGGCTTCTCGATGAGGCCGAGCTCCACGGCGAGATCGTCTCGCCCCCGGCAGGGGCCATCGGCCGGGGTGACGCTTTCGTGTTGCGGATCGCCGAACGCACCGGAGCGACGGTCCTCTCCAATGACTCGTTCCAAGAGTTCCACGGCGAGCACCCTTGGCTCTTCGACGACGGCCGGTTAGTCGGGGGAAAACCGGTACCCGGCGTGGGATGGATCTTCACCCCACGCACCCCGGTGCGTGGGGTGAAGAGTCGCCAGGCGACCGGAAAGTCCAAGCGGGCGGCCAGAGAGGACGGTCCTCCGGCCGCAGCCAAGGCAGCCGAGCTGGCCAAGGCGGCCAAGAAGGTGGCGGCCAAGAGAGCGGCCGTCATGCCCGACGGCTCGAAGCCCAGCGTTGGCGACGTGTGGCCCGCGGCTCGAGCCAAGGGCAAAGAAACACCCAAGGCTCCGGTCAAGTCCAAGTCCAAGACAACTGAGGACCCGAGGGCCAAACCGGCCAAGAGGGAGAAGGCGGCGAAGAAGGCGGACAAGGCCGCCTCGTCGACGGCCAAGACCAAGGCGGCCAAGAAGGCCAGTGTGGCCGCGGCCGCCAAGACGGCCAAGAAGGCCAAAAAGTCGACGAAAGCCGTCAAGGCGGCGAAGACAGCCAAGGCGGCGAAGAAGTCGGGACCGGCCCCAACCACCAAGGCCGGCGCCCGCCGGAAGGCGCCCCAACCGACCAAGGCGCCCAAAGTCTCCCTGTCCACTGAAACTGCCCGACCACTGACCGCTGCCAAGGCCGCCGCGGCCAAGACCGTGGCCGAGCAGCACCCCGCCAAAGTGTCTGGCAAAGCGGGTACGGCACGTGCACGGCGGCGCCCGAGGGTCGACCTCGAGCTGGCGGAGGCGATCAACGAGGCCACGGCGGAGGCGCTCGATCCGCCGACCCCCGATTCGAAGGGTGCCAAGACCAAGGGGGACGGCAAGGCGAAATCGGACGGGAAGACTGGGGGAAAGAAGGACTCGAAGCGCCGGCGCCGGGCATCCACACCGCCCCCGGCCGTGAACGAGCCGCTGGCCTTCATCACCTTTGTGGCGACGTACCCGATCGGGAGCGAAATGGAGGGCGAAGTCGCTTCATTCACGTCCCATGGGGCGATGGTTGAGGTCGAACTACCCGACGGGGGGAGCCTCCACTGCTACATCCCTTTGGCTGGGCTCGGTCGACCAGCCCCCATCAAGGCGCGTGAGGTGCTGAGTCGCGGCGAGCGCCGGATCTTCCAACTGGTCAGCCTCGACCCGCCGCGGCGTGTGGCCGAGCTCGTCCTCCCCGGGCTCGCACCGTCGGAGAACGGCGCCACCGCTCGCTGAGTCATCCGGTCGCACTGACGCTCTGCCCGACACGCCGGGCTAACCTCGCCTTCGGATGGAGCCGACCGACTTTCTGCCTCACCGCGACCCGTTCCTCTTCGTCAGCGACATCGTCTCGGTCGACCCCGGCAAGTCCGCCGTCGGTCGGTGGAACCTCACCGGGGAGGAGGCTTTCTTCGCCGGCCACTTCCCCGGACGCCCCACCCTTCCGGGGGTGCTCATGGTTGAAGCGCTGGCCCAAATCGGGGGGATCGCCGTCTTGGCCGACGAGCGGTACGCCGACAAGCTCGCCCTGTTCGGAGGCATCGACAAGGCACGCTTTCGGCGCCAGGTCGTCCCCGGCGACGTCTTGGAACTCGAAGTGACCGTCGGTCGGCTCTCGGCACGGGCCGGCACCGGCCACGGCCGGGCCCAGGTAGGGGGGGAGACCGCGTGCGAAGCGGACCTGCTCTTCGTGCTGGTCGACGGTGCGTCTGAGGGTCACCGATGAAGCTGGTCACCTGGAACATCAACTCGCTTTCGGCCCGGCTACCACTCGTGCTCGAGTGGCTTGAAGCAAACGACGCAGACGTGCTCTGCATGCAAGAGACCAAGCTGGCCGATTCCGCATTCCCCTACGATGCGTTCAAAGCACTCGGTTACGAGGTGGCACATTACGGCGACGGCCGTTGGAACGGGGTGGCCATCGTCAGTCGGCTTGGGCTCGACGACCCAGCACGGGGCTTTGGGACCGGCGAGGATGCCCACGGCTGCCGACTGATCGCGGCCACTTGCGGCGGGCTGCGGGTGCACTCGGTCTACGTCCCCAACGGACGGAGTCTCGACAACGAGTTCTACGAGATCAAGTTGGCGTGGCTGGCCCGTCTGCGCACCTACCTCGAAGAAACGTGTGACCGGGGCGGCGACGTGGCGGTGTGCGGAGACTTCAATGTGGCGCCGCGCGATGTTGACGTCTGGGATCCCGCGCACTTCGTCGGGGCAACCCACGTGAGCGAGCCCGAACGGGCCGCACTCGGCGGGATTCTCGACTGGGGTCTTTCCGACGTCTTCACCCGCTATCACCCCGATGGCGGGGTGTTCAGCTGGTGGGATTATCGGGCCGGCGACTTCCATCAGGGCAGGGGGATGCGCATCGACCTGGTGCTGCTGACTGCCTCGCTCGTCGAGCGTTGCCGGTCCGCGATCGTCGACCGCAACGCCCGGAAGAAGAGTCCGGCCGGACACAAGCCTTCCGACCATGCGCCCGTCGTCGTTGACATTGACTGACGCGGCCACCGGGGCCGACTGCATCGCGCCCGGTGTCCTGTGACCGACTGCGGGCGCACCGCGGGCACCGGGGCCGAGAGGACGGACTACGAGGGCTCACCGGGTCCGGTGGTCAGGCCGGCGCGGAGTTCGGCCAGGTGCTCTGCCACCGACTCGTGACCGACGGGGGCCGATGCTGCTTCTAGGCCGGCTCGGGCACTGACGACATGTTCCAGCCAACGCGAGGCCCGGCGGGGCGCCGCTCCGCTCTCCTCGGCCGCCGCGTCGCGGTAGCGGGCCCAGGTGCAGCAGAGTTCGTCCTCGGCCCGAGTGAGCGCCACATAGAGCAGGCGACGTTCCTCATCTCGAGCGGCGTCAGTGCGAGCCGAGGCGATGGGGACCAGCCCTTCGGACAGACCAACCACGAACACCGCCGGCCATTCGAGCCCCTTGGCCCGGTGGAAAGTGGTCAACACCACCGCGTCGGGGTCCTCGCGCCCGCTGGTCGACCACCGGTGCGGGAGCGACCCGGCGGTGCTCGATCCGGGGGGTGCAGCATCATCGGACTCTTCGACCTCGTCGTCGGGCGCGTCATCGTCGGGGACGAGGGAGCCGGTGAGCGGATCCCGACGGACGTCGCTTGCCGGTCCGAGGTCGCCGCTGGCGAACCGGTAGGGGATCCTGTCTGCCCCGAGCGCCTGGGCCAAGGGCTCGAGCTGGGCGTTGGTGCGGGCCAGCACGGCGATGTGCGACCAGCGCCAGCCGGGGTGATGGGCGAGCCACACCGCTCGGGCGATGAAGGCCGCTTCATGCGTGTCCGTGGCGTGCTCGAGGATCCGAGGGATCGGACCCTCGGGCCGGCTACTCGTTGGCGCCCTGTCCTCGTCCAACCCGAGCGCGGCGGTGGCGAGGGTAACCACGTGGGGGGAGCACCGGTGGTTCTCGTCGAGCCGCAGCACCCGGGTGCCCTCGAGGATCATCGGGAGCCGGTCGAGCAGCGTGGGGTCCGCACCGTTCCAGCCGTAGACCGACTGGTTGGGGTCGCCGACCACGAACAGATCCGGTTCGTCGCCCAGGAGCGCTCGGAGCAATCGGAACTGGGCTGGATTCACATCCTGCATCTCGTCGACGAATAGGTGACGGAAACGCCAACGGACCGCCGCGGCGAACGCGGCGTCTTCTTCCAAGATGTCGGCGCCCGTCCACAAGAGATCGTCGAGATCGAGGGTGCGCTGGTGCGACTTCATCTCTTCATATCGCCGATAGAGGTCGGTCACCCGCGCCGCTGCCATCGACGGACGGCGGCCCGCGTGCCTCGCCGCTTCTACGTAATCAACGGGGGCGACGAGGCGCGCCTTGGCCCACCCGATCTCGGCTTCGAGTTGCGCCACAGCCGCCGGCCGCCTGCCGCCAGATCGGCCGGGGTCACGCCGGCTGGCACTCGGGGTCGCTTCTTCGCCGAGCACCGCAGTGAGGAGGGCCCGGCGGTCGGCCACGACCGTCGGGGCCGGTGCGCCCCGGTCGGCCCGATGCTGGCGGATCAACTGGAGGGCCGTGCGGTGGAACGTCCCGGCCCGCACGTCTCCTCGGATCCCGAGCGACCACAGGCGCCGCCGCAGTTCGTCGGCCGCCTTCCGGCTGAACGTGCAGACCAGCACCCGGTCCTCTTCGGCGGACCCGTCGTCAACTCGCCGGGCCACCCGCAAGGTCAGTACCCGGGTCTTGCCCGCCCCGGCCCCGGCCAGCACACAGAGCAGGGGGTCGGGAGCCATCACCGCTTCGTACTGGGCCGCCGTCAGGGCGGCGGGGACCACCGGCGTGGGATCGTCAGTGGCATCCCGGGTCACCGGGCCCACCGTAGCGACCAGGTGTGTCGGTGGCGGCCGGCCTGACGCGGGACAGGCCTGCGGGCTCGGGCGTCGGTAGGGTGGCCGACGGCCCGGCGGTGTGCCTGGGCGACGACGGGGCAGCAGTGAGAGGGAGAGGGGAGATCCCCCATGGAACATCGATGACGGCCGTCGATCTCGAGTGCGAGGTGGTGGTGGTCGGGGCGGGCTTCGCCGGGCTCTCGGCGGCCCGGCAGCTCGCACGCGACGGCGTCGACGTGGTGGTGGTCGAAGCTCGAGACCGCGTCGGTGGTCGGAGCTGGACCGTCGAGACGCCCGGTGGGTTCCATGTTGACCGGGGCGGCCAGTGGATCGGACCGACCCAGGACCACCTCCAGGCCCTGGCCGACGAGCTGGGCGTGAGCACGTTCCCCACGTTCACCACGGGGGAGGCAGTCGAATGGCGTGATGGCGTCCGGCATACCTACAGCGGGCTGATCCCGACTTCGGACCACGCGGCGGCGGCCGAGGGGGTCGAGGCCATCTTGGACCTCGACCTCGCGGCCCTCGAGGTCCCCCTGGTCGCGCCGTGGGAGGCCGCAGACGCGGCGTCCCTGGACGGCCAAACACTCGGCACCTGGTTGGGAGCCCATGTCGAGGCGCCGGCCGCCCGAGACATGCTCAACGTTGCCGTCAAGGCCGTGTTCGGGGCCGAACCTGAGGAGCTCTCCCTTCTCTTCACCCTCTTTTACCTGCATGGCGGCGGGGGTCTGACGAACCTCGTCCGGACGACCGGCGGCGCCCAAGAGCGGCGCTTCGTCGGGGGGTCCCAGCAGTTGGCGCTCGGCATGGCGGCTGAGCTGGGTGACCGGGTCGTCCTCGAAGCCCCGGTCGAATCCATCGAGCATGGGGCGGACCAGGTAACGGTCACGGTTGGCCGGGCCGACGCACAGCGCCGGGTCCGGGGTCGTCGGGTGATCGTGGCCATGGCGCCGGCGATGTCGGTCCGGATGCGCTGGTCGCCGCCACTTCCCGGAGTCCGCGACCAGCTGGCCATGCGCATGCCCATGGGGTCGGTGACCAAGATCCACGCCCTCTACGAGCACCCCTTCTGGCGTGACCAGGGTTTGAACGGCCAGTTGGTGTCGAACCAGGGCGCCCTGCGCAGCACATTCGACGATTCACCGGTAGACGGGTCCCACGGAGCGTTGGTCGGCTTCATCGCCGGCAACGAGTGCCGCCAGCTCGAGCGGGCCGGCCCCGACGCCCGCCAGCGGACGGTGTTGGCCGAGCTCCAGCGGGCCTTCGGCCCCCGGGCGGCGGAGCCGCTCGAGGTCATCGAGCAGCACTGGCCGAGCGAACCTTTCACCCGTGGCGGGCCCGTCGCCTACGCCGTTCCGGGCGCGTTGAGCGGATTCGGGCCGGCCCTTCGCGAACCGATTGGATCTGTGCACTGGGCGGGCACCGAAACGGCCACCGAGTGGTGTGGGTACCTCGATGGAGCCCTTTCTTCGGGGGTGCGGGCCGCCGCCGAAGTACTGATGGCCCTCGGGTACCGAGGCCCGGGGCGGGGGAGGGGGGGGAGTGATGGCGACACGTGAGGAGATCGCCGGGGCGTACGCCGAATGGCGGCAGCGGAGCAACGCCAACGCCCGGCTGAAGAAGATGGTCCGCGGCTGGGACCGGGTCATCCACTTCGCCACCACCGATACCACTGACGCCTTCACCGTGGAGGTCGTGGGCCAAGAGCTCTCGGAACTGACTTTCGGCCACGTCGGCACCCCCGACGTGATCGTCACCGGATCGAGCGAGGACTTCTGCGACATGTTCTGGGGCGACCTCAACCCTTCCGAAAAGTACATGTCCGGCGAAATCATCCTGGCGGGCTCCCAGCACGATGTCATGCGCATCGACGCCATCTCGATGGTCGCGTTCCTTGACCAAGGCGCATGAGCGCCCGGGCCAGCGGGCCGGCCCACGGGGTCGCGCCGGGAACCGATTCGACTGCGACACCGGTCGGTCTAACCCATGGCGGTGAGTCGCTGCGCCGGGCGCTCGGCCTACGCACCGTGGTCTCGACCTCCACGGGGTTGGCCTTCGCCGCGCTCGAATACCTTGCTGCTGCCGGACTGGTGGCCTACGTCGCGGGGGATTCGGCCTGGATACCGATCGGGGTCGCCGGCTTGCTGGCCCTGTTGGCCTGGGGGTTCTTCGGTGAGTTGAACGGCATGTTCCCAACAGCCGCGGCCATCCGGCTCTACATGAAACGCTCGATGGACGATCGGGCCGCACTCACCATCACCTTTACGTACATGACCACGATCGTGCTTGTCATCGCGGCCGATGCGTTCATCGTCGGCACTGCCTTGACCCATGCGTTCGGGGAGCCCCGTTGGGTCGCGGCAATCTGGATTGTCGGTCTGTTGGGTGTGGCGGTGTTCTCGAACCTGCGTGGGGTGCGGGTGGCCGGCGGCGTGCAGGACGTCGCCACCTACATTGTGCTCGGGGCGACGCTCGTGGTCGGGGTGCTCGCCCTCACCCGCAGCCATCACGCGTTGCGTTTCCCGCTCAACCCGCTCCAAGGGCACAGTGCCGGAGATCTGATCGAGGCGGTGGCGCTCGGTGTGTTCCTTTACAGCGCCTTTGAGTGGGTGACCACCAGCGCCGAGGAGGTCCGACGCCCCCAGCACATTCACCGCGGCATGTTGATCTCGGTTGGGCTGCTTTTCATCGTGTGCTCACTCGTCACCGTCGCCATGAGCCACGTCCTGACCCACCACCAACTCATCTCGGCCTATCCCCAGCTCGACCTCGGTCGGGCCGCCCTCGGGCAGGCCGGATTGTGGGTGATGGCGGCGGTTACCGCCGTGACCGCACTCAACACCTTCAATGGCGGCTTCATCACGGCCTCTCGGTTTGTCTACGGGACGGCCCGGGAGGGGAGCCTGCCCCCCCAGTTGGCCCTCCTCAACGACCGTGCCGTGCCCTGGGTGCCCGTGGTCGGGCTCGGCGGGCTCTCGTTGGTCGTGGCCCTCGTGGTGGCGGTGACAGGTTCGTGGCAAGTACTGGTTGCCGTGGGTGCCGCGTTGGAGGCCATGATCTATGCCGTGGCGGCCATGTGCACACTGCGACTGCGGGCCCGCGCGCCCGACCAGCATCGGCCCTTCCGGTTGCGAGGCGCCCGCGCTCTGGCGGTGCTCGGGCTGGTTGTGTTCAGTGCGCTGGCCCTGGTGGCGTCGGTGTCGGTCAATAACAAGCTCAACCCGGTCCCTCTCGTGATCATCGTCTGCGCTGGATCGTTGTCCGCCTTCTACGTGTTGCGCATCCTGCCCAAGGTGCGCGCCGCCGAGGAGGCCCGGCGGGCCACCACCACGCGACGCCGACCGGACCGGACGGCGCCCGGGCCCTCCGCCCCAACGGTCTGAGCGAGTGCTGCACTCTTTTGGTGGTGGGAGCCTCTTCGGGCGGTCAACGGGGTCCGCCCCCCCCCGGATCCTCGCGCTCCACGGCTGGGCCCGCACCCACAGTGACTTCGACGCGGTGCTGGCCCCTGCGCCCGAAGCTGGGGGCAGAACCGATCCCGAGCTCGACGCCATCGCCGTCGACCTCCCCGGATTCGGGGCCACGCCTGCGCCCCCCGAGCCCTGGGGCTCAGCCGAATACGCCGACGCGGTGGCCGCGGTGCTCGACGATATGGTCAGCCCGGTGGTCGTGCTCGGCCATTCCTTCGGGGGCAGGGTGGCCCTGCAGCTGGCGGCCAGGCGCCCGGCCCAGGTCGGCGCAGTGGTGCTGACCGGTGTCCCGAATCTGGTCGCCTCGCCGGGATCCGTCTCGAAGGCGCCCGCCCCGTTCCGGCTCATTCGGGCCCTGCACGGTATCGGGCTGGTGTCTAATGGCCGCATGGAGGCCGCTCGACAGCGGTTCGGGTCGGCGGACTACCGCAATGCTGAGGGTGTGATGCGCCAGGTGTTGGTGAAATCGGTGGGTGAGCATTACGAGGAACAGCTGGAGGTGATCGCCTGTCCAGTGACCCTGGTGTGGGGCGACGATGACACCGCGTCCCCCCTCTCGGTGGCCAAGGCCGCGATGACCTGCCTGGCCGATGCCACGCTCATCGTCGCACCGGGAGCGGGGCACCTGACCCCGCTCACGGTCCCCGGCGTCCTTCGGACAGCGCTCGAGGAGCGCCTCAGATGACGGGGGCGGCGACGGTGCCGGCGATCCTGCTCAGCGGGGCCAGGGGTCCATGGGTCTGGATCGGCGTGGCCATCGGCGCGGTGGCGCTCATACCGGCCGGGCTCCGGTGGTTGCGGGTCGCCCAACGCG
Organism: Acidimicrobiaceae bacterium; assembly: GCA_003161575.1. Lineage (GTDB taxonomy): Bacteria > Actinomycetota > Acidimicrobiia > Acidimicrobiales > RAAP-2 > PALSA-457. The sequence continues at coordinate 57,389 of PMOE01000075.1, read as the reverse complement.
AGCATTACCTGGCCGACGCCACGAGCCGTTTCGCCCTGCGCTGGTGGAGGTCGAGCCCGGCCAACATCGCTCTCGCCCTCGGTGCCGTGGTGGGCTTGGCGCTCACGTCACGGTGGCCCGTTTTCGTCGTGGCGCCGGCGGTCGCAGCAGTCGTCGGGCCCTTCGGCCTTCCCGTGCGGGGTCGGACCGCGCCGCTGGTGTTCACCCGCCGCCTGCGGGTGCTGGCGCTCGTGACGGCGGTGCTTGAGGGTCTGGTGATCCTCGCCGGTGTGGCGCTCGGCGCCCCCGCCGTGCTCACCGCTGCCGGGGTGATTGTGCTGCCGGCCATCGTGGACATCGCCTGCTCGCTGACCGCACCGTTCGAACGCCGCCTCGCCGCTACGTTCGTGAATGCGGCCACAGAACGACTTCGACGGGTGGGCCCGACGGTGGTGGCGATCACCGGTTCATACGGGAAGACGTCGACAAAGAACCACCTTGCCCACCTGCTCGGGGGGACCCGATCCGTCGTGGCGACCCCGGCCTCGTTCAACAATCGCGCCGGTCTGGCCCGGGCCATCAACGAAAATCTCAGCGACGGCACCGAGATCTTCGTGGCCGAGATGGGCACGTACGGTGCCGGTGAGATCGCCGAGCTGTGCCGCTGGTGTCCGCCGGACATAGCGGTCATAACGGCCATCGGGCCGGTGCACCTCGAGCGTTTCGGCGTCGAGGACAAGATCCTTGAGGCAAAAAAAGAGATCACCAAGGATGCGCCGGTAGTGGTTCTCAACGTCGATGACCCGCGGCTTGCCTCGTTGGCCGATCGCCTGGCCGACGGTGCGGATACGACCGTGGTGCGGTGTTCGGCCATCGATGAGGCGGCCGACGCCTACGTCGGCTCGGACACCGACGGTCTCGTGCTGGCCCTTGGTGGCGTGCGCATCGGCCGGGGTGTCTCGCCGGTTGGCTCGGTACAGCCGACCAATCTGGCCTGCGCACTGGCCGTGGCCTCCCGTCTCGGGGTTGGAGCCGAGACCCTGGTGGCCCGCGTGGCCGACCTCCCGGGTGTCCCGAGCCGCCTCGCGTCCGCAACGGCACCGTCGGGGGTCGTGGTCATCGATGACACCTTCAACGCCAATCCGGCCGGCTCCCGGGCTGCCCTGGTCGCCCTGGCCGAGGCACCCGTCGACGGCCGACGGGTCTTGGTGACGCCGGGGATGGTCGAGTTGGGCCCGCGCCAGGCCGAGGAGAACAAGAAGTTCGCCCGGGCCGCGGTGGCGGTGGCGACGGACGTCGTGGTGGTCGGGCGGACGAACCGGCGTGCCCTGTTGGCGGGGGCGGGCGATCATGAGGTCATCGAGGTCGGCACCCGTGAGGAGGCCGTCGACTGGGTGCGCACACACCTCGGACAGGGCGACGCCGTTCTGTACGAGAACGACCTTCCCGACCACTACCCTTGACTCTTTGCCGGAGACGACGGGGGCGCAACCAGCTTCCGAAACAACTTCCGAAACAAGAGGAGCCGAGCGTTGTCTGAAGTTGCGGTCATCTTCGGGGGCCCATCACCCGAGCACGACGTAAGTGTGCTCACCGGCCTTCAGGCCGCCCATGAACTTGCTTCGTCGAATCCCGGTGGCGTTCAGGTCCTGTATTGGGCCAAGTCCGGCGACTGGTTCGAGGTGGACCCCGCGCTCGAGGCCACCGCCTTCATCGACGGCGTGCCCCGGGGAGCCGTCCCGCTTCGTCTTGCGGTGGGGCCTGGCGGCGGCTTCGGGGTCGAAGGCGGTCGATTCGCCAAGGCCCGCACGCTACGGATCGACGTTGGCATTGTGTGCTGCCACGGCGGTCCGGGCGAGGACGGCTCGCTCCAAGGGGCTCTCGACCTGGCCGGCATCACCTACACCGGGCCAACGGTGGCCGGCGCGGCTGTCGGGATGGACAAGCTCGCCTTCGGCGCGTTGATGGAGGCCGCAGGGCTCAAGACACTTCCCCGGGTCTCGCTCGGCGAGCGGACCGAGGGAGTCGGCTTTCCCGGGCCGTACATCATCAAGCCGAGGTTCGGGGGCTCGTCGATCGGTATTCAGGTGGTGGCCGACTTCGCCACCGCGAAGGCGCAACTCGGGGCCAACCAGCACCTCCGGGCCGGCGCCGTCCTCGAGCCCTATCGCGAGAATTATTTCGACCTCCAGATCGGTGTGCGCAGCTGGCCCGAACTCGGGCTTTCGGCCATCGAGCGACCATTGCGCACGCCCCGGGCCGAGGGTGCGGCGGGGGAGCCGGAGATCTTAGGTTACGCCGACAAGTACGTGGGCGGGGAGGGCATGGCCAGCGCACCGCGAGAGTTGCCGGCGGCCATCAGTGCGGAGCTGGAACAAACGCTGCGAACTTCGGCCGAACAGGTGGCCGCGCTCGTCTCGTTGCGTGGTGTGGCCCGCCTCGACTTTCTCTCCGACGGCACCGAGCTGGTGGTCAACGAGATCAACACCATCCCTGGCTCGCTCGGTCGCTACTTGTGGATCGATCCGGTGGTGCCATTCCCAGTCCTCCTCGCCGACATGATCGAAGAGGCGAGCCGGCGGCCCTCCCACCTCTCGAGCGCGGCAGGCGCCGACGGCACCGTACTCCGGGGTGCCTCGTCGATCGCGGCCAAGCTCGCCTGACCACCGCCCGAACCCGACTACTCCTGGGTCTCTCGCCCGGCGAAGGCGGGAACGAAGTGTCGGAGTTGGCCGTAGAGGCGCTCCGTTCTCTCTGACGGCAAACTGCCCGGCTCGAGTTCGTCCACCCGTCTTTGGCAGTCGACCCATTCCCGGCGGAGCCGGTCGGCGTCCCCCGCCGTCGCCGCGAACTGCATGGCGGCGCGCGTGAGGGCCTCGCTGTAGGGCTCGACGAGGCGCCCCCGCTCGAGCGCCCAAGCGGCCAGGTCGAGATGGCCGGTTTCGGTGGCCAGCCTCGAAAGCTGGCAGGCCCCGTCCACCAGGGCGGCGGCCACCCGGTAGTCGTGCCCCTCGCCGCGCCACCAGGCGTAGCCGGTGAGGGTCCCGTCGAGGGGCGCACCCTCGACCAACTCGAGTGCGGCACGGTGCAGCGCCATCGCCTCATCGGGATCATCGGTGTCTTTGGCCGCGGCCACGAGCGTGAGGGAACGGATGGCATCGATGGTGACGAGCTTAGAGATCCGGTAATGCCCCGACTTGGTTGCAGGCGGGAGGTACGGGACGCCCTCGGGATCGTTGCCCAGGGCGCGTCGAGCGGCACCGGCGGTGTTGAACAGTGTCTTGGCCGCGGCGTCGGCGTCGGCCGAACCGAGTACCCGGGTGCGCAAGCGGTCGCTCGTCACCGGGTCGGGATAGTGGAGCGCAAGATAGGCGACGAGCTCGGTCGCTCGCCGAGCCCGCTTCGGGTCGATTGGAGAACTGAGCCCTTCGATGCGCGGGATCGCAGTCAAGAGGCGGACCTCGACCGGTCCGGCGCTGATGCCGCTGCGCGCCGAGTCCTCGGGGGTCGCAATCACCAGTGGCAATGGTGGCCGGAGTGAGTGGTCCATCAGGCGGGTCGGCCCGTGCGCGTCCCCGGTCAACTCGTCGACCGCCGCGGCCTGGTCGTGGCCGAGCAGGTGTGGACGCAAGGTGATGCCAACGGGGTGCAAGGAGGCCGCCCGACGGTCGACGGTCACTGTGAGGTCGGTTGCCTCTGCCGGTAGTGTCGTAAGCACGCCACAGCGCTGACGCGTGTGGTTGCCGAGGAGTGCAGGATCCCCGATGAACAGGACTCGCATCCGTTCGACGCCGCCGCCGGCCTGGTCGATGATCTCGGCTTCTCGTTCGGCGACTGCGGGGTCGTCGGTCACGACCACCTGCTCGGCCCACGACCACGCCGCGATGGTGCGCCGCATCGAAGCGACGAGGGCCTCGGCCTGGGCGCCAACGACGGGGAGGCAGGCTCCGGGCTCGACGGGAACCAACCAGGTCCCGTCGTCGTTGTCCCCGACCGGCAGGAGGGCGGGGAGCCACGGTTGGTGATCAATTCCAAGGTCGGCCAGCTCTTCGGGGCCCACGGCGGCAGGAAGGTGCCAGGCCCGGCCCTCGTCGGCCAGTTCCCAGGGCCCAGGAGCCCACGAGACCGACTCGTTGAGCCAGACCCACACGCCGGTGGGTCCTGCGAACAACAACTGGGCACCTGGGACGTCCTCCGTCGTCGCTTCCAGTGCGGCGGTCAACTGGCGGTTCGCCGATTCCACCCATGCAAAAACAGGGGCCCTGTCAAAAGGGAGTACCCAGGTCGCCAGATCGGCAGCATCAGGAGATGGGAGCGGGACCTCGCCAGTGGGATCGAGGCCAGCGCGGTGGCGAGACCAACGCAGGCGCCGGGCCAGCGCTGCGGCGGCCAGTACTCCGACGCCGAGCATCACCAGCTCGGGGAGCGGAACCGGGGGAGTCGGGCGCTCGGGCTCGGGCGAAATTTCGGACGTTGCCCTGGGACTGGGACGCAGGGCGGCCCGAGCCGCTGACGACCAGGTGCGGCCCGGCCAGGATTCCGCCACTCCTCCGGCGCTCTGGCGGGGTCCGACCCGCTTCGCATCGGCGACGACCGCCGGGGTGGCGACCGGCTGGGGCGAGTCGGCCAGGGCGGAGGCCGCTGGCTCGGACGGCGCGGTCGACGTCGGATCCACGACGGGTGGTTCGGCTGCCGGGCCGGGTTGGGTCAGGTCGGGCAGGGACAACACCCACCCTGGGCAGATCATGCTCGGGTCGACGAACCGGCGACCGTCCCGCATGACTTGGCCGAGGTTGACCGCAGCGATGGCCGACCAGTCGGCCCCGTCGCCGTAGAAGCGCTCGGCGATCGACCACAGCGAATCGCCGGGACCGACCGTGTACGTCGCGGGGACTGCAAACCCACCGACGACGGGTCCCGGGCTTATCGGCTCTACCGTCGGGGTGGCGCTTGCGGCGCCCTCGTCGGGGCGGGGCGGAGTCGCCCCCGTCGGCGCTGGCGCGCTCTGTGTGGCCGGGGAACGTGCCCCGTCGGTGGCCGCGCCGGCCACCGTTCCAAGCGTGAGGCTCACCGAGGTGATAACGAGCACGGCTGCTGCGATGCGCGCCGCCAGCCGGTCGGAGAGATGGGCGCCCGACGCGGCGGTCGTGTCTCGATGACGCACTCGCCGTCCGACCGAGCGGAGCAGGGGCCAGCAGCACGCCACCCAGGCCACCCAGGCCACGATGGCCAGCAGGTCAAAAAGGCCATGGGCCGACAGGACGCTCGCCTGTGTCCAGTGCCGCGGCACCGGGACACCGACAAGGGTGACGAGGACGAACGGCACCGCCACGAATACCACCGCTGCGGTGACGATGCCGGTCACCAAGTCCGCAATATTCTGGCGCACCGTTCCCCTTTCTGATCGGGTCTCAACTCCCCTGGTATTGCACGGTGAGCGAGTACGAGACGGTGGCTTGGACTGATGAGGGCTCGGACAAGGTGACCGTGCAGGTCCCCGCGCTGCCGCCGACCGAGACGGACAATCCACTTGGTCCGTTCCGGGACCCCTGGTCCCCAGGGCACGCAACGGCGAGGGTGAGGTCCGATGCGCCCGACCAGTCGGCGGTGGCGGTGACGCCCCCGCCGGTGGTGACCGGGTATTGGGCCGAGATATTCTCGGGGTATTCGAGGTTGCCCGGGAAGGTGTCCGTCCCATTCGCCGACGCTGCCACGGTCGGGGGCGTCGTGGTCGCAGGCGGCACCGTGCCGGTTGCCGGCGTCGGCACCGTTGACGAGGGAGCCGAAGTGGGGGTAACCGGGGCCGTGGTGGCCGCCGAGCCCCCTGCCCCCGTCGGATCCCCGTTAGACGGTGTGGCCCGCGCAACCTCTTGAGTAGCTCCGATCGAGCTGGCTGTGCCCGCTGTGCCGGCGGGAGTGATCGCGTCCGAAGGAACGGTGGTCGAGTTGACGGACACGTTCGGCGACCTGACCCGATGGGCCGACGTCCCGTGGGATGTGGCCAGGCTCGGGGCTCGCCGCGTTGTTGACGAGACGGCCGCAACCAAGGCCATCAGCGCCAATGTCACGGCCAGTACCGCCCACCAGTGTGGTTTGTGCGCGGTTCGCCGAGCATCGTCATTTGGCGGATCCGTGGCCCCCCCAACTGCCCCCACGGTGAAACGATAGTCACATCTACGCACACAATTCCTGAGCCGCTCGGTGGCGACGTCCGTCGAGGTGGCGGCGGGACCGTCCGGTCATCCGGGCGAGCTCGGAGATGGAGAGCCCGAGGACGCAATTGCCGTAGAGGACCGCGGCGTCGCTTGCATCGAGACCCTGGCCGGCCAGGGTCTCGATGGCCCGGGCCAGGACGTCGAGGTCGGTGATCCCGCCCGAATGATCGGGCGGCCCGGTGCTGTCGGCGTCGAGTCCCAGGGCCACGTGCCGCCGAGTCGCCCGGTGGCGTTCGGCCTCACGCCGGAGGCGGCACCGGATGGCCGACAAAAGGTCGAGCACGGCATAGCTCCGATCTTGCCCGGACCAGGCGACGATCACCTCCCAGGCCGTCGCCAGAAGGTCGGCGAAGAACGCCCCCCCGTCGTCCCACTCCCCACCGGCTCCCCAGCCGAGCCGCTGGGCCACGGTGATCAGACCCGGGACGAGGGCTTGCAGAATGGCCCGGGGAACGAGCGGGTGGACCGCTTGCGAGCGGAGCATGGCCTGAAGTATCCGGGCAGCATGATCTCGCTCCTCGGGGCCTTCGGCTCGGCGGAGTGCGCCGAGCAGGGCGCCGAGGTCGCTGACGCCGAGGGCCGCCACCTCAACTTCTGCTTCGGCCAGCCGACTCAGGGCAAGCAGGGACTCGGGGGACCGGCAGGTGGCCTCCCATTCGGCGGCCATTTGGTCGATCGGTCGAAGTGCAACTCGTCGCATGCAGCGAGGTTGGGCGCTCCTCCTCCCTCTGCACCTCCCACTCGTCGGGAGATGTCCGCTGAGGCCTGGAGGGCCACCTGCGAAGGCACCCACTACAGTGCCCCCGGTGGACATAGAGGAGTTCTACGACGAGGACGAGAGACGGCGCAGCTCCGCCGAACTTGAGTTGGGCATTGAATGGCGGGACAAGTACGGCGTCCGCCACGAGCTCAACTGGGTGGAGGACACCGGGGAGCTCTACGTGATGCGAGAACCCGTACCCCGTGAGTGGGCCGATCCCTTCGGCGGAATCCACGTATCGGGCTCCCATCGAGAGGACGAGACCGAAGTCGAGGGCATGACCGTCTCGGTGGTGGGGCTGGTGTCGGACCGAGACGAACTCGAACGTCTCGTGGACGGGTGGGAGGCCGCCATGGGTGAGCCCGACAGCGTGGCCTGGCTCGTTGCGAGGCTCCGGTCGGGGGGCGTGCTCGGCCCGGGTGACCCCGCCTCTCCGCTCACGACCTGAGCCCGAGGAATGCGAGGGGTTGGCGTCCTTAGCCGGCCGGCGACGGGAGCCCGAGTAGCTGGGCGGTGAACTGGGTGGCCAGATTGTTGGTTCCCATGTCGGTGTCGGCCGGGAGCTGGCCGCTTTCGACGAGCAGGTCGGTGAGGCGGCACATAATGACCGCGAACCGGAAGCCAGCGAAGATCTCGTAGTACTCGAGATGCTCCATAGGTCGTCCCATGAGCTCGGAGTAACGCTCGATGGTTGCCTCCCGTGAAGGGAACCCGGCCGGGCGGGGCAGCGACAAACCTTCTGTGAACTGGCGGTCGAAGTACAGCCACCAACCGAGATCGAGCTCGCACTGTCCGAGTGTGGCCATCTCCCAGTCGAGGACGGCCCGAGGCCGGAAATCGTCCCAGATGATGTTGCCGATCCGGCTGTCCCCCCAACATAGGACCACGTCGCCCTCCTCGGCAGGCCGGTGCTCGACCAACCATTCCCAGCTGGCTTCGGCCACGGGCTGGGGTCGACCCTTCGACGACCAGTCGAGGAATTCCCGGTAGTAGGTCAGCTGCTGATCGAGCCCGGGCTTGCCGCGGTCGGGGTCGCCGAGCCAGTCGAGCCCGAGTCCCCTCCAGTCGGTGCGGTGGACTTCGGCGAGCGCATCGAGGCCGCTCCACCACATCTGTTCCTGCTCTTGGGGGGTGGCCTCTATGACCCAACCCTCCATGGTGTAGGGAAGATTGTCAGCGGGGACTCGACCGTCGACGTGATCCATGATGAAGAAGGGGACCCCCATCCACGAAGGGTCTTCCTCATACCATCCGAGCGGGGGCAGCGGCATGCCCGCACCCCCGTCGGCCAAGGTCTTCATTACCCGGTACTGCAAAGAGAAGTCGGCGTCGAGGAACAACAGGTGTTTGGTCGGCGCGATCCGCACGACCAGGCGGTGGTCGGCTGGCTCGCCTCCCTCCCGCCAGGTGGCGGTGCACAAGATCGTCTCGTTGGAGAATCCGTTGGAGGCGGGGGCGTTGACGTTGCACACGGTCGGGTCCGAGCCCGCCGGCAGTTTGGTGGCGAGCCAGCGGGAGAGCGAGTCGCACACTTCGGCGGGGTCACGCTGATCGATGTCGGGCACGCCCGGAGCCTATGTCGAGCGGCCAAGTAGGGTCTCTCGACGTGGAGATGGTCGTCGACCTCCAGCGGGTGACGGTGGTGCTCGCCGAGGCCGACGACACCGGGCGATTCGCCGTCCGGGTCGCCTCACCTGACGAGGCGTCACCCCACTCGACGGCCGATGTCCATCGGCTGGGCGACGTGCTGGCCGCGGCCAACGTGGGGCACCTGGCCGAGTCTGGCGAGGCCTTCATCCGTCCAGAAGCCGTGCGGTTCCACGCCGAGGGCCAGGTGGGGGAGGGGTGGGACGAGCGGTTCGCCGGCATGTGCGACTTCGCAGCCTCCAAGGGGTGGATCGACCCCGGTGGGTCGATCCAGGCGCACGTGGAGTGGCCCCTGGGGGCTTGAGGCCGAACGGCGCCCAAGGGTGGCACCCAGGGCGTTCTTCACCGCCCTCCTCACAGGCCGAGCTCAGGTTTCGCCATTGCCGGGCGGTGACTACCATCGAGGCACAAGATTTGGAGCGCGCTCTTCGCGTTGCTCGACACCGAGGAGGGGCCATGGCCATCAAGGACTACGACCGACTGTTCATCGGCGGGAGCTGGGTTGCACCCGAAGGGACGGGCACGATCGACGTCATCTCCCCGTCGACCGAGGAGGTTGTCGCCCGGGTTCCCGACGCCACCGAAGGGGACATCGACAAGGCGGTCGCCGCCGCCCGCCACGCCTTCGATCACGGTGACTGGCCACACATGAGCCCAGAAGACCGCGCCCAGATCCTGGTGAAGGTGGCCGACGCCATCACCGCCGAGATGGTCGACATGGCCGAGATCATCTCGACCGAGATGGGGTCACCGGTGAGCTGGGCTCAGCTCGGCCAGGTGCTCGCACCTTCGATGGTCTTCAACTACTACGCCGGTCTGGCCGACTCGTTCGCCTTCGACGAGGTGCGCTCGGGCGTCCTCAGCCCGCAGGTGCTGGTCACCAAAGAGCCGGTCGGAGTGGTCGGTGCCATCGCCCCGTGGAACGTGCCCCTCTTCATTGCCTCGGCCAAGCTGGCCCCGTCCCTATTGGCCGGCTGCACGGTCGTCTACAAGCCCGCTCCTGAGACCCCGCTGGACGCGTTCCGGCTGGCCGAGATCTTCTCGGAAGCCGGACTGCCAGAGGGAGTGCTCTCGATAGTGCCGGCCGGCCGCGAGGTGGGCGAGCACCTCGTTACCCACCCCGGCGTCGACAAGATCTCCTTCACCGGCTCCTCGGTCGGCGGCAAGCGGATCGGTGGCCTCTGTGGGGAGCGCCTCAAGCGCTGCACCCTCGAACTCGGTGGGAAGTCGGCTGCCATCATCCTTGATGACGCCGATATTGGTGCGGTCATGCCGATGCTCCTGCCCAACGCGATCATGAACAACGGGCAAGCCTGCATCGCCCAGACCCGGATCCTGGCCCCCCGCGGCCGCTATGACGAAGTGGTGGACGCTCTGGTCGAGGCGGTGGGGGCCCTGCCGGTGGGCGATCCGCTCGACCCGACCACCGAAGTGGGCCCGGTCGTCGCTGAGCGCCAGCGGGACCGCATCGAGGGCTACATCCGCAGTGGTCGCGAGGAGGGGGCCACCGTCGCCATCGGTGGTGGCCGGCCGGCCGGGCTCGACAAGGGCTGGTACGTCGACCCGACGGTCTTCGTTGGCGTGGACAACAAGATGAAGATTGCCCAAGAGGAGATCTTCGGTCCGGTCCTGGCGGTGATTCCTTATGACGACGATGCCGATGCGGTGTCGATCGCCAATGATTCCAACTACGGTTTGTGCGGTTCGGTCTGGACGAACGACAACGACCGGGGACTGGGCATAGCCCGACAGGTCCGCACCGGCACTTACATGCTGAACACCGCTACACCAATCGACTTCGCCACCCCGTTCGGTGGTTTCAAGGAGTCGGGCGTCGGCCGTGAGTTCGGACCCGAAGGCCTCGAGAATTTCCTGGAGAAGAAGTCGATCGGACTGCCCGCGGGATTTACGCCCCAGACGTAATGGGGTCTGTGGTTCAAGATCAACTGAACGACCTCCGGTGAGTACCAGACGACGCGAGCACGGCGCGCGTCAGCTGCTCTGGGCTGTGTCCGCAGGGTGGCTCGGCGATACGTATCCCGAGAGCCTGCTCCCGGTTCCCTTCGTATCGGCCCGGTACTGGTTGGTGCCCGTCTCGACCACGCTGAAGCCGGTGCGGTCTCCATCACCGTTGACCACGTCGGGGCCGCGATTGCCCGATGTGTAGCCAGTGACCACGGCAACGTGGGTGGCCGAGAGGGTCGCCGAGTCGAGGCCGTAGACGGCGACGTCACCGGGCTGAGGAGAGTACTCCGATCCGACGGGGTGCCAGGTTCCGTGGGCCACGCCCCATTCGTAGAAACTGGCCGAGGACGAGTTCAGGTCGCCATGGATGAACTGGTAGGTCACGAGGGCCCCGGCCCTCTGCCAGACCCAGGCGGCGAAGTCCGCGCACCACTGTTCACTCTCGTTCCCAGACGCGCAGCTCTGAGAACCCGAGCTCCAGAAGGCGCTGTATTTGTTGCAGTAGGAGCTCGGAGGATCCGTCGTGTAGCCGATCTGGCTCTGGGCTATCGAGACGATGCGGGCCCGCATCGCGGAGAGCTGGGGTCCTCTCGCCACCCAGGCATAGCCGAGGCCAACCAGCACGACAGCCAGTACGACCACTGCCCCGACGGCACGCCGGCGTGCGAGCCGGGGCCGACTCCGTCGTCGACCTTCGGGTGCGGACGGTACCCGCCGCCCGAGTGGTCGTGGTGGGACCGTGTCCCCAAGACGGGTCAACGAACGATCCGAACCCCTCGAGGTGGCGAGGGGGCGCCCCCGCTGAGCTCCCTGCGTAGGCATCGTGTGTGGGTCCCAGCCGCTCCGGCGTTGTATCGGTCGAGAAGGGACCCACGCTACCCAGCGGCAGGGCGCGCCCGGTGTCACCTGCACCGACGCGGTCCGCCAGCGTGACGGCGAGGAGCGCTGTTGATCTGCGAAAATGACCCCGACCCCAGGCCGGGATCCTGTCGAAGAGTCCGATGGATCCGGGCGGCCTGAGCCCACCAAAAGAGAGGTGCCTGACCCAGTGGCCCAGGAATCGTGGACAGCCTCGCCGGTGCCCGGCGAGGTCGCCCAAGGTGGGACGGCCGGGGCTGCAGGGCCGCCTACCGAGCCTGAGTGGAGGGGCACGGTGCCACCCGAGACGGCGCCTCCAGATCCCGACGCCCCGCACGACCAGCCGAATCTCTCGTATATCCCGGCCCTCGACGGCGTCCGGGCCTTTGCGGTACTCGGCGTGATGGCGTACCACGGGGGCATCCCGTGGTTGGCCGGCGGGTTCCTCGGCGTCGACAGCTTCTTCGTCCTCTCGGGCTTCTTGATCACCTCGTTGCTGATCGCCGAATGGCAACGAATCAGGACCATCCGCCTGGGTGCGTTCTGGGCCCGACGGGCGAGGCGGCTCCTGCCGGCCTTGCTGCTCGTCTTGGTCTTTGTCGCGTTCTACGCCGCAGTCATCGTGCCCCGAGGCACGTACCCGGACCTGCGCCTCGACGCGTTGTCGAGCCTTTTCTACGTGGCCAACTGGCACTTCATCTTGATCGGCTCCAACTACTTCAACCAGACCGGGCTGCCTTCGCCTCTCACCCACACGTGGTCCCTGGCCATCGAAGAACAGTTCTATTTGATTTGGCCGCTGGTCGTGCTCGCCGTCATGAAGCTCACCTCCAGCCTGCGGGTGCTCCTCGGAGTCTGTGTGGTCGGCACGGTGGCCTCGGCGGTCGAGATGGCCCTCCTCTACCAGCCGAACGGCAGCTTGACCCGCCTTTACTACGGGACCGACACCCACGCCCAGTGCCTGCTGGTCGGGGCATCGCTGGCGGTGACCCTGGCGCTCGTCGCCCGCCACCGCCGTGAAGCGGGAACGCTCTCCACGGCGCCGGGTACCCGAGCGAGCCGTCGCCGCGCCCCGGGTGGTGACCCGGGTTGGGCGGCGGTGACCCCACTGTCTCGCGCCGTATTGGCCGTGACAGGTGTGCTCGGGGTCCTCGCTAGTGCTCTGTTCTGGTCGCATCTCGAGTACAGCGACGCGCTGCTCTGGCGGGGCGATTTCCTGCTCGCCGCGCTTGGCACCGCGGCGGTGTTGGTGTCAGCAGTGTGCGCGCAGCGCTCCCCGGTCGCCGTGGCCTTGTCGATCGCCCCGCTCCGATATCTCGGGCGGATCTCCTATGGGATGTACCTCTGGCACTATCCGCTATTCATTTGGATTGACAGTGCCCGGACGGGGCTGACCGGCTACACCCTCTTCGGTGTTCGGGTGCTGGCCACCGTCTCAGTGGCGACCGTTTCCTTCTATCTCGTCGAGCGGCCTGTCCGTCAAGGCACGTTTTTCTCGGACTGGCGAGCCTGGGTGGCGACCCCGGTCGCCGCCCTGGCCACTGTGGCGGTGGTCATCGCGGCCACCGCTCCGCCGGCGATTGCTGTGACGACCCCGGGTACCCATCCGGTGCTCTATACCGGGCCCAAGGTGCGGGTCCTCATGGTGGGTGACTCGACCGCCCTCACCCTCGGCATTGGGATCGACGCCGCCTCGCTGCAGAAGACCTACGACTTCACCGAGAACGACCAAGGTCAGCTCGGCTGCGGGGTGGTACTCGGAACCGAGGTGCAACTCCACGGGGTCACCAACCCGGTGGTCCGCGCATGCGAGCCCGACTCCCCGACAGCGACGCAATGGCCTGAGCAATGGCGGAAGTGGATCTCCTCCTTCCACCCCAACGTCGTCGTAGTGCTGGCCGGTCGTTGGGAGGTGCTCGATCGGACCTACAACGGGCACTGGACCAATATCCTGCATCCGGCCTATGCCCACTACGTGCAGGCGCAATTGCAGCGGGCGGTGAATGTCGCCTCGTCGGGAGGGGCCCGCGTCGTGCTCATGACCGCTCCGTGTTACGACTCGGGGGAGCAACCTGACGGCCAGCCGTGGCCTGAGGATTCTGCGGACCGATTGAACGCCTACAACCGTCTCGTGGAGAAGGTCGCCGCGGCGAACCCCAAGAAGGCGAGTTCCTTTGATCTTGACGCCATCGCCTGCCCGCTCGGACAGTACAAAGAGTTCATGGGCGGCGTGCAACTTCGTGAAAGCGACGGCGTGCACTTCACCTGGGCTGGGGGCATCTACCTTGGCCCGAAGATTTGGCCGGATCTCATCGCCGACGGGCGCCAGCAGGTGCAAGGACACCACACGCAGCCCGGGGCGGCCACCGCTCCGTGACTACTGCCCGGGGAGGGTAGAAGGGGTCGGTGCTGGCGGTTGACCCGGGACAGTGGAAGTGATCACCGGGGCCTGCGGGTTGGAGCTGTTGGCCAGCGCACATTGAGCCCGCAGCGCCGGCAATAGGTACTGCTCGCTGATCCGCTCACTCTCCTGGAGGGTCGTCATGAGGGGGTTCCACTCCGGATTCGCCGAATTGGCCTGGGCCGCCAACTGGAGAGCGCCTTCGAGTTGTTCGATAGCGTCGGTTCGTTCGCGTGCCGCACGCCCGGTGTCGGCATCATGGGCTGCTTGTTCGTAGAGCTTGATTGAGATCGTGACGTGCCCACAGGCCTGGCGGGCCAGATCAACACCGTCTTGCTGGCCGCACCCGCTCAAGAGCACCGTCACGGCGATAACGCCAACGGCCGCCGACGCGTGGACGATGCCTCGCACAACCTCAGCCGAGCCAGCGCTCGGCTGCCTCGAGCAGGAAGCGGCTGACGGCCAGACAGCGGTCGAAGACGTCACAGAGCAACTCTTCGCCGCCGAGGACCCGGGCGAGGGACACCGGGTGCCGGGCCACGATGTTGAGTCGGCGCTCGGGGCCGTCGGTTGCCGAGGCGAACGAATCGATCGCCGAAACCTCAAGGGGAAGCTCGATGCCACCGACCCCAGCGAGATCGATGGCGAGACGCAGAAGGTCGGGCCCGTTCGGGAGGGGCGGGAGTGCCCAGGTAAAGGTGAGGGGGAAGTGGAACTCATCGGGAGGCTCGTCGTCTTCGGCTAACCCGATGACCGCGTCCTCAAAGGACAACAGGACCCGAGGATCCACGTCGAGCGCGAGGTGGAGGTCGAGCGGGCCACCGCACCCTTCTTCGGGGTGGAGATCAACTTCCCAGACTTGGCGCAGCGAGTAGGTCTCTACGAAGTGGCGCTCATCGTGAACGTGAAACCCGTGATCGACGGAATGGTCCTTAAGGTCGGCTACGTACCCGGCGACATCGATCGCTGCCACAGTGCGGCCAGCCTAGCGGCGCTGTGAGCTCTCCTGGCCCGCCCGGTAGGGTCGAGAGGTGGACGACGACACTCTGCTCGAGACTCTGAGCAATGCGGCGCGAGCTGTGCGCACAGCCCTCAACCGCCTCGACGACTGGGGCCTGGCCGGGACCAAGCCCGGGCAGTACCGGTGCGACTTGGCCGCCGACGCGGCCGCCGTCGAAGTCCTCCACGGTGCCGGACTGGCCGTGCTCTCCGAGGAGTCCGGCCGGACCGGAGGCGAGCGATCGATGACGGTGATCCTTGATCCGGTCGATGGGTCGACCAATGCTGCACTCGGCCTTCCATGGTACGCCACAAGCCTTTGTGCCCTCGACGAGGATGGCCCGCGGGCGGCCCTGGTGGTCAACCAGGCCAGCGGCGTGACCTACGAAGCGGTCAGAGGTGGGGGGGCCCGTCGGGACGGGCTGGCGATTGCTCCCTCAGGTTGCCAGGAACTGACCGAGGCGGTCATCGGGATTTCGGGCTTCCCTGAGCACGATCCCGGGTGGGGCCAGTTCCGAGCCCTTGGCTCGGCCGCTCTCGACCACTGTGCGGTGGCTGAAGGCGTCCTCGACGGCTACACGCTCGTTGGCGGGAGTTGGCTTCACGGGTGGGATTACCTGGGTGGCATGCTGGTCTGCCTCGAGGCGGGCGCCGTCGTCGGCGAGCGGAGCGGATCTGGCCCGTTCGTCCGCGACGCCTCCCCCCGATCCCCGGTCGTGGCGGCAACGCCCGAGTTGCTCGCAGCTCTCCTGGTGTCCACCTCCCGGTGAGCCGTTCGCGACGAGTTGAACCGACAGAATCGATGCGTGACCGTCGTGATGTGAGGGATCGAAGTGATCATCTTCGCCTCGTCGTGTACCCGGCTGCGACGAGTTGGCGGTGAGCGCGTCGAGGCTCGTCATCCATTGATCCATCCTCTCCCAGTTGCCCACGGATGTGTCGGCTCGGCTCCGCCCGATGCGGGCCTCAGCTCTCCGCTCTCTCGAGTTTGAGAGTGGTGATCTCGAATGGTGACATCTCCAGCGTGACCGCAGCGCCATCGGTCGGGGTCTCGGCGATTTCGCGCTCGAGCAGGTCGGTGAGAGTTGCACGTCGTATCTCCCAAGGAGCGCGCAGGGTAACCGGCCCGCGTCGCCCCCAGGCCTCGTACATCCGAACGATGAGCGCGTCGCCACCATCGTCGGACCGCTTGACCGCCTCGACGACGACATGAGGGGTGTCGACCGAGAGCAGCGAGCCGCTGGCGCTTAGCGAACCAGCATGGGGCGAGGTCGTTACGGCTCGGAGCGGTACGTTGAGGTCGTATCCCGCGTCAATCACCCCGGCGTTGCGCAAATCGCCCGAATGGGGGAGCAGGCGGTAGGTGAAGTGGTGGGTTCCACGGTCAGCCACCGGGTCGGGCCAGGTCGGGGCGCGCAGGAGTGAGAGACGAATGACGTTGTTGGAAATGTCATAGCCGTATTTGCAGTCGTTGAGTAACGCCACGCCGTATCCGGGCTCGGATAGATCAGCCCACTTGTGTGCGCAGACTTCGAATCGAGCGACGTCCCAACTCGTATTCGTGTGCGTCGGTCGCTCCACGTGTCCGTACTGGATCTCGTAGGTGGCCCGAAGACTGCGCACGGCGACCGGGAAGGCAACCTTGAGGAGTCGGTTCGTCTCGTGCCAAGCCACCTCGGTCTCAAATTCAACGAAACGCGAGCCGGCGGCCAGTCGAATAACTTGGGTTAGGCAGGAGTCGCCGAACTTGCGGATGATCCGGATGCCTGCTCGGAGCGGTCCCTGCTCCACCAGTTCCACCGACTTGACCTCATCGAGGTCGACCACCTGATCGAAGGCGAATCGGTCGATGTCCCAGGCGTCGAAGAAGTTCGGGTAGTCCGGGTGGAGCTGGAATCGGTTGCCCCGGGCCCCTGGAGCCAGGACCTGGCGCTGGGCCGACTTGTCGAAGATTGAGGACAAGAGGCCCTGATCGTCGAGCTCGACGCGTAGACGATCGTTTTCGAGGTACCCGAGGTCGGCCGTGACACCGCTGCCGGCGGGTGAATCGGCCGACACCAGGTCATAGGCCCGGTAGCCGCACGCGGGCACGGTCGCTTCGAACATTGCCCGGCCCCCCGGTTCGCGCTGGACGGGAACGATCGACCCTGATTCGTCGACGGCCGCGGTGACGCCTTCTGGCGCATCGAGGGTGATCAGCTCTCTTCGAACATGCGAGAGCGAGTTGAAGACCACAACTGGGTATGCGTTGTCCGCCGTGTCGACGGCGTTTGCGTGAAGGCCGAGCCCATCATCGGTGAGGCGTCCGGCCCCGCCCAGAATCTGGGCGTGGTCACGTGCAGTGTCGTCGTAGACCCAGTGGATCCCCGATCCGGGAATGATGTCGTGAAACTGATGGAGGAGGAGCAGTTTCCACATGTCCTCGAGCTCGCGTGCCGGGTATCCAGAGCCCGGCAAGAGCGAAGTCCACAGCTCAGCCTCGCGAAGCGCGAATTCAGCGCGTCGGTTTCCCAATTTGGTGGCGGCCTGGCTGGTGTAGGTGCCGCGGTGGAGTTCGAGATAAAGCTCACCCACCCACACGGCAGGTTCGCGGATCTCGTCCTCGGCCTCGGTGAAGAACTGGCGGGGCCCCTCCATTGTCAGCCGGGGCAGGCCGTCGATATCAGCGAGCCGACGAGCCGATTCGAGCATCTCGCTCGTGGGGCCTCCCCCTCCATCCCCCCAGCCGAAGAGATAGAGCGAGCGCGTCGCACGATCATGATCCTTGAAATTTTCGACACCGAAGCGGAGCTCGCGGACACTGACGTTGCCGTTATAGGTATCGGCTGGCGGGAAGTGGGTAAAGACCCGCGAGCCATCGATGCCTTCCCACAAGAAGCTGTGGTGGGGGAGCACGTTGTACTGGTTCCAGGAAAGCTTCTGGGTGAGGAACCACCGGATGCCGCTTTGCCGCATGATCTGAGGAAGAGCGGCCGAATAGCCGAATACGTCGGGCAACCACACGTCGTTGGTCTCGATCCCGAGCTCTTGGAGGTAGAAGCGCTTGCCGTAGGCGATCTGGCGGATGAGCGACTCGCCCGAAGGTATGTTGCAGTCGGCCTCGACCCACATGCTTCCAGTGGGTTCCAACCGTCCTTCGGCGATCCGGACCTTCATCCGCTCCCAGAGGTCCGGGTACTGGTCGCGCATCCATGCGAGGTGTTGGGCCTGGGAGACCACGAATCGGTACTCGGGGTAGCGATCCATGAGATCCAGGACCGTGCTGAACGTACGAGCACACTTGCGGACGGTCTCTCGGAGGGGCCAGAGCCACGCAGTGTCGAGATGCGCGTGCCCCACGATGCTCACGGCGTGGGTGCCCGGTGCGGGTCGCTCTGCGAGGAGTTCTTTGAGCACGGGCTGCGCTCTGCGCCAGCTGTCGGCGATATCGGGGAGTTCGAGGAGGTTGCAGGCTCGCTCGAGGCCCGCACAGAGGCGGACGGTGTGGGGCTGGTCGTCGGGAAGCTCCGTCAGCAGCTCGACAAGGACCCGAAAGTCGTGCCAGAACTCCTCGAACTTCGGGTCTCGGACGTGAAGGTCGGCTCGCTGGAGGGTGAACAGGGGGGCACCGTCGGGCTCGGGGAGCAGGAGGGGCCACGGGTTGGCACCGAACGGAGAGGGTGGGTTGGCTGCCGCTTCGATGTAGAGCTCGATCTGCTCATTGCCGGCCGCGCAGTCGGTGAGCAGGTGTTCGCGGTGATTGGGCGAGAGCCCCTGGACCGGGCGCCCGTCCCGCCAGGCGAGCGCTTCGGCACCAAACCCAGTGCTTCCGGCATTCCCGATGCTGAAGCCGAGGGCTACCTGGCGCCCGGTCCACTCGGCCGGAACACTGCCGCGGAGTCGGAACCAGGTGGTGTCCCATGGTGGCCCCCAGGACCCGCCCAGGGCGAACGGCTGGTAACTCGCTCGAAACGCCTCGTCAGGCGAGACCGGCTCGCCGTGCACGTGGTAGGCGGCCACGTCGACTGCAGTAGTTGGGCCCCGGCGCCGGGGTCGGACGAATTCGTTCAGTACCCGGACGATCCTGCCGACACGGATCGAGTCCTCTGGGCGCACGCCGACCGAGTGTAGTGAGCCCGACGCGGAAGGCGCCGTCCGGGTGGCCGCACATGGCCACGAGATACTCCGGCGCTGGACCGCCCGCATCCGCACAAACTCCGATCATCTGCGTCGTCCACGGCCGGCACGGGGCGGTGTGGATTCGTGCGTGGTCAACCGTTCAGCTGGGTGGCCTCGTCACGGAATCAGCAGAACGCGCCCGAAAGCCTGACGGCTCTCAATGTAGGCGTGCGCTTCGGCAGCATCGGACAACGGGTACTGACGGTCGATCACGACTTGCAGATTTCCGTGGGCAACGTCTTCGAGGTGTTCGGCAATCTTGGCGTGGGGGCGCGGACTCAAGAGGAGTTCGGCTCCAAGAAAGAACCCGATCAGGGATTGGTTGTTTCCTCGCAACGACGAAACGTCCAACTTTTCCGCACCGTGGCGACCGGCGTCTCCGAGCGAAACACATCGGCCTCGGTAGGCGAGGCACTGCAGGCTCTTCTGCAGGGTTGGTCCACCCACCGAGTCGACGATCACATCGGCCCCACGGCCATCGGTGATTTGGCGCACTGCGGCTACAAAATCGGTCGACACGTAATTGATTCCCTCGTCAAGGCCCAGCTCAGTGAGACGCCCGAGCCGTTCGTTGCTCGAGGCGGTGGCGAGGACCCTGGTATTCGCTCGTTTGGCGAGTTGGATTGCAGCGATTCCGACACCGCTCGCGCCGGCGTGGATGAGGGCCGTCTCGCCCTCTTGGATTCGGCCGAACTCGAAAAGGCAATCGTCGGCGGAGCCGAATGGCACAGGGACACAGGCCGCTTGCTCAAAGGAGATCCCTTCAGGGAGTACCCAGCAGAACGAAGCGGGCACCGCTCGAAGCTCCGCGTGGGATCCGTCAAGCCCAACCGTTACCACCCGATCCCCTTCGGCGAAATCAAGTACCTCCCCTCCGACATCGACCACCGTTCCGGAACACTGATAGCCGACGATATGGGGGACCTGCCCCATGTCGCCTCCGGAGCGGTTGAGGGTATCGCCACCTTCGATGCCGATCGCCTCGACGCGTACGAGGACGTCTTGAGCGGTCATGACTGGATCGGGAACATCTTCGTACCGAAACACGTCTGGACTGCCGGTGTTGTAGTAAACGGCTGCCTTCACGATGCACTCCTTCGATTAGAGACGTCCCACCCTATGCAGAGTTTGCTGATAGCAGCCATGGAAATTCAAGGGTTTGGGCTGACGGTTGTGTGCTCGTCAAGGGGTTCTCCATTTCAGAGGCAAGCGAGAATCTAAAAATCTGGCGGAGCGCGTGCTTGGATTTAGGGCAATTCCAGCGCCACTTCGGGTGCTTCGCTCAGATGGAAGATCAACTCGCTCCAACGGAAGCGGGCGGAATGCCGTAGCTGGTAGGGAAGCGCAAGGCGGCACTGTCGTCGTGGGCCCCACTTCCTAGGAGTTCGGCTCAAGACGATGACTCATTGGTCGAGGCGAGCGCTGGAATGTGAGTCTCATTCTATGGATCGAGCATAAATGCGGCCTGCGTTGGACTCCTGACCGACAGGTGGGCCGGTGATGGGGGGTCATACGTGGCCAACGACGTGACCACTTTCGGCTGGTGCTGTCCAGTCGAAGCGAGAGCCGAGGGCACTGGGTCAACACCCAAGAGTGGAAGTGCAACGGCCGACAACGCGGAAAGATCACCCTCCAACCCGGGTGATCTTTCCTTTGCGGTTCCGGCCCGGAAATCGCCGGGGCGAATGGCTAGTGCCCTTCGCGTCGAGACCGCAATTCCTCGGTGGCCCGACTTAGCTTGCTCGGCGGCACCGTTGATTCGTTGGAACACTCAATCGACGCGTTGGGGTGGCGATCAACATTTCGGGCGAGCCCACCCGGTCCCGGTGTTCTTTTCGCCATTGTTCTAGCCACGCCTGAAGGGTCGTGCACCACAACATTTTCTCGAGTTCGTCTATCTCTTGCGCCATCGTATGTTCCTTTCCGACTTCAACAACCTTCGCGCCGTGAGGGGGCAAAAAGGGTTCTCTTCGGGTTGCCGTCCGGTGGCACTGCCGACAGCCGAGGCATCCTCGACCGCCCGGTGCGTTCGTCGAGCTGGGTTGCGCTGGCTTGCAACCAATCCGGGCTGAACGCAGTGCCTCACCAGGTCTTTCCTGCTCAGCTGCGAGCGCAATCGGTGAACCATCGGCCGTGAAAATATTCTCCTTAGGGGCCTAGCTGGCTTGCCAGAGGCGGAGCGGTCGCGGTGGCCGCTCGCTGGTCGGTTGTACGCGATGGCTCGATCGTCGAACCGTTTTGATCCTGGGTCTTGTCCTTGGATGGAATGAAATTGGATTTGCGAGCCCCTTGCTGGGCCCAAATCGATTTGGCCAGAGATGATGGAGAGTCCCCAAAAGATGACCAACGCACAGTGGAGAGGACGCTTTGGTCAAATGTCCAGATTCGTTGCCTACCGCGAGCGGGGAGCTCCACCGGGGTTTGTCCAGTGAAACTCAGTGCATCGGGCGAACCTCGATGCATGGAAGTGAATGGGCTCCACCGCGTAACCCCACTTCCCTGGGATTACCTCTCCCTTGCGGTTCTCTATCCCGGGCACGGCCAGGGGGAGGCGGTCGTCCTTCGAATCAGGACCGCTACCGGACCGCGGATTTGTTCAATCAAGTGGGCGCGTCGAGTTGTTGATCGGCACCTCGAGCGAGTCTTCCCGTTCCGGGAACTCCCTCTGCCACCACGCCTCAAGGGTTGCGCTCCACATGATTTGGTCGAGATCGTCTATCACTTGTGCCATCGTGCGCTCCTTTTGACTTCAGCCACTTTCGCGCAATGAGGGCGCAATTTGGGTTCTCCGTAGTTGCCATTCGGTGGCTTACGGCGCAGCGAGGTTTAATTGGCACCTGAGTGTCTCGTCGAGTCCGTTGAGTGATCTCGAGGCCGAGGGTTAGAGGTGAACGATGTGAACGATCTATGAATATGGCCTGGCTGGGACTTTAAATCGATGGGGACGCAATGGCGGGGTCCATCGGCCACCATCAGCCCCGTTTGGACAGTCGGGCAATCTCATCCGGATGCTACGTCGCAGAGTCGAGGTTCGAACCCCTGATTCGATTTCCGCGCCTACGCTTGACGTGGTGATGCTCGTGTCGCTTCCCAAGCGATTCGGTCAACTGGGTCTTTTCTAGCTCGCTGCCTCTAGCTCGCAACGTCACGAACTATGTGCTCTCCGAGTGCTGTGCCGGACCCCAAACCAAAGAAGTATCACAAAGTTCCAGGTAGATTTGATTTCTTCGGGCGTTTAGCTCAGTCGGTAGAGCAGCTGGCTTACAACCAGCAGGTCGTCGGTTCGAGCCCGGCAGCGCCCACCATGGCGGTCTGGGGCAGGTTCCAGCAGGACCGCCCTGTTCTCACAGATCCAACCTTCGGCTATCGGCATGTCCGGGAAGTTCAGTGTCCCGGCAAGTGCATCACGAGCCGAAATGAATTCGCTGAATGGCTCATTGAACACGGTGCTCACGAATTCGTTGTCGCGGACGTAGAGCTCCTGGAAGAGCGCTCGGTTGAGTAGCTGACGCTGGGTGTCGCTCATCTTGCCATAGAGATCCTCGGCCCGCTCCAACAACTTCAAGCCTTCTTCGATGACCTCGGCGCCGATCACGAGCCGTACCTCGATACCATCCAGCTCCTGGACCAACTTCGCCTGTTGGGCCGCAATCTCCTTCAGGCGAGCACGGACCTTGGCACTTGTCATCTCTCCGTCCGAGGCGAGATCGACCCGCCCCCGCCCCCGCCGGCATCCACCCCCGTTCTGGAGGTCCGCAGGGGTGAAGGGACCGTCACGGAGACGGCGATCCGCGCCAACCTCTAATGTCGGCGATGACCCGCTCGGGGAGATCGGCCCGAAGCCCGGACCGCGCGGGGTTGCAGATTCACCTCCGCCCGGCCAATGTATAGTGCGGACCTCGGAGACAGGCGTGGCGGGAACCGTGGCGGTGGTGTTGGTGACCCGAGGAGCGGCGGATGCGAGTCTTGATTACCGGCGGCGCGGGCTTCATCGGAAGCCATCTCTCTGATGCCATGATCCGGGACGGCCATCACGTGGCCGTGCTCGATGACCTGTCAACCGGATCGGTGCGGAACCTCTCTTCGGTCGCAGATCACGCGTCCTTCCAGTTCGTGGAGGGCAGCGTCCTCGATGCGCCGTTGGTTAGCCGCCTGATCGGGAGTGCCGATGCGGTGGTCCATCTGGCAGCTGCCGTTGGCGTACGCCTCATCGTCGACGAGCCGCTGCGGTCGATGCACACGAACCTCCGCGGCACCGAGAACGTCCTCGAGGCCGCCAGCGGGCACTTGCCGCGGGTCTTGATCGCATCGTCCTCGGAGGTCTACGGCAAGAGCAGAGAACTCCTCCACGAGGACTCCGACCGGCTTCTCGGTCCGACGACAGTCGACCGTTGGTCCTATTCGGTGGCCAAGTCGGTCTCCGAGATCTACGCCTTCGCCTACTGGCGTGAGTTCGGGGTCCCGACCGTCGTCACCAGATTCTTCAACACGGTGGGACCGCGTCAGACTGGGGCCTACGGTATGGTCGTCCCTCGTCTGGTCGCCCAGGCCCTTCTGGGAGAGGATTTGACCGTCTACGGCGACGGGACCCAGACCCGGAGCTTCTGCCATGTGGCCGACGTCGTGCGGGCCCAGATCGCACTGCTCGAGTTCCCTGCGGCAGTGGGCCAGGTGTACAACGTCGGCTCGAACGATCAACTCACCATCTTGGACCTCGCCCATCGGATCCTCAACATCACCGGTTCCTCTTCGTCGATCCGGTTGGTGCCGTTCACCGAAACCTTCGGGCCGCTTTTCGAGGATGTGCCGCGTCGCAGTGCAGACACCTCCAAGCTCGAGAACCTCCTCGGATGGGAACCGAAGTTCGGGATCGACGACATCATCGAAGACGTGATGGGAGCGGCTCTGGAAGGTGACCCGGGCATGCTGCTCGGGCGAACCCCCGTATCCCGGTGACCGAGAGCGCCGGCGCAACAGACAGCGAATCAAGCGTCCGCGGGCGGACGAGAAGGTCGAGTCGGAGGCCGGGCCGCCGGTCAGGCATCGGGGGCGAGACGCGACCACGGCACAAGGACGCGCTTTACGTGGTCGCCGTCCTGGGCATCTTTGTATTCGAAGCGGTGGCCCTTGGCGCGCTGATTTGGGCGTTTCTCTTCAAAGAGCCTTCGCTCACCCATGAGAAGTTGGGGAACCTCGGCCGGGCGTTGATCGGGTTTGTCGCGCTCATCGCCCTTGTTCTGGCCCTGGTCACGGCGTTCATCCTCATCGCCCAGGCGGTCGGGGTCCGGCGGGCCCGCCGCCACGCGACCGGCGCCTCGGCCTGGGGGGAAATCTGGCCCGAGGTACTCTTCGCCGACCGCCAATCTCCAAAGGACCCGCTTTCGCCCGAGGCGGTCGCAGCCCTGCTCGACTTGCGCGAGGAGGTGCGCGGCAGCGACTCATTGCTCGTGGGCGAGGCCATCATCGATCACGGCGTGGACGCGTTGCTCCTCAGCCGCGTCGGCCCCCACCGCCCACCCGGCGACTCCTTGGGCCGGTCACTAGGCCTGGGCTTCCGGCGCGCACGTCTCCGAGACCGGCTCGACGCGCTCGAGGGCCTGGCAAAGGCCCGCGTCCCAACGGCACTCGGCTCCCTCTTCCTCCTGTTCGACGACGAGGAGGCCGCCGTCCGGCGCATGGCTGCCCGGGCTGCGGGACGGACCATTGCCGAGATGCCATCCGGCCCCGAGTTGACCGATTCCCAGCAGGCACTTGCCACGGCACTTGAGCGTGGCCTCCTCGCTCCCGGCGTCGTCGAAGAGACCATCAACCTCCTCGAAGACAATGCCGCAGTGGTTATCGCCGCGCTGCTCGATACGTCGAGAAGTGAGACCCTCACCGTCGTCGCCCTCGATTGTGCCGGGAAGCTGGAGGCGACCGACCTTGCACCAAGGATTGGCGCGTACCTCGACCCCGCCCAACCAACGGAACTCCGGGCGGCCGCCCTCCGAGCGAGCACCGCAATGTCACTGCTCCCTCCAGGGGCCGAGGAGGAGCTCCGGGCATCATTGAGCGATCCGCAGGCATTCGTACGGGTGCAGGCCACGCATGCCGCCACCCTGTTGCCCCATAACGCGGCCCTCGAGGTCCTCAGGGGACAGCTCGAGGATCCGTCGTGGTGGGTCCGAAGGGCCGCGGCGCTCGGTCTCGCGCAACTGGGGACGCCGGGTCGAGAGGTGCTCGAAACGGTGGCGCGCTCGACCGGTGACCGCTTCTCGCGCGAGATGGCGGTGCTGGTACTCCAGGACCGGGGATGGCTCGACCCGTCCCGGGCCCGCTCGCTTCTGGCGGCATCGTGAGTATCGCCAAGACCGCCCTCACGTGGTTCGAGATCTTCATCCTCTCGTACTTCTCCATCCTCGTTCTCCTCTATACCCTCTCAGGGATCCTCGGGCTGCGAGCGATCATCGCTTATGCCCGTCGGCGGTCTCCGACCGCTTTGAAGGATCTCGCAGAGCACGACTTCTACAGGCCCATCTCGGTGCTCGTGCCGGCCTACAACGAGGAATTGACGATCGTACACAACGTGCGCGCGATGTTGGCACTCGAGTATCCGGAGTTCGAGGTGATCGTCGCGTGTGACGGCTCGACCGACGCAACCTTGGATCGGCTGGTCGAGGGGTTCTCACTGGTCGAGATCCCCCCCGCCTACCGGCGGGTGCTCGATTCACGGATGGTCCGCGCCACCTATCGTTCACTTACCCACCCGAACTTGAGCGTGGTGGATAAGGTCAACGGTGGGAAGGCCGACGCCAACAACGCCGCGCTGAACATCGCCAAGTACCCGATTGTCTGCGTGGTCGACGCGGACTGCCTGCTCGATCCCGATGCCCTGCTTCGTGCGGCACGGGTCTTCGGCGAAGACGAATCGGTCATCGCCGTCGGCGGGACCCTACGACCTCTGAACGGCGCCGTTGTCCGTGATGGCCGGGTGGTGGACGCCCGAGCACCGAAGACGTGGGTCGAACGGTTCCAGGTCCTCGAATACACGCGGGCCTTCTTCGCTTACCGGGCCGGTTGGAGCTACATCAACTGCCTCATGATCATCTCCGGCGGGTTCGGGCTGTTCCGCCGCGATGCCCTGATCGAAGTGGGCGGCTGGCGGAGAGGGTACGTGGCCGACGACATGGAGGTGGTGGTACATCTGCACCGCCACTTCCGCGAGCAAAGGCGTCGATACCGCATCGTCTTCTCTCCTGACCCGATCTGCTGGACCGAAGTGCCGTCCACCTTCAAGGCGCTGCGTAAGCAGCGCGACGGATGGCAGCGGGGGCTCCTCGAGGTCCTGTGGCGCCACCGGGTCATGCTGTGTAACCCCCGCTACGGCAGGGCCGGGCTCCTCGGCATCCCGTTTCTGTGGGTCTTCGAGGCCGCAGCGGCCGAGATCGAGGCGCTCGGTTACATCGTCATCGTAGTGACAGCGGTACTCGGCATCCTCAACGTGGCCTTCGCCATCTTGTTCCTGGCAATGGCACTCCTGTTCAGCGTGCTGCTCTCCCAGCTGGCGTTCGGGATCGAGACATTACTGCTCGAGAGATACCCACGAATGTCGGATCGGCTCGCCCTGTTCGCCTCGGCGTTCGTAGAGTTCCTCGGATATCACCAAGTGATCGCGTTCGTGAGGGCGACGTCGGTCTTTCGCGTTCGCAGCCGTCACGGCAAGTACTGGACGACCGACCGGGCCGGACTGGTGGCCGGCGACGGTGGGCATGCCGAAGATGACCAGCAGCGAGCGGTTGTGGACGGCGGCTCCTGAGGCAGGAGAAGTGGCCGACCCCCAAGGGCCGGCACCTCAGAAGAGAGGGGGGTGCCAATCGCCGATGGGGCAACCGTGAATGTCGATGCGGCTCACCTAAGCACGAGCGCAGCGACGAGAGGACACCTATAGAATCTTGGAGAAACGCTTGGCGAAGGTGTGCATGTCACCCGGCCATCGGGCCGAAATGTACTTTCCGTTTTCGACGACGAAGGCGGGTCGCTCATCATCGATGTTGTCTCGGACCCTCCCGCTTGACTTGAGCGCGGCGTCCGGCGCATCGGGAAGAACATCGAGGAAGTCCTCCGAACGGGCGAGAGCTCGAGTGACCTCTTGTTGTACCGACATGTAGCCCGCTGGCTGGCCGGGCTCTTCGTTGTACGTGCGGTAGTAGTTGGGATCCCAGAAGCGAGTGAAGCGAGCGACGCTCCATGCTCGGTGCTCGAGCGCCCAGGTGAGAGCCGTCGTCTGTCGGCCGTGGAGCACTGAACGATCGGTTGCGGGATCGATGCTGCGAGCCGCGAGCAAGACACCGTGACAGACGGCGGCGACGGGCTTGTCATCTCTAAAGGCCTTGACGACGACCTCTTGGAGTAGGTGGCTCTCGAGGTACTGCCGCATACCCCTCGCGCGGTGGCCACCTGGCAACATGAGGCCGTTGAAGTCATCGATGTCGATGTCATCCCAGCCCATCGGGCTCAAAAATGCCGGAGATCGGAGAAGCCCGTCATACGCGGCCCGTCCTCGCGCGTCGGCGCGAAGGACGCGACCGATCCCGACGAAGTGCGAGATCCCGGGCACGAATCCCCAAGGATCAAGCCCGCGGCCCGTCTCCATGAGGCTGTCGCCCTGAGCCGGCGCAGCGGTCGGGGTGGCGAACCGAACCTCGTGGCCCAGATCGGACAGGACCCTCCAACTCACTGCTACTTCCGTGGGGTCGAAGTCGAGCTCGGGAAGTGGGATCAGAACAACAGCCACAACGCCACTCTCCAGTTCTTGCCAGAAACGTCAGCCACAATGGACCGGTGTAGCCCACTCCCGGCAATAGACGTGCGATCTGGTGTTTGGGGGTCAGGACGACCAGAGAATCGCAGTTGCGGTCATCGTGGCCCATCCCCGATCGGGCCAGCGTCTGGATCGTCGGACCGAGGAGGCCGGAAGGTAACCACCGAGCGTTCGGGAAAATTGGGATCGAGGGTCACGGTGAACGATGGGTCGTCGGTTCCCTCTGGCACCTCTGCCACCACGACGACGTCAGGTTCCTGGTTCTCGTAGAAGATCTCGGCTACGCCGGTCATCGCTGCACCGAGCACGGTGCCCCCGGCCGATCGGATCACGCGAGCACCGACGGTGGCCGGTCGCTCAGGATCAGGCTGATCGGTTGTATCGGAGTCGGTCGCCTCCAACCAGGCGATCCACTGTTCGTCGGTCCAGTCTTCAGGGTTCTCCGGAGGCTCTTCGATTGGTTCCACGATCAGTCAATTGTCGCATGCATCGCGCCGCGCCGCTGGCCTGGTCAAGGCCGTATCGCGTCCTCTTGGTGATTTCACCAAGGCTCGGGCTCGGGTGCCGGACCCCGTCCGATCGTCCAGGCGAGCATTGGGTCGGGTCGGCCCGATGGGCGAGTCTGCCGAGCTCTACGGGGAGCCAGAGCGCGACCAACTCGGGTGGCCAGTCAGCCGGTGTATACCAAGCCCGAGGTCGACATGATGGACCTCCACCTCTCGCCATCTGCTGAGAACTGTCGTGTGGGCGGGAAGTTCGGCGCCGCTTACATCGCGTGTCAGCCCGTCCCATGCGGTGGCGGGAAACCGTTCGATAGCCGCCTCAAGCTCAGCGGCACTGGAGCGCACGTCGGCGACGAGCTCGGCTGCCGGGCGTTCCGCCCCGACTTCGATGGCGGCCGCCCGTCCGCCATAGCCGCCCGGGTACTGTCCGACGACCCGGCCCTGGGCTGCCCCCTCGAGCCGGCGGACCACGCTGTCGGCGTTCCGGGCGATGTGGGTGAGCACGTGGCCGATAGTCCAGCCCGCAAGCTTGCTCGCAGAACGGGCCTGCTCATCAGTCAGGCCGTCAATCGTGCCCAGAAGTGCCCGGTGCGCCCGCCGGCAACCGGCGATGGCACCGGCGGGGGCAGTCACCGACTCAGCTTACGGCGGTAGCCTGATCGCGCCCATGACCGCCACCTGCGTCGAGGTCGGTTGAGTTGCGCCTCTACCGGTGGCGCGACCCCCCGGTCGTCGGGGTGGCGATCCTCGCCGCGGCGGCGGGCTTCGGGCAGTTCGGAGCGGTTGCCGCGCTCGGCAGCGTGGCCAAGACCTTCGGCCATCTCTCCTCGGGCGCAACGTTTGCCGATCAGGCCGGACTGTCGGGCACGGTGCTCGGGGTCGGCTTGGCCATTCTCCGACTGGCCTCGCTTGGTGGATTGCCCTTGGCGGGACTGGCCGATCGGTTCGGCAGACGGACAATCTTGTTGGCCACCTGCGCCGTCGGCCTAGCGCTGACCGTCGCGGCAGCCGCCAGCCCGAGTTACTGGTGGTTTGTGGCCATCTTCGCCCTCGGGCGCCCGGCGCTCAGCGCCACCACCGGGGTGGCCCAGGTGAGCGCGGCGGAGCTCACGGGTACAGCCGAACGTGCCAAGTCGATCGCCCTCGTCGCGGCCGGGTACGGCGTGGGGGCCGGCTTGACCGCCTTCATCCACAGCCTGGCCGCGAGCGCGCTCGGTTTCCGTGGGGTGTTCGCCCTGGCCGCGGTCCCCTTGGTGATGCTCCCTCTGGTTCGCCGGCTGGTGGTGGAGCCCGACCGCTTTCGCTCGTCCCCCGAGCACGGTCGACCGGTAATCGGGCCCATCGGGCACGAATTTCGCGGGCGCCTGTTCGTGGTCGCAGCACTGGCCTTTTGCGTGTCGGTGATCACCGGTCCGGCCAACAGCTTGGTCTTCGTCTACGCGCAGAACGTCCGTCACGTGCCGGGCGCGGCGACCGCGGCGATGGTGCTGGGCGCAGGAGCGGCAGGCCTGGGCGGCCTGCTCCTCGGACGCTTCTTGGCCGACCGCATCGGTCGGCGCCCGACCGTCGCCCTTGCCATGACCGCCATGTCGCTTTTCGGAGTCCTCGCCTACAATGGGTCCACAGCGGCGCTCATCGTCGGCTACATCTTCGGGATCATGGCGGCCTCGGTGTTTGCTCCGGCTGGTGGGTCGCTTGCCAACGAGCTTTTTCCGACGACAGTTCGGGCGTCGGTTGCCGGATGGAACATCGCTGCCGCGGTGCTAGGGGCCGTCGTTGGACTGTTGGTGTTCGGGGCGGTGGCCGACGTTGGGCGGACCGCCGGCCTGGCGGCGACCGTGACCTTCCTTCCGATGATCCCCGCCGCCGCGCTTCTTCTCCTACTCCCCGAGACCCGGGGTCGCGAGATCTAGCACAATGGGGTGATGGCATCTCGATGGTCCATCGCCTCGGAGAACTCGGTGCTCTCCATCGCCTCGAAGCGTTCGGTCCTTTCGATTGGCTCGGTCGGTTCGAGCGCCTCGGTCCTCTCCATCGGCTCGTTCGCCTCGGTCCTGTCGATCGGGTCCTTTCTCTCGGTCGGATCCGTGCTCTCGGCCGTCTCCATTTGGTCCATCATGTCGTGGCGGGCCAAAGGGAAAATTATGATCGGATCCCGAACCGAGCCCGTTCCGGTCGGTGGCCTGTAGGCGTTTGCGGCGCCACGAGCGCCAAGGATTCAGGCACCGGTCCGGACGTCCACACCGATGGACGGGCACCAGTCAGCGGGCAAACAGGTGCCAACCAACCCACACCCAGACGAGGGCCACGACCATACGCACCGCTGGCCTCGCGACGAGGGCGCCAGTGAGGGCGCCGGGTCGGGCGACCTTGGTGCCTGCGTGCGAAAGTGCCCAGAGCAAGGCCGCGGTGCCGGCGAGCAGGGCCCAGACGGCGAGGCTGGCCGTCATTTCGGGCGCACCAGGGCCACGCCGATCCAGAGCCAACACAAGATGAGGGCCGCCTTGGCCGCCCGCCATTGCATCGCCCGGTCCGAGAGCGAACTGAGCGTTGGATGGGTGGTGCGGGGGACGGCCAGGTAGTTGACCAGTTCCCATAGGAGCACAGCAACAAGGACCGCCGCCCACGGCCACCACCCCTCGGGCACCGCACGCGGCACCGTCGCCCACCGTCGCCACCTCACGGCCAGGCCCGCGAGCACGAGCACGATCGGGACGGCGACCAAGAAGTTGGCGGTCCAGGTGAACGGCGTCGTGCCCGACGCATACCCGGCGTAGCTGGCCCCGAGGAGGGCGGCGGCGACGCCGCTAGGCGCCGGCCGGAATCTCCTGCTGGGCATCCATCATGTCGGCCATCACCGTCTTGATGAAGGAGTCGGCCTCGTCGGTCATCCCGCCGGCCACCCCGCCGTAGATCGCTCCCGATCGGGGTGCCTCATCGGCATGGGATTTCGCGTAGTCCACGGCCTCGGCAAGGTCGCCGGCGAAAGCCTCCGTCACTCCGGGCTGAGTCTGGGGCCGGGTAACCGCCATGTGCAGGGCGTTGGGGTACTGCTGGCCGTTGAACCGCCAGCCTTTCTCACGCATGAAGTCGTTGACGTGGTAGATGTCGAATTCATCGGAGGTGAAGCTGAAAAGGAATGTGGGGCTGCCGAGGATCTTCAACTCGGGGTGGGAACGGACGGCCTCTTGCATGGCGCCTGAGGTTTCGAAGATCTGCTGGGCGTAGCGACGGTAGCCCTCGCGCCCGAGCTGGATCATGGCCGCCCAGGTGGCGGCGATGAGTCCTCCCGATCGCGAACCCTCCATGCCCGGGGAGCAGTACTTTCCCCCGGTCCAATCGGTGAGGAAAAAGTACTGGGCGTTGCGGATCGCCTTGTCTCGAAAGGTCAATACGGACGTTCCCTTGAAGGCGTAGCCGTACTTGTGGGTGTCGGCCGAGATGCTGGTGACCCCGTCGAGCCGGTAGTCAAAGATCGGCACCTCGAAACCCAGCTCCTGGCCGAAGGGGAGGATGAATCCACCCAGGCAGCCGTCCACGTGGAGTCCAACCCCATGTTCGAGGGCGACACCGCTGAGCGAAGCGATCGGGTCGATCGTGCCGTAGCCGTAGTTGCAGGCCGAGCCGACGATCGCCACGGTCTGATCGTCGATGTGGTCGGCCACCCAGTCGACGTCCACCAGGGTGTCGATGACAGGGGCTTTTCGCAATTCGACGCCGAAGAGGTGGCAGGCCTTGTCGAAGGCCGGGTGTGCCGTCTCGGGCTTGATCAAGTTCGGGCGGGTGACGCCCCTGGTCTGAGCGGCGTGCTCGCGGTACGCGAGGACGGCGTGCATGATGCTCCCGGTGCCACCGGTGGCCACGATGCCTGCCGGCGAGCCGTCTGTCACCGCATCGGCGTGGAATAGGTCGAGGGTCATGGCGATGATCTCGGACTCGAACTTGGTGGCGCTCGGGCACATATCGCGTTGCAAGACGTTCACGTGGGCGAAGAGGCCGAAGGCTTCGTTCATGAACCGGTAATGGTCGTGATCACCGCAGTACATGGTGCCCGAGCACTTCCCGGTCTCCCAGAAGGCGTCTTCCTCCTTGGCCATCGTATGGAGCTCGCTCAGGATCTGGTCGCGGGGAACTCCGTCTTCGAGAAAGCCACGGTGGACCGAAAAGCGGTCCTGATAGGGAAAGCTGGCCATCGTTCACCTCCGGCGGGTTGGGCGGCTGAAAGGGCCACTGTAATCAGCCCGGTGGTGGTGGCAGATCCGGGGTCGGGGATTCGGACCGGTCGTTGTCGAAACGGTCGGTGTAGTTCATGGCGTCGAGGAATCGCAGCACGGGGGTGTGCTGGATCTCGAGCACCAACAGCAGGGCCGCTGCGACCAGGACTCCGAGCAGCAGGTGGCCGTAGCCGATCACGATCCCGATGCCGGCCACGGCAAACATTGTGGCTGCCGTGGTCAGCCCCTTGACCAAGGCTCCTTGGTGGAGAACGACCCCCGCCCCGATGAACCCGAGCCCGGTCATGATTCCGGCCACCGCCTGGGGGGACGATTTGCCGGCCACCGCGGTCACCGCCGTCGCCGCCGCGCCGACGAGAGCGAAGGTCCGGTCGCCTGCAATCGAGCCGCGCAGCTGGCGCTCGAATCCGAACACGAAGGCCACCGCGAATCCGACCGCCACCCGCTCAGCCAGGAGGACGTCGGCATGGGACATCGCCTAAGTATCCCAGGGCCCTTCGCTGACATCGGGGACCGCCAGAGTGACCCGAACGGGCCGGTGGTCCGAGACGGCGAGGGCAACGACCCGGCCGTCTCGGACCTCGAGCGGTCCACGCACCAAGATGTGGTCGAGCTGACTGTGGGGCCGCCAGGCGGGCCAGGTACGTCCGCGCACCGCCTGGTGCCAGCCGACGAAGAACCTCCGCACCAGCGGCCCCCACAGGTTCATGTCCCCGGCCAGCACCGCCGGGCCGTCGCCGATCTCGGCATCGAGTATGCGGGCCAGTTTGCGGAAGTGGGCCGGCGAGCCGTAGGTGAGGTGTGACATGTGGGTGCCCACGACGGTCAGGGCGCCGACCGAAAGGATCAGGGCGCCGCGCCGCGTCACGTCCCGGCGCAGAGTGGGCAGGGCGATGAATCGGTGGGCGGCGACCGGGAGGCGACTGAGGACGGCCAGGGACCAGGTACCGGACTCGGCCTCTTGGAAACGCCAACCGTCCGTGACTTTGGCGGGCAGCGGCCGCTCACTGTCGATGAACAGCGCATGGCTGGTCCCGCGCCAGTCGAGCGGCCGCATCCACCGAAGGCCGGCTTGGGGGTGGGCGCCGGCCCGCCGCCCGGCTGCTAGTTGGTGCTCGAAGACCGAATACCCGAGTGCCGCGCCGATGGTGGCGGCCATACTGATGCCGCCGGTCGGTTTCCAGGACTCTTGCACGACGAGCACGTCGGCGTCGATGACACGACATGCGGCCACCGCGTCGAACCGACGCCCCCAGCCGTCTACTCCCGCGTGCAAGTTGAAGCTGGCGAGGCTGATCTGCGTCGTCATGAAGGGGCGACGATAGGCGAGCCCCTCGTCGGGCGCCTCAGCCCGGGGTGGTCACCGTCGATGGCCAGCGCACCCGGGTAGCCCAGCCCAACCGCTCGAACAGCGCGATGAGTGCGGCGGAGGGATCGACCTGCCCACGGAGGGCTCCGTGTCGGGCCCAGGCCGGGTGGGCGTGGTGCACGTTGTGCCACGAGTCACCGAACGAAACCAACGAGAGAATCCACAAGTTGGTGCTCTTGTCCTTTGTATCAAAGGACCGGCGACCAAAGGTGTGGCAGAGCGAATTCACACCCCAGGTAACGTGATGTAGCAGTGCCATGCGAACGAGGCCGGCCCAGACGAGGGCCATGATGGCCCCGGTCAGGGTGCGCGAGAGCCCAAAGCCGATGGCGAAGGGGATGGCGAGGGACCCGAGGGCGAAGAGCGGGAAGAGGCGGCCGATCCGATCCAGGTCCTTGTCTTTCAACATGTCCGGGGCGTAGCGCTCGGTCGATGAGGCGTCTGAGATGAACAGCCAGCCGACGTGGGCGAAGGCCAAGCCCCGGATGAGATCTATCCCGTGGTCGCCGTAGCGGTGCGGAGAGTGCGGGTCTCCCGCGGCGTCGCTGTAGATGTGGTGGCGGCGGTGGGTGGCCACCCAGCTCGTTACCGATCCCTCGACCCCCATCGAGCCGGCGACGGCAAGGGCGATCTTGAGCCCACGGTTCGGCTTGAAGCTGCTGTGGGTGAAGAGCCGGTGAAAGCCGATGGACAGGCCGAAGCCGGTGACCACGTAGAGGACCGTCGCCATCACGAGGTCGCTCAGATTGACAGCGTGACCCCAGAGCAACGGGATCATGACGGCCAGGGCGGCCGCCGGGCCAGCCACGATGAGCACGGTGATCAGCTTCTGGCTGGGCCGTACCTGGGCCGCGATCCCGTCGGCACCGAGTGCCGGATCGACCGCGTCGAGCGGGTCCATGAGCGTGGTCTGGGTGGTCACCGTGTCTCCTAAAGCGCCGTTGTGACGCATGGACAATGCAAGCGACGCGACTCGAGCTCCACGCAAAACAGCGCCTAGGGCTTCTGACGGCGACGGTACCCCACGGTACCCGACCTGGACCCCGACCGGTGGTCGCAGAGGTGGACACCCCGCCATGACAGGGGTGGACGCCCAGGCACCCCGGTAACATTGCGGCCGTGGCAGACCGTGCGCCGTATCTGAACGCACGGTTGCAGGGCTTCACCACCACGATTTTCGCTGAAATGTCGGCCCTCGCTCTGGCCACCGGCTCGGTCAACCTCGGTCAGGGATATCCCGACACCGACGGGTCCGCCGAGATCGCCGAGGCGGCGATCGCCGCCATCAGGGACGGCCACAACCAATATCCGCCGGGGCCCGGGGTTCTCGTACTACGCGAAGCCATCGCCGAGCATCAGCGAGCCTTCTACGGGCTCGACTACGACCCGGAGAGCGAGGTGTTGGTCACCACCGGTGCCACCGAGGCGATCGCCGCGACGTTGCTGGCGCTGTGCGAGGTGGGCGACGAGGTCGTCATGTTCGAACCCTTCTATGACTCCTACGCCGCCTGCGCGGCCCTGGCCGGAGCCCATCTCCGAGTCGTCCCACTCGATCCCCCTGACTGGTCATTCGACCCCGGTGCGCTCCAAGATGCGATCACCAGCAGCACCCGCCTGGTGCTGGTCAACTCTCCGCACAACCCGACGGGCAAGGTCTTCAATCACGCAGAGCTCTCGGCCATCGCCGAGTTGTGCGTGCAGCACGATCTTCTGGCGGTGACCGACGAGGTCTACGAGCATCTGATCTTCGAAGGTGTGCATCTGCCCCTCGCTGGATTCCCCGGGATGCGCGAGCGCACGGTGACGATCTCTTCGGCCGGTAAGACCTTCTCTTTCACGGGGTGGAAAGTGGGGTGGGCCTGTGCGTCTCCGCCCCTCGTCGCCGCCGTGCGTTCGGTCAAGCAGTTCTTGACCTATGTGAGCGGTGCGCCGTTCCAGTACGCCATCGCCGGCGCTCTTGCCGCCGGGAGCCGATACTTCGAGCCGATTGCCAACGAGCTCCGCACCGGGCGTGATCTGTTCTGCGCCGGTCTCGCCGACATCGGTTTTGAGGTGTACCGGCCGGCGGCCACCTACTTCGTGACCACCGATATCTCCCCGATCGACGAGGGGGATGCGATGGCGTTTTGTATGGGATTGCCCGAGCGCTGCGGTGTGGTGGCCATCCCGAGCTCGGTCTTCTACGCCGACCCCGAGTCGGGTCGCTCCTTGGTGCGTTGGGCCTTCTCCAAACGGCTCGAGGTGCTCGATGCGGCCCTCGGGCGATTACAGCGCCTCGCCCGATGATTCCGATCGTGTGGGTCGACGCGTTCAGCGAGCACCCCTTCGGGGGAAATCCCGCTGCCATCTGCCTGCTTGAGGGCCCCGCCGACGAACAGTGGATGCAGGCACTCGCCTTCGAGTTCGGAATCTCCGAGACCGCCTACGTGTGGCCGCTCGAGGACGGCACCCATTCGCTCCGCTGGTTCACCCCGACGACCGAGGTGGACCTCTGCGGGCATGCAACACTCGCCGCGGCCCATGCGATTGGTGATCGAGGCGGCTCGGCGCTGGAGTTCTCGACCCGTAGCGGTCGGCTGTCCGCCCGGTTCGACGGGGACCTCATTGAGTTGGATTTTCCCGCCGATCCTCCAAGTCCGATCCCCGTGCCCGACGCGTTGGCACCGCTCCGGGCGCGAGCCACCGCACGGAGCACACACTTCTTGATCGCCGAGTTGGCGGACGCCGAAGCTGTCACGAGTCTGGTTCCCGACCTCGCAGCCTTCGCCGAACTCCCCGACCGCGCGGTGCTCGTGACCGCCCCGGGTGGCACCGGCGACATCGACTATGTGCTGCGGATGTTCGGACCGAAAGTCGGGATCGACGAGGACCCGGTCACCGGGTCGGCGCAGTGCGCGCTCGGTCCCTATTGGTCACCCGTTTGGGCAAGGCGGTATTGGAGGCGGCGCAACGGTCGGCCCGGGGTGGCCGGTTGCGAGTGAGGATCGACGAGGATCGGGTCTACATCGCCGGATGCGCGGTCACGGTCATGACGGGGGAGGTGGCGTGATCCTCGGGGGAGAGACCGACCGGACCGTGGTTCGGCGCAACCCAAGTGCCGGTCGTTATGACCGTGACACCATCTACGCCATCTTTGACGAGGCGCGATTCTGCCACATCGCATTTCTTCTCGACGGTTCGCCGGCGGTCCTGCCAACCATCCACGACCGGGTGGACGACGTGCTCTACATCCACGGTTCGCGCTCGAATCGCATGCTCCGGTGCATGACCGATCCGGTCGGTGCCTGTATCACCGTGACTCTCTTCGATGGCCTGGTCCTGGCCCGTTCGCTCTTCAACCACACCATGAACTACCGCTCGGCCGTCGCCTTCGGACACCCGAGGACGATCGACAACCCGGTGGAGAAACGCGATGCCCTCGATCATCTGGTCGAGCACATGCTGCCGGGTCGGTCCGCCGAGGCCCGGGCGCCCAACGACCGCGAGATGGGCCTGACATCGGTGCTGCGGATGCCGATCGAAGAGGCCTCCGCCAAGATCGACAGCGGGCCCCCCGAGGACGAGCCCGAGGACCTGGGCCTCGGGGTCTGGGCGGGCCAGGTGCCTGCCACGCTGGTCTGGGGCGATCCGATCATGGATCACCTCGGGACCGGGGACCCCGGCTCGGGGCCACCGGCGTCAGTTCGGCGGTTGCTCGGTGGGTGATTTTTCTGTGACGGGAGCGGGATGTTTGCGGCCACTGTGGTAGGGATGCAGGCGTGGACTCGGTGCCCGCTCGCGGCGACCCGGGATCGCCGGACCAGCTGCGCCGGATCGTCGCCGACCACGAAGCAGCGGATCCACGGGAGGCCGCATCGATGGCGCGCCTGTTGGCCGAACTGGATCGTCTGCCCCAGCCCTTTGACGACAAGGCCGATCCGGTCCACGTCACCGCATCAGCCATCGTGGTCGGGCCCCGGGGGGTCATTTTGCATCTCCACCGCCGGCTGGGCCGTTGGTTGCAACCAGGGGGGCACATCGATCCCGGAGAGTCCCCAGCCGACGCCGCACTGCGCGAGTCGCAAGAGGAGACCGGGCTCGAATTGCACCATCCGCCTGGTGGCCCGAAGCTTCTCCACATCGACGCTCACCACGGCGCTCTTGGTCACACCCATCTCGATCTCCGTTACCTGTTGGCCGCCCCCGACGCCGAACCCGATCCGCCGCCCGGTGAGAGCCCGGCGGTCGGGTGGTTCACGTGGGAGGAGGCAGCAGCAATGACCGACGAAGCGCTCGCCGGTGCACTTCGAAAGGCGCGCAGTGTCAATGACCGATGAGCCGCAACAGATCCTGATCACCGTGCAGGATTTCGACACCTCGATCTCCCAGCTCCAACACCGCAAGGCGACCCTCGGCGAGCGCAAGGAGCTCGACGCGTTGGAGAGCCAGCTGGCCGAGGTGGCCACCCGGACGGCCGAGCGCCAGGTAGAGCGGGGCGCGCTGCTCGAGCGCCAGGCTGAGCTCGAAGACCAGATCGGCACCCTCACGGCTCGCCGCCGGACCATCGAGGACCGAATGTACGCCGACCGATCGGCCGCTGCCCGTGATCTCCAAGCCATGGAGTCCGAGGTGCGCCATCTGACCCAGCGCCGGGCTGAAATTGAAGAGGCCGAGCTCGAGGTCATGGAGGAGCAGGAGCCCATCGACGCCGCCCTGGCCATCCTGGTCGAGGATCGGGCCCAGTTGCAGGCGACCGCCGACGTATTGCGCAGCGAGGTGGTGGCAGCCGAGGCTGTAGTCGATGCCGAGTTGGCCTCGGTGATCGTCGCCCGGGCCGCAGAGGCCAAGCGCCTGCCGACGGAGCTTTCGGACCGTTACGAGACCCTGCGGGCACGCCTCGGAGGGACCGGTGCCGCCCGGCTCATCGGCAACCATTGTGCGGGCTGTCACCTCGAGCTCCCTTCTGTCGAAGTCGAGCGGCTCCGCCGACTCCCGCCCGCTGAAGTGGTCACCTGCGACCAGTGTGGTCGGATCCTCGTGAGGAGCTGAGTGCTCGTACTCCTCCGACACGGGGAGGCCACGGCCAACGCCGCCGGCCTCCTGCTCGGTCGATCCGACGTGGCACTCACCGAGCGGGGCCAGCAGCAGGCGGCGGCACTCGGTGCAGCGCTCGGGCCGGTGGTCAGCGTGCGCTCGAGCCCGCTCCGCCGGGCCCTCGACACCGCCGCCGCCCTGTCGCTCTCTGTGCCCGTCGTGGTCGACGAACGCTGGGTGGAGGTCGACTACGGAGAATACGAGGGACAGGCGCTCGGCGATGTGCCGGCCGAGGTGTGGCGACAATGGCGGTCCGATCCGAACTTCACGCCGGTCGGTGGCGAATCCCTGGCCTCGGTGGCCGAGCGGGTCCGGGGTGCGTGCGAGGAGCTGTTCTTTGACAAGGAGAGTGCAGCCCGGCGCAGCGACGGTGATGCCGTGGTGGTCAGCCACGTTTCGCCGATAAAAGCGGCTGTGGCGTGGGCGCTTGGTACCGACGAGGAGCTGGCCTGGCGGCTGCACCTCTCGACCGGGTCGATCACCCGGATCGGCTGGGGGACCGATAGCCCGGTGCTCCACTCCTTCAATGAGGTGGCGGCCGGCGCCCGCGGGCGGCCATGATCGCCCGATGACCGAGGTCCCGACCCACCAGCGCCGGATCGAGCTCGATGTGTTCGAGCGGGAGGGGGATTTCGCCGTCGTTGCCCGGCTGCGCGACGATCGGCCCTGGGCCAAGGGCACGAACAAGGTCGAGCACGTCCACGATATGGAACTCCGCATCACCGTGCGGCGCTCGGACCTGACGATCACCGAGGCCCGAGCCGAGATGCGGCGATTCCCCCATGCCGAGTGCCCGCAGATCGAGGAAGCCTTCAGTGGCCTCGTCGGATTGAGCGTGACCCGTGGCTATACCCGGGCCGTGCAGGAGCACTTCGGCCGGGCCCTCGGGTGCGCCCATCTCGAATTTTTGGCCCGGGCCATTGGTCCGGTGGTGGTCCAGGCCGTCCCCTCGTCGGCCTCGCGGAAGCGCGACGAGAACCAGGCCCACGAGGTCATGGCCGAATCCGGCACGGCCTGGTTGGCCGACACCTGTCACGTCTGGGCCAAAGAGGGTCCGGGTCCAAAAAAGATCGCCCTCGGCTGGCGTCCGGGCCGGAGCTCGTACCCCGCGCCTTCGGTCGAAGAGCTCGCCTAACCCGGGGTGCCGGCGATGAACTCGACGACCACTGCGGCCAACTCGGTCCCCTTGTCTTCTTGGAGGAAGTGACCGCCGCCCACGATGGTCGAGTGGGACTGGCCCTTGGCCCCGGGGACCTGCTCGATGAAGAGGCGGTCGGCCCCCCGGGTGATCGGATCGCCGTCGCTGAACGCGCAGAGGAAGGGCTTGTCGAAGCGGCGGAGCGACTCCCACGCCCGGCGGTTGTCCCCGCTGGCCGGGTCATCGGCGCTCGTCGGGACGAGGAGGGGGAACTGGCGTGCGCCTTCTTTGTAGCGCTCGTCGGGGAACGGTGCGTCGTAGGCGGCGACGATCTCCTCGCTGAGTTGGCTGGTCGTGCCGGACTGCACGATGAATCCCACCGGGAGCTCGGGCACACTCTGGGAGAAGCGCTGCCAGTTCATGAAGGCCTCGTCGAGCTTCTGGTCTCCTGTGGGCAATCCGGTGTTGGCCGCCACCACCCGGCGGAAACGGTCCGGGTGCTCGGCCACCAAGCGGAGTCCGAGCAACCCGCCCCAGTCCTGGCATACGAGCGTCAGGTCGCGCAGCCCGAGGCGGTCGAAGAGGGCCTGGCGCAGCCATTCGACGTGGCCGGCATAGGTGTAGTCGCTCCGCTTGGCGGGCTTGTCGGATCGGCCGAATCCGACAAGGTCCGGGGCTATGACCCGGTGCCCGGCCGCCACCAAAACCGGGATCATCTCTCGGTAGAGGAAGCACCAACTCGGTTCGCCGTGCAGCAGCAGGACGGTGTCGGGGTGCTCCGGCGGCCCTTCGTCGAGGTAGTGGAGCCGAAGTCCTCCCGTCTCGACGTAGCGGGGGACGAAGTCGAACCCGGGCAGATCGGCGAAACGATCATCGGGGGTTCTAAGAACCTCCATCAATACGGGAGGGTCCCACGATCGAGAAGGTTCATGATGATCCGCTCGGTGACCCGCCGGGCCGCGGTCGAGGTGATCCCTTGGGTGGCGCGGAGTCGGTCCCACGCTTCCCAGGAGGTGGCCAGGTCAAGTGCCTCCAAGATATCGCGACCCTCGCCGGCGGCGGCCTTGAGCTCGAGGGCGAAGGTCTCGGCCAACTGGTCGCGCAATGCCTGGTTCGACCGCAGAAGAGTGAGTGCGACCTCTTCGGAGTGGTACGCCTGACGCACGGCGGCGCGTCGAACCGGGGTGATGGCTTCGTAGAGGCGGTAGCGCTGGCGGACTGTGCGCTCGACCCTGTGGTGGAGCGCCAGGTCCGGTGGGATCGGGTAGAGCGATCTCCAGTTTCGGTCGGTGTTGATATCCGCCACCGCGTGGTAGAGCGCGTCCATGTCGTCGAAGTGGTGGAAGACGAGGCGCAGCGAGACCCCTGCTCGAGCCGCGATCTCCTTGGCCGTCGGTTGGAGGTCCCCCTCCTCGAGAAGCGCGATGAGGGCTTCGGCCACTCGGCGCCGCGTCCGCTCTCCCCGGGCGATCCGCCCGTCCTTGTTCGGCTGCGCCGTCCCCGCGAGCGTCTTGGCTTCCATGTCCATGTTCCCCGTTCCGCTTTTTTTTGCATGTTGCATGCGCCAACATGGGGGCGTCGCCCTCCGACCCATACGACGCGCCGACACCTACCGTAGGCTGAATCACACTGAGGCGCTCGATCGAGGAGGAAAAGGTGCAAAAACGCAGCCTGGGGGCCCTTTCTGTTTCGGCCCTTGGCCTCGGTTGCATGGGGATGAGCCAGTCCTACGGCGAGGCCGACGAGGCCGAGTCGCTCGCCACGATCCATTTGGCGCTCGACGCTGGCGTGACCTTTCTCGATACGGCCGACATGTATGGGCCCTTCACCAATGAGCGGCTGGTCGGCAAGGCCATTGCCGAGCGGCGCGACGAGGTGGTACTGGCAACCAAGTTCGGCAACGAACGCCGTCCCGACGGTTCTTGGATCGGCATCAACGGCCAGCCCGCATACGTGCGGGCGTCCTGCGAAGCATCCCTTCAACGCCTCGGGGTTGATCACATCGATCTGTACTATCAGCATCGCGTCGATACGACGGTGCCGGTGGAAGACACCTGGGGTGCCATGGCCGAGCTTGTGGCGGCCGGCAAGGTTCGCCACCTCGGTATATCCGAAGCAGCGCCGGCCACCATCCGCCGGGCCCACGCCACCCACCCGATGAGTGCGATCCAGAGCGAGTATTCGCTTTTCACCCGCGACCCCGAGGACGGTGTCCTCGACACCGCCCGCGAACTCGGTATCGGCTTCGTCGCCTACAGCCCGCTCGGCCGGGGATTTCTCTCCGGCGCCATCACCAGCCCCGACCAGTTCGGCCCAGACGACTTCCGACGCCATAGTCCGAGATTTCAGGGTGAAAATTTCACCAAGAACCTCGACGTCGTCGACCGGGTGGGCCAGCTGGCGCGCGACAAGGGGGTGACCCCGTCACAACTGGCACTGGCCTGGGTGCTGGCCCAAGGCGATGACATCGTCCCCATTCCCGGCACCAAGCGCCGTCGCTTTCTCACCGAGAACATCGGTGCCCTCGATGTGACCCTCAGCCCCGAGGAGCTGGCGTCGCTCGAGGCGGTGGCCCCGAAAGGCGCAGCATCGGGCGACCGTTACCCGGCCGAGCACATGTCACGGGTCAACGTCTGATTCGAACGCCGACCCGACGATAGGGGTCATCGAGTGAGACGACCCGACCCCGGTCCAGC
Source organism: Acidimicrobiaceae bacterium (assembly GCA_003161575.1). GTDB lineage: Bacteria > Actinomycetota > Acidimicrobiia > Acidimicrobiales > RAAP-2 > PALSA-457. The sequence goes on along the minus strand of PMOE01000075.1, from coordinate 14,593 downwards.
ACGATCACCGTGTCAAAGCCGTCCGTCTCGCGTTGGTGGTGAGTGACGAGCAGCACCGTGTGCGTCCCGCCGGCCGCCATGACGTCGGCGAGGAGGCGGTCGGCGGTGGTGTCGTCGAGTCCGGCGGTCGGCTCATCGAGCACCAGCACCGCACCGCCGGCGACAAGCGCCCGGGCGAGGGCAATGCGCTGGCGCTGGCCACCCGAGACCCGGGCCCCCTGCTCGCCGACCGGTGTGGCGAGGCCCTCGGGCAGGGTGTCGACCCAACTGCGCAGTTGGGCCTGACGGACCGCTTCGTCCACGTCGAGGGCCGAGGCCGCGGGCCTTCCCAAGGTGATGTTCTGGCCGATGGTTCCGGCGAAGAGGCGGGCCTCCTGGTCGACCAAGGCGATGGCCCGTCGGGTGTCGTCCTGGGCCAGACGCTCAAGCGGGACGCCACCCAAGGTGGCCTGCCCCTCGGAGAGCGGCCAGAAGGCGAGAAGCACATTGACCAGGCTGGACTTGCCCGCTCCGCTTGCCCCGATGACGGCGGTGCGGCTGCCCGGGGCCAGCTCGAAGGTCACGCCGTCAAGGGCCCAGGGCAGGTCGTCGGCGTAGCGCAGGCGCGCCTCGCGTAGGGCCACCGTCGGGCATCCTTCGGGCAGCGGCTCGGGGCGATCCGGGTCGACGACGGGGATCGGAATCCCCTCAAGGGCCAACAGGCGCCGTCCGGCCGCGACCACGTCGCCCAGGCGGGACGCCGCCGCGGTGACCGCAGGCACCGACTCGAATGCGGCGATGGCGGCCAGTGGCAGGACTGCCAACATCACCGGGCTGAGCCGGTGGGTGCGCACCGCCTCGATGCCGACGACCAACACCCCGACGACCGCTGCTCCGATCAACAAGGTGAGCAGAGCCGAGGTGAGACCGGCGGCGAGGGCCCGCCGGCGGGCGAGGCGCGCCAGCTCGTCGTCGGCCGACTCGAGTTGCTCCAAGAATTGATCCTCGCATCCGAAGGCGAGCAGGTCAGGAGCTCCTTGGAGGAGATCAACCACTTCGGCGCCAACGGCCCCGCGTACAACGGCCTCCCGCCCTCGCCCCGGACTGGTCAACGCAGCGATCACCGGGGGAACGACGAGCGCCACCAGCAGGCTCAATCCGAGCACGAGCGCGGCAGCGGGCAAGACGAGACCCACCACCACGACGGCGATCGCGGAGGCTGCGAGAGCGACGACGAGGGGCACAAGACCGCGCAGGTACAGGTCTTGGAGCGCGTCGACATCGTCGACGGCTCGCGAGAGCAGGTCGCCACTGCGCCAAGGTCCCAACCCGGCGGGGGAGCGGGGCTCGAGTTGGTCATAGAGCCAGACCCGCCAGTGAGTGAGGGCCCGGAAGGCGGCGTCGTGGGCGGCCAGACGCTCCTTGTAGCGCAGTGGGGCGCGCACGAAGGCCAGCACCTCGACGCCGGCGAGCAGCCCGGCGATGGCACCGAGGCCGGGTCGGAAGGCCGCCTTGGAAACGAGATAGCCCGAGCCGGCAAGCAGCCCGATGGTGGCCATGGCGGCGGCGACTCCGGCGAGAACGGCGACGGTAAGGCGGCCCCAAGGTGGCGCGCTCAGGCGGAGGAGCCGTCGTAGTACCGCGACGGTGCTCACGTGGACGCCTCTTGGAGCTGGCCAAGGTGAATGACCCGGTCGATCCGCTGGACCAGCTCGGAGCGATGCGCCGCCACCACCACGGTGCGTCCCTCGAACCAGGGCGCCAGCGAGTGGCTCAGCGTGGACTCGGTGTGGGCGTCGAGGTGGGCCGCCGGCTCGTCGAGGAGGACGACGGGGGCGTCGCGCACGACGACCCGAGCGATGGCCAAGCGCTGGCGCTCGCCCGCGCTCAGAGGGAGACCACCGTCACCCACCACGGTGTCGAGACCGCGGGGGAGCTGATCGATCAGTTCGCCCAATCCCGCCAGCTCCGCCGCATGGCGCAGCATCGCGGTGTCCGCCCCCGGGTCGCCGATCGCCAGGTTTTCCGCGATGGTCCCCGAAAACAGGTACGGCCGTTGGGGGACCCAGGCCAACGAGCGTCGCCATTGCGAAAGGGACATTCCTTCGAGGTCGACCCCGCCGATGGTGACCGTCCCGGTCGTTGGGGCCACGAAGCCGAGCAGGACCGCCAGCGTCGTGGACTTTCCGGCCCCTGAGGGGCCGACCAGCGCGACGTGTTCACCGGACTCGAGGGTCATGTCGAGAGGCTCGAGCGCTGGCGTGTCCCTACCCGGGTAGGTCACCGCAATGTTGGCCAACACGATCGGCGTCGCCGACCTGGGCGCGACGCCCTCCCGGCGGGTCCGTTTGTCCACGGGTTGGTCGAGCACCGAGAGGATGCGTTCGGCGGCCGCCTGGCCCTCGGTGCTGGCGTGGAACTCGGCTCCGGCGCGTCGCAGCGGTAGAAAGACTTCGGGGGAGACGAGCAACACGGCCAGCGCGGTGTACAGCGAGATCGTGCCGCCGAGCAGACGCAGGCCGAGGACCATAGCGACCAATCCCACCCCGATCCCCGCCAAAAACTCCATGGCCAGGGCCGACAGGAAGGCGACGCGCAGCGTGCCCATCGTTGTTTGGCGCAACCCCTCGGTCGCTGCGGCAACCTCACGGCGGCCCTGGTCGCCTCGACCGAAGGCCCGCAGGGTCGGTAGTCCCTGAATGAGCTCGAGAAAGCGAGCCGAGAGCGAGGAGAGGCGCCGCCACTGCCGGCGGGTCCGCTTGGTGGCTTCGCGACCGAAGAAGATCATCGCGATGGGGACAAGGGCGATCATTCCCACCAAGATGAGTGACGAGACCCAGTCGGTGTAGGCGACCCACGCCAGGATGCCCAGCGGAGCCAGCCCGGCCAGGACGGCGACGGGCAGGTAGCGGCCAAAGTAGGTGTCGAGCGCGGCGGTGCCGCGAGTGGCGGTGAGGGAGAGTTCGCCCGCCCGCTCGCCGGCCAGCCACCCCGGGCCGAGATCCAGGGCGTGGCGGAGCAGCTGGCGGCGCAGCACCGAGGTGACGGTGGCCGAGGTGCGTTGGGCCGCCACTTCGCCGAGCCACCCGAGCGCCGCCCGAGCGCCGAAGGTCAGCCCCAGAGCGATGATCTCGGGACGAACGGCGCCCAGGGTGGCCCGATGGAGGACGACGCGCTCGATGATGGTCGCCAGCAGGACGGCCTGGGCCACGACGCAGGCCGTGGCCGCCACGCCAACGCTCACGGCGAGGACAAGGTAGCGGCGGGTCAGAGCCACCCGTGCACTCAACCGGCGGTCGATCAGGCCGCCGAAGCGCCGCTCGGCGGCCGGGGGGGGCATCAGGGCCACGTTAGCTACCGACCATTGCCGGGACGATTCGGGGCGGAGAGTGGGGGCAGCGGCCGGCCCCGGCTCACAGCGAAAACGAACCGCCCCTCACCTGGACCGGGGTCCCTATGAACTCGCCCACGGTCGCCGCCGTGGCGAGGGCGGAGTCTTCGGACGCGGCCACGCACCGTCGGCCGTCTGGTGTCTGGGCGAGGATCACCACCCGGGCCGGGACCATGTCCTCGGGTGTCACCGTGTACGAGACGACCGTCGCCTCGCCGTGGTACGTGTCGAGTACCTCCACCTCAACGGAGGCAGTAGCGACGGCTTCCGCCAGGTCGCAAATGAGGGGGGACCGCCCGTCGGGGTTGCTCGACCAAACGGCGAGTCCGGGCTTGGTCAACAGCCCCGAAACGGTCGTGATCAGCCCGAGCGAGCCTGGTGCCCGGCGTAGCCGTGGCACCACCGCGGCGGTGGCCTGGTAGGTGAAGTTGTTGAAGGGGCCCCCGGCGAAGGTCATACCGCCGGTGATTGTCGGGGTGCCGTCGCCCGGTAGCCCGAGCTCGCGCTGTTGGACCCGAACGGCGGCGGGGAAGCAGGAGTAGACCTCGGTCACCTCGACGTCGGTCAACGGGCGTCCGATCCGGCCCGCCGCGGCCCGACCGAGCACACCCATGGCCGGCCAGGTGTGGAGTTGGTGCCGCCGGCTGAGGGACACCGAGTGGCTGGCGTCGATGCCCACGAGTGGGAAGATCCAGCGGTCGGTGGGGACCCGATGGCGTCGGGCCGCCTCGACCGAGCAGATGATGAGCGCCGCGGCCTGGTCCACGGTCCACTGGCTGGCGTGCCATTTGTTGTACGGAAAGGACAGCGGCCGGTTCTTCGGTCCGGGATTCGCGATGTCCGCCGCGCTGCGAGGATCGGGAAACGCGGCCAGGGGGTTGCCCCGGGCGACGACATTGCAGCGGGCCCACAGCTCGGCGATCTCATCGCGCTGCTGGTCGACCGAGCGGCCCTCGGCATGCCGGAGGGCGTTGTCGATCATCGCGTACTGCTGGACCGGCGACGTGAGGCCCGCCGCGATCTCGGGGCGGGCCAGGTACTCGGGTTCACGCGTGTGGACGACGTCGGGGGCCGGGCCCCGTTGTTCGGTCTCGATCCCACCGTCGCGGCCAAAGGACCGGGCCTCGCCACCGACCACGACGGCCACCTCTGAGGTGCCGGCCACGATCGCCCGGAGCGCCTGGCTCACAAGGGTCTGCTGGGAGACGCCGATCTCCCCCGCGTGGGTCTCGGCCTCACCGGCCCCGATGCCGACGGCCACTAGGCGCGCGGGATCGGTGTAGGCCCACGTCCCCATGGGCACGGCGATCCGGTCCACCGCGGCGAGGAGCGATCGGGCTCCGGCGTCGTCGGCCGCACGCTGTACGGCCAGCACCATCAGCTCGGCGGCCTCCGCCGCTTCGTTTGCGGTTCCCACCCCGACCAGCACCGCGGAGCGGCGGTCACCGGTACTGGTCACATGTCTCCGAGGTAGAGGAATCCCGACGCCTCGTCGCGGTGGGGTATCCCGGCGGCCCGCAGGGCGTCGCCCCAGTCCCCCGGACAATTGAGGGCGGTCTGCTCCATCCCGTGGTCAGCGACGACCACGATGGCGGTCTGTTCGGTCACGCCGCGCCGCTCGATCGCCGCCACCACTTCGCCGAGCCGGGCGTCGGTGTCGACGAGCGCGGCTTGAGCGATGGCCGAGTGGGGGCCACCTTCATGAAAGGCGGCATCGGTGAGCGAAAAGCTGATCCAGGTGAAGTCGGGGATCTGGTAGCGGGTGCCCAGGTACTCGCCCGCCCAGATCGAGGTCATCTGGTTGATCGCCGACGCGTCGACCAGCGAACCCCACTTGTAATCCTCGCTGGCCGCGACCCACTCGGCGTGTGCATGGGGTAGCGGCTCGGGGACGCCCTCGGCGAGGCGGCCCACTTCGCCGCGCCGGAAGAGATCGAAAGTGGAGTAGTCGGCCCCTCGGTCGGCGGGCTCGTTGATCGCCACCGACACGGCGTCAGGGCGGTGACGATGGAGGGCCTCGTGGATGGTCTCGACCCCCGGGAAGAGCCACCGCATCGCCTCCTGCCAGGTCGCCGGCGACTCGGTGACCACTTGGCGCCCGCGGCTTCGGTCATACCAAGCATTGTGCAAGACGCCATGGTGCCCGGGATGGGCACCGGTATTGAGGGAGGTGTGGTTGGCCAGGGTGACCGTCGGCAGCGAGGCGACGCCCCCGTGGGCCAACGCCGCCCCATTCTCGATGAGCCGCCCGACGTTGGGGGCGACGCCGTTCGCCGCGGCGTCATAGAGGACGTTGGCGTTGGCCCCGTCCATCAGCACCACCACCACGTGGGCGCTTGGATTTCCCTCAGGGTCGAACAATTCGGTGAGCGTTCGGCCGTCTTGGCGCGAGAGCAGCATGCCGTCGACCACCTCGCCGGTCGGCCCGACCCCGGGACCGGGCTCGAGTCCGAGCAGGGCCAGGACCGTCGGTGCTACGTCGATCAGGCGGCAGTGTCCGTCGACCATCCCTTGCCGGAGTATGCCCGCCCCCGAGGCGATGAACGGGGCCCGGGATTGGACCACCCCGAGCGAGCCGTGCTCGCCTCGGTGGCCGCTCGGCCGGTGCGCCGCGGTGTGCAGCACGCAGAGGTCGGGCGCGCACGGGTGGTCGAAGATCTGCGCGATGCGCTCGAAGGCAATGGGGTAGCTGTTCTCTTCCCGACGAGGTTGTTGGGCGGCCAGTTCGGCGGCCAAGGGGGAGAACCGGGTCGGGTCTTGGTCCAAGAGTGGGTCTCGTCCCTCGACCTTGACGATGTGGAAGTGCCAACGGGTTCGGTCGGAGTGGCGGACGAACCGGACCAAGCCGTCGACCGACCGTGCCTCGTAAATATCGGGGTCAGGGGAGAAGACGACCATTTCCACCATCGATCTGAGGGCGGGAGCACACAGGACCCCGAGAGCCTGATCCCGCAGGTCAATCGCCCGCTCGTCGGCGGTTGGCATGCGAGACAGGTTAGGGGTCGTCTACGGTCCCCGCCATGCCAGCCGCCCTCGAGGGATTCACCAAGACCAGCTTCCGCGCGCAGGGCAAGTCCCGGGACGTCTACTCGATGGGAACAGGACCGGCCGTGATCGTCATCGCTGAGATTCCCGGCATCACGCCCAAGGTGGCGGAGTTCGCCCGCATGGTCGCGGGTATCGGGTGCACCGCGGTCATGCCCCATCTGTTCGGCGAGCCTGGGGCTTCCCCGACGGCGGGACTGATAGCAAAGACTCTCGGTCCGATCTGCGTCTCGCGCGAGTTCTCGCTCCTCGCCCTGCGCAAGACGAGCCCGGTGACCAAGTGGCTTCGGGCGCTGGCCGCCCACGAGCACGAGCAGTGCGGCGGACCAGGTGTCGGTGTCGTCGGCATGTGCCTGACCGGGGGATTCGCGCTGGCCATGATGGTCGACCAAGTGGTGCTCGCGCCGGTGCTCTCCCAACCGTCATTGCCCTTTCCGCTGGGGAAACGTCGCAAGGCCGATATCGGGATCAGCGATGAGGATCTGGCCAAGGTGAAAGAGCGCGTGGCCAGTGGCACGTGTCTGTTGGGCCTGCGCTTCACCGATGATCCTTTCTGCTTCCCGGCGCGCTTCGAGACGCTCCGGCGTGAGCTCGGCGACGGCTTTGTCGCCGTCGAGATCGATTCATCCCCAGACAATCCCCACGGGCACCCCAAGAACGCGCACTCGGTACTTACCGAGCACCTCCAGGACCGCCCAGGGACCCCGACGCGGGCCGCACTCGATCAGGTGCTCGACCTCTTCAAAACGCGCCTGCTCTCGTCGGCCGCCTGACGAGCAGCGGACGCGGGTCCGACGATGGTGCTACTGGTCCTCGGTTCGGGACTGTGCCGATCCCAGTGCCAGCATCGTCGGGTCCGATGGGGCGCACTGGTGGTTACAAAGCGGCCAGGACCGATTCGGCCGAGCTGACGTCGAGGCCCCGTTGCGGCTCGACGAACAGGGAGGTCACAACGCCGTCTTCGATGATGGCGGCGTAGCGCTGCGATCGGATGCCCAGACCGACGGCGCTGCCGTCCATCTCCAGCCCCATGGCCCGCGTGAACTCGCCGTTCCCATCGGCCAGCATGATGACACTGGTTCCTACTTTCTGATCCGCTGCCCACGCACCCATAACAAACGCGTCGTTGACTGATAGACAGGCGACCGAGTCGACTCCCTTTGCCCGCAATTCGTCGGCCCGAAGGACGAAGCCGGGTAGGTGGTAGTCCGAACAAGTGGGTGTGAACGCTCCGGGTACGGCGAAAAGCACGACCTTCCCGCTGCCAAGTGCATCACTCGACTCCACGCTTTGGGGGCCGTCCTTGGTCATGGTCATGAGTGTGACGTCAGGGATGCGGGTGCCGACAGCGATGGTCATGGTGTCTCCTCTGGGGTTGTGGCCCTCGAGCATTCCTCACCCCCGTCCGGTCCGCCACTCACCACAGACCGGGGGAGAGGGCCCGTGACCTCGTGCACCAAAATTCCTGGCCACGTGCTGTTCGGGCAGCCGGCGGCTGAGAAGCGCTGGCTCCCACCACCAGCGATGGCCTGCGGACACGCTTTCGACGCCCGGCCATTCGAAACGGGCCCGGTCGGCGGTCCCGCCAAGCACATCGCGCCGAGAGATGAAGAGGAAGCGCACCTCGACGGATCGGTGCGCTCGGGGTGGGCCCCACCGCCCAACTCGGGGCGACGTCATCGACGCGGCCGGCACCCAGCTTGGGCACTCGATGGCGGCGGATACCGTGAGGTGATGCTGGCTCTGCACGCGCTGTGGTCCCGCCGGGGGCGCCTGTGCATCTGGGCCGAGGACGGCGCGGTGCACATCTCGACGCCGTCGCGGCGGCGGGGCCGCCCCCGGGCCAACCCGGCCCCCGTCGATCATCTTTTCGCAGCTCGTGCGGAGGCCGTACTCGCTGCGTTGATCCGGACCGGGGTCGATGTATCGACCACCGCGACCAGCACCGAAGAACAGCTCACGCTGTGGCTCCCATGCGCGAGCGGCATCCCCACTCCATCTCCCGAACTCGTCTGGACTGATGAGCAATCCGGCCCGTCGGCTGCCGCCAATCGTCTGGTCCGGTTCACGATGGCTGGGATCAGTTTCGGCCCCGGCCCGGCACTCGACACGCTGCTCGATCTGGCCGCCGCCGCCCACGAGGCGCCCGTCGGGATCGGGGCTTCGGTGCTGGCTCTGGCAACCCTGGCCGGCCTGGCGCTCGAGTTGACGGCCGGTGGGCGCTTTCTCCCCGGTCTCGAGCGACGGGACGACACGACGGTGGTCGCACGGTGGCACCCGGTGCGTTCTGATCGCGACGCCGAGCGAGAGCTCTTTGTGGCCCGATCCCTCCCTCCGCTCTGCCGAGCCGAAGCGGTCGCTGGCGTATCGGGCCCTGACCGCACCGACCAGGCGTCGAGGCGCCCGACGGATACCGGTCAGGGCCGATCGGCCCACGAGGTTGTCCACCAGGCGCTCGACGCCATGGTTGATGCCGCGTGCCGTGAAGCCTTCACGGCCAACCAGGTCTCGTCGGGGCGTGCGCCTGCTGGGGGCCCGTTCTCGGTGATCGAGACCTGGATTCGCGCCTTGGGTGATGCGGATCCGATCGTCGGCGCCCCTCCGGGGGAGCTCGCCACTTTGGAGCACCAGCTGACCGAGTGGACCGAACCGGCCACCCGCTCGTCGGGAGCGTGGCGGCTCTGCTTCCGGCTGGTTGAGCCGCCGCCGCCCGATGAAGGCGATGACGTCTCCTTTGCTGAGCGACCTGGCGCCGGCGCCGGCGTGGCGCCGGTCGAGTCGACAGACCGGTCGGTCTGGCGCCTGGAATTGCTCCTGCAGGCGGAGAACGACCCGAGCCTGCTGATCAGTAGCCGGGACGTTTGGCGGGCCGGCACCTCGCTGCAGCACGTCACCGGGATCATCGACACTCCCCAAGAGGTGCTCTTGGCCGAGTTGGGCCGGGCCGTGCGGTACTTCCCCGGACTGACCAGCGCACTCGAAGGCCGGGCGCCCGAGGGACTCGACCTCGACACCGAAGGTGCCTACCGATTTCTGAAGGACTCGGCCCCCGGACTTGAGCTGGCCAGTTTCGGGGTGCTCCTCCCCGCCTGGTGGCGCCGACCCTCGGCCACTCTCGGGATGCGACTGCGTGCCTCCCCCCGTCAACAGGTGAAGGGGGCGAGTTCGGGGCTGCTTGGCGTCGAGGGTATCTGCGACTACGACTGGCAGGCGGCCCTCGGCGACGCCCGCATCGACGTGGACGAGCTGCGGTCCCTCGCTCGGCTGAAGGCGCCCCTCGTCCGCGTCCGAGGGCAGTGGGTCGAGCTGCAGCACAGCGAGGTTGACCGGATGCTCGGCTTCCTCGAGCGAGAAGGCAAACGCTCCAATCGCGCCATGACGGTGGGACAGGTCATGCAGATCGCTTCGGGGCTCCAAGGACCCGTCTCTGACGTTCCGGTCATGGGTGTCGAAACCGAAGGTTGGCTCTCCTCTCTTTTGGGAGGTGAGGCGGAGGCCGTCGCCGAGGTGGGGACCCCGGTCGGCTTTAACGGCGAGCTCCGCGCCTACCAGTGCCGCGGACTGGGCTGGCTCCAGATGCTCGGCCGGCTCGGGTTGGGCGCCTGCCTGGCGGACGACATGGGCCTGGGCAAGACCGCCACCGTGCTTGCACTCGAACTGGCCGATCGCCTGACGCCGTCGGGGCGACGCCCAAAGATCGCGGTCGCCCCGACGCTGGTCATCTGTCCGACATCGGTGGTGGGCAACTGGCACAAAGAGACCGAACGATTCGCTCCGGGCCTTCGGGTGCAGGTTCATCACGGGACCCGTCGATCCAAGGCCGACGATTTCGCCGAGCAGGCCCTCGGGGTCGATCTGATCATCACCAGCTACGCGCTGGCATCACGGGACAAGGCGGCGATGTCACAGGTGGCCTGGCACCGGGTCGTTCTCGACGAAGCCCAGAATGTAAAGAACCCCGGGGCCCAACAGACCAAGGCGGTGCGGACACTCGTGGCGGCACAGAAGGTGGCCCTCACTGGCACGCCCGTCGAGAATCACCTGGGCGAGCTCTGGTCGATCATGGAGCTCGTCAACCCGGGCCTGCTCGGTTCGGCCAGTTCGTTTCGCGAGCGGTTCGCCCTCCCGATCGAGCGATTTCGGGACGAGGAGGCGGCCGAACGGCTGCGCCGGGTGACCCGCCCCTTCATCTTGCGTCGGCTCAAGACGGACCGGTCAGTCATCACCGATCTCCCCGACAAGATCGAAATGAAGGTGCTATGCAATCTCACCCGAGAGCAAGTCACCTTGTACCAGGCGGTCGTCAACGACATGCTTGAGAAGATCGACGAGTTGGAAGGAATCAAGCGAAGGGGGCTCGTGCTCACGACCATGCTGCGGTTGAAGCAGGTCTGCAACCACCCGGCCCAATTCCTCGGTGACGGTTCAGAGTTGGCCGGGCGGTCCGGAAAGATGGAGCGGACGATCGAAGTGATCGAGGAGGTTCTCTCGGGCGCCGAACGAGCATTGGTCTTCACCCAGTTCGCCGAGATGGGCGCCCTCTTGCGTGACCACCTCCAGCACCGGCTCAATTGTCGAACGTCATTTCTGCACGGTGGCGTGTCTCGTACCCGTCGAGACGCCATGGTGGCGGACTTCCAAAGCGGGGGATCGACTCCCGTGATGGTCCTTTCGCTTAAGGCGGGTGGCACCGGACTCAATCTCACGGCCGCCAACCACGTGCTGCACTTCGATCGATGGTGGAACCCGGCCGTCGAGAACCAAGCCACCGACCGAGCCTTCCGGATCGGACAGAGCAAGAACGTCCAGGTGCGCAAGCTTGTCTGCGGCGGCACGCTGGAGGACCGTATCGACGCGATGATCGAGAAGAAACAGGATCTTGCTGATCGCATCGTCGGGGCCGGAGAAGGATGGCTCACCGAGCTCTCCACGACGGAGCTGGCCGAGGTATTCCGCCTTTCGGCTGACGCCGTGAACGGCGGGTAGGGCACCAGATGGCACCACGCAAACCGCCCAAGCACCGGGTCCAGCCCACCCCGCCGTCCGGCAGCGGCGCCTTGTCGGCCAAGCCACGGCGGCGATCGGCCCGCTTGGATCCCGAGTTGGTCGCCATCCAGAAGACCCTCGAGCGTTCCCTGGCTCGCCGAACGACTCCAGAAGGCCAGGCCGATCCCCAAACGGCGTCTGAGATTGCCCGGCTCCGTCGGTTGATCGAGATCTTCCGGGAGGAGGCCGCCGACGTCGGTGATGGACGCCCCCCCGATGGCGATGCTGACAACCGAGGTTTTCTCGATGAGGACTCCGAAGACGCTTGGCGCGCCGAGAGTATGAGCGACGAGTTCGAGGGGCTCGGCGAGACCGATGAAGAGGGTCGGTGGTGGCCACGGAAGGACTGGCGGGACTTCGGCCCGACCCATCCCATCCCCGTCCACGGTGGCCTGGTGGCTCGCAGCCGACGCGGGGAGATCGGCGAGACTTGGTGGTCCAAGCGTTTTCTCTCGGCCATCGAACGCATTGCCGCAGGGGATCGGCTCAACCGGGGCCGAAGCTATGCCCGGAAAGGGCAAGTTATTGATCTCGTGGTCGGGCCGGGGACGATCAGGGCTCACGTCCAGGGTTCTCGCACGCCGCCTTACGAAGTGCAGGTGGCAATCCCGGTATTCGACGAAGTCGAATGGGCGACGGTGTTCGAACAAATGGTCGAACAAGCCGGATACGCGGCACGCCTGTTGGCCGGTGAAATGCCACACGAGATCGAGCAGGTCTTCGAGAGGGCCGGAGTTGATCTGCTTCCAGCGACAAGCCGGGATCTCACCACGCAGTGCGACTGTCCGGACTGGGAGAACCCCTGTAAGCACATCGCGGCGGTCTGCTACCTGGTGGCAGAGGCCTTCGATGCCGATCCGTTCCTTCTCTTCGCGTTGCGTGGTTGCGAGCGAGAGCCCCTGTTGGGAGAACTCCGCCGGCTTCGCCGGGAGGGCGATATCGCAGCCGTCTCGGTGGTCCGACCGGTCGTGTCGGGTTGGGTGCTACCTCTCGTTGACGTGCTGGGAGAGTTCTGGCGGGCCGGACCTGAGCTGGACGAGGTGCGAGTGCTCCCTCGCGAGGTCGAGGACCCCGCGGCCGCCCTGATCCAGGTCCGCAGAGGTCTGGTCAACGTGCAAGGGCGCGACCTTGCTGATCTATTCGGCGAGGCCTACGAGAACATCACGCACGCCGCCGCACAACGAGCGTTCTGACTGCTTCTCGTGGCCTGGACTGGATCGGTCACGCCCGTGACCACAGAACGGGTGATCCCTGACCACTACCGGTTCGTTCCACAAGGGAGTCGAGGCCGTCGTCCTCGGGCCCCGCTCAGTGGCTCTTGTGCCCCGCCGAGGGCCGAGCGTCGGTACCCGCGAGGAGATCCAGCACGTCGCCGATGGCCTGCTCTCGCCCGGTGGATTCTGGCAGCGGCAAGTGGTCCTGGATCTGGTAGCGGTTGCGGCGCCCGTCTTTGTGCTTGACGACGTAGCCGGCTTCGGTCAGGTCGGTGACGATGCCGTAGGCGCGACGTTCGGTGATGGCCAGGTTGTCTGCGATATCGCGCAGGCGCACCTCGGGATCCCGAGCGATGCACAGGAGCGCCCGGCCGTGGCTGGTCAGAAAACTCCAGCTCGCCACGCGCGGAAAGTTACCATCGTCCTTCTAGGAACAAGTTGCTGGTAGGTTAGTTCCGGTATAGCATCGGGGTTGCACCCGCGGAGAGCCGGTTGAAAAAACAGCAAGCTGTCTGGGGTTATCGAAGGAGTCGACCATGCTCGTTGCTTGGTCATCGTCACCGCCGTCCTCGCGCAATCTTCTTTGCGCGCCGGTCCTGCAGGGTGGGTGCGGCGAGTGAGTCCGTTTGAGTCCGGCCCAACGCCCCCTGCCGTCATCGGCTGGGAGTCCGCGCGAAAAAGCGGCGTTGTTCTGGTCGGCGTGCTCACCGTGCTTTCGATGTTGACGTGGGTGGTTCTGCCCAACGTCGCCTCCGGGCAAAGCGCGCCCGCAGTCGCACCCGCGGCTACCGAGTCCCCTGCAGCAACCGTCACCGCGCCCTCCGTCATCCAATGCAACCCGCCGGACTTTCCCGGCGCCACCCTGCCGGCCGCCGCCGGGGAGCAGGTGACCTGCTCCGTCACGGTCGTGAATAACACCACATCGACGGGCGCCACCAGCTCGACGGTCACCACTAGCGAGTGCATGAGCGCCGCGGGCGTACCGTTTCCCTCCTGCGTGCTGATCGGTACCAGCGGGGGGCCGACCACCACCGTCACCACATCGACCCAACTCGTCACCTCGGTCAACCAGTGCAACGGCATCGTCACCGGCGGGGGCAGCAACGTGATTTGCAACGTCACAGTCACCAACAACGTGCCCGTCGCGACCCCGGCGGGCGTCACGGTCAACCAGTGCATCGGATCAGGTGGAGCCGGTGGCACTGAGGTGTGCGTACCTCTCGGCAGCACGTCCGGTGCCACGGTCACCCAGTGCAACGGCTCTGCTACCGGCGGGGGGAACTACGGCGGCTTGCCGCAGGTGGGCTGCACAGTCACGGGTGCCACGACGGCGCTGCCCATGAGCATCAACCAGTGCAATGGCACTGCCACCGGCGGCGGCAGCTCGGTGACCTGCGGCAGCACGGTGACCAACAACTTCGTAACCACCCCAACCACCACCTCAACAACGAGCCCGGCGGCCGCTGCGGCGGCAGCCGCAGCCGCGGCCGCAGCCGCGGCCGCTGCGGCGGCAGCCGCGACGACCACGACAACGGGGCCGATTACAGCGACTCCGGGCGCCATTCCCTTGGGTGCTCCGGAGACCGGCGCGGGCGGCGCGTCGCACTCCGATGACGACGCCTTCTTGGCCCTCGCCGGACTGGCCCTCCTAGGTGCGGGTTTGGCGCTGGCCCAGGCCATCCGTCGGCGCCGAGCGCTGGCCGGCTCGGGCTACCCGCACGGCGGCGAGCCGGGCAATGATGAATGACCTGGGCCGGCTCGCCTGGGGACGGGAGACGCCGGTCGAGACGCTGGTATGTGGTGTCCGCCGTCCTCCTGCTCATCGCAGTTGGCTGCCTCACCGTGGGTCTGCGTGGACATCAGGTCCGGTTGGCTGGGCCGCTCCCCCCAACCCCACACACCCCGCCCCCCGCCACCG
>PMOE01000089.1:1610-32134 GCA_003161575.1 Acidimicrobiaceae bacterium | reverse complement strand
ATGTCGCCCAGCCGCAAGCGGATGGCGTCGCCCGGCACCAGTTCCCGCGCCGGCGGGGTGACCCATTTTCCATCGCGTTTCACCCGGGCCTTAATCGCCAGTCTGGCCTTCAGCGCATCGATGGCGTTGCCCGCCTGGCGCTCTTCCCAGAACCCGATCCCGGCGTTGGCCAGGAGCAGGACAAGGATGATGAAGAAGTCGGGCCAGTGTTTGAGCACTCCGGACAGGATCACTGCCGCCTCGATCATCCAGGGGATGGGCCCCCAGAAGTAGGTGAGGAACTTCAGTAGCGGGTTGACCTTCCTCTCTACGATCTCGTTCGGGCCGTACTGCACGAGGCGCTTCTCCGCCTCGACCTGGGTGAGGCCATCCGGGGAGGAGCTGAGCCGCTTCTCAACCTCGGCGACGGGAAGCGTCTTCAGGTCGTCAGTCGCATGGGGTTCCGAGCCCGAAGCCTCGTGTTCGTTGTCGTTGGACTCCATTGCGGCCATTCTCCTGCCTTTGCCGGATCAATGGCAGTTTGACCGGTCAGGGGTGTCCCTGAGGTGTTAGCCAGTCATGACCGCGTGGGCAACGACAGAGTGCGGCCCAGGGTCGCGGCAAGTTCTCGATCTCGCTGTTCGAGGACGTGGGAGTAGACCCGGAGGGTAATTGACGGGTCGGCGTGTCCGAGCCGTCCCCCAACCGTCACCGGATCAAATCCCGCGGCGATCGCCTGGGTGGCGCTGAAATGTCGTAGCGCATGAAGGTGGGTGTCCACCCCGGCCGACTCTGCCTCTCGCTTCGTGAACTTGGTCACCACATCCGGTCGGATCGGCTCGGCACCGACCGGGGACCGAGAGAAGACGAAACCGTCGTCAAGGACGTCGAGTTCGAGACTTGCTGCGAGGCCCTCAACGGCTGCCCGGTGCCGCCGCAACGCCTGGAGCCCGAGGCCATCGAGACCGACCGTGCGGCTCTGGTGCGTCTTCGTGGATTTCTCCCCCCAGCCACCCCCATCCGTCTCATATATGGACCGGGCGATGGTGACGGTCTGGGCGGCGAAGTCGATATCGGGCCAACGCAACGCGCACAGCTCGCCACGGCGGGCCCCGGTCAGCGCCGCGAGGAGGAGGAGGGTCGCCAGGGCCGGCTCGGTCTTGTCGGCCTCAGTGAGGATGGCCTGAACCTCTGCCGGGGTCGGGGCCTCTATCCGGACCGCCTGCACCGCTGGCGGCTGGGCTTTCCGAGCCACGTTCCGATCAACCATGTCGCCGTTCTCTGCGTAGTGCAGCGCCGCGCTCAGGAGGGCGTGTACCCGGCGGACCGTCGTTGCCTTGTTCCCCTTGGCGGTGAGCTTGGCGTACAGGCGGTTCAGGTCGCGTGCCGACAGCCGGGAGAGCCTGATCTTGCCTAGCTCGGGTTTCACGACGGTCTCGGCGATACTCCGGTACTTCCGCACCGTGGTGGGCGACCGGCCGAGAGATTCGCAGTGATCGAGCCACTCGGCGAGGAGGTCGTCCACGGTCTCGGTGCCGGTGGCCCTATTGCCCTTGGCGACTTCGGCGACCATCTTCGCCAGCGCGACGTCTGCGATGCGACTACCGGAGCCGGGCTTGTTCTCTGCTCCCCTGACCACCCGCTGGATCTGTATCGGCGTGCCGTTGTCGCGCCGGCCCGCGTAGACCCGCAAGCGCCACACGCCCGGTCGAATTTCGGTCTTCGTGCCCTGCACCGAAAAAAGTGTAGTCGTTTTGTAGTCGCGTGGGCAATCGGTCAGACCAAAAATACCCTCTGACCTGGTGGGCCGCCCGGGTCTCGATCCCGGCACCTTGGGATTAAAAGTCCCCTGCTCTTCCGGATGAGCTAGCGGCCCGACTGGCCTTTTACCCTATCCCAAGCGTTTTGTGAGGATTCCGTGACAGGGCTGATCATTCGTCGCGCTCCGATGACGCGAGTCAATCCGCGGTGAAGCACGTCGTATCGAATGACTTCCGGCCATGTGCGGTCGCCAATCGGTGGTGCCGATTGGTGGATTAGGAGGTGAAAATGGGACCGTGGAGGACGAGCGCTGATGCAAGGGGAGGACCCAGCGTGGCGTCATCAAGTGCCGACAATCGCGCCGGAGCAATTCCAGCGCACGAGGTCACGAACGATTGGGTTGATCTGTCCGTCGTCCCCGAGCTCTACATAGCGGACCGCGAGAACAAGCGGGTCCAGGTGTACAACCTCCAGGGCAGATACCTCCGGACGTTTGGTGACGCTTTCCTGAACAGTCCGAGCGGATTCGCACAGTGGGGAGACGTGCTGGTCGTCGCCGAGCTGTACGCACGGCTGACGGTCGTCGACACCGAGGACAACCTGGTCGGATACTTCGGCGCCGACCCCGATGCCAAGGAGGGGCCGGGTTGGCCCGAGCGGCCAGGATGGCCGAACGCATTGGCCGACGATGGGCACGTCGAGACACCGCACCTGCCTCATCCGGACCGTTTCAACTCGCCCACTCGGTAGCCGTGGACACAGACGGCAACCTCCACGTCTCTGAATGGCTCATTGGTGGTCGTGACATCAAGTTGGCAGTTCGTCCGTAACCAATGGAAACGAACATGGAAACTGGTCACTCGCCGCTGATTTGTCGTCTGCAACGGCTGGGATCGGTGAGGCATTTGCGAGACCGGGAGTCTCAGGCGTTGGACCGCTCCGGGATGACCCGATCGGACACCTCCACTCCGGCTGTGGCCGCTAGATCTGGGTCCACGAAGAGAGATCCATTGGGGTCGGCGGGACCAGGCCTAGCTGATTCTGATCACCCCGAACGGACGGGGCTCGCGCTCAGATCGACCGGAAGGTGTTTGATGCCGGCGACGACATTCGAGCGCAGCGGCGCGGGGTGACCCAACGATCGGAGCACTGGTACCCGTCGCGCGAGTTCTTCGAACAGCACTCGAAGTTCCATTCGCGCCAGGCTCGCACCCAGGCAGAAATGGGGACCGCCGCCGCCGAACGCCAAGTGCTCGTTGGGTTGTCGCTCGATGTCGAAACGGAAGGGATCGTCGAACACCTCTTCGTCCCTGTTGGCCGAGATGTACCAGATGCTGACCTTGTCACCGGCCTTCAGCACCTGGTCCCGCAGTTCAGTATCGACGGTGACGTTCCTCCTTAGGTGCATTACGGGTGATGCCCACCGCAGGATCTCTTCGGTGGCGCTTGCCACCAACCCATCGGGGTCCTGCACCAGCTTGTCCCATTGCTCGGGGAACTCCAGAAACCCCATGAGACCGTACGTTGCCGCGTTACGGGTCGTCTCGTTCCCCGCTGCGGAGAGGAACATGAAGAACGCATTGAGTTCGAAATCTGTGAGCTTGTCGCCGTCCATCTCGACGTCGAGCAGCTGGCTCATGAGATCGTCGCCGGGCTGCTTCCTCCGCTGGGCACAAAGGTCCTGCACATAGGCGAACATCTCGATTTGGGAGCGTTGGATCTCGTCCTCCGCGACGAAGTATTCCGGATCCACCTCGCCCGCGTCGGCCGACCCGAGCGCCTGGTTGGTCCAGTGAAAGAGTTTCTGACGATCCTCCCTGGGTACGCCGAGCAATTCAGCGATGACCTCCAGCGGTAGATCGGCCGCGACGTCGGTCACGAAATCGCAACTGCCCTTGGAGATGGCCTGGTCGAGGATGCGCACCGCCAACTCGCGCACATGAGGTTCGAGCATCTTCGTCGTTCGCGGCGTAAAGCCCCTGTTGACGAGCCTGCGGTACTTGGTGTGCTCGGGGGGGTCCATCATGATCAGCACCTGGGCCCCGGGATCGCCTGTGGCCGGCGTCTCGAGCTCCTCCAGAGGCGAAACGGGATTCGAGGAATAGGTCGCCGGATCCCGTGAGATGGCCCGCACGTCCGCGTGCTTCGACAGCACCCAGAAGCCGGGTCCCCGCGGCTCGGGGTGGCGATAGATCGGATCGTTGTGTCGCAAGAAAGTGAACCACGCATGCGGCACGCCCCTTGCGAATACGTCGCGATCCAGCAGATTGATGTCCTCAATCCTCATGCGTCCTGCCTCCTTCCGAATGACCTGACCGCGCCGGTCGAATTACGTTATACGAGCAGGCTGGCAACGACATTTCGTTCGAACGCGTCGACATTCACTGAGGCGGTGCTTCGCGAAGTTGCGCTTTCAATGTCTCGAACGATCAGCGTTTCGAAGAGAATCTCGTCGACGTCGTTGGGTGGTACCTGGACCATCCGGTCCGGCCGTCATTCTTCTCTTTTCTCGAAGATGCAGGTCCAAACGTTGGACCGCACCAGGACACCCAAGAGTTGGGAGGGCGTGGGCGCCGGCGGTCGAGTTTCTCGGACGACTGGACCGGTGTGGGCGGCCAATCGAGAAGGCGGCTGCCCGGCTGGTGCATGTGCATACGCAGCTACCAGCAGGTTTGCGCCGACGGCGGTCTCAATTTGCGCCAAACGGGTGGCTCCCGCCACAACATGACGCCACCGGGGGCGCACTAGAATAATCGAGTGGTGGACTACGAGACAATCCTGTACAACGAGACTGACAACGTCGCCTGGGTGACGCTGAACCGACCGGAGGTGCACAACGCCTTCAATCTCCAGATGCAGCATGAGTTAAAGGACGTCTGGCAGAACCTACGCACCAACGATGACGTGCGATGTGCAGTGCTCACCGGTGCAGGTGAAAAGGCATTCTGCGCCGGCATTGACCGCACCGAAACAATGGGCGACTGGGAATCCCCGGAAGACGTCGTCGGAACGCGGGCGACTGGAACCGGGAAAGTGTCATCAACCCCATGGCACTTCGACGATCCGGGGGACAACATTGGACCAAAGACCAACGATCTTTGGAAGCCCGTCGTGGCGGCGGTCAACGGCATCGCGTGCGCTGGAGCCTTCTACATGCTGGGGGAAGTCGACATCATCATTGCGTCGGACAATGCGACATTTTTCGATCCCCATGTGTCATTCGGTATGACCGCGTGCTTTGAGTCGATCCACATGCTCCAAAAGATGCCGTTCGGTGAGATCATGCGCATTGCCCTTCTTGGAGCCAGCGAACGGATGACAGCGGAGCGGGCCCATCAGGTGGGTCTCGTTTCAGAAATCGTGGCACCTGAAGACCTGCAAGCGTCCGCCGCATGGATTGCCGGAGAGATCGCAAAGTCGCCGCCCGTCGCGGTTCAAGGGACGGTGCGCGCCATCTGGATGGCCCGTGAACTCTCTCGCCTTCAGGCTCTTGATGCGGGGAGAATCCTGATCCGACTCGGAAGCGACCCCGAGTCGCTGTTCGAAGGGCAGCAGTCGTTTTCGTCAGGCCAGCGCACGAAACCCCGGCTGCGTTGACCGTCGATTCTGAGACGTCAATCACACGGATCGGCAGGCCCGGCGAGAGATCGCCGGATGAAATCATCGAAGTCGTGCGTCACCCGACTCGACAGAGTCGGGGGCTGGGGGAGGCCGCCCAGAACGGGATAGCGCGCTGGGGCAGCGAGTGCCGGTACGTTTCAGATCCGCAAGGTTCACCGAGGTAGCATTTCCACCCGAATTTGATTCGATTCTTGCTCCGGATCGGCAGCCCCGGGACGGCCGATACGGCGAGAATGCTGGCAGTTCCCCAGAGCTCCGGGTAAGAGCCTGGCCGGCCGACAATGCTATTTCGGAGCGAAGCGTTGGCCTGCATCGAGTCGGATGGTGCCACCGTTGAGCATGCCGTTCTCTACGATTGCCACGGCGAGCCGAGCGTATTCGTCCGGTCGCCCCATGCGATTCGGAAATGCTGCGTCAGACGTCAGCTTGGCCGCATAGTCGTCAGGAATGCCCGAAGTAATGCCTGTTAGGAACAGACTCGGAGCGATCGCGTTGACCCGGACGGCGAAGGATCCGAGATCCCGGGCCATTGTGAAGGTCATTCCAATGATGCCTGCCTTCGCTGCGGCGTATGCCACTTGCCCTATCTGACCCTCGAAGGCCGCGATGGACGAGGTATTGATGATGACACCTCGTTCTTCATCCTCGAGTCCGTTTTTGCTCATATGCCACGCCTCAAGTCGGTCGAGGTTGAAGCTGGCAACGAGGTTAAGTTCGACCACACGGCGGAACTCATCGAGGGGATGTGGGCCGGACTTGCCAAGCGTACGTTTCGCCATGCCTCCACCAGCCGTGTTGACCGCGATGTGGAGGCCGCCGAGATGAGACACAGCCTCTTGAAGGGCACGCTCGGTACCTTCGTAGTCAGTGATGTCGCACGGGAAGAACGATGCGTTGGCTCCGATGGCTTTGGCAACCTCAATCCCAGACGACGAGGAAAGATCGAGGATCGCTACCTTTGCCCCTTTTGTTGCCAGCAATTCGGCCGTGGCTTTGGCCATCCCCGAAGCTCCGCCGACGACTACAGCACTTCTGCCATCGATCTCCATTTCGACCTTTCATTCTGATTGTCCTTGATCTTGACAATTCACGCGAGGGACGCGCCGCAAACTCAGAGCCTCATCAGAGCATCAGGGGCCAAGAAGGAGGCAGTTCCAGCGGCATTTTCAGGCTCGCCCTGTCGCCGGATGGCGTAGCGCCTAGAGCCTGCCGGTGACCATGGCGCCGAGGAACCCAGCGTCAGTGTGGAGTGCTTCTCCGCTCACGTATGAAGAGCGCGGGCTGTTCAAGAAGATGAGCGGCCAGGCCTGTTCCTCTGGAGTTGAGCGACGCCCTGAGGGGCCTACGAACGCATCGATGAGCTCCTTGCCTGCTTGCTTCTCAAAGTCGCCCATCATGGCTGTGTCGGTCGGGCCGGGGTTGGTGCAGTTGAGGCGAATACCTTTCTTTATGAGGTCGACGGCCCGGAATGCGACCCAGGCGTTGGTCAGCTGCTTGGAGGGCGCATAGCCCCCGACGATCTTGTCGGGGTTCGCTTCACACCAGGCGAGCCCGGCGTCAAACCCGACCGTTGAGACCACTTCCATGAGAACCTCGAGGTTCTGCTGCCACCCGAGTCCAGCGTTGGAAGCGACGCAGACCACAGCCGAACCGGCAGGCATCACCGGCACGAGCGACTCAATGAGGTGGCGGGCGCCGACGAAATTGACGAGGACGGTATCGACGTCCGAGAAGGGGGGACCCGGAAGCCCGGCGACACTGAACACTGCGTCGACGGGTCCGCCTATCTTCGCCACGGCCTCCTCGATCGAGGCTTTCGAGCGCAGGTCGATCTGGATGAACTCAGCGATGTCTTTGGCCTCTTTGACGTCGAGACCCACGACTTGTGCACCTACCTCGGAGAGGATCTTGGCCGTTGCGGCCCCCATACCCGAGGCGCATCCGGTGACGACGACTCGCTTCCCCTCGTAGCGCAGTACGTCCAGCATTTCGCCCTCCCACGGCATCCGATATTCTCGCGACAGTAGTAGTGCATTTCCGAGCGGACTTCCAGATCGGGCCCATCGGGAATTGGCGATCAGGCCATGGTCTGAGAAATGGCGCCCGATACGTCGTGGCGTGCCGGGAAACCAGCGTTCACCGGGGCAACAGCAACGGCGTTCGTCGCACCCACAAGTCGGTGTCAGTGCGTGGTGCGGCTCAAAGAGACGGGACCGCTTCGGGTGGCGGGGGACCGACGTAGCGGGCCGTGGGCCGGATGAGGCGGTTGTCGGCTGCCTGTTCAAGGATGTGGGTGGCCCAACCGATGGTGCGGCCGGCGGCGAACGTTGGCGTGAACATCTCCCGGGGGATGCCACAGGTCTCCATGACCACTCCGGCGTAGAACTCCACGTTGGTGTAGAGCCGACGGCCCGCTTTGAGGTCGCCAAGCACAGCGACCGCCGACCTTTCGACTTCGGTGGCGAAGCACACCATCGATCCGCCGAGCGACTCCGCCACGCCCGCCAAAAAACGCGAGCGGGGGTCCTCGGTCTTGTAGACCCGATGGCCGAACCCCATGATGCGGTCGCCGCGCGCCACGGCCTCGCGCAACCACGGCTCGGCCCTCTCGGGGGTTCCAATGGCGTCGAGCATGTCGAGAGCGCGGCTGGGTGCACCGCCGTGGAGTGGGCCCGACAGGGCCCCGATGGCCCCGCAGACGGCCGCGGCAAGGTCGGCACCGGTGGAGGTGATGACCCGGGCCGTGAAGGTCGACGAGTTGAAGCCGTGGTCGATGGTGAGCATGAGGTATTGCTCGATGGCCCTGGCCTGCTCGGGGGCGGGCTCGGTGCCGAGCAGCATCCACAGGTAGTTGGCCGCGTGGGTGAGGTCGGGGCGCGGCGAGACCGGTTCGAGACCCACCCGCAGGCGGTGCGCCGCCGCCAGGATGGTCGGCACCGCGGCGCACAGTCCGAGCGCCTGATCCCGCAATGTCGCCTGGTCGATGTCGTGGGTTGGTTCCCAGCCCAGCTCTGCCCCGAGTACCGAAACCGCACTGCGCAGCACGTCGAGTGGTCTCCCCCGAGCGGACAGGGCAGGCAGTAACGAAGTGAGGCCCTCGGGGATCGAGCGGCGCGAGGTCAACATTTCGATGAACTCGGCGGCTTGGGGCCGATCGGGTAGGGAACCATTGAACAGCAGGTACCAGACGTCTTCGAGTGTCCGGGTGGCCGCCAGTTCCACGGCGGAGTACTGGCGGTAGTGGTAGAAGCCCTCGAGACCCCTGACGTCGCCGATCGCCGTCTCGGCGACCACCACCCCTTCGAGGCCCCGGGGCACCTCGGCCGCCGATTCAGCGGCCGGGCGGAGGAGGGCGACACCAAACAGATCGCGCATCGAGACCACGCCGACCACGGCACCGTCTTCGACAACGGGCAGGTGACGGTAGTGATGGTGCGAGAGGCTGGCCCAGGCGGCACTGGCATCCTCGTCGGGTCCGAGTGCGTCGGGGTTGGCGGTCATCCACAGGTGCACCGGCTCGACGGCTGGTTGGGCGCCGGCCGCTCCCGCCCGCAAAAGATCGCGCTCGGTGAGGATGCCGGCCACCTTGGTGCGGTCGGTGACGATCACCGAACCGATGGCCGCCTCGTTCATCTGCTGGGCCGCTGCGGCCAGTGAGGCGTCGGCATCGCAGGTGACCGGCGGGGATGACATGAGATCCCGGACACGTGTGGGCATGGTGCTCCTTGCGATCGGCCCGGCTCGCGGGTTCGGTGGACAGACCTGCGCCCCATCCTGGTCCCGGCGACCTTCGTTGTAAACATTGATCAAGTCAATATAAAGTCGTCGGCGTGACCCGGATGCTCGAGAGCGAGGAAGCCGCCCGCCGACTCGGGGTGAAGGTGACCACCCTGTACGCCTATGTGAGCCGGGGCATGCTCGTTTCCCATCCGTCGGCCGATCGGCGACGCAGCCTGTTCGATGTGGACGACGTTGAGCAGCTGGCGCAACGCTCCCGGGGGGCCAAACGGGTGGAGTCCCGGTTGGCCACGGTTACCACCGCCATCACCCAATTACGCGACGACGGCCCGGCCTACCGGGGCCAACCGGTGGCTTCCCTCGCCCTCGCCGCGCCCTTCGAGGACGTGGCCGAGCTGCTCTGGGGTACCGGGCCGGCCCCGTGGGAGCCCGTCGCGCTCGGTCCGGTCCCCGAGCTCAGTGTGCCCGACTTATTTTGCTGGGCCGTGATCATGGCCGGCGCCCGCGAGCCGTTGCCCTCGGACCAGCGTCTTGAATCGGTGGCCCGATCGGCCCGCCGGTTCATCGCCACCATGATCGAGACCCTGCCCCGGCGGGGCGCTACGGCACCGCCGCTTCGAACGAGCGACGGAACAACGCGCCCCGGCTCAGTCGCCGGGCATCTCGCCGCCCGGCTGGCCACCGATCCTTCGGCCGCCCTCGTCGGTGCGGTCAACGCGGCCCTCGTCTTGCTCGCCGATCACGAGCTGGCCACTTCGACTGTCGCTGTGCGCGTCGCCGCGTCCACGAGAGGCGCCCTGTCCGATGCGCTCTTGGCCGGTCTTGGGACCCTCGCCGGACCGCTCCATGGCGGTGCCAGTCAACTGGCGTACGCCATGTTGAGCGAAGCCGAGCGCCACGGCGTGGGCCGAGCCCTCGATGACACCCTGCGCTGGCAACGAATACTGCCGGGGTTCGGGCACACCGTCTACAAACGGGGCGACCCGCGCGTCGCCATCCTGATGGAGTGTTTCGAGCAGCTCGCCACCCCCGAACAACGTCGGTTGGTCCGGTCCTTGATCGAGCTGGCCGCCGATCACGACATCCCCCCACCCAACGTCGATCTCGGCTTGGCCGCGCTCACCTGGTCCGCCCAGATGCTTCCCGAATCAGGTCGGACCATCTTCGCCGTGGCCCGCACCGCCGGGTGGACGGCGCACTATCTCGAGGAGCTGGGCGAACGACCGCTGCGCTTTCGCGCTCGGGCCGTGTACGCCTCGGGCGGCTGAACCGGTCGACTCAGCTCGATCACCCTCTGGGTCACCCAAATGGGTGGTGGCCCTCCGCCGCCCGGTGGTTCACGGGGTCGGGATCACGACGGCCGACGGCCGGCCCCCGACAAATACCGGGGTGCCCACGGGCCCGCCGGGGAGGGTGACGGGGACCAAGGTGCCGGCCTGCAGGGCCACCCAGGCGGTCGACGAGCCCTCCAATGCGACGGCCTCGGCGACGTCGGGCAGGGCGAGCGGTGGGGCCAGGGTCAACGTGGAAGCCGAAAGGGCGGTGATGCTGGCCCCGCCGACGACCCAAGCCGTGGCCCCGCCCGGTGCCACGGCGATCCCGGTGGGGTTAACGGCAATGGCGATCGTGGTGCCGGGCCGCAGGCTGGACAGGTTGATCGGGGTCAACGAGTTGCTCCCGAAGTTGGCGACGATGGCCGCGGGTCCAAGGGCAGAGGTCACGATGCCGACAGCATCGGGTTGGCTGCCGACGGCGATCGGCGCCCCGGGCGTCATGGTCGACAGGTTGATCGGGGTGACCGATGCCGACCCGAAATTGGCCACCAACGCCGTGGCAGGACCACCGGGGCCGGCCGGGGCGACGGCGAGGGCGTCGGGTTCTGCGCCGACACCTATCGGGGGTCCGGCCCGCATGGTTGCAATGTCGACCGGGGTCACGGTATTGGCACCGAAGTTGGCCACGAGGGCGACCCCCATTCCGTCAGGCCCGCCGGGGGCGACGGTCACCGCGCTCGGTACGAGCCCGACCGTTGCCGTGGCGGTCACTTTGCCGGTGGCAGTCGTGACCAGGCTGAGGGTGTCCTTCCCCCGGTTGGCCACGAGAAGCTCGGTCCCCCCGGCGGTTGGCGCGAGGCCAGCCGGCTGACTGGCCGTTGTGACCCGCGGGTCGGCGCGGTGGCCCACCAGATCCACCGGGGTGACCGTCGATCCGGGTTCGCTGTCAAAGGCGTAGTTGGCGACCCATGCCTCTTGGCCGAGCGAAGCCCGATGGGCGAGAGGGCGGTTGGCCGTCGTGCAGCCGGACAGTGTCGACGCCGCGGCGGCACACGACAACACGGCGACCAGCGGGCGGATCCGGGCATGTCGCGGACCCGTCCCATCTCCATCTCGAGCTCGCATCGGGCGCGGTCAGCCCCTCGCGCAGGCCGGGCCGGCGGGACGTTCCGAAGGCGACCAGCCGACAAGCTCGGCCTCGGGCCAGAAATCGCCGGTGACCGGATCTTGGATGTAGGGCACCGGTGCCGGCTCCCCTGCGGCCAGGGCGGCGACGGCGCCCAAGAGCACGTCGACGTCGGTATCGGAGGTCCCGATGCCACAGCTCGCCCGGATCGCCCCGGGGATGTTTCGCCGGTCGCCCCTGAGCACCGCGACCCGCGCCTCGGCGATCTCGGCGGCGCCCAGGCCGAGTAGCCGCAACAAGTAGGGATGGGCACAGAAGCAGCCGTGCCGGACCCCGATGCCCCACTCGGCGCTCAGGCGAGCGGCTACTAACGCGTGATGCAGGCCGTCGAGGGTGAAACTGGCGACTGCCAGGGTGTCGATCTTCGGTCCGGGCCCGAGCAGGTGTACCCCGTCAATGGCGGCCAGACCATCCTTCAAGCGGTGGGCCAAGCGCTCCTCGTGGGCGGCGATGGTTGCCCAACCGATCCGTTGCAGCTCAGCCATCGCCGCGCCGAAAGCGACGGCACCGACCACGTTGGGCGAGCCGGCCTCTTCTCGTTCGGGCGGCTCGGTCCAGATCACCTCGTCGATGTCCACCAAGTCCACTGCCCCGCCCCCAGCCAGGAACGGGTCGCCCTCGTTGAATGCCGTCCGTGGTCCGACGAGGGCGCCCGCCCCGAACGGGGCGTACAGCTTGTGTCCGCTAAAGGCCACGAAGTCCGGAGCCGTGGGGAGCGGACGGTGCGGGGCGAGTTGGGCTCCGTCGAGAGCGACGGGGATGCCCCGCTCGTGGGCCGCCTCGGTGATCTCGGCAATTGGGGGGAGCCACCCAGTCACGTTGGAGGCGGCGGTGATCGCCAGGAGCTTCGGGCGCGGCGCGGCGTCGAGGACGGCGACGACGTCGTCGAGATCGAAGGTGCCCGCAGGGCCACACTCGATCCACCGCCGCTCGGCTCGACGGGCCCACGGCAGGAGATTGGCGTGGTGCTCGACCACCGTCGTGGCGATCACGTCGCCCGGGTCGAGGGGCAGGCGGTAGGCGAGGAGGTTGATGGCCTCGGTGGTGTTGCGCACGATGACCGCCACGTCGTCGCCCGAAGCGCTGACCGAGCGACCACAGAACTCGAGCACGCCGAGGCGTACTTGCTCGTAGGCCGCGGTCGCCTGGCGGGACTTGAAGCCTGCCCCGCGGTGGACACTCGAGTAGAAGGGGAGGAATTCGCTCACCCGTGCGGCCACGGTCGCAAGGGCCGGAGTGGACGCAGCGCAGTCGAGATCGCGATACGGCCGGTCGACGCCGTCGAGGCAGGGGACGCTGATCCCTGCACCGACCAGCGTCGCCAGCGCTGCGCCCTCATCGCTCAGCGTCTTTGTCCGAGCAGTGGTCATTGCTTCAGCCTAGGGAGATAGCGGGACCTGTCCGGAGCGTTCCAAGCCGGCGCGGTACCCTGCGAGGCGTGGAGCAGGATTACGAGTCCATTTTGGGCCAGGCCGAGCGCATCCTCGATGACGTCGACCACGCGCTGGCCCGGATCGATGACGGCACCTACGCCCGTTGCGAGGTGTGCAACGGCCCGATCGGCGACGGCCGGCTGGTCACCCACCCCGCGGCCCGGACCTGTGAGAGCCACCCGCAACTGACCGACCCGGGCTGAGCGAGGACCGGGCACAGCCGGAGGAAGGGGTTGTGATCTCCAACGATCCATGTGCCCTGCACCTACCGATGTGTCGTCGTTGTTGATCCCGTCCATGATCATCTGCACTTCTCGTGATCACGGGAGCGCGAACAAGAGGCGCCAGCGGGACCGCGATCGCCGGGTTGCGAGAATCGAAGCCACTCGGCCTCCAGCCCAGGTCTGGGGCCCAATTTCCGACAGTCTCCTGGGCCTGTGATCGAGAGCGGTTGCGCTGGCGCCCAGGTCAGCCCGTAGAACTCCCTTTCAACCGGGGTAGATCCGGTCGCCGGTTCCCCGGCGGCGGAGCGGACCGGTGGACCTCCATCGCGCCAAAAACATGAGGGAATTTGCCTAGAGTGCCATTGTGAGCGCCGAAGTCCAATGAAGATATTTTAGGCCCAGAGAGGGTCGATGAACGAGACATCACCGATAGCCGACGACCCAGAATCAGAAGATTCGACCGGTCCACCCAAGGGAGAACGCACACTCCCGCGACGGGCGCGGGCCTTGATCGGCGTCGGCGCGGTGTTCGTGGTGGCCGCAATCGTGGCGATGGTCGTCGCCTTCAGTTCGTCACCGATGACCCAATCCCGGCCGTCGGGGTCGGGCCAATCGGGCATTCCGTCGGCTTCGCGGTCAACGGGGGCGGCTCGATCGAAGACGGCGTCGGCTTCCCGGTCACCGGGGTCGCCTCGGTCGTCAGGGTCACCGGGGTCGTCTCAGTCGAAGGTCACACCGTCGCCGTCATCGGGGTACCTCTACTACGACTCGAACGAGGCGGTCTTCGTGCAGTGGACAGATGTCGGGAACAACCTGTCAGGGGCAATACAGGGGAACTACATCGATCCGGCGACTCCGACAAACGTGCAGATGCAAGTGGAGGTCCTCACCGGGGTGCGGAGCGGCGGGAACATCACGCTGACTCTGATCGGACCGATCTATGGCGCGAAAAGTCTGACTGGCAGCTTCGCCAACTCCGCTCTTCTCCTCACAATCCCCAATGTGGCGGGGACGCTCGGTCAGGAGCGGTTTCTCTCAGCGTCATTGTCCAGCTACAACCAGCAGGTCAACAAGTTAGTGGCGAGTGCAACGGCGGCGAACGCGGCCGCACAGACGGCGCAGCAAGCACAGGACCAGCAGCAGAATCAGCAGGCCGTAACGAGCGACGTCAGCACCGTTAACAGTGATCTGTCCGGACTCAGCCAGGACAGTAATTTCTCCCAAGATCTGGCGGCCGTGACAAGTGCACTGTCATCGGCTCAAGCCGATCTTTCCACCGTACAAAGCGACGCACAGAGCAACGGTCAGGAGTGTCCCGATATTTCCCCCGTCTCGAGCGACGTATCCGCCGTGATCGCTGATGCAACAGGAGTGCAACAGTCCGCAGCGGTGGTCGAAGCCGACGTCCAGGGCGCCCGCGTTGACGACATCCCCGGACTTCAGTCGGACTTCGCCACGCTCGAGAGCGACGAGAGTACGGCTGCCGACTACCCAGTTGGTGCGCCAACGAGCTCGACGGTTGCTGCCGGCATCAGCAACGCCCAAACGGCAATCAGTACAGCGCTGTCAACCGCCAATGGGGCGATCGGCCAAGCCAACGGCTACGTCGCCGCGGCCATTCAGGTGTTCAATCAGGCAAATGCGGCTGGTAACTGCAACCTCGCATCGCCCACACCTCCGGCGGGGATGACCCCTATCTCCTAGCGGGAGTGGGCGAGGACCTCCTCGGCCACCTCCTCACGCACCTCGGTACCCCTACGTTGTCGGACCGCAGAGCCGCGGCCGCGGCCGGGCCCGAGGTGGGGAGGATCAGCGAAGCGAACACCCCGAGACGTTGCGGAGCTACGCGGAGTCGGTGCCTCGTCCGATGGCCTCGCTCGGAGCGGCAGTATTGTCAGCCTTTTTTGGTCGCCCAGAAGATGGTGTCGATCTCGGCGATCTGATCGAGGAGGTCCTGGCCAACCGCCGTGTCGGTCGTCTTCTTCGCCTCGCCGGCGCGCTTGGTGGCCTTCCAGAACAGGTCGTGGAGCTGGGGGTGCTTCTCGAGGTGCTCGGGCTTGAAGTAGTCGGTCCACAGCACCCACAGGTGATGCTTGACCAGATCGGCCCGCTCCTCTTTGATGACGATGGCCCGCTCCTTGAAGACCGGGTCGTCCGAGCTGTTGAACTTCTCCATGCACGCCTTCACCGATTCGGCCTCGATCCTCGCTTGGGCGGGGTCGTAGACACCACAGGGGAGATCGCAATGGGCATAGACCTCGCTCGGCGACGACAGACGGTCGACGGCGGTGAGCACTCGGTCGATGATGCGCATGAGATGGGCTCCTTCCCGGTCCCCGCGGCGGGGGTTCCGTTCGTCCACAGTGGGGTTGTGCATGTCTGCTCCACACTACCCACAGCCCACAGGTCGAACACCGGGCCCACCGTTGGCCGCCGGCATTGATGAACCGCCGAGCGCGTACCCCGATCGTGCTCGGCGCGGCGCTGGTGCTCGTGGGCGCAACCGCCACGGTGGGGATGATCCGGCGTCTCGAGGTGGTCGGGGCGAGCATGACGCCGACGCTGGCGCCCGGCGATCACGTCCTGGTAATCCGGATCCCCGGGGCCTGGCGGTTGCGCCCGGGCGATCTGATCGCCTTCCCCGATCCCCGGCCGGCCCGGGTTGCCGGCGCTCCCCGGCTCCTCGTCAAGCGGGTCGAAACGGCGGGGCCCGAGGGGATCGAGGTCCGGGGCGACAATCTCGTGGCGAGCACCGATGGGCGCACCTTCGGGGCTGTTCCCCGACGCTCGGTCGTCGGCCTCGTCGTGTATCGCTACGCCCCGCGGCACCGAGCCGGCCGGCTGCAGTGGCCCTGATCGGCCAGCGCGGAGCGGGTCGGCCCCTTCCGACGCCGGCGGGGAACCACCCGGGCGATACGCTCGCTGCGATGGGGACCGACCCGGCCGATCGCTGGCACGACCTCGGGGCGTTCATCCGGGAGCAACGGGGTACAGCCCGGCTCTCGTTGCGCCGACTCTCCGAGCTGGCCGGGATCTCGAACCCGTATCTGAGCCAGATCGAGCGCGGCCTGCGGCGGCCGTCGGCCGAGATCCTCCAGCAGATTGCCAAGGCGCTGCGGATCTCCGCTGAGACGCTCTACGTACAGGCCGGCATCCTCGACCCGCCCGACGGCACCCCCGACCTGGCCCGACAGATCCTGGCCGATCCCCACTTGAGCGAGGAACAAAAGCAGGCCCTCGTCCGGATCTACCTGTCGTTTCGGCGCGAGCACGACGGAGGCGAAGACGCCGGGTCGGGTGACCGGCCACAAGACCGGTCGGCGGCGGGGCCACCCGGGCCCCCCTCGGCCCATCAGAGCGGCCCGGCCTCCCATGTCACGTCAGATCCGGCGGTCGAGGCCCACGGGCCGGAGATCCCCCCGTCACGGTGATGCCGGTGGTTGGACCACCGACCCGGCGTAGCCCCTTCCACCCTGCGCTCGGAGGGACCGTGGAGCCGCACCGGTAGGCTCGGGGCCGCATGAAACGGCTGGCGGTGCTCTCCCTCCATACCTCTCCTTTGGCCCAGCCCGGGACGGGCGACGGCGGCGGCATGAACGTCTACGTCCGCCAGCTGGCCGCCGCCCTGGCCCGCACCGGGGTCGCCTGTGATGTGTTCACCCGGGCCTGGGCCCCCGATCTCCCCGCCATCGTCGACGTCGAGCCCGGGTTCCGGGTGCACCACGTGGCGGCCGGGCCCGCCACCGCCCTCCCCAAAGAGTTGTTTCCGCCGGTGGTCGACGAGTTCACCCACAACGTGCTCGGGCTCATGACCGGGGCCGATGGCCTCCGCGTGGCAGCCGACGAGCGGGCGGGTCCCTTCGAGGCCATCCACGCCAACTACTGGTTGTCGGGTCTGGCCGGTCACGCCATCAAGCATGAACTCGACCTCCCACTGGTGTGCACGTTTCACACCCTCGACCGGGTGAAGGCCGAAGCAGGTCCCGAAGAGGTCGAGGCCGACATGCCCCACCGCCGGGCCGAAGCCGAGGCGGCCATCATCGCCTGCTCGGACACCGTCCTCGCCTCGTGCTCGGTCGAGGCGACCCAGATCGCCGAGCTGTACCCGGCCGATCCCGAGCGGATCAAGGTCGTCCCCCCCGGGGTCGACCTCGCCTTCTTCGGGCCGGGTCATCGACCCCAGGCCCGGCGAGCCCTCGGTCTCGCTCCCGACGGCACGCTCCTGCTCTTCGTCGGGCGCATTCAGCCGCTCAAAGGGGCCGATGTGGCTGTTCGCGCCCTGGCCGAACTGAGCGGGCCCGACCGCGCGGCCCGGTTGGTGGTCGTGGGCGGTCCGAGCGGGCCCCGAGGAGACGACGCCTACAAACACCTGATCTCGTTGGCCACCGACCTCGGGGTCGCTGACCGGCTCACGCTGGTCGACCCTCAGCCCCACGAGCTGCTCTCGACCTACTACCGGGCCGCCGACGCCTGCTTGGTGCCGAGCCGGTCCGAGTCCTTCGGGCTCGTGGCCCTCGAAGCGGCGGCCTGCGGCACCCCGGTGGTGGCTGCGGCGGTCGGTGGCTTGACCACCCTGGTGGAGCACGGCCGGACCGGCTTTTTGGTGGAGGACCCGACGCCCGAGGCATTTGCCGGCTACGTCCGCAGAATCGTGGCCGAACCCCTCTTGGCCGAACGCCTCTCGAGCGCAGCGGTGCTCGGGGCCCGCCGCTACACATGGCGAGGGGCGGCCGCCACCTTGGGTGGCATCTTCGACGAGTTGGTCGTCGGCCGACTCGTCGAGTGCAGCTGAGAGGGTTCGACCGACCCGGTGCCGCTGGTCGACCTGCCCGAAGAGGAGGCGATGGCCGCGGTGGTGGCCCGCATCGACGGGTGGGTGGCCCGAGAACTCGCACCCGACGGCACCTTCGGTCTGGTGGCGGCCGAGCGCCAAGACGTGACCGACCGGACGGCTTCGCACCGGTGGTACCTGCGGTTCAAGGGCGACGAGAAGGACTTCATCACCGTCTGGCTGACGCTCCGACAACGGACCCTCCAGCACGAGGCCCAGTTCATGCCGGCTCCCGAGGAGAACGTCGCAGCGGTGCTCGAGTACCTCATGCGCCGCAACACTGAGCTCTACGGCATGGCCTTCTGCCTGGGCACCGAAGACGCCGTCTACCTGGTGGGAAAGGTCCCGGCGTCCCAGGTCGACGACGACGAACTCGACCGGATCGCCGGTTCGTCGATCCTTTATGTCGACGACCACTTCCCGACGGCCATGACCCTCGGGCACCCGTCTGTCTACCGGCGGCGCCCCCACCGCTGAGCGGAGGCGCCGGCGGGCGGTACCAGTAGCCTGGCCGACCATGGCGGTGAAACTGCTGGTCGTCGGCGGCGGGAAGATGGGGTCGGCCCTGGTGGCCGGGTTGATCCGCCGCCACTGGGCCGACCCGCACGAACTGGGGGTGGTCGAGCCGGTGCCCGAGCGCCGCGCCGCGCTCGCCGTTCAACACCAGGGCCTGATCGTCGTCGAGGCCCCCGAGCCCGGTCTCGTGGCCGAGGGCGGGGGCGCCGTGCTGGCCGTCAAGCAAGACGTGGCCGATTCAGCGTGCCGGGCCCTCGGGTCCGCGGGCGTCACCCGGATCATCTCGATCGTGGCCGGACTCACCACGGTGCGCCTCGAATCGGCCCTGCCCGATGGTACGACAGTGATCCGGGCCATGCCCAACACGCCGGCTCTCGTCGGAGCAGGCGCCACCGCCATGTCGGGGGGGAGCCACGCCCGCGCCGCCGACCTCGACTGGGCCGACCAGGTGCTCTCCGCGGTCGGCGTCGTGGTCCGACTGCCCGAACGGCACCTCGACGCGGTCACCGCGCTGTCGGGCTCGGGGCCGGCCTACTTCTATCTGGTGGCCGAAGCCCTCATCGAAGCCGGGGTTCACGCCGGACTGCCCCGCGAGATCAGCCGGACCCTGGTGGTCGAGACGTTCTTCGGCTCGGCCAAGCTTTTGGCCGAGACCGGCGAGGAGCCCGAGGTGCTCCGAGCAGCGGTGACCTCTCCGGGGGGGACGACCGCCGCGGGGATCCGGGCTCTCGAGGCGAGGGCGGTGCGCTCGGCCTTCTTCGAGGCGGT
This sequence comes from Acidimicrobiaceae bacterium, assembly GCA_003161575.1. Taxonomy (GTDB): domain Bacteria; phylum Actinomycetota; class Acidimicrobiia; order Acidimicrobiales; family RAAP-2; genus PALSA-457. The sequence goes on along the minus strand of PMOE01000089.1, from coordinate 12,803 downwards.
GGCCTCGGCCACCGAGCGATCCCGCAACCTGGGGCGCTGAGCGGGAGCATCGTTCCTGGAAGTGGCCCTTTCGCTGGGGCCCCAGAGGGCGTAAAGTCCCTGGGTGCGGAGGGGGAGTCCATACCGATGACCCAGCAACTCGACACCACGAACACCCGGTTTCTCACTGTGGGAGAAGTCGCGGCGATACTTCGTGTCTCGACCATGACGGTGTACCGCCTCATCAACTCGGGCGAGCTCCGGGCGGCCCGGATCGGGCGTTCCTTCCGGCTGCGCGAAGAGGACCTCGACCGGTATGTGACCGAGCGCATCACCAAGGCGGGTTGACCCGGCCCGAGCCCGTGAGCGCGCCGGCCCCCGATACGGTCTTCTTTCTCTCCGACTACGGGCTGCGCGACGAGTTCGTCGGCGTTGTCCACGCCGTCCTCGCCCGTCTCGCTCCGCACGCCCGCGTGATCGATCTCACCCACGACATCGCGCCCTTCGACGTTCGGGCCGGGGCCGGTGCCCTCGTGCGGGTCCTGCCCCACCTCGGCCCCGGCGTGGTGCTGGCGGTGGTGGACCCCGGCGTCGGCGGGGGGCGGCGCGCGCTCGCGCTCGCGAGCGGGCCTGGCCCCGGCCCCCGGTTCTTCGTCGGTCCGGACAACGGGTTGTTGGTGCCTGCGCTCGAGTCGACCGGGGATGTGACCAAGGCGGTGGCACTGGCCCCGGCCCCCGTGGCGGGCGCGACGGTTGGGCCGGTCACCTTCGACGGCCGTGATGTGTTCGCCCCGGCCGCCGCCGCGCTGTGCCTCGGAGCCGACCCCGGCTCGCTCGGCGATCCGGTCGTGGCCACCTCCTTGGTGCGGGTGCCCGCAGCGGTGTGTGAGGCGGGCACCCTCGCCGACGGGCGCCACCTCCTGCGGGCCGAGATCACGTGGGTCGACCGATTCGGCAACGGCCAGTTGGCCGCCCCGGCCGTTGAGATCCCCGACCACGTGGCCGAGGTGGAGGTGCGCCTCGAGAACAGTCCCCCCGGGGTGGCGGGGGATCTCGGCGCGTGGCGCCGGGTCCGTTCCTACACCGAGCTGGCCGAAGGCGAGCCGGGGGTGCTCGGCGACGGCAACGGCCGCCTGGCGCTGGTCGTCCGACAGGGCTCGGCGCAGCTCCGCTTTGGGGTGGACGCCGGCGGCCTGGTCCAGCTCGTCTGGTGACCGGTCGCCCTCCCTCGGTACGCTCGACCATGGGCCTCGACGACGCCGAGCGAAGCGAGCCGCGGGGTCGGCGCATCCCCGAGGCCACGGTGGTGCGGTTGCCGATCTACCAACGGATCCTCTCCGAGCTCCTCCGCAGCGGTGCGGCGACCGTCTCCTCTGAGCAGCTGGCCAGCTTGGCCCGGGTCAATGCGGCCAAGGTCAGAAAGGATCTTTCGTTGCTCGGGTCGTTCGGGACCAGGGGGACCGGCTATGACGCCGCCTTCCTCATCTCCCAGATCGATCGGGCCCTCGGTGTCGACCGTGACTGGCCGGTCGTGATCGTCGGCATCGGGAACCTCGGCCGGGCCCTCGTGAACTCCGAGGGCTTTTCGTCGCGGGGCTTCCGGGTGGCCGCGCTGTTCGACGTGGCCCCGGGGGTAGTCGGCGAAAAGGTCGGCCCGGTGACCGTCCGGCACCTGAGCGACCTCGGCGAACTGGCCCAGATCGACCGCCCGGCGATCGGCGTCGTCGCCACGCCGGCCTCGGCGGCCCAAGAGGTTGCCGATGCCCTGGTCGCGGTGGGCGTTACCTCGATCCTCAACTTCGCTCCCCGAGTCCTCGTGGTGCCGACCGANNGGTCCCGTTCATGCGCTCGGTCGGGCTATCTCCTTCCCCCGACATCGGGTAGCCCGGGCCGCTGGCTGGCGCCCCGGGGGGGTGGCGACTGGCGTCCCGGCGGCCCGCCCGGCATGCTGGAACCTGGTGGACGGGCTCCCGTCCCCCGCACCGTACGGGGCCGAGACCCGTCCCCCGGCACCGGTTGCCGGACCGGGACGGGCCGACCAAGGGAGGCGCCCGACCCGTTGTCAGTTGTCGTTGTGGGTATCGAGCATCATCAGGCCCCGCTCGACCTCTTAGAGCTGGTGGCGGTGGGCGACGCCGAGGCACCCAAGGTGTTGGGGGCCCTCGGTGACCGGATCAACCTCCAAGAGGCGGTGTTGTTGTCGACCTGCCTGCGAACAGAGGTCTATGCCGTCGTCGACCGATTCCACGACGCTGTGCACGAAGTCCAAGAGGTCTTGGCCGATACGGCTGGCGTCCCCGTTGCCGAACTTGAGGGCCATCTGAGTGTGCGCTTCGATGACGACGTGGCCACCCATCTGTTCGCTGTCGCCTCGGGCTTGGAGTCCGCCGTTCCCGGCGAACCCGAAGTACTCGGCCAGGTCCGCCGGGCCTGGGAGCGCGCTCAGACAGAACGGGTGAGCGGGCCGGTCTTGGCCGAGCTCTTCCGCCACGCCCTGCATACCGGCAAGCGGGTGCGCTCGGAAACCGGCATCGCCCGAGGCACCACCTCGTTCTCCCACGCGGCGACCGGACTGGCCGAGCGCGCTCGGTCGGGCGGACTCGCCGGCACGAGCACCGTCGTGGTCGGGGCGGGCGAGATCGGGGCCGGGGTGGTTCGCGCCCTTCGCGATTTGCCCGTCGGCCGTCGGCCGGCCGAGGTCGTTGTGGCCAACCGCACAGCCGAGCGGGCCGCCGCCTTGGTGGCGGGAGGGGCGCCGGGCATGGTGCTGCGGGCCACCGAGTTCGACGCGCTCGGCGACGCCCTGGACAGCGCCGACGTCGTGGTGAGCGCGCTCGAGGCTGCGGGCCACATCCTCACGGCCGCCCACCTGGCACCCTCAGGGACGAGGGACGCTCGACCGTTGCTCGTGGTCGATCTCGGGATGCCCCGCAACGTGGACCCGGCCTCCCGGTCGATCCCCGGGGTAACCCTGCTCGACATGGACGACATCAGTACCTCGGTGGCTCAGGCGATGGACGACCGGCGGGGCGAGGCAACCGAGGCCCACGCCATCGTGGCCGAAGAGGTGGTTCGCTACCGCAACGCCGCTCGGGCCCGGGGAGCGGCTCCGGTGATCGCCGCCTTGCGGGCGCGGCTCGAAGAGGCCCGCACGGCCGAACTCGACCGGCGTCGGAACCGCTTCGGCGCTCTGAGCGACGAGGAGTGGGCGCAGATCGACGCGGTGACCCGGGCCGTCCTGGCCAAGCTGGTGCACGAGCCGACGGTGCTGTTGAAGGAGACCGCGGGAACGCCGCGGGGCGAACGGATGGTCGAGGCGTTGCGGACCCTCTTCGACCTCTAGGCCGTGGTGCCCCCCCCACCGGCGCGACGCGGCGAACGCGTCCTGCGGCTTGCCACCCGCGGCTCCCCCCTCGCCCGCCACCAGGCCCGGACGGTCGCCCGGGCGATTGCCGCCGCGGTGCCAACGATCGCGGTGGAGTTGGTCGTGGTGCGTACCGAGGGCGACCGGCGGACCCACGAGCCGCTCGATCGCATCGGCGGCCAGGGGGTGTTCACCAAAGAGGTCCAGACGGCGGTGCTCGACGGCCGGGCCGACCTGGCCGTGCACTCGGCCAAGGACCTGCCGTCGACGACGGTCGACGGTCTGGTCCTCGCTGCGGTCCCCGAGCGGGGCGATCCGCGTGACGCGTTGATCGGTCGGCGCCTGGCGGACCTCCCCGCCGGTGGGGTGGTGGCCACGGGGGCGGCCCGCCGGCGGGCCCAGCTGGCCAACATTCGCCCGGACCTCACCTTCGTCGAGTTGCGGGGGAACATGGAGACGAGGGTCGCCCTGGCGACCGACGACGCCGTCGACGCCGTGGTGGTCGCCTTGGCCGCGCTCGATCGCCTCGGCTGGTCGGATCGGGTGACCGAGGCCCTGCCGACCATCGTGATGCTGCCCCAGGCCGGCCAGGGTGCATTGGCGGTCGAATGCCGGGCCGGCGACGACGAGGTGCTCGGGTTGCTTGGCGAACTCGATGATCGCGTGGCCCACAGGGTGCTGGTCGCCGAGCGGGCGATGCTGGCCGAGGTCGGTGGGAGCTGCACGGTGCCGGTGGCCGCCTGGGCTGAGCCGGTCGACGGCGGCCTCCGCCTCCACGGCCTTTTGGCCAGTGGCGACGGACGGATCCTGGTCCGGGCCCACCAGAACGGCGAAGATCCCCAAGAACTCGGATGCCGGGTGGCTCGTGGCCTGCTCGACGAGTGTGGGGGCTCGCTCATCGAGGGATGGGGGCCGCCCGAAGTCGGGAGCACGTCGTGACCGTTTTCTTGGTCGGGGCGGGCCCGGGCGACCCGGGCCTGCTCACCCGTCGCGGCGCCGAGTTGCTCTCCCGTGCCGACGTGGTGGTCCACGACCGCCTGGTGGACCGTTCCCTGCTGGCTCTTGTCCGCACCGGCGCCGAGCTCGTCGACGTGGGCAAGTGGCCCGGTCACTCCCGCGGAGCGGGAAGTGCGGGCCAGCAGGACGAGATCAACGCGCTGCTGATCGAGCACGGTCGGGCCGGCCGGTTGGTGGTGCGCCTGAAGGGTGGCGACCCGTTCCTCTTCGGCCGGGGCGGGGAAGAGGTTGAGGCGCTCGTTCGGGCCGGCGTCGACTGCGAGGTGGTGCCCGGGGTCCCTTCGGCCTTCGCCGTACCCGCCATCGCTGGGGTGCCGGTCACCTACCGGGGCCTGGCCGCCGCGGTGACCGTGGTGACCGGCCGGGTGGGCGATCCGGGAGGGCCCAGCAGCGTGGACTGGGCGGCGCTCGCCCGGGGTGGCGGGACCCTGGTCATCCTCATGGGTGTGGCCACCCGGGCCGAGATCGCTGAGCGCCTCATGGCCGGCGGGCGAGCGCCCGACACGCCGGTGGCGGTGATCGAGCGGGGGACGACCGCCGCCGAGGTCCGCATCACGACCACGCTCAAGGAGTTGGGAAGGCTGTCGGTGCAGTCCCCGGCCGTCGTCGTGGTGGGCCCGGTTGCCGCGCTCGACCTCGGTCGACGAGTCGGACCCTTGGCCGGCTGGCGTGTCGTGGTCACCCGGGCCACCGAGCGCGCCGGTCCGCTCGCAGATGCCCTTGCCGGCGCCGGTGCGCGGGTGATGTTCCTGGCGGTGATCGAGACGACCGAGCCCGCCGATGGGGGGACGGCTTTGCGGAAGGCCGCCACCGCGGTGAGCGACTACGACTGGGTCGCCTTCACCTCGGCCAGTTCGGTCGAGCGGTTCGTTCCGCTGTTGCGCGACGGCCGGAGTTTCGGTCGCACCCGCATCGCTGCGGTGGGTGGGCGGACCCAAGACGCCCTCGCCGCCTACCACCTGATCGCCGATCTGGTGCCCGAACAGACGAGTGCGTCAGGGCTGGCCGAGGCGCTGGTTGCCGCGTCGGGGCCGGGCCGGGTGCTGTTCCCCAGAGCGGCCGGCGCCGGGCCCGATCTGCCCGACGGTTTGGCCGCCCAGGGCTGGCGCGTCGACGGCGTGGACGCCTACGAGACGGTGCGGGCGCCCGCACCCAGCGACGCGCTGCTGGCCGAGGCGTCAAGGGCCGACGCCATCACCTTCACGTCGCCCTCGACCGTCGCCGCCTACCTGGCCTTTTGTGACCAAGCTGGAGTCTCGGCCGGCGTCCCGGCGGTGGTCGCTTGCCTCGGACCGGCGACGGCGAGGGCCGCTCGTGCCGCCGGATTGGAAGTCGCCGTTCAAGCGCCCGGTGCAACGGTGGACGCGTTGGTCGGGGCACTCGTCGCCTACCGGCGGGCGGAGACCAACAAGTAGAGGCTCGAGCGACCGACCGGTGTGCGCCCCGTAGGCTGGTGGGGTGGGCTTTCCCCAACGACGGCTGCGCCGACTCCGGCGCACTCCGGCGCTCCGACGCTTGGTGGCCGAGGCACGCCTGTCGGTGGACGACCTCGTCGCCCCGCTCTTTGTACGTGAGGGACTCGCCGAGCCCGTCCCGATCCCCTCCATGCCCGGCCAGTTCCAGCACTCGGTCTCTTCGGTGGTCACCGAGGCCAAGCGCCTGGCCTCCGTCGGCGTCCCCGGTCTCGTCCTGTTCGCCGTACCCGAGCAAAAGGACCCGACTGGGTCAGGGGCCTGGGACCCAGACGCCGTGGCCCAACGGGCGCTGTCTGCGCTGCAAGGGGCGGTGGGCGGGACTCTTGTCGTTATGGCCGACCTCTGCCTCGATGAGTACACCGACCATGGTCACTGCGGCGTGTTGGCCGCAGACGGCACCGTCGACAACGACGCCACCATCGAGCTGTACGGACGCGTCGCAGTCGCCCAAGCGAACGCCGGGGCCGATGTCGTCGCCCCGAGCGGGATGATGGACGGTCAGGTGGCGGCCATACGCCACGCCCTCGACGAGGCCGGGCACCACGAGGTGGCCATCCTCGCCTACGCCGCCAAGTACGCATCGGCGCTCTACGGCCCGTTCCGTGACGCCGTCGAGGTCAGCATCGCCTCGGGCGGGGACCGCCGGGCGTACCAGCAGGACGTGGCCAATCGCCGCGAGGCGGAGGCCGAGGTGGCCCTCGACATAGCCGAGGGTGCGGACATGGTGATGATCAAGCCGGCGTTGAGTTCCCTCGACGTCATCGCCGAGGTACGACGCACGGTCGATGTGCCCGTCGCCGCGTACCAGGTGAGTGGTGAGTACGCCATGGTGAAGGCCGCGGCCGAGCGGGGTTGGATCGACGGACCGGCCGTCGCCGTCGAACAACTCACCGCCATAAAGCGCGCCGGTGCGGATTTCATCCTCACGTATTTCGCGGCCGAAATGGCCGAGTACATCGGTGGGTGAGGAGGCGACCGGGAGCACGTTCGGCCCGGCGACCAACGAGGAGTGGTTCGCCCGGGCCCGCCGGGTCATTCCCGGCGGCGTGGACTCACCGGTGCGCTCGTTCAGCTCGGTCGGCGGCACCCCGTTCACCGCGGTGCGCGGAAAGGGCCCTTGGCTCTACGACGTAGAAGGCATCCGCTACCTCGATTTCATCCAGTCCTACGGGGCGGTGCTGCTCGGCCACGCCCACCCCGTCGTCGTCGCAGCGGTCACCCGGGCGGCCGAGTTGGGCACCACGTTCGGCGTCCCGACCCCCGGCGAGGTGACCCTGGCTGAGGCCATCTGCGCGCGGGTCCCCGGCTGCGAACAGGTGCGCCTGGTGTCTTCTGGGACAGAAGCGGCGATGAGCGCGCTGCGCCTGGCCCGCGGCCAGACGGGCCGGGACCGAGTCATCAAATTCGCCGGGTGCTACCACGGCCATTCCGACGGGCTGTTGGCCGGTGGGGGTAGCGGGGTGGCCACCCTCGGACTGCCCGGCTCGGCCGGCGTCCCCGCCGGCTCGGTCGCAAACACGATCGTCGCGCCCTACAACGTGGTTCCAGAAATCGACGAGACGGTGGCGTGTGTGATCGTCGAGCCGGTGGCGGCGAACATGAACTTGGTGACGCCGGCCGCCGGATTCTTGGCCGGGCTGCGAGCAGCCTGTGACGCGGCGGGCGCGTTGTTGATCTTCGACGAGGTGATCACCGGCTTTCGCCTGGGCGAGGGGGGCGCCACCGCCCGCGTCGGCGTCAGTCCCGACCTGTGGTGCTTCGGCAAGGTGATCGGCGGTGGACTGCCGGTGGGTGCATTCGGTGGCAGCGAGGGCGTCATGGCCGCACTCGCCCCGAACGGACCCGTCTATCAGGCGGGGACCCTGTCGGGGAACCCGTTGGCCACCGCAGCGGGCTGTGCCGTGCTCGACCACGTCTGCGCCGCTGACTACGAGGAGCTGTCGTCTCGAGCGGCCCGCTTCGCCCGGGATCTCGGAGCCTCCATCACCGCCGGCGGCCTGGGTGCTGGCGTCGCGTCGGTCGGACCCTTGGTCGGGCTCTTCGTCGCGCCGCCTGGCATCACGATCGACCTCCCGACCGACTACGACGGTGCCCGGGCCATCGTCGACCACGATGTGTACCCGAGGTTCTTCCACGCCATGCTGGGTCGCGGGATCGCCCTTGCCCCCGGTCCCTACGAGGCGCTCTTCCCCGGTTTGGCCCACACCGAGCTTGAGCTCGCCCTGGCGGTCGAGGTTGCCGGCGAGGCGGCGGCCGAGGTCGCCGCGGCGATGGAGCGGACATGAGGGTCGCCCGCTGACCTTGGGGCGGCGCGGTTCGAACCGTCATGCGTGCGGCCGGCCAACCCGACCGTGGGTCGTCCGGGGGGACATGGAGCGGTCGTGTTCGCTCGCCCGGCCCCCGCCCTCACAAATCCCCGCAGAACCCTGGCTGGGTACCATGACCTGGTGACTGAGGGGGTCCCAGGGTCGAGCGGTCGGTCCGCGCTCGAATTCACCGACGTGGTCCTCGAAGCGGTCACCGGAAGGCCCGCACGCCCGGTGCGCGGGCTCCGACTGCGAATGGATGCGGCCGGGCTCACCATCACCGGACCCCATCCCGAGTCGGTCCGCATCGTGGCGTGGTCCGAGATGGTCGGCGCCCGCTGCGCCGCGACGTCGGCGGGCGCGCACGCCCGTCGCGCGATCGAGCTGGTGGCGACCATCGGCGGGCGCCAGGTGCGCTGGTTGATTCCGTTGGCGCAGCTCCCGGTGGAGCGGGCCGCGGCGCTCGATCATGTCCTTCGCGGCCTGACCCCACCGCTTGCTACCCCCGAGCCGGCCCGTTCGCTCCTCACGTTCCCCGGGGCACACCGTGGTGGTCCGCCCCTCCATCTCTTCGCGGTCGCGCCGTCGCCCCCGCCGGTGATCGAGCCCAGCATCGGTCTCGACGATGCCCGGGCGGTGATCTCTCGAACCGCCCCTGGGGGACCGGACGACCCGCCTTCGGGACCACCGGCCTCCCCGTCTTTGGACGTGCGGTTCGACGGGCCGCCGCCCTCGTGGCTCGATCCGGGGCCCGGGGGCTATCCCCTCGCACCGGCCCAGCGCGCCGGTGCACCACCTTCTGGGCACCGACGCGCCGCACCATCGACCCAGCCGTTGGTTGTGGCGCTGGTCGCCCTTGTCGTGGTCCTGCTCGTCGGGGGTGTCGTGCTCTACGTCAGCGCCGGTACCACGAGCCATCCCCGCGCAGCGGGTTCGGGCGGCGCCAACCCGGCAGCGGGGGACCACCAGGTGGCCCAGCAGATCAACATCACACAGCAGGATCTGCCCGTCGACTGGACCGTCGATGCGTCGAGCGGCCCTCTGAACGGATTTTTCGGCGGCCACGACGCGGGGTCACTCCCGTTGAGTAGCGGGCAGCGCCAAGCCCAGACCCGGGCCGATCAGAAATTCGCCAGGTGCCTCCAAGTCTCGTCGTCACGTGACGGCACCTTCTTGGGGTCGACGGCAGATCCATCAGCCCAGGCCGTCTCCCCGGTCTTCGAAGCCCCCGGCGCAGCGACTACCGAGGTGGCCTCCGAGACCGCCGTCTTCACATCGGCCGCGTCGGTGAGCGAAGACCTCGCCGAGATCTCCAACCCCAGGTTCTCGTTCTGCTTCGGGGCAACGATCGCCCAGCTCTTGATCCAATCGGCCAAGGTGTCGGGCGGGGCTGCCGGTGCCTCGATCGGCACGCCGCAGGTGCAAGCACTGACACTCCCCCAGTTGCGCGGGACGACGGCCGAAGGAGTGAGCCTCAGCGTGCCGGTGGTGACCCCCACCGTGTCGGTGACGTTCGAGTTGGGGTTCTTCTTCGTTGGCGGGGGAAGGGTCCAGAGCACCCTCATCACCTTCTCGGCACCCGGGATCTTCCCGGTCGCGGTGAGTGACTCGCTTGTCTCCACCCTCGAGAAGAATGTCGCCGCCGAAGGCCTCTCGCGCGGGACGTGAACCGCCCGGCACCTCTTCGGTTCCGGGCGACTGCCCTCGCCCGCTGCGGGTGACCGCTCAGCTGGCGCGAGCGCGTTCGATCGGTGAGGCCGGCAGGATATCGGCCACGAGTTCCATGGCCCGATAGGCGAGCTCGGCGGGGCCGAGGGTGTCGGGGCGCATCAGGTTGGCCATGATGCGAAGGAGTTGGCTCATGACGAACTCCGAACGCATGCCCGCCCCGACGCACACCTTCATCGCCTCGGGATTCGAGATGAGGCGGATGAAGGCCCGGGCCACCTTGTAATAGGAGCCGTAGGCGTCGTCGAGTCGCTGGTCGTAGCGGCCCAAGGCCTCAGTGTCCCCGCTCAGCGCTTCGCCGAGGGAGGCCGCGGCGAGCCGTCCGGTCTCGTAGCCGTAGGCGATCCCCTCCCCGTTGAAGGGGTTGATCGATCCGGCGGCATCGCCGACGACCACGGTGTTGGGCCCGGCGTGGGGGAGGACGGCGAGACCCATGGGCAACTTCCCCCCGGTCGGGGGACCACAGCAGCTCTTTGGGGTGAGCCCCCAGCTCTTCGGGGCGAAGTCGACGAAGGTCTCCATGAGCCGGGAGGTGTTGACCCCCCGCCACCGCTTGTCGGTGGACAAGAGCCCCACCCCGACGTTCACCCTGCCGTCGCCGAGAGGGAAGATCCAGCCGTAGCCGGGCACCACGTCTCCATCTGCGTCTCGGATGTCGAGGTGCGACTCGATAAATGGATCATCGTGGCGGTCAGAGCGGTAATAGCCCCGCAGCGCCATCCCCATGGGCGACGTCCGGTCCCGAGCCGTGCCGAGGGCGCGCCCGAATCGCGAGTTGGCGCCGTCGGCGATCACGATGTAGCGGGCCCGGATCTCCCGTGTCTTGTTCGAGTCGCGATCGCGCACCAGCGCGCCGAGGCAACCGGGCAGTGGCGCGCCGGCCGCGCCGGGGTGGGGGTGGTCGTCGGCCGGCGCCGTGGCCTCGGGGTCCTCGAGCAGCGGTTCGAGCGCCTCCGTGGCTTGGTACACCGTGGCTCCCGCCTTGACCGCCCGGTCGGCCACGATGCCGTCGAGGTCGTGGCGGGTGATCGTGTAGCCGTAGGAGGGAAAGGAGGGGTGCTCGGGCCAGCGCATGTCGAGCACCTGGCCGAACCCGTGGGCCCGCAGGCCCTCGAAGCGGTGGGACCCGGCCAGTTCCCCTTCGAGCCCCATGTCGGCCAGCTGGCGCACGGCCCTCGGGGTCAGACCGTCCCCGCAGGTCTTGACCCGGGGGAAGCGTTTCTTTTCAACCGCGACGACGTCCCAGCCGGCCTCGGCCAGCCAGAGGGCACACGAAGACCCTCCCGGGCCCGCACCGATCACCAAGACGTCGTGGACGCGGTCC
>PMOE01000089.1:0-1597 GCA_003161575.1 Acidimicrobiaceae bacterium | reverse complement strand
GCCTTCGTGCCCGCCACCTTCCCTGGCCGGGGACGACCACCGGCCGTCTTCGAGCGGGACTTCGGCGGGGGAGCTGCGCCTTCGGTCACCCCACGATCGTAGGCTCGCCGCCTCGCCCCGTGAGCACCCATCTCGATGTGCCTGGAGAATCGGTGCCGTGGTAGAACCGCGAGACCGTGGACCAGTACCTGCCGATCTTCTTGATGTTCGTACTCGGCGTCGTCTTCGCCGCGGGTTCCTTCGTGGGCTCGAAGATGCTCGGGCCGCACGCCAAGCCGTCGTCGGCCAAAACAGCCCCCTATGAGTGCGGCATCATCCCCGAGTCAGAGCCCCCGCAGCGGTTCCCGGTCCGTTTCTACCTGGTGGCGATGATCTTCATCATCTTTGACATCGAGATCGTCTTTCTCTATCCCTGGGCCGTCGTCTTCCGACAGCTCCGACTTTTCGGCCTCGTCGAAGTGCTGGTCTTCGCGGCCGTGGTGTTCGTGGCGTTCCTCTACCTGGTGAGCAACGGGGCGCTCAGCTGGGGCCCGGCCAAGCGCCTCGAGGCGGGGATGCCGGCGCGTACGTCCGAATCGACCATCTCGCGGATCACGGCGGAACAGACTTCGCCGGGCCAGGCGGCCTAGGGGGGCTGAGGACATGGGCCTCGAAGACCTCCAGCACAACTTTCTGACCGGCCGGATCGAAGACCTGGTCAAATGGGCGCGCCGCAACAGCGTCTGGCCGGCCACGTTCGGTCTGGCCTGCTGCGCCATCGAGATGATGTCGGTGGGAGCGGCGGACTACGACATCAGCCGCCTTGGGATGGAGGTCTTCCGTGCCTCACCCCGCCAGGCCGATCTCATGATCGTGGCTGGGCGGGTGTCCCAGAAGATGGCCCCGGTGCTCCGTCAGGTCTACGACCAGATGATGGAGCCCAAGTGGGTCATCTCCATGGGGGTGTGCGCGTCTACCGGGGGGATGTTCAACAACTACGCCATCGTCCAAGGGGTCGATCAGATCGTGCCGGTCGATGTCTACGCGCCGGGCTGCCCCCCGTCCCCTGAGACCCTGTTGCACGCCATCTTGACTCTCCACGAGAAGATCCGCACCGGCGAGATCACCCGGCGTCCCCATCTCGAATCCGACGTCGAGCCCGAGACCGCCGGCTGGGTCCCCGAAGCGCCCGACGCCGTGCGGGTGGCCACTCCGCGATGAGTGCCACGGGGGCGGCGGATTCCGCCGCCATCGCCACGGGTGACCCGGCAGCTCCGGGCGCCGTCCTCCCCGACGTCCCGCGTTCGGGGGGCCGGCTGGTCGATGAGATCGCCTTCCCTCCCCGCGAGCGCTACGCCGAGATGGTGCGTGCCTACCGAGACGCCGGTTTCGAGCTATGCGCCGATCTGTGTGCCGTCGACTACCTCTCGCACCCCGGCCGCGCCCTGCCCGACGGGGTGGCCGCCGAGCGCTTCGAGGTGGTGGTGAATCTGGTCTCGCTCTCACAGAAGCGCCGGGCCCGGATTCGCGTACAGGTACCCGAAGCAGACCCCAGCGTTGCCTCGGTGATCGACGTCTACCCCGGGGTCGATGCCATGGAACGGGAGGCCTACGACCT
>PMOE01000058.1 GCA_003161575.1 Acidimicrobiaceae bacterium | reverse complement strand
TCCTGCTGGTAGCTCGGGCGCGGCGCCTCGGGGTCGTCGGGGTCGGGGTCGTCGGGGCGGAAGTCCCAGGACTCGAGGGGGACCCCGGCACCGTCGTCGTGGTGGTCGACGAGGGCGGGATCGTCACCGCGGCCGTCGATCCACCGCCAGAGGAGGCCGCTCCGCCGCCCGAAGAGCTGGTGCCACCTTGTTCGTCCTGGCTGAGGCGGTCCTCGGCCGCCGTCAGGTTGTCTTGGGCTTCGGTGAGCGCTGTCTGGGCGGACGACGAGTCCACGGTGGCGAGCGCCTCACCCTGCGTCACCTGCTGGCCGATCGAGACATTGATCGCCTTCACCGTGCCGGCGGCGGCAAAACTCAGCGAATAGGTCTGGGCTGCCGCGACATTCCCTGTGGCCGATTGGACTGCTTGCACCGTCCCGCGGGTCACTGCGGCGGTGCTGGTGACGGTGGTCGTCGATGCCGATGACGACGTGCTCACGGCGGCAACGACGCCGCTGCCGATGATCAGCGCGCCAAGGGCGGCGTTGACCAACCTCCGGCCGGTAATCCAACGGGTCCTGTTCGCCATCACCGCTCCTTTTGGTTCATGGTCGGGACGCCGGGCACCGGCTTGGCCCGAGGCGTTCGGCTCGGCGCGACCCGATACCGCCCGAGATCAAGAGGGGGCGGTCGGCGGGGGGCTCGAAGCACCCGGGGCGCCCCCTCGAGGCCCGAAGGCACCTTGCAGGTCGCTCTGACAGGCCTTCGCGGCGGCGGGATCGGCCTGCTCAAGCGATCGGATCGTCTGGAAGGTCGCCGTCGAAGCGATCTTCACGCCGTGGGTCGACATGCACTGCTCGAAGGCGGTCAGCGCCTGCTGTTGGGCGGCGGTCGGCTTAAAGGTGCCACCTCCTGCGAACCCGCCGGCGGGGAGCTTGCTCCGACAGGCGGCGAAGGCCTTGGCGGACTTGGAGTTGGTCTTGCCCCCGCCCGCAGCGCCCGCGCCGCCGGGGCGCCCACCGGGAAACGAGCCGCCGCCCCCGGCCCCGCCCGGAAACGAGCCCGAGCCGCCGGGGTGCGCCCCGGGGAACGACCCCGAGCCACCGGGGCGATGGACCCCCGAAAATTTTACGCCGTGCTGGGCCAGACAGGTCTCGAAGGCCTTCGCCCCCTGGCCCGACTTCGAGGTTCCCGAGCCGGTCGACGACGAGGCGGCCGATGCCGGTGTCGCCAGCAGGGCGACCGAAAAGATGCTGGTCAAGACGGTGGCAATGACGACGACGGCTCGTCGGATCACCGGGGTGGCGCTCTCAGCTGGTGCGTGCATGGGCCCGAGTCAACCAACAGTCTCTGTGCGCAGGCTTTCTGCTTCCTGTGGATCTGCTGAAGGAGACCCGAACGGGAGGCGGATCCAGAAGGTGGCCCCTCCGGGCCCGTTCGAGCGCACCCCGACGGTGCCGCCGTGGGCGCGGGCGATGGCCGCCACGATGGCCAGGCCGAGGCCCGCTCCCCCGGTCGCCCGGGCCCGGGAGGTGTCGGCCCGGAAGAAGGGCTCGAAGATCCGCTCGGCGTCGGCGGGGGCCACGCCGGGGCCCCGATCGCTCACCTCGACGGCCGCACCGTCTTGTTCGACCAGGACCCGCACCACCACGGGGCCCCCCGGTGGTGAGTGGCGCACCGCGTTCCCGACCAGGTTGTCGACGACCTGGCGCACCCGGTGGGCGTCGCAGAAGACCTCCACCACTTCGGGTGCGAGCAACTCGACCTGTTGGCCGGGCGAGAACAGGCGGGCGGCGTCGACGGACTTGGCCACCACGGCAACCAGGTTGACTCGTGCGATGTCGAGGGGCCGTTCCTGGTCGAGGCGTGCCAAAAGGAGCAGGTCGTCGACGAGCACGTTCATGCGGTCTGCCTCTTCGCGGATGTGGTGCATGGAGGTGGCCAGGTCGGCCGGACGCTCGCTCGCTCCGAGATCGAAGATCTCCGCGTACCCGCGGATGGAGGTGAGCGGGGTGCGCAGCTCATGGGAGGCGTCGGCCAGAAACCGCCGGAGGCGGCCCTCCGACGCCGCCCGGTCCGCAAAGGCATCCTCGATCTCCCCGAGCATGGCGTTCAGGGCGAGCCCGAGACGGCCGACCTCGGTGCGATCCTCCGCCGGTGTCACCCGCCGACCGAGATCGCCGCCGGCGATTTCGCCGGCCGTTTCGGCCATCTGCTCCAACGGTCGCAGGCCCCGTCGGACGATCCACCAGGCCAGCACGCCGAGTCCCAGCAACACGGCCGCGCTGACGAGGAGTTCCACCTGGAGCAGACGGCCGAGTGTCTGGTTCACATCGGTGAGGGGAATGGCCACCACCACGGTGAGATCGCGGTAGTGGAAGGACCGAACCAGGACCCGGTAGCTAACGGTCCCACCCTTGCTGGTGGCGCTGAAGACGGCCGTCCCGTTGCGTCCGAGGGCGGGCAACGGGTGGGGAAGTACCGGGCGGGCGACGGCCTTGCCGGTGTAGATGACCGACACCGTCTTGCCCACCACAACGCCGTGGGCGTTGACCAGCTCCCCGAACGTCCCGGCCGGCTCGAGCCCCGAACCCGAGTGCCCGCCGCCAAAGCCGCGGGGGAGTCCGCCGGTGGCGGATCCGCCGGGGAGACGAGACGACGACCCCCCCGAAAAGGTGCCCGGGGTGGTCGGTGCTGGCACGAAGGGCAGGGCGGGGGCGAGGCCATTTTCCGCCTCGAGGGCCCGGGTCATCGAAAAGGATGCCACCTGCAGCTGGGGATCGACCCGGGCCACGAGAAACGAGCGCAACTGGGTATAGGTGACCACATCGGAGAGGATCAGGCCCGCGGCGACCACACCGACGAGTACCAACAAGAGACGGCCCCGCAGGGTCACGACGGTGCCGGGCGGCGGAGGCGGTAACCGACACCGCGAACGGTCTGGATCACCCGGGGACCGTCCGCTTCGAGTTTGCGCCGCAGCGAGCTGATGAAGATCTCGACGACGTTGTCGTTCCCGTCGAAGTCGTACTGCCATACCCGGTCGAGAATCTGGCCTTTCGACACCACCCGGTCGGCGTTCAACAACAGATAATGGAGCAATTTGAACTCGGTCGGCGTCAGATCGACGACCACACCCGAACGGGTGACCTCGTGCTGCTCTTCGTCGAGAAGCACGTCGTCGAAGCCAAGGAGCCCCGTATCGGGTTCAAGGTCATAGGCGCGCCGCAAAATCGCCCGGGTACGCACGATCAATTCTTCGACACTGAACGGCTTGGTCACGTAATCGTCCCCACCCAGAGTGAAGCCGCGGAGCTTGTCGTCGAGCTCCCCGCGTGCGGTGAGGAAGAGGACGGGGACCCGCGGCTGGTCACCCGACAGCCGACGCAGGACCTCGAAGCCGTCGAAGTCGGGCAGCATCACGTCGAGGATCATCAGGTGCGGGCGAAAGCGCTCGACCGCACGGAGGGCGTCGCCGCCGGTATGGGCGACTTCCACCGACAGGCCCTCGTAACGCAGCGCCATCGAGACCAGGTCGGTGATGCCCTGTTCATCGTCCACTATCAACACCCGAGCATCGTCGGCCACGCCGTGCCACCTCCTGGCCCACATCCTTCAACCGTTTCCTGTGGATAGCCTGTCGGTTATCTGTAGGGCAAGCGCCACCCCCGCAACGCCGGGCGACCCCGGCGGGGGTACGCTCACGCCAAACCAAGCGGCCTGAGGGAAGGGGCGAGGGGTGATCCTGCATCGTGCCGGCGGCAACCCTCGTCGAAGCGACGTGGCCGGGCCCCCCGAATCGGTACCCGAGCTCGGACGGAACCTCCGCCGGGCCCGGACCCGCCAGGGGCTGAGCCTCGACGACGTGACGTTGCGCACCGGACTGCCGGCCGAACAGCTCGACTGCCTCGAGGCCGGTACGGTGGACCGCATTCCCGACCGCATCATCGTGCTGCGGACCCTGCGCCGCTACGCCGATTTCCTCGGTCTTCCCGGAGAGCGCTACGTGCTCTTGCTGGTCGACAACTGGCCGGTGGCCACCGTCCTGTCGGTGCCCGCGGGCGGCGCGCCGAGCGTCGCCGTCCACCAGGCACCCGGTGTGGTCACGGGGCCCCACAGCGATCCGGTCCCCGGAGCGACGGTGCTCGCGCAGGGCGGGGTCGTCCAAAGCCCCCTCGACACCGGGGCCGTACCGGTCACCGCGGCGTCGAGGTCGCCGTCGACGCCCCCGGCCGCGACGGCGGCGGGCCGGCGCATCGCCCCCCCGGGCACGGCCGCTTCAACACCGGTTCCGGTGGGATCCCAGCCCGGCGCCGCCCAGGTGAATCTGGTCGACACCGGCGTGACGCCGGCCATCCGGCCCACCCCACCGCGCAAGGCCCGGGCGCCATTCGCCCTGAAGCTCGTGGTCGCGGTGGTGGCCCTGGCCGTCGTCCTCGGTGTCGCCGGGCTCCTCGTCCACCGCTACAAGCCGCAGTGGCTCAACTCCATCGGGATCACCCACGCCCATACGCCTGCCCACCACACCAACACCGCGGTGACGGGCAAAGCGACGGCGCTGTTCACGGTGGCCACGAAGAGCGCGACGGGGGCCACCTTCGACATCCACGCCCCGGCGTTCCTCATCCGGGTCGAGCCGGTGGGGTCGGCCAGCTGGATGCAGGCCACCGACGCCCAGCACGTGTCACCGGTCTTCGCCGGGGTGGTGGGCGCGGGGCAGGTGAAGGACTTCTTGGCCAGCCAGTCCTTCACTTTGGAGGTCGGTTCACCCACGGCCCACGTCTTCGTCTCAGTCGGCAGCAAGGTCGTCGGCTTCTACTTTCCACCCGCCGCCCCGTTCACGATGAACTTCGTGTCGGTGTCGTGACCTCGAGCCGCCCCGTTCCCCGGAGGGCTACTCCGAGCCGGTGACCGGGGCGACGGCCGCCACGGATTGGCCGTCGTCGAGGTTCATGACCCGCACCCCGGTGGCGTCGCGGCCCTGGGAGGCGATCTCGCGCACGGCGGTGCGGATGACCACACCGCCCGAGGACACGAGAAGGATCTCCTCGTCGAGGGCCGCCATAAACGCCGCGACCACCCGGCCGCGTTTCGCGGTCAGCCGGATGCCGCGCACGCCCTGACCCCCTCGGGCCTGCCGGTTGAAACGCTCGAGCTTGGTCCGCTTCCCGTACCCTGCATCGGTGACGATCAGGATGTCGGCCTCGTCACGGGCGACATCGCACGAGACCACTTCGTCGTCCTCTCGGAGCCGGATGCCGCGCACGCCCGACGCGTCACGGCCCATCGCCCGGACGTCGTTTTCCGAGAACCGGATGGTCATGCCCTTGCGGGTCACCTCAAAGATGTCGTCGTCCCCGCTTGTCGCCACCACCCGCACCAGCTCGTCGCCCTCGCGCAGGTTGATGGCGATGAAGCCCTCGCGCCGGGACTTGTCGTACTCACTGAAGGCGGTCTTTTTCGCCTGGCCGCGGGCCGTGGCGAAGATCAGGTAGTGATCGGCCGGGAAATCCCTCGTCTGGACGATGGCCTGCACCCGCTCTCCGTTGGCGAGGGGGAGCAGGTTCACGAGCGCCGTGCCCTTGGCGTAGCGGTCCTTCATCGGGATCTCATGGCCACGGAGCCGGTAGACCCGCCCGCGGTTGGAGAAGAGCAGCAGGTAGGCGTGGGCCGAGGTGTGGACCACGTGGGTCACCAGGTCCTCTTCTTTCAACCGGGCCCCTTGGACGCCCCGGCCGCCCCGGCCCTGGGTGCGGAAGGCGTCGGCGGACACCGACTTGATGTAGCCCGCCGCCGTCATGGTGACGACGACTTCTTCGTCGTCGATGAGGTCCTCCATGCCGAGCTCACCGGGGTCGTGGGTGATGACACTGCGGCGCGGGTCGGCGAAGGCGTCACGCACCGCCGTCATCTCGGTGGCGATGACCCCTCGCAGCCGGGCCGGATCGGCCAGGATCGCCTCGAGTTCGGCGATGGTCTCGCGCAACTGGGCCATCTCCTGTTCGAGCTCGCTGCGCCCGAGCCGGGTGAGCCGGCCAAGGGTCATCTCGAGGATGTGGTTCGCCTGCTCCTCGGTGAAGACGAACGGATCGGCCATGAGCGCCACCCGGGCCGCCGGGCGGTCGTCGGACGCCCGGATGGTGGCGATCACCGCGTCGAGCATGTCGATGGCCCGCAGCAGGCCCTCGACGATGTGGGCCCGGGCCTGCGCCTTGCGCAACCGGAACTCTGACCGTCGGGTCACCACCTCGACCTGATGGGCCACGTAGTGCGTCAGCACCTGGGCCAGGTTGAGGGTGCGGGGCACCGCGTCGACCAGGGCCAGGGTGTTGACCCCGAAGCTGGTCTGCAACGGGGTGTGCTTGTAGAGCTTGTTGAGGACGACGTTGGCGTTGGCGTCGCGCTTCAAGCGGATGACCAACCGGGTCTTCTTGCCCGCTGAGGAGTCGAGCACCTCGGCGATCCCGTCGATGTCGCCCGCCTTGACCAGGTCGTCGATCTTCTGGGCGATGACCCCGACCGAAGTCTGGTACGCGAGCTCGGTCACCACGATCCGGGTGGCGTCGCGACCCTCTTCGATCTCTGCGACCGCCCGCATCTTGATCGAGCCCCGACCGGTTCGGTACGCGTCCAGGATGCCCTGGCGGCCGAGGATCTGGCCCCCGGTCGGAAAGTCCGGGCCCTTTACGAACTCCATCAGGTCGTCGGGTGTCGCGTCGGGGTGTTCAAGGAGGTGGATCGTGGCGTCGATCACCTCGCCGAGATTGTGCGGCGGGATGTTGGTCGCCATCCCGACCGCGATGCCCTGGGACCCATTGACCAACAGGTTCGGAAAGCGCGCCGGCAGCACCGTCGGCTCTTCGGCGCTGTTCGAATAGTTGGGGGCGAAGTCGACCGTCTCCTCGTCAATGCCCGCCATCAGGTCGAGCGCCAGCGGTTGGAGCCGGCACTCGGTGTAGCGCATCGCCGCGGGACCCTCGTCGGGACCCGGTCCACCGAAACTGCCGTGCCCGTCGACCAGGGGGTGACGCATGCTGAAGTCCTGGACCATGCGGACCAGGGCGTCGTAAATGGCCGAGTCGCCGTGGGGGTGGTACGTCCCCATCACCTCGCCGACCACCGCCGCACACTTCACGTGCGGGCGGTCGGGCCGCAGGTTCTGGTCGAACATCGAGTAGAGGATCCGGCGATGGACGGGCTTGAGCCCGTCGCGCACGTCGGGCAGCGCCCTCGACACGATGACCGACATGGAGTACTCGAGGAAGGAGCGCTCCATCTCCTCTTGGATCTCAATGGGCTCGATGAACCCGAGGACCGGCGCGCCGTCATCGGGGGAACTGCCGTTCGTCCCTGAGGTGCCGGCCTGCGGGTCGGTGGTACGCCGTCGTGGCATGTTGGTTCTCGGCTCCCTCAGATGTCGAGGAAGCGCACGTCCTTTGCGTTGGTCTGGATGAAGTGGCGCCGCAGCTCCACATCGTCGCCCATGAGAACCGAGCACACGTCGTCGGCCAGCGCGGCCTGCTCGACATTGATCTGGAGCAACGAGCGCTTCGTCGGGTCGATGGTCGTCTCCTTCAGCTCGGTGAAGTCCATCTCCCCGAGGCCCTTCAGCCGTTGGAAGTCGTGCTTGTGGTCGGGATGCTCGATCATGAACGCGTCCTTGGCCTGGTCGTCTTTCAGGTAGACCTTCTCCTTGCCGACGAGCGTCGAGTACAAGGGGGGCTGGGCCACGTAGACGAAGCCGCCTTCGACCAGGGGCTTCATCTGCCGGAAGAAGAATGTCAGCAACAAGGTGCGGATGTGCGAGCCGTCGACGTCGGCGTCGGCGAGCACGATCACCTTGTGGTAGCGGGCCTTGGTGACGTCGAACTCGTCGGCCAGGCCCGCACCGATGGCGGCGATGAGGGCCTGGATCTCGGTGTTCTTCAACATCTTGTCGATGCGGGCCCGCTCGACGTTCAAGATCTTGCCCCGGATGGGCAAGATGGCCTGGGTACGCGGGTCTCGCGCGTCTTTGGCCGAGCTTCCGGCCGAATTGCCCTCCACGATGAACAGCTCGCACTCACGCGGGTCGCGCGAAGAGCAGTCGATCAGCTTGCCCGGGAGGCCGGCCCCCTCGAGTCCGGATTTCTTGCGGGTGAGGTCCCGGGCCTGGCGTGCGGCCATGCGCGCCTGCGCGGCGACGATGGATTTCTTCACCATTTGGTTGGCTTCGGTCGGGTTCTCCTCCAACCACTCGGCCAACTTTTCGTTGGTGGCCCGCTCGACGAGGGAGCGGATCGGCACGTTGCCGAGCTTGGCTTTGGTCTGCCCTTCGAACTGGGGGTCCTGCAAGCGCACCGACACGATTGCTGTCAGGCCCTCGCGGATGTCCTCACCGAGCAGGTTGTCGTCCTTCTCCTTCAAAAGGTTCCGCGCCCTCGCGTAGCGGTTTGCCACGTTGGTGAGCGCCTTTTTGAACCCCTCCTCGTGCATCCCGCCCTCGGTGGTCGAAATGCCGTTGGCGAAGGAGAAGATGCTCTCGTGAAACCCGGTGTTCCACTGCATGGCGATCTCCACCTCATGGCCCTTCTCGGACTGCTCGAAGGAGGCCACCTTGCGGAAGAGGGACTCTTTGGAGGCATTCAGGTGCTTGACGTAGTCGACGATGCCGCCGTTGTACTTGAAGGTCTCCTTCTTGTCCCCGCCGGGGCGCTCGTCGGTGAAGCGGATCTCGAGGCCCTTATTCAAAAAAGCCATCACCTGGAGGCGCTCGGTTACCGTCTGGGCCCGGAACTCGACTTCTTCGAAAACGGACGGATCGGGCCAGAAGGTAACCGTGGTGCCAGTGCGGTCGTGTGGGGCGGGTCCGGTGACCTTGAGGTCGCCCGCCGGCACTCCCCCGTCTTTGAACTCCATCACGTGGTGGTGCCCGTCACGGTCGATTTCGAGGATCAGCCGGGTCGACAGGGCGTTGACCACCGATACCCCCACCCCGTGGAGGCCCCCGGAGACCTTGTACCCCTCCCCGCCGAATTTCCCCCCGGCGTGGAGCGTGGTGAGCACGATCTCGGCGGTCGAGCGGTCGGGGAACTGGCGGTGGGGGCCGACGGGGATCCCCCGGCCGTCGTCGATGACCCGGGCCCCGCCGTCGGCCAGGAGCGTCATGTCGATCCGGGTGGCGTACCCGGCCATGGCCTCGTCCACCGCGTTGTCGACGACCTCCCAGACCAGGTGGTGCAGGCCCGTCGGCCCGGTCGATCCGATGTACATCCCCGGTCGCATCCGCACCGGGTCGAGACCCTCGAGGATGGTGATGTCGTCCTCGGTGTACGTACGGTCAACCGCCAATTTCAGTCTCCCCGGTCAGCCCCACGGGCGCGCCCTTTCGCATGACAACTGTTCGTTGTGCGCACCGGGTCGCCACTAGAACTTCGGGCCCTCATAGTCCGGCGCGGACCTGTTCATTCTAGTCGAGATGCGGCGCTCCGGTGCTCCGTGGACCCCCGCCCTCGGAGCGACGAACGGTGACCTCCAGGCGCTGCGGGGTTGTCCCGCCGACTTCGCCCACGCGGGCCAGCAGGGTCGCGGCGAGCATCCGGACCTGGGTGGCCCAGGCCGGATGATCGACCGCCACCACGAGGGTGCCCCCTTGGAGGTGCAGGGGACGCACGTGACTCGCCAACACCGGCCCGGCGATGTCCTCCCATCGGCTGAATATGGCCGTGAGGGACCCGCTGTCGGGACCGCCGAGACGGCCCACGACGTCGTCCAGGGCGTCGTCCAGGGGCTGGGGACCGACGTCGGGACCGCCTCGGCGCCGTCGGCGGTGGCCCCCCGAGGAGGGACTCACAGCGGTCTGGGGTTCTGTTGGCCTCCGGTGATCGAACGCACGTCGAACACGGTGGCCACCGACACGCCGTCTGGGAGCGGTACCGCCGTCGTGAGCAGGGTTTGCCCGGGGGGAAGTTCATGGACCAGGGCCCGGCTGCGGTCCGGATCGAGTTCGGAGAACACGTCGTCGAGCAGGAGGATGGGGGCCGCACCGAGCCGCTCGGTGGCCAGACGGTGCACCGCCAATCGCAGGGCCAGGGCAAGGCAGCGTTGCTCGCCCTGGGAAGCCTGGACCCGGGCGTCTCGCCCGCCGAGTTCGAGGTCGAGGTCGTCTCGATGGGGCCCGACCGTGCTCACGGCACGCCGCAGGTCGTCGGCGCGTGCGGCGGACAGGGCGACGGCCAACGGCCCGTCCCAGCCCCGGCGATAGGTCACACCGACCGACGTCGCGTCGGCGACGCTCGAGACCGCGGGTCCGGCTCCGGCCAGGATGCGGTAGGACTCCACCACCCGCGGTTCGAGGTCTTCGGTCAGGTTCTGGCGCGCCTCGGCCAACGCGCCACCCGCGTCGGCCAGGCGGTCGTCCCACACCTCAAGGGTGCTCGCAACGTCGGGACGCAGGTGCCCGCCGGCCTGACGGAGCAGCGCGGCGCGCTGGCGGAGTACCCGTTCGACTTCATCGAGGACTGCCCCGGCTTTGGGGTCAAGCATGCGCAGCGCGTCGTCGAGGAGGTCGCGGCGGCGAGCCGGGCCGCCCTGGACAATGCCGAGGTCTTCGGGCGAAAAAATGGTGACGGGCACCGCGTCGGCCAGATCGCGCCGTGTCCGCACCGCTTGCCGATTCACCTGGGCCCGGGATTTGCCGACCGCCGCGAGCTCGGCTTCAACCAACAGCGGCAGGCCGTCACGAACGAGCTCGGCCCGGATCACAGCACGCTCGCCGCCGGCGCGAATCATCGCCTCGCGCGGCGCGCCCCGGAACGACCGCTGTGTCCCGAGATAGGCCACGGCTTCGAGCAGGGTGGTCTTGCCGGTCCCGTTGGGCCCGGTGATGACCGTCGTCCCGACCGGGTCGGGATCAAAACGTGCTGCTACGAACAGGCGAAAGTCCTGCAGATAGAGGTGGAGCAGGCTCACGGGGTGCCCGGCCTTCGCTCTCGGACCGTGGCTCGCCGGTGTCGGTTCAGGAGACCCGGACCGGCATCAATAGGTACCGGAAGTTGTCGTTCTCCGCACCGTGGACGGTGGCCGGCTTGCCCGCGTCGGCGGTCTCGACGATCACCTCATCGCCGAGCACCGCTTCGACACCGTCGATCAGGTAGGTCGGGTTGAAGGCGATGACCAGCTCGTCGCCGGTGAAGTCCCCGTCGACGGTTTCGCTGGCGTCTCCCACCTCTTGGGAGACCACCGTCAGATCGACGCCGCCCGCCCGCATCGAGAGGCGGACCGGTGTCGTGTTATCGCGCACCAACAGACGCACCCGGCGAAGGGCACCGAGCAGAGACTCCTTACCCAGGTGCAACCGGTTCGGGTAGTGGTCGGGAATCAGCTGGCGGTAGTCGGGATAGGAGCCGTCGAGCAGGCGTGTGCTGATCCGCACCGCACCGTGGGTGAAGGTCACCTCGTGGGGTCCGGTGACCATGGCGACGGTCGGCGGTCCCTCCCCTTCACCCGAACCGGCCGACGACGAGAGCCGTTGGAGCTCCGCGAGTGCCCTCGCCGGGACGAGGATCTCCTCTCCTTCGGGGAGGCCGCCGGTTCCCTCGAGGTCGCGCAGCGCCAGCCGGTATGAGTCGGTGGCCACCAGCCGGATGGCCCCTTTTTCATTGGTCATGAGCACCCCGGTGAGCAGCGGTCGGGCGTCGTCGTTCGACGCGGCCCGGACCACTTGGCGCAGACCCTCGGCCAGGCCCGGGCCGGGAAGATCGACGGTCGTGCCCTCGGGTTCAGTCATCGTCGGGAACTCAACCACCGAAAAGGCCCGCAGACCGAAGTGTGACCGGGCGGCGGAGATCTCGATCTTCTCCTCGGCCCCTTCGACGGTCACGGCACCCGGCTCGAGGGAGCGCACGATGTCCGCACTCAACCGGGCCGGAACCACGCACGACCCGTCGTCGATCCCGATCACCTCTTGCTCCACTCGGATGGTCAGGTCGAGATCGGTCCCGGTCGCCACCAGGCGATTTCCTTCACACACGAGCAAGAGACCCGAGAGGACCGCTGACGAGCTCCCGCGGCCGCCGACGGCCCGCCCGGCTGTGGCCAGCGCTTCTACCAAAGAATCACGTTCGGACCGGAACTTCACCGGAGATTTTCCTTTCGCCACGATGCACATAGCTGCTGTTGGAACAGAGAGTAATTCTCTCTATATCGGTAATAAGAGCTGGGGATTGTGGATGGGTGGGACGGGGGCCTGCTCAGGGGGTGGATCTTTATCCACCGCGCCGCCCAGGCCGGTGGACACGGCGAGCCCGGATCGCCTGGAGCCAGCCGAAGTTGTGGATGGGTGAGGTCGCGTCCCCAGGATAGACGGGAGGTGTCCACATGCCCCGATGTGCTACGCGCACCATGTCACGTGCCGGTTTTGATCTCGGAGCGGATTTCGGTCACCTGGTCGTAGATCTGGCGTCGTTCTTTCATTTGGGTGGAGATCTTGTCGACGGCGTGGATGACCGTGGTGTGGTCCCGGCCGCCAAAGACCCGGGCGATCGCCGGGTAGGAATAGTCGGTGAGTTCACGCACGAGGTACATGGCCACCTGGCGGGCCGTCACCAGGGGCCGGGTCCGGCTGGGGCCGCAGATTGCATCGATGCTGAAGCCGTAACTCTTGGCCGTTGCCTCGAGGATCATGTCGGGGGTGATC
Organism: Acidimicrobiaceae bacterium; assembly: GCA_003161575.1. GTDB lineage: Bacteria > Actinomycetota > Acidimicrobiia > Acidimicrobiales > RAAP-2 > PALSA-457. Next base: position 7,119 of record PMOE01000058.1, on the reverse strand, counting down.
CGTCGTGGCTCGCCCGCCGAGATGATGTCGGAGAGCACCCGTTCGGCCAGACCGAGAGAGATGGGCTCCCGGTTGAGGCTGGCGAAGGCGGTGACCCGGATGAGGGCGCCCTCGAGTTCTCGGATGTTGTTCTTTACGTGGGTGGCGATGAACTCCAAGACGTCGTCGGGTATGTCGTCGTGATCGGCCTCGGCCTTGGAGCGCAAGATGGCCAGGCGGGTCTCGAGGTCGGGGGGGTCGATCTCGGTGATGAGTCCCGAGAGGAACCGGCTGCGCAAGCGGTCCTCGAGGGTCTCGATGGATTTGGGCGCCCGGTCAGAGGTCAGCACGATCTGCTTGGCCGCCCCCTTCAAATCGTTGTAGGTATGGAAAAACTCCTCTTGGAGGCCCTCTTTGTTCTCCATGAACTGGACGTCGTCGATGAGCAGGACATCGCACTCGCGGTAACGGCGCTTGAAGGCGATGGTCGTGGACATGCGCAAAGAGTCGACGAAATCGTTCATGAAGGTTTCGGTCGTGACGTAGAGGACCTTTCGGATCGGGAAGTTCTCTTGGACGTAATTCCCGATTGCGTGGAGCAGGTGGGTCTTGCCCAGACCCGAATCCCCGTAGATGAACAGCGGATTGTAGGACCGCCCGGGGGTCTCGGCTACGGCCTGGGCGGCGGCGTGGGCCAGGCGGTTGGAGGAGGCGGCAACGAAGGTATCGAAGGTAAACCGGGGGTCGAGGACGACCGACGTCGTATCCGAGCGGCGACCGGGACCCGATTCGGTCTGCCCCCGATCGATCTTGTCGGCGCCCGGGCGCCCGAGAGTGCTCGCCGCCTGGGAGCGGGGCGCGTCGGGTTCGGCACCTACGGGTTCGGCGAGCGGCGGGTCGACCACCTGGAGCCGGGCCCGCACCTTCGTGCCGGCCAGCGTGGCCAGGGTTTCTTCGATCAGCGGGAGGAAACGCCCCTCGACGCGGTCTCGGACCACGGCATTGGGCACCCCGAGCACCATCACACCATCGCCAAACGACACCGGTTCGACACTCGACAGCCACATCTGCCAGGTGGTGTCCGACACCTGTTCGCGCAGCGAGGCCCCGCACAGTGTCCACAGCCCGTGGGAATCGTTCACCTGCTCCTCCGCGCGCCCGCTCGGCCGATCATCCACAGCGTGGTCCACAGGTGTGGACCATGCGCTGAGGCCGTGGTCGATCGAACGTACACCGTGCCCGAGATCCCGACTAGTGGCAACCCCCCGATCGCGCCTAGCATCAGGGGACGTCATCGCACCCGAGGGCACGGGGCCCCGGGGACCCCCGATGGCTCTCCTCTGGGCCGGCCCGAGCCATTACGGGCTGGCGAAAGCGGCGAAAGGCTGGCCGACGTGAAGCGAACCTACCAACCCAATACGCGCAAACGAGCCAAAACGCACGGCTTCCGTCGGCGTATGTCGACCAAAGGCGGACGGGCGATCCTACGGTCGAGGCGGCTCAAAGGGCGTCATCGGCTGACTGTCTGAGCGAGGCCATGACCACGCCAACAGTGAGAAGAATCCGAGAGCGTTCGACGTTCCGGGCTTTGCGACGACCCGCCGGGCGGGCCGCCCGGGGCCCGGTGCGGGTGTCGTTCGTGCCCCTTCGACGCGCCGAGTCCGGAGAGTTTCCCCAGGTGGGATACGTAATTGGGCGGCGCTGCGGCAACGCCGTGGCGCGTAATCGACTCCGCCGCCGGCTCCGGGCGGCGGTCCAGGCGGCCGCCGGCGAGCTCGCCCCCGGGGCCTACCTGGTGGGTTCTTCGCCCCAGGCGGTGGTGCTTGGTCACCCCGAGCTGGTTCGGACCGTTCGTGAGGCGCTGCTCGCCGCCGCGTCGTGTGGTCCGAAACCGCCGACGGGGGTCCGGTGACGGGGCGCCCGGGTCCCAAGACCGGTTCCCGGCTGGCCCTGTGGGCCATTGGGGCCTACCAAGGCCTCCGGGCCGGCCACCCTTCGCCCTGCCGCTACGTGCCAAGCTGTTCGGTCTACAGCGCCGAGGCGATCGAGCGCCACGGGCTGTGGCGGGGGGGCCGCCTGGCCCTGCGGCGGGTCCTGCGTTGCCACCCCTTCGGGGGCCACGGCGTCGACCTGGTACCCCTCACCGTTGAGCACCCGAGGGGCCGACGATGATCCACTTGGTGCCCATGTTGGCCGAGAACAGCCTCTTTGCCGCGGTGGGGAAGATCTTCCATCCCCTCTTCGAGGTGGTGGCCACGGTCCTCGCCTTCATCTACGGGATCGTCCCGAACTACGCGATCGCCATCATCTTGCTCACGATCCTGATCATGGGCCTGCTCACGCCGCTCACGGTGAAGAGCACCAAGTCGATGGTTGCCATGCAGGCCCTCCAGCCCGAGCTGCAAAAATTGCGCCAGAAGTACAAGGGGGCGGAGAACCGCGAGCAGCTCAACGCCGAGATGATGAAGATGTACAAGGAACAGGGGGTCAGCCCAACCGGCGGCTGTCTGCCGATGTTCCTGCAAATGCCCGCCCTCATCGTCCTCTACGACGTGATCAAAGGGCTGTCGAATACCGTCTCGAAAGGGGCAACGATCCCCGCTGGCTACGCCAGAGCCGGTCAGAAATGCATGCAGACAGTGTGTGCGGTTCCCCGGTATATCCCAAAAACATCGACGATGTACCACCACCTTGTGGCGGCCGGGGGAGCAATGGAGTCCTTCGGCATCAACCTGGCCCTCAAGCCATTCTCGCATCACGCCCATTGGTACAACTACGTTCCCTATTTCGCTTTGGTGGCCATTGCGGTTGTTTTGCAATACATCCAAATGTCGCAGATGACCAAGCGCAACCCTGCAGCGGCAAAGGCCAACCCGCAGATGCAGACGATGCAAAAGGTAATGCCACTTATTTTTGCCTACATTTACTTTTTAATTCCGGCCGGTGTGGTGATCTATATGATCGCTTCCACCGCGATCCGGATCGGGACGCAGGACTTCATCTTCCGCCACGGCATCGTCAAGCGACCGGCCGAGCGCGAGATCGGGGCGTCTTCGAAAAAGGCGCTGCCGGCGGGGGCGGCAGCCCTGGTCGAGGGCAACGGGAGCGGCGCCAAGAAGGGGCCGACCGACGAGACGTCGATCGACAAGGCCGCCGATCCCGCCAAGGGGAACGGCAACGGGAAGGTCACGGGGGCCAAGCCTCGGAACCCGGCGGCCAAGAAGCCGGCCACGACCGCGAAATCTGCCACGGCCGGGAACGGCACCACCCCGAGGGCCAAGTCCGGCGGGGCCAACAAGAGCGGTGCCGATCAGTCTGACGGGTCCGATGGCGGGAACGGGGCCAAGCCCCACCCCCGGTCCAAGGACAAGCGCACCAGAAGGGATCGCTGAGGGTGGAGTGGGTGGAGGTCACCGGCAAGACCGTGGACGAGGCAACCGAAGCGGCGCTGGACCAGTTGGGGGTGGCCGTCGGTGACGCCGAGGTCGTCGTGGTCGCCGAGCCCAAAATCGGGCTCTTCGGCCGGGTCCGCGGGGAGGCCCGGGTCCGAGCGCGGGTCCGCCCGATCGGGCCGCGACCCAAGCGCACTCGGCGCCCCCGAGAACGTCCGCGCACCGGCGAGTCGAGTGCGGTAGGCCGGGGGCGCCCCGAGGGATCAGGCGGTGGCGACGCCCGCCGCCCGGTTGGCGGTGGCTCGCCGGGCAACGGTGGGCAACGATCCGGGGAGGGCCAAAGTGGCGGCGGGCGCAGCCGGTCGGCCCGCCGGCGCCGGAGCCGGAGCGGCTCGGCCCGGCCGACAGGAGAAAGCACCGCCGGCACGGCGGAGAACGGCGACGGTCACGGTGACCGGCGAGGATCCCAGAAGGGGTCCGCGGCGAAGGAGGAGATCAGGATGGCCGAAGGTATGACCTTGCAAGAGCAGGCGGAGGTGGCCCGGGACTTCCTCCAGGGACTCTTGGACTGCTACGGGCTGGAGGCGGCGGTGGACACCCGAGTCATCGACGACGAGACGGTGGAACTGGCCGCGACCGGCGGCGAGGGCCTCGGTCTGCTGGTCGGGCCGAAGGGGTCGACCCTGGCCGCCCTCCAAGACGTGACCCGCACCGTCGTGCAGCGGAACTTCCCATCTCGGACCGACCGGATCCTGGTCGACGTCGCTGGCTACCGCGAGAAGCGGGCGGCCGCCCTGCAGCGGTTCAGCCGCCAGGTGGCCGACGAAGTGCTCGATTCGAGCGCAGAGCGGGCGCTCGAGCCGATGTCGCCGGCCGACCGCAAGGTGGTCCACGATGCCGTCAACGCGATGGACGGGGTGGCCACACGCTCAGAGGGAGAGGATCCCTCCCGCTACATCGTCATCGTTCCGGCCGGCTGAATCCCGAGGGTCCGCGGCGACCGACCCGAGTGGCAACGGTGGGTGCCAGCCCCGAGGTGCTCCAGGCGACGCTGACGCGGGCCCGCAACCTCGGCCTGCTCGGGCCCGGGCCGATCGAACCCCATCTCCGTCACGCCCGCGGCTTCGCCGCGGCGCTGAGAGAAGCCGGGGTCCCCGATCCGCCGTCCCGGGTGCTCGACTTGGGTTCGGGCGGGGGCCTCCCGGGTCTCGTTTTGGCAACGGATTGGCCGGCGGCCACCGTCGTCCTGCTCGATGCCGGGGAGCGGCGGGCCGAATTCCTGCGCAGCGCGGTGGTCGAGTGCGGCCTCGGGGACCGAGTCGAGGTCTGGGCCGGTCGCGCGGAGGCCATCGGGCATGAGGCCCGGGCCCGGGGCGCTTTTGACGTGGTGGTGGCCCGTTCCTTCGGTCCGCCTCCGGTGACCGCCGAATGTGCGGCACCGCTGCTGCGCACCGGCGGCGTCCTGGTCGTCTCGGCGCCCCCGGCCGGGGCCGGGGAGGATCGCTGGTCGGTCGAGGGACTCTTCGAGCTCGGACTCTCGGCCCCGGCCCTGGTCGAAGGGGAGTTTGCCTACTGGGTTCTCGAGCAAAACCGACCGTGTCCCGAGCGCTTCGCCCGGCGGGTCGGGGTTCCGGTCAAGCGCCCGTTGTTCTGACCCCGGTCCCGTTCACCGTGCCGGCTCCGGTCGGCTCGCCTGCCGGAGGCGCTCGAAGATGGCCGTGACCGGCCCCGACGGTGCCGGGGGGGCGCCCGCCGTGGAGGCCGGTTCGGGTGGCGACCTGCGGGGCGCCGCCGGCCGTGCCCTGGGCTCCGGGCGGTCGTGAGTGGACGGGGCCAGGCGTCCGGGGTAGCGGTGTTTCATCTGCTCGAAGCGCTCGAAACTGTGGGCGTCGAGGTCCGGCGAGAGGGTCCGCTCGAGGATCGGCAGCAGAACATCTCGGAGGTACGGACCGCGGGCCATCCACTGGAAGTAGCGGCGACCGCCGTGGTTGTAGGGCCCGTACAGCTTGCCGCCGGGAAACGTCGACTCGATCCACAAGAAGAGGGCCTCGTGGCGGACGTGCATGCGCAGGGTCACCTGGGGCTGGCGGCCGTCGCCTCCGAAGCTGCCCTCCCCGATCAACAGGCCGATCAGGAAGCCAACGTCAAAGTCAGAGGGCATGGCGCGGTCTCCCGGAGGTGTTTCACCGTATGGTACCACGTGAAACACCCGAGCGGGAGGCTCGGCCGGCGGGGGGTGTTTCACCGTCATGCGTCACGTGGAACGGCGCCGGCGGTTTTCGGGGAAATTCTCAAGGATCAGCCCGTTGAGGCTTGACCCGGCAGCGAGTGGCGGCGAGGATGGTCCCGTGCCGATTCGCAGTCGTGGGAACGGGTGATGCGACTCCGGCGCAAAGACCGAGAGTTGCCTGAAGACGGGTCTTTTCCGGGGGAAACGGCATCGGACGGCGGACTCCCGGCCGCCGGGGCGGGACAGAGCACGGTCGAACCGCCCACCGACGGCCCGCCACCGCTCGAGTCGGCCGCATCCGCCCCGGTGGTATTGTCCACAGGGCAGGACGAGAGCGGTCCCGAACCCGACGATGGGCCGGCGGTCGCCGGGGCCGTGACCGCCGCCGCTCCACCAAAACCGGGCGATTCACCCGAGGTCGATGCGGCCGGCCCGAGGACTCGAGCGGTGGTGTCCGACGACAACGTGCGGGCCGTGGTGAGCAGCAACGGGGTCCAGGTCACCCGACCCCTGCCCCGGGTCATCGCCATCGCCAACCAGAAGGGCGGGGTGGGCAAGACGACCACCACGGTCAACCTCGGTGCCGCCCTGGCCGAGCTGGGGTACCGGGTCTTGGTGATCGACCTCGATCCCCAGGGCAACGCCACCACCGGACTGGGGATCGACGCCCGCAATTTCGAACTCTCGATGTATGACGTGATCATGCGGGACACGCCTCTCGAGGACTGCATCGAACCGACCAGCGTCGAGCATCTCTTCGTGGCTCCGGCAACCATCGATCTGGCCGGTGTCGAGATCGAGCTCGTCCCGGCCTTCAGCCGGGAACTCAAGCTGAAAAGGGCCATCGATGGCGTGGTCGAGGACTTCGATTTCGTGCTCATTGACTGCCCCCCGTCCCTCGGGCTCATCACGGTCAACGGTCTGGCCGCAGCCAACGAGGTGATGGTGCCCATCCAGTGTGAGTACTACGCGCTCGAGGGCCTGAGCCAGCTGCTGCGCAACGTGCACCTCGTCGCTTCCAACCTCAACAGCGCGCTGGAGGTCAGCACCATTGTCTTGACCATGTTCGACGCCCGCACCCGCTTGGCCATCGACGTGGCCGGTGAGGTCCGCCAGCACTTCGCCGATGTGGTCTGCCGCAGCGTGATCCCGCGTACCGTCCGGCTTTCGGAGGCCCCGTCCTTCGGCCAACCGATCACCGTGTTCGATCCGACCTCGCGGGGTGCGGTCGCCTATCGCGAGCTGGCCAAGGAGGTGAGCAATGGCGCGCCGAAGCGGGCTGGGTAAGGGCCTCGGTGCCCTCATTCCGACCGAGGCGGTGGGGGATCGGGGATCTGCGCTGCGCGAGGTCCCCATTGCCAGCATCCGGCCGAATGTGCTCCAGCCCCGAGAACACTTCGACGAAGAGTCGATGTCGGCGCTCGCCGCCTCGATCCGCGAACTCGGGGTCCTCCAGCCGGTGCTGGTGCGCCAGATCGACGGCGAGTCCGAGAGCTACGAGCTGATCGCCGGCGAGCG
>PMOE01000016.1 GCA_003161575.1 Acidimicrobiaceae bacterium | reverse complement strand
CTTGGCCGGCGTCCGCTTCGCCGCCTTCTTGGCCGGCGTCCGCTTCGCCGGTGCCTTTCTCGCCCGAGGAGCGGTCGCCGTTCGACCAGCCTCAGCCGCGCGGCGCGACTGCTCGTTGATGGTCTTCACCATGTCGTTGACCATCTTGCGCTGGCCCTTCATGACCCGCTCGGCGAAGTCGAAGACCTCGTCGACCACGCGCTCGATGTCATGGGAGAACGGCGGGATAACCCGCTCGCTCCGCTTCGTGATGCCGGTCGCCAGCTGGCGACTGGCGTCGAGCACCTCATCCTGAGCCCGCTCGACAAGTTGCTCGATTTGTTGACGCAGGTCTCTCGACTGAGCCATTGGATCTCCTTCTGTCCATCTTGGTGCATCCGGGCACTGCAGGACCAGTCTCCCGGGCCCGAGCCGACTCGGCGAGAGGCGAAGGTCCCAAATGTTGACGTCTGGGTCCACGGACCCTCCCAGTGACCGGGCCAAATGGCCCTGGGCGGGGATCGGCGCCCGGCAGAACCGATCGGCTCGCCGCGGCCTTTACCAGCGCCCGGAGGTCGGTCCGGTTGAGACGGCCGCTACCCGTCCGAAGATGCAGAGCGCGCCGATGATCCAAATGAAACAGAGCGTGGGAAGCGCGGCTGGACTCGCCGCGAGATCGCGATCAGCGGTACCGCGAGGCCGGTCGACCGGAGGAACCACCCTTGGAGCCGGACCGCTAACGAACCCCTAAGTCTCGGCCAGCGAGGCGTGGGGCTCTGCATGACCAAAGATCACCTGTCCGGTGATGGGTCGGATGACTGCGCTCAATTCGGACACCGCGTTGACCAAGAGGTCGTCAACGGACAGGACGCCGACCAGCTGGTCGCCTTCGACCAGCGGGATGCGGCGCACGCTGTGGTGCTCGAACAGGCGAACCGCCTCGGCCGGGGGGGCCGTCGCGTCGAGAACCACGAGGTCCGTAGTCATGATGTCGTCAATCCTGGCGTCGGGCGGCAGGCCCCGCGCAACGGCCCGCACGACCAGATCACGGTCGGTGACGATGCCGACAGGTCGTTCCCCGTCCACCACGACAACGGCGCCGACGACTTTGTCGTCCATCAGCCGTGCCACATCGGCCACCGTGGCCTGGACAGGGGCCGAAACTGGTGGCTTTCGGGTGAGTTCGCGTACTTCCATGACTGCTCCTTTCATTCGTTCCTCATTGTGTCAACGACGGGCGGCGATGAGCTCGGACCCCGTTATGAGCAGAGTGGCCACGAGGTCCTTCAGGCTCCGACGGCGATCTGCCGGGCCGATCCAATAACCGGTGTTCTCGGTGGCTGGCGACCTCAACTGCCAGGTCACCGAGCACGACAGCGAGGGTCGCGCTGAACTCGTCCACCCGCTCGGGGAAGACATGGATCGTCGGCGTTGCACGTAGTGCGCTTGGACTGGTCATGCCCCCATAGTCCAGCCGATCCGGGGGAGATCGATAGGGCCAATGGTCACGACAATGGGCTGGAGCGACGACCGTCGGGTCCCCGCTGTTGGCCCGCTGGGGGAGCCCGTGGCGCTGCCGGCAGAGGGTCCTAGCACCCGCTCGACCGCCGCCCGCTCCCCGTTGGCATTGCTTGACTGCCGGCCAACGGGACCTTGGACTCTGGGGGCGGTAGCGCCTGTGGCACACCATTGAAGGGTGCCACGCAGGTGACTGAAATAGGTCCTTGACCAGAGGAGGTGCGTATGACCACGGGAACCCACAGCGAGCACGTCGTCAGCTGCCCTTCCATCGACTGGACGGACACCGGATGGAAGATGGACCCGGTCCTCGAACTCTGGATCGATGTCGAGACGTCGCCGGTGACAGTCCGCCTGGCGGGCGTCCTTGACCGCCGTACCTGCAGGAACGTAGAGAAGGTGATCGAGGAGCTGCTCGAGGAGGGATACCGCCACCTCCAGATGCTGATCGACGAGCTCGACGTCCCTGATGCCGCCGGACTCTTTGCCCTGGTCGACATCGAGCGCTTGGTGCGCCGTTCGGGGGGTGAGATGACGTGGTCGTGCTGAGCCGGGCCGCACGATGGCGGCGCCCGGAGGGAGGCTGTGGTGCAGCAGGGCTGGGGCCGGTCAGCCAGTTTTTATGAGCACCGGTCGATCCTTCGAAGCGGGGTCTGCAACCTCGCGAGGGGGTGACCAGTGACCCCGGTGGCCGGGACCGAGATCGCCCCCGGCGAGTGCTGGCCTCTGCCTCGACCGGGAGGTTGTCGGTGACCGAGCACGGCCTTCCATGGGTGGTCCTTGCCCGATACGGACCTGGACCGCCTTGAGCTGTGTCTGGGCACTGAACCATTGAATCCGCGGGCGATCGATGGCACCATCGTCGCCTTCGAGGCCGACGACTTTGACACTCCGCGTCAATGGTGGGTTCATACTCTCGGCGTGGCCCACCCGCGCTCGCCGGGATGAGGCGGGCTGGCCGGTGTCGCCAGGCGTGTGGCCGGGCCGGGCGTCCTGCGTGCCACCATCGAGACCCGTCAACTCATGGGTCGACGCGTCACCCTTTTGCCCCACAACGACGGCGACCGGTTCCGGGGCGGCGCTTCGGGATGATGCGGAGATCGGTTCGGCAACATGTGGATGTGGCAACCCGGCCACGGGAAGCCTGTCCGTTGGGCGCCTGAGAATTCATTTGCGCTGGTCCCCGCATCTCACCCCCCCCAGCGGCACCGGGAGTGGGGCGCATCATGTCAGCTAGGCCGTAAGTCCGGTCAGTCTGGGCAGCGGAAGAACCGCCCCCAAAGAGCCCCTTGGCGGCGAGCCGACCGTAGACTGACACTAATGTCAGGTTTCGTGACCGCGTCGATGGACGGAGGCGAGCGTCAGCCGGCCCCCTCAACCAGGCTCATCGCCGGGGCGGCCCGGGCGATCCGTGACCCTCGCATCGCCGGCGTCCTACGTGC
>PMOE01000088.1 GCA_003161575.1 Acidimicrobiaceae bacterium | reverse complement strand
CCGGGGCTTCGAAGCTGCCTGGGGCTACTTCGCAGCGGTGTTCCCCGTCGTCATCCCCGACAACATGAAGTCCATAGTCATCACAGCCGAGAACACGGCGCCCCGGTTCAATGATGTGTTCATCGAGTACGCACAATCCAGAGGGTTCGTTATCGACGCCGCTCGGTTGGCCACCCCAACGGACAAGCCAGTCTCTCGCATGCTCGGGTGGGCGAGAGAGGCGCCCTGGCCGCCGATCGCGCCCGAACCGATGCTCATCCGAGGACGCACTGCCCGCGACAGCTCAGAGTTCGCGGGCACGAGCCGCCAAGCTGGATCCGACCATGACGCCGGACGCCTGGGACGAGTCGGCGCAAATCACCGGCAACTATCCCATCTCTGTATAATTGGGTGGACACCACCCAGCGCGGCATTGTCGGCACCCTTGGTGCGGGCGCTCTTATCGGCGGAGTCGCACTGGCCTATGCAGACTCGCCGATCGGTGGAGCGGTCCTGGCCTTTGTTGGTGCCGTGGCGTTCATAGCTGCGGTCCCGAGCCCATCGAAGCAAGCCGAATCGGCGGAACCAGGACCCCCTCCCGCGGCTCCTATGGCCCCGCCGCTCGCGCCCGAGTTCTCGCACTTGGTCGCTCAACCGACCCGCAAGACGGACGAGACAGCAGGGCCGGTTCCAGCGGACATCCAGCGTCCCCTTGGACTTCCTCCGAAGCAGGAGGCACCAAAGGTCGATCGCGAACAGGTACCAGCTGTGCCCACGGATTCTCCTGTAGCCACTCCGCCGCTGACGGGACCGGCACTAGCGCAGGCCCGAGAACTTATCCGGCAGCAGCTCGACGCATTCAGGGAGAGCGGAGGGAAGATCAGCATGGCGGCGATGGCGAAGGTCCAAGATCGCGGCAGGCCGTGGCAGGAAGAGGTCATCCGTTATCTCTCGGAGACATTCGTCGATCCACTGCCAGCGGTTCAGTTCGACCAAATCGATACCCCAATCACCGGCCAGCCACCAGTCGTTGGCCTGGGGCAGCGCATCGGCGAACAAGTGGCATATCTCGGGACGTTGAAGGACACCTTGGGGAGGTACGAACTCAAGCCGTAGGCGGTGCCCAGTGAGCGGGCTACATCAAGCCCAGGAGCGGCTGGAAGACCTTCTCGCAGATCCACTGAAGCCATACATCGAGTGTCGTATCGGCGGCCATAACCGGTGGATAGGGAGCGTCTTTCAGGGATACCGAGAAGATCGGACGGACTTTCATGTCCATTTCGGGGTGAGGCTCCTCGAATCGGAATCGCCAGACTTCTGTGCCAAGTTCCCATTCCCCCGGCCACGGCACAAGGGTGGGTACGAAGGGCGGAAGATCCTCATCCATGACCTGAACGCTGGGATGAGTCCCGCCAGTGGTGGCGATGACCCGGTGCTTGTCGGAGTTGTCGAGTTCACTGATGTTCCAGAGAGGACTCGACATGCTGTTCGGGTAGGCGTAGGGCTGCAAGGGCTCGACGACTGCGAAAAAGTCCTGGTGAATCAAGAGCATCCCTGGCTTATTGATCTTGCTCGTGTACCAACCAGCGTTGTCGTAGATCGGGAAACTGATTGTCGTGAACTCGGTCCTGGTCATTTCCCGGCAAAGCTGGGCGACGCCCTTTTGAGCCAGCGCATATGCCAGATGGTCAAGGGACGACCGGATGCAGTGAACGCAGTCGCCCGCAAGGATTCCGATTCGGTCTGGCGCATTCGCGAGCTTGGAGATGGTGTAGACGTGGTCCCGGCCGTCAAGCTCAAGGTGTCGCCCGATGGCATATGGCTCGGTTTCCATGAACTCATATATCGCGGCATTGAGTGCGCGCATGTGCTCCTCGGCCCGTCTCAGCTTGAGTTGCACGCCCCAGGGCAGTTGAGTCAGCCATGGGTACTCGGTGAACAAACCTACGCTGAGAATGATGCTCACGAACTACCCTGGGAGGCAGATGCCAAAGGGAAACGGCCACGAGCCGACGCAGGAGACGGAACCCGAGAAGGGCGACCCAGTCGAGATACCGATTCCCACCCGCAAAGAGGTCTTTCGTGACTTGGGGAAGGTTGCCAAGCCACGAAAGCCTCAGTCAGCGGACGGGGAAGGCGGACCGGAGAAGTAGCTGGGAGAACATCGAGCGCCCTTCGCCTCGGTGGTTGTACCGCCAGACGTACTCATTCACGTACCCCTGTAGCCATTTCGGGGAAACAGAGTGATGCGTCCCGTCAATCCCACGCTTCACCAGCGACCAGAATCCTTCGATCTGCTGGGTGTGAATGGCCCCGCTTACGTAGGTACCCTCGGAGTGATTGATCGTGCGGTGGGTGAATCCATCCCCCTCCAGGCGGTCATAGATGCGGGCATCGTCGGTGTAAATCACAGTGTCCGAGGCGACCTGCTTGGCGATGTGTCCGACGATGGACTGCTGAGGGTTCTTCGGGACCACGTAAGCGGCAATCTTGCCGTGTCGGGTGATCTCAGCCTTGGTCTTGCCGTCGCGCAGGATGTGATTGTTCCGCTCGACCATGCCGAACACTGTCGTTTTCTTGTCGTGCAACCACGCGATGGCCGCGGACTGGCGACCAGCGGGCGACTTCGAGAACTTCGCCTTGTCCGACGCCCGAGGCTTTCCGCCGACGTAGGTCTCGTCCATCTCGACGCGTCCCGAGAGGACCTTTCCATCGGGTGCCATGAGTTCATTGCGGATGAGAGTGAACATCCGCCACGCGGTCTTGTAGGTGACCCCCAGCTCCCGCTCAAGCTGCTTGGCCGATATGCCGCATCGAGTGCTGGTCATGAGGTACATGGCGTAGAACCAAAGAGCAAGGGAGGTGGAGGACTTGTGAAAGATCGTCCCCGCTGTCGGGTGCACGTGAAGCCCACAGGCCGTGCAGGTCCAGTCCTGGCGCTGCTGCTTGGCCGCGTAGCGTCGGAAGGTGCGGATCTCCCCGCACCGCTCACAATGGGCCGCGTCGTCGCCCAGGTTGAATCGGGTGTTCCAGAGCCACACGAGGCAGGTCTCGTCGTCAGGGAAGTCCTGCTGGAACTCCAGCAGGGTGTAATCGGATTCGGACGATTCCGCCCGCTGAGGGGCTTTGCGGTTACCGGGGGCCATGTATCTAAGTATGACACGCTGCTCCTATACAGTCAAGGGATAGTTACCCAATCACCTATGACCGAGATGCCCCGGTCAGACACAGCCTGCCGGTCGACGGCCCTCCCTTAACCGCTGGTAGTTCGACGTCCCCAGCGATCATGGGCCGGACGATTCAAGAAGGAGGTGAGCCCTGAGGGTCGAGCCGAATCCACTCGGGGCTGTAGCCCCGATGGACGCGGAAGAGGGGCGGGGTTTCCCCCGCCCCTCTTCTCGGACTGACTTGAGTGTTGCTGTAGTGCTACAGGATGACGTTGCCAGCGGTGTCCACCTGGATGGCCCAGATGGCCACGACGGGGGTACCGTCCGCACCGTTGTTGGTGCTGCTGCTGCTGGTGCTGGTCTCAGCGGTGAGGATCTCACCCAGTCCGCCACCTTCCGACGTGCTGTCGTAAGCCTCCGACGTCCCACCGTCGCAGACAACCAGCGGGTTCGCACCCTCTGAGATCACCCCGGTGTCCGGACCGGTCCCGAGGAGGGCCGCCTCAAGCTCACCCTGCGTGCACACCGTCATGGCGTCCAGCGCGTTCAAGGGCAGAACCGCCTTCGACGAGGCATAGTCGCCGACCACATGGCCTGCGGCGTAATGGATGACGAAGTCGCCCAAGTTGATTGTGTTGTCCTTCAAAGTTGCGAAGGTCAAGGTGGTCGACACGGGCTGGGTGTAGTCAGCGCCGATCGTCGGCCACGTAATCGTCGCCGTCAAAACCCCGGGGTTCCCTTCGAGGCCGGTGGCCGCGTTGGTCACCGCTGAAGTGCCGGTGATGACTGCCTGGGTCGGACTGAAGACACCCAAGATGGCGCCGAACGACGATGTGCACCCAGTGACCTGGACGTCCATGTTCTCGGTCAGACCACTCGCGAACAGTGTGGTGTTACCGGTACCGTCCGTCGGGGAGACCGTGACCGCAGCCTTGGCCTTGGCCAGTGTGCCCCCAGAAAGAGCGGGGGTGAACGCCACCACGTCCGGTGTTACCACGCCCGAACCGGGGGTGCTGTCGCCCGTCACGGTGTAGGGACCTCCGGAAGCGAAGGCGGCCAAGGTGAACTTCTGGCCCGTGATGGCCAGCTTGTTGATCGTGATGCTGGTCGCCCCAGCGCTGGCCGCGTCCAAGAGCTCAGCAGCCTGACCGGCATTGGAGTTCAAGTAGATGCCTGCTGCGCCGTTGTTGAACGTGACGGCGCCGATACCGGCCGGGTCCGGAGCCACCGTGGAGCAGGTCAGAACCGGCGAGCTTGCTGCCGCCACCCCAGCCCCCCCCAAAATTGCGAATCCGGTCAGCGGCAGTGCCAGCGCGGCAATTACTGCCAACTTCTTTCTGAGTTGCATGTGATTCCCCTCCGTCCCACGCTGATGGGACTATCGTGAACTGTTTGGTTACGGTACCTCCCCTGACGCCGCCCCCCGGTGGGCTCGTTCTTTCGACGAGCGGTCCCCGAGGAGCTTCGCCAGGGGTGGCAGGACAAACGTAACACGCCGATTCGTGGTGTGCACAGCACGGTCGTCCGGCACTCCGTTATCCCTTCCCAGCTGGGATTTCAGTGCAGATACGGTTGGGCTCCTGACGGAGGGAGCGAGAGGGGTACGCCCCTGGGATCCGTGCCTAACTTCCCGATCACTCGAGACCCTCTGTTAGGTCCACCCCATCGCTGTCCGACCACCCCGGTGGTGGTCCGGAAGGCCGGTGCCCCAGCAGGCATCGGCCTGCGCAGCTCGCCCGCCGGAGCGATCCATTGGACCCCCAACTCATGGTGAGGTAGCGCGGGTCACTAGAACGCCCCTCGCCTTGAGGCTCAGAGGCCGACTCCCTTGGTCTGCCGGCGAGGTGTGGGCCGTCCACAGGGAGGGGAGTCCATCCATGGATCCGAAAGTCGCGGGTCGCGTTCGGCTGGTCGACGGTGGGCAGAACTTAAGGCTCGGCGAGTTGGTCGCCGAGGGTTGGCCAGTCGGTGCGGCCGTGCCCAGTGGAGCCAACGAGAACCGCCGCCGGACCGGCGGCGGTTCTCGTTGCGTTGGTGGGTGGGTCGGACCTGATCAGGCGACGTGGATTCTCCTGGTCACCGTGTTCCCGGTGCGGATGGAATCCACGTTTCAGATGGAGGGTCGATCCAACGTCGGTGGCTCCGACGCTGACCGTCCCCACCTTTCGGGCCCGAACTCTCACGGGGCATAGTTGACCGTTGATGTCGCAAACCCTGACCACAGGTTGAACTGGAAGATGTCAGTCCCCGTGACCAAAGCAACATCGGTCACGGTGCCGTTGGTGACGTCTTGTGCGGTGGTCGTATACGACCCGGTGCAGTCGAACGTACCCCCTGGGGCGATGACCGCTGACCCTAGACCGGGGCACGACACCGTGATCGGCGCGCCCGTCTCTTGGACCGAGTCCGTGAGCGTGAGGAAGGTGAGCGAGAGGTTGCCCGTGTTTTGGATCACGTAGCTGTAGTCAATCGTCTGCCCCGATGCGCTGTAGGTACTCGGCGTCGGATTCGTCGTCACGCTGATCCCGCCGGGGGTGCTGACAAGCGTGCTGACGGTCACCGTGGCCGGTGGTGCGGGCGAGTTGACCACGAGCCCAGCCGGGTTCATCCCCGACGCTATGGCGCTGGTTGAAATCGACCCGCTGTCGACGTCATCTTGGACGGTCGTGTACGTGCTCATGCAGGACACGGTCTGTCCCGGGGCGACATTCCCGGCGGGGCAGGCCACCGTCAAGGGGACGGCCGCGTCGGCGTCGGCGTTGGTGACCGAATCGGCAACCGAGATGCCGTGCAACGTCGTTGTCCCGGTGTTTGTGACCTGGTAGCCGAAGTCGACCGCCTCACCCGCAATGTCGTACCCGGTTGACGTGGTCGTCTCGTTGACGCTCAGGCTCGAGATCGCCGTGCTGGCCAGCACCGTCACGATGGCGGGCGACGAGCTGACGGCGATGTTCTCTGGACCAGACGCCGACGCGGAGGCCGCGTTCGTCACCGATCCGCTATCGACGTCATTCTGGTTCACCGTGTAGGAACCGGTGCAGGTCTCGCTGGCCCCCTTGCTGAGGGTGCTTGACGGGCAGCTCACCGAGGTCTTGTTGTCGCTGACCGAGACGTTCGAGAGCGTGGCGTTGCCGCTGTTTGTGACCAGGTAGTTGTAGCCGATGGTCTGACCGGCGGCCCCGTACCCAGACGAGGTAGTCGACTTGGTCAAGGTGATCGACGCCGACGGCAGGGTCGGGGTGAGGGCCCCTCCCACCACCGGCGCGTTCAGGGGCATGCCCCCCGTTGAGCCGAGGAAGGCGGCGTTTCCGAACGAGAAGATCCCGCCGTCAGACGCTGATTCCCAGTACCCCTGACCGTTGACCGTCGACCACATGCCGACGATTGGCTTGTTGAGGGGAAGGCCGCCCATCGAACCGAAGAAGTTGGCGTCACCGAAGGCGAAGAGGCCGCCGTCAGAGGCCA
>PMOE01000001.1 GCA_003161575.1 Acidimicrobiaceae bacterium | reverse complement strand
TCCCTGCTTGCACGGTCCCCGCCAGCGGTCTCCTGGCATGGTGGGGTCGGACGGCGGTGCGCACCCGGGCAGTCTGACCGAGGGGTGTGACGCTCACGGTGGGCACTTCCCGCACCACATCTCGTAGCCTCGTGGGGGCGTGTCCACATCTCTCGAACTTCTGGCCGCCAATGTCGCGTTCTTCGTCGTCTTCTCCATCTTCGTCGTGGCGTTTACCGTGATGGGTGTGATCACCCTCACCTGGGCGCTGCGCCGGGACCGGGCCGGACGAAGTGAATGGCTCGAACGGCAAGTGGACGAATCGGCATCCGGTGCAGGCGACGTCCCAACCCCTCGGACCAACGGGCGCCAACCGCCGGCCGGCCGCGGCGGCCCCGAGTCCAAACCGTGAGCGACGTCGGCTCGTTCAACGAACCAAAAGAGTCCGACCGCTCCGCCGCGGCGACAACCGGTGGCACGTTCTCTGGCCGAACCGGATGGCACGAGCGGCCCCCCCGGTCGTGGCGGAGCCGACCGGGGTGGTTGGGCGGCCGGAGGCCGCCGCCGCCGATGACGGCATTCGTGCTGGCCGGTGGCGGCAGCCGGGGCGCAGCGCAGGTGGGGATGCTGACCGAGCTGGTGGACCGCGGCATCCGGGCCGATCGTGTCTACGGTGCCTCGGTCGGCGCGGTCAACGGCGCCGCCTATTGCGCGGACCCGAGTCCCGAGGGCATGGCCCGCCTCGCCGACATCTGGACCAACCTTTCGGGCGAACAGGTCTTCCCCCGGGGCCGAGTGCAGGGGCCGTGGACCTTTTTCCAGCAGCGCCCGTCGGTGCACGCCAACACCGGGTTGCGCCACATCGTCGAGCTGGGCATCGAATTCGACAACCTCGAAGACGCACTCGTGCCGATCGAAGTGGTGGCCACATCACTGACCGACGGGACCGAACGGTGGATCGGCCGCGGTCCGGCGGTCGAGGCGGTGCTCGCCTCCGCGGCGATCCCGGCGATCTTTCCGCCCATCGTCATCGACGGAGACCTGCTGGTCGACGGCGGTGTTATGAACAACGTGCCCATCAGCCGGGCCATCGCGGCGGGAGCGACCCGCATCTACGTGCTGTTGTGCGGACCGTTGGGTTTCCATCCGCCGGTGCCCAAGCGGCCCATCGAGGCGGTGCTCACTTCGTTCTACGCGGCGATCCACGCCCGCTTCACCCGAGACCTGGCGTCGCTGCCGGCCGGTGTCGAAGTCGTGGTTTTCAGCGGGGGCGCCGACCCGGGGGGGGACTACCGCGACTTCTCGGCGTCGGCCGAACTGGTCGAACAGGGAAGGGCCGAGGTGAGCGCGGTGCTCGACGGGCGCCAACCCCCAGCGGAGGAGGCGGCGGCGGGCGACGACCTCAGACCGCTGTCGGATGCCGAGCCCGGCCCAGCATCGTGACCACGGCCCAGGCGATCACGCCGTAGGCGGCGACGAGCACGAGCAGGGAAAGGTCCGCTCCGGGCCAGTGCAGGCCGAGCCCCTCGCCGATCCAGAAGGTGCCGAAGCTGACCAGCATGAGCCCGACCGCCATCTTCATGGCGTTCTCGGGTACCTCGGAGAGCTGGCGGGCGACGATGAGCCCGACCACACCGACGATGAGGATGGCACTGGCGGCGGCCAGTGCTGCGAGGGAGAGGTCATGGCTCGCCGATCCGAGGGTGAGCACGATGATCACGACTTCGAGACCTTCGAGGAAGACGCCTTTGAACGAGACGGTGAACGCCGGCCAGTCCCGTCGGCTCGGCGGCCCGTCGGCGGTGAGCTCCTCGAGGGTCTCTTTGTAGATGGCGTCCTCGTCGTGTTTGGCCTTCCGACCCGAGGCCCGAAGCACCGCTTTGCGCAGCCAGTTCGATCCCACCACCAACAAGAGCACGCCGATCACGACCCGCAGGGCGTCGATCGGGACCCAGTGGATGACCGCCGGCCCGACGGCGGCGACACCGGCGCCCAGCACAACGACGGCGGCGGCGGCGCCGAAGAGGGCCCAGCGCCAGCCCCGCGAGACCCCGACGGCCACGACGATGGTCAGGGCCTCGACCATTTCCACGGCACACGCCACGAACACCGCAACGAAGAGGACCCCGCCGCCGGGGTGGACAGTTGCGATCACCGGTCCGACGCTAACGGATGGGACCGGCAACCGTGACCGCCCCGAGACGCCGGCCAGGGCGCTGAGCTGGGACGCTGAGCTGGGGTGGGGGCCCGTGGTGACCAGCACCCCGCGCAGCGCGACGGCGGTCACAGCCAGCTGGTGGAATGGGGCCGTGGCAGCCACGGCCCCCGAGACAGCACCCGCCCCCACCGACGCGCCCGATCGCCCGGGCCCGTCGATCCTCGACTCGTTCCACCCCGCCGTCGGTCAGTGGTTCGCCCGGCAATTCCCCGGCGGCCCGACCACCGCCCAGAGCGAGGCGTGGCCGGTCATCGCGACGGGGCGCGACGTGCTGGTGGCGTCGCCGACGGGGACCGGGAAAACCCTCACCGGTTTCCTCGTGGGGATCGACGCGGCCTACCGGGCCCACGACCGGGGTGCGGTGGCCGGTCTCCCCGAGGTGCTCTACGTCTCGCCCCTGCGGGCCCTCGCGGCCGACGTCCACCAGAACCTCCAAGTTCCCCTGGCCGGCATTGCACAAGAGGCGGCCCGTCTCGGCCTCGACGGGCCGAATCTGCGGATCGGGGTCCGCACCGGCGATACCTCGCCGTCGGAGCGCGCGGCCATGAAGAAGTCGCCACCCGACCTGCTTGTGACCACCCCCGAGTCGCTGTACCTGCTCCTCACTGCGGCCGCGTCGCGCGCCATGTTGCGCGGGGTGCGCACGGTCATCGTCGACGAGGTGCACACCCTCGCTCGGGACAAGCGTGGCTCGCACCTCGCCCTCAGCCTCGAGCGGCTGGCCCATCTCGTGGCCGCCGAGGGCGGCCGTCTCCAGCGGATCGGCCTCTCGGCCACCCAG
Organism: Acidimicrobiaceae bacterium; assembly: GCA_003161575.1. Classification (GTDB taxonomy): domain Bacteria; phylum Actinomycetota; class Acidimicrobiia; order Acidimicrobiales; family RAAP-2; genus PALSA-457. Next base: position 4,152 of record PMOE01000001.1, on the reverse strand, counting down.
CGGCCGCTCGAGGTGGTGGCCCGGCTGCTCGGCGGGGTGGGGCCGGGGACCCAGATGCCGGCCATCGTTGACTGCGGCCATCGCCGTGATCTCGACGTCGCCGTCGAGCTGCCGGCGGCCGAGCTCGAGGCGGTGGCCAGCCACGGCCAGTTCGCCGAGGTGCTCGACCGCATCGCCGGCCACGTGCTGGAGCACCGCACCACGCTCATCTTCGTCAACACTCGCAAGCTGGCCGAACGGGTGGCCCACCAGCTGGCCGAACGGCTCGAAGACACGGCGGATGGCCCCGGGGCCTTCCTCGTCGCCGCCCACCATGGCAGCCTGTCGTCTGACCGTCGCCGCCTGGTCGAGGCGCGCCTGCGGGCCGGAGAGCTGCGGGCGCTGGTGGCCACCGCGTCGCTCGAACTCGGCATCGACGTCGGCCCGGTGGAGCTCGTGTGTCAGATCGGTTCGCCGCGCGCCATTTCCACGTTCCTCCAACGGGTCGGTCGGGCCAACCACCAACTCGAGGGCACCCCCATGGGCCGGCTGTACCCGATGACCCGGGACGAGCTGGTCGAGTGCACCGCCCTTCTGTCCGCAGTGCGGGCCGGCCATCTCGACGCGCTCGAACCGCCGACCGCACCCCTCGACGTGCTCGCCCAGCAGATCGTGGCCGAGGTCGCCGCCCAAGGTGAGTGGTCAGAAGACGCGCTGTTCGAACTGGTGGGCCGGGCCGCCCCGTTCGCCGACCTCGACCGCGAGAACTTCGACGAGGTGGTCGATCTCATGTCGTGGGGCATCACCACCGGCCGGGGACGCCAGGGTGCCCACCTTCATCGCGACGGGGTCAACGGCGTGCTCCGGCCCCGCCGTGGTGCCCGTCTGGCTGCTCTCATGAGTGGCGGGGCGATCCCCGAGACCGGCGACTACCGGGTGGTGCTCGACCCCGAGGGCGTCACCGTGGGCTCGGTCCACGAGGACTTCGCCGTCGAGGCCAACATCGGCGATGTCTTTTTGCTGGGCACCCACTCGTGGCGGGTGAAACAGGTGGCGATCGGGACCGTCCGGGTCATCGACGCCGGCAATGCCGCGCCGACCGTTCCCTTCTGGGTCGGCGAGGCGCCCTCGCGCACCGCCGAGCTCTCCGCAGAGGTGGGCGAGCTGCGGGCGGCCATCGACGGCGCCATCGCCGCCGGTGACGGCGCGGCGGCCCGGGCGATCGTCGTCGACCGTTCCGGCGTAACCGACGCGGTGGCCCAACAGGTGGTCACCTACCTGGCCGCGGGCCGGTTGGCGCTCGGGGTGCTCCCCACCGCCACCCACCTCGTCATCGAACGCTGCTTCGATGAGAGCGAGGGCACCCAGCTCATCGTCCACTCCCCCTACGGGGGCCGGATCAACCGGGCCCTGGGCCTGGCCCTGCGCAAGCGCTTCTGTGTCTCATTCGATTTCGAGCTGCAAGCGGCAGCGGACGACGACACCGTTGTCCTGTCGCTCGGACCCCAGCACAGCTTCGCGCTGAGTCAGGTTCCCAAGATGCTGGCGAGCGCCACCGTCGTCGAGGTGCTGACCCAGGCCGTCCTCGTTCACCCGATGCTGGCCGCCCGCTGGCGGTGGAATTGCAACCGCGCCCTCATCGTGCCCCGCTCACGCGGCGGCCAACGCCGCCCCATCCACCTCCAGCGGATGGACGCCGACGACGTGCTCGCCGCCGCCTGGCCCCAGTTGGCCGCCTGCCAGGAGAACGCGCCGGCCGGACCGATCCCGCTACCCGACCACGTGCTGGTGCGCCAGACGGTCGCCGATTGTCTTAGCGAAGCACTCGACGCCGACGGGCTGGTTGCACTCTTGGGCGACATCGAACAGGGTCGGGTCCAGGTGCACTTCGTCGAATCCGCAGAACCCAGCCCGCTGGCCCACGGGATCTTGACCGGGAAGCCCTACACCTTCCTCGACGGCGCACCGCTCGAAGAGCGGCGCACCCGGGCGGTGCCGCTGCGCCGGGGCCTCGGGGTGGCCGGGCCCGATGGGCTCCCGGTGGCGGTCGACGAGCTCGGCCCGCTCGACGGACCCGCCGTCGCCGACGTGCTCGAACAGCTCCGGCCCCGACCGCGCGACCCCGACGAACTCCACGACGTGTTGCTCTCGCTCGTGTGTTGCCGACCGGTGCCGGACTGGCAACCCCTCTTCGACGTACTGGTCGACAGCGGCCGGGCCACGGTCGTCGAGAGCGGCTGGGCGCCGACCGAGCGGGCCGACCTGGCGGCAACCTTGGCCGAGGACGACGAGGCGGCCGCCGAATGTGCGCAGGGCCACCTCGACCTGGCCGGCCCGGTCTCGGTCGACGAGTTGGTGGACGCTGTCCCGCTCGGCGGGGGTGCGCCCCTCGGTGCGCCGCTGTCGACCGCCCGGGCCCGCACGGCCCTCGCCCGCCTCGAAGGACGCGGTTCGGCCATCTCGCTACCCGACGGCCGCTGGTGTGCCCGGCACCTCTTGGTGCGGCTGCACGCGGCCAGCCGGTCGCGCCGCCGCCGCCACGTCGAGCCGGCCAGCATCACCGAGTTGATGCGGTTCTTGGTTCGCTGGCAGCACGTGGCGCCGGGCACGCAGTTCGAAGGGCGCTCGGGGCTGTTGGCGGCCATCGAGCAACTCCAGGGCATCGAGGTGCCCGCGGGCGACTGGGAGGCCCACGTGCTCTCGTCCCGGGTCGCCGACTACGACCCGCGGTGGTTGGACGAACTCTGTCTGTCCGGTGAAGTGGCCTGGGGTCGCCTCACCCCGCGCCCCGACACCGAGGAACCGGCCCGGCGGGGGGCGACCACTCCATCGCGGGCCACACCGTTGGCCCTGACGCTGCGCGAGGACCTGGGCTGGCTGCTCGCCGCGGTGCGCACCACCGACCACCTGGTGGAGCCGACCAGCGGTGCCGCGGCCGACGTCCTGGGCGCGGTACGCGACCGGGGGGCGTTGTTCCGATCCGAGCTTCCCGCGGTGACCGGTCGGTTGCCGGCCGAGGTCGATGAGGGCCTGTGGGACCTCGTCTCGCGGGGAATGGTCACCGCAGATGCCTTTTCGGCGGTCCGTTCCCTGCTCGTTGCCCGCGGCCGCTGGCGGGCCCGTCAGCGCCACGGTCCGGCCGGCCGGGTCGGGCTGGCCCGCCGCCGGGCGTCGCTCGGGACCGGACTCGGTGAAGGACGTTGGGCGCTTTTGCCCGGGCCGCCGGAGATCGAAGGAGACGCCGGTGAGGCGGCCGATGAACTCGCCGAGGCGGTGGCCTGGCAGCTGCTCACCCGGTGGGGCGTGGTGGCCTGGGAAGTGTGGGCCCGCGAATCGTTCCGCGTGCCGTGGCGCGAAGTGGTGCGCGCCCTGCGCCGCCTCGAGGCCCGGGGCCTAGCCCTCGGCGGCCGGTTCGTGGCCGGCCTCGCCGGCGAACAGTACGCAGCCCCCGAGGCGGCCGACCTGTTGGGCCTCGTCCGCCGGACGCCGGCCGAGGGTGCCGAGCTGGCGGTGGCCGGCACCGACCCCCTCAACCTGACCGGCACGGTGCTCCCCGGGCCACGGGTCCCCGCACTCCGCCACCGCCGGGTGGTGCTGCGTGACGGCGTCGTGGTCAGCGGGGCCGAAGCCAGCTGACCAACGCCGCACGCCGGCGCACACCCGCTGGGATACTGGCGCGGTGACAACGGCCGTCCGCATCGACCTCAACTGCGATGTGGGCGAGGTGTCGACGGGTCCCGGCGATGCCGCCCTGCTGAGCCTGGTCACGAGCGCCCATGTCGCCTGCGGGTTTCACGCCGGGGGACCCGCCCTCATGCGGCGCACCGTCGAGGCCGCCGCCGCCGCCGGCGTGGTAGTGGGTGCCCATCCTTCCTACGCCGACCGCGAGGGGTTCGGGCGACGGGCGATCGACGTGACGCCCCCCCAGGTGGCCGACGAGGTGGCCTACCAGGTGGGGGCGCTGATGGGCATCGCCCAGGTCGCCGGGACGTCCGTCCGCTCGGTCAAGGCCCACGGCGCCCTCTACTACCGTCTTTCGACCGACGAGGCATGCACCGAGGCGGTGGCCGTCGTCGTCGGTGAACTCGGCGACGATCTGGCCTTGGTGCTGGCCGCGGGTTGTCGGGGACTGAGCGTCGCCGCGTCGTGTGGCGTGCGGGTCGTGGCCGAAGG
>PMOE01000014.1 GCA_003161575.1 Acidimicrobiaceae bacterium | reverse complement strand
AACATCGGCCTGATCGGGGCCCTCGCCACCTACGCCCGGGTCAACGAGTACGGCTTCATCGAGACCCCCTACCGCAACGTGGTCAAGGGACGAGTGACAGAAGAGGTCGTCTACCTGGCCGCCGACGAGGAGGAGGAGCACGTCATCGCCCAGGCGAACGCCTCCATCGACGCCAAGGGCAACTTCACCGAGGACCGCGTCCTCGTGCGCCGTGGCCCCCAGGGCACCGGGGTGCGTGTCGGGGCGGCCAACACCTCATACGGCACGACGAGCGAGATCGACTTCGTCCCACCTTCTGAGGTGGACCTGATGGACGTCTCGCCCAAGCAGATCGTCTCGGTGTCGACTGCCCTGATCCCCTTCGTTGAGCACGACGACGCCAACCGGGCCCTGATGGGCGCCAACATGCAGAAGCAAGCGGTGCCCCTGGTGGTGCCCGAAGCCCCCTACATCGGCACCGGTGTCGAGGCCCGCGCGGCCCGCGACGCCGGCGACGTTGTCCTCTCCGAAGGAGAGGGCACTATCACCGAGGTCTCGGGCGACCAGATCGTGATCGAGTACAAGTCCGGGCAGAAGGACCGGCTCGGTCACACCCTCGGCCGCAAGATCTACCGGCTGGCGAAGTTCCGCCGCTCCAACCAGAACACCTCGATCAACCAGAAGGTGCTGGTCGAAGAGGGCCAGAAGGTGGCCAACGGCGACCTGCTGGCTGACGGCCCGTCCACCCACAACGGCGAGTTGGCGCTCGGCAAGAACCTGCTCGTCGCCTTCATGCCGTGGGAGGGCTACAACTACGAGGACGCCATCATCCTCTCCCAGCGCCTCGTGCGCGACGACGTGCTGACCTCGATCCACATCGAAGAGCACGAGGTCGACGCCCGGGACACCAAGCTCGGGGCCGAGGAGATCACCCGGGACATCCCGAACCTCTCAGAAGAGATCCTGGCCGACCTCGACGACCGCGGCATCATCCGCGTCGGCGCCGAAGTCGGCCCCGGTGACGTGCTGGTCGGCAAGGTCACACCCAAGGGTGAGACCGAGCAGACCCCCGAGGAGCGCCTGTTGCGGGCCATCTTCGGTGAGAAGGCCCGCGAGGTCCGTGACACCAGCCTGAAGGTGCCCCACGGGGAAGAGGGAAAGGTCATCGACGTCCGCGTCTTCTCCCGTGAGGACTCCCACGAGTTGCCCCCCGGGGTCAACCAGCTGGTGCGGGTCTACGTGGCCCAGAGGCGCAAGATCTCAGAGGGCGACAAGCTGGCCGGCCGACACGGGAACAAGGGGGTCATTTCCAAGATCCTGCCCGTCGAGGACATGCCGTTCATGGCCGACGGGACCCCCGTCGACATCATCTTGAACCCCCTCGGCGTGCCCAGCCGGATGAATGTCGGTCAGGTCCTCGAGTCGCACCTCGGCTACGCGGCCCGCTGGGGCTGGGAGGGCGTGGCCCACGCCAGCGACGGTGTCGCATCGGGTGCTGGCGCCAACGGTGCCGGCACCAACGGTGCTGACGCGAACGGCGCCGACACGGATGGCCTCGCCGCGATCGGTGGCAACGGCGGAGGCCAGTCGGTCCGGGTCGCGACCCGCAAGACCAGGCCCCGCACCGACCCGGCGGTTTGGGTCTCGACCCCGGTCTTCGACGGAGCCCACTGGGACGAGGAGGAGGACGCGGGCAAGCACTCCACCATCCAACAGCTCTTCCGCACGCTCCACTCGGACTCGGCCAACGGCGACGTCCAGATCAAAGACACCGGCAAGGCCACGCTGTACAACGGCCGGACCGGTGAGGTCTACGACAACCCGATCTCGGTCGGCTACGTNNAAGATCCACGCCCGCTCGACCGGTCCGTACTCGATGATCACCCAGCAACCTCTCGGCGGGAAGGCCCAGTTCGGTGGCCAGCGTTTCGGGGAGATGGAGGTGTGGGCCCTCGAGGCCTTCGGGGCCGCCTACGCCCTCCAGGAGCTGCTCACCATCAAGTCCGACGACGTGCTCGGCCGGGTGAAGGTGTACGAGGCCATCGTCAAGGGCGAGAACATCCCCGAGCCGGGGATTCCCGAGAGCTTCAAGGTCCTGATCAAAGAGATGCAGTCCCTCTGCCTCGACGTGGAGGTGCTGGCCGTCGACGGCCAGGAAATCGAGATGCACGAGCTCGACGAGGACGTGTTCCGCACGGCCGAGGAGCTCGGCATCGACATCAGTCGGCCCGAGCGTGGGTCAGATGAGGAAGACGAGCGGCGCGCAGCGGAGAGGAGCTTCTCGTAATGGCACTGGACGTGAACACGTTCGATCAGCTTCGGATCGGACTGGCCACCGGAGATTCCATCCGGGGTTGGTCCAACGGCGAGGTCAAGAAGCCCGAGACCATCAACTACCGGACGCTGCGTCCCGAGAAGGACGGGCTCTTCTGCGAGAAGATCTTCGGTCCGACGAAGGACTTCGAGTGCTACTGCGGTAAGTACAAGCGGGTTCGCTACAAGGGCATCATCTGCGATAAGTGCGGCGTAGAAGTGGCGCGGAGCAAGGTGCGTCGCGAGCGGATGGGGCA
>PMOE01000064.1 GCA_003161575.1 Acidimicrobiaceae bacterium | reverse complement strand
GGCAGAACATCAGCTTCCCAAGCTGAGAACGCGGGTTCGATTCCCGTCGCCCGCTCTAGCTCAAAGTCCTGGCCGGGCGAGTGTCCAGAAACTTCGGAACGCTGAAAGCTCCTCGGGCGGGCGCGTAGCGGGCTTCCATCTGGGCCCTGGGAGGCCCCCACCGCCCTCCTGCCACTCAGCAAAGTCCAGGGAGGCTCCCCGCTCCCGGGCATCTGGGGCAGGGGTAACAGCTGCAAACAATCGGCTGCCACAAACGGGCCATGCGTTCCAGGGGGTCAAACGCCGGAAGCCGGAGCGGCCGGAGCGGAGTCAGCCACACCCCCGCCAGCGCCACCCAAATCGGCGCGTGGTTGGGCCCACTACCCGAAGGTCACGGCAGGCCCGATGAGACGAGGTGATCCCCTTCCGTGCCCTCCTGGGGACGGGAATGGCTCAGGTGGACCCCATTCCCACGACCGGCTGATTGAGGGCGATGTTCCCCGTCGACCCGAAGAAGGGGGTGTTGTAGGCGAAGATTCCTCCGTCGGTGGCCACCTCGTAGTAGCCGTTGGTGTAGGGGTCGAAGGCCATGCCCACGACCGGCTTGTTCAGGGTCATGTTTCCAGTGGAGCCGAGGAACGGCGCCCCGAAGGCGAACAGGCCGCCGTCCGACGCCACCTCGTAGTAGCCGTTGGTGGAGGTGTCCACGGTCATCCCGACCACCGGCTTGTTGAGCGGCGACCCGCCCATCGACCCGAGGAAGGGCGCATTGAACGCAAAGAGCCCGCCGTCCGACGCCACCTCGTAGTAGCCCCCGGTCGCCGGGTCGAAGGCGATGCCGACGATGGGCTTGTTGAGGGGCTGGCCCCCCATCGAGCCGTAGAAGGGGGCGTTGAAGGCGAAGATGCCCCCGTCCGACGCCACCTCGTAATAGCCGCCGGTCAGGGTGTCGAACGCCATGCCGACCACGGGTTGGTTGAGGGGCATCCCGCCCATCGACCCCTGGAAGGGGGCGTTGAAGGCGAACATGCCGCCGTCGGAGGCCACCTCGAAGTACCCGTCGGTCGCCGGGTCGATGGTCAGACCCACCACCGGCTTATTGAGGGGCATCCCGCCCATCGAGCCGAAGAAGGGCGTGTTGAAGGCGAAGATGCCGCCGTCGGAGGCCGACATGTCATAGCCCCCGCTGCCCGCCAGGGTGTCGAGGAAGCCCTGCGAGTTGTTGCTGGCGTCGTTGAGCTCCCCTCCGACGGCGCACATCGCAGCCACGCAGCTCACGTCGTTGAGGAAGATGTTCGAGCTCCCGGGGCCCGGGTACGGCGACTCCATCGATGACCAGTTGCCACTGGTCTCCGACACCAAGAAGCCGTGGTCGTGGCTGGAGGGGTCCTGGTAGTAACCAGCAGCGACGCACTGACCCGGCCACGAGCAGCTGACGTTGCTCAGGTCCGCGTACTGCGAGCTGCTGGCATCGGACCCGGCGTTGGCCGGCTGGGCGGGTGAGAGCGCCGACCAGGTGCCGTTGTTGAGTGTGTCGATGACCGAGAACGCGTACTGGGAGGTGTCCTTGTACCGGCCCACCGCCACACACTGCAGGGCCTGGGGGCAGCTGACCGATTCGAGCGGGGCGAACTGGAGGGCAGCATCGCCTCCGGCATTGGCCGGGAGCGGGGGGGCGCTCGGGGTCCAGGTCGCGTCGACCAGCGTCTCGGCCAGCGGGTAGGTGAAGGCCGAGGTGTCCTGGTACGCGCCCACGGCGACGCACTCGCCGAGGCCGGCGCAGCTCACCTGGTTGAGGTAGGCGCTCTCGTCAATTCCGGTCCCGGCGTTGGGTGGCTCGGCCCCCTGTGTCGGGGTCCACGAGCCGCCCGCCCCCTGTTCCATGAGCGCGTAGTCGTGGCCGTTGGTGTCGTAGTAGTTCCCCACGGCCACGCAGGACCCGGCGAACGGGCAGGTGACCGAGGCCAGCTGGGCGAAACCGTTGAGATCCCCGTCGGTGCCGGCGTTCGACGGCAGTGGTGCCTCGGTGCCCGTCCAGGTGGTGCCGGTCAGGTTCTCGATCAGGCCGTACTGGTACCCGTTGGTGTCCGTGTAGAAGCCGACTGCCTCGCAGGCCCCGGGTCCGGTGCACGCAACGCTATTGAGGCCGCTCAATGCGTGGCCGTCGCCGTCAGTCCCGGCGTTGGCCGGCAGGGGCACCTCGGTGGCGCTCCATGTCCCGTTCGACAGCGTCTCGACTAGGGCCACCTGGAAAGTCGCGTTGTCGAGGTAGTTGCCGACGACCACGCACGAGCCGACCGAGGTGCACGTGGCCCCGAAGTAGTCCACCCCGGCGTTCGAGGCGCTGGCGTTGGCCGGCAGGGGGGCCTTGGTGGCCGTCCAGCTGCCGTTGGCCTGCACCTCGAGCACCCCCTGCTGGGACGACGCCGAGTCCCGGTAGTCACCCGCGGCGATGCAGTTCCCCGGCGACGGGCACTCGGTCACGGTGATCTCCGCCTCAGGGTTGGCCTGGACGCTCGGCGGCAGGGGCGCCAGTGTCGAAGACCACGACGGGCCGGTTGCTGCGGCGGCCGGGAGCGACGACATGCCCACCCCGGCGACCCCGGCGCCGAACAGCAACGCCGATACGGCGGCCAGGCCCAGTCTTGCTCGGGTGATGGCGAAGGGACGGTGCGCTACCGGTCGGTCCATGGAGCCCTCCTCTGTCGAGCCACTCTGGAGTCGAGACGGGCGACGAGGAACGGTGCCGACCGCTCGACTTCCCTACTGTGCCGACCCTAGCGGCACGCGACCGCCCGCGCCGGGGACGGTCGCGGCACGGAGAACGGGACGGGTCCTGGCCACGGGGAGGAGGTCAAACGTCCCGGGTCATGGCCGACGTGCCCACGCGTGCCGGCAGATCTCGATCGGGAGAGGCCTCGCTTGTCGGGGAGGACTCTTCCCGACGTACCTCGGGGTGAGAAGCCCAAAGGTGCAGAGTCGGTCCCAGAACCCGATGACGTTCGTTTCACGTCTGTTCTAAGGGACACCGGCCTCGCGTACATCAGCGTGACCGCCGCTGGAGGGATCAGCGCCAACCAGCTCATGTACACGTGATGAAGATCCGTTCCCGTCCAGACGGCCCTGAGTCGCCGTTGCCAGTCCGCCGGTCGAATGGAACCGTTCCGCGTCAAAGCGAAGACCCCGCCGATACGTTGATTTGTATAGGTATTTACCTGCGCTCAAGATGAGCCCTTTTTTATTCTCGCCATCAACATCCTCATCTTCTTCGGACTCGTCGTGCGACTCGCCTTGCAAGCTGAGGGCACCCGTTCGAAACCCGTCGCCCGGTGCGGTTCAGCTCACGCCGATTCTGCGCTCCATTTCCGTCATGCCAAGGGGCGCCGACCGCCCCGGCAATTGCATGCGTCATGCAGGCAACCCGACCGCAACCCCAATACACCAACCCTGCACCAACAGTGGGAGATACTCACCGAGCTGCGACGGACGCACAGGCGGAAATCCATTCGGGAAGGACCCTTGATGAAGAAGGTATTGCTCGCAGCTTGCGCAGCATTCGTGTTGCCACTCACCGCAGTGATGGCAGGACCCGTGGGAACCGCTTCGGCGGACCCGTCCCCATCATCACCGGTCGTCGTCTACGACGCCACGACAAACCCGCTCGTGCCCATGGTCAGCGAGGCGTTCGAGGCGACGTCGACGTCGGAGTTCGGCAACGAGATCAATTTCGCCACGGGCCAGCGCTTGCTCTCCGGGGCGACGGTAACGATGGACAGTTGGGCCTGCCAAAGTGGCGGTTGGGCCAACCAGGCAAACAACTGCGTGACGACCCCCGGGGCGACATTTTCCGAGCCGGTAACGCTCAACCTCTATTCGGTCGGCGTAGGCAACACCGTGGGGCCCCTGATCTCTTCGACGACGCAGACCTTCAACATCCCCTACCGGCCTTCCGACGCGCCGAGCTGCTCGTCGCCGGGTAACGGGGAATATCTCGCTAGCAACGGCAATTGCGCCTACGGCTTCCCGACTAACGTCACCTTCGATCTCGGGAGCGTGACCGTTCCAGACAAGATCATCTACGGGATCGTCTACAACACGAGCGGCTACGGACCGAATCCTTACGGGTACAGCACGGCGTGTGCTCAGAGTTCGGAAGGCTGCGGCTACGACTCGCTCAACGTGGCGCTGTCTTCGACCCAGAGCCCGTCGGTCGGCACCGACCCACTGCCCGGGAGCGACTTCTTGGACAGCTCGTGGAGCGGGGCCTACTGCGACAACGGTGCCAACGGCACCCGGTCGCTCCGCTGGGACTCGGTGACACAGGTGACCGATGGCGACCCCTCGTACCTCGGCTGCGTCGCCAACACCGACAGTCCGGCGGGTAATCCGGACCCCTCGAAGAACAACGACTATTACATTCCCGCGGTCCAGTTCGTTGCGTATGCCGTTCCGACCATCACCGGCGTCGACCCCACGTCGGGTCCGATCGCCGGCGGCACGACGGTCACGGTCACCGGCACCAACTTCACGGGGGCCAGCGCGGTCGACTTCGGTACGTCAGCCGCCACCTCCTTCAGCGTGGTGAGTGACACCCAGATCACCGCCACCACGCCTGCGGGCACCGCTGGGCCTACCGGCGTGAGCGTGACCACGGTTGGGGGCACGGCCACCGACAGCGGGGGCTTCACCTACGTGACGCCTCCGACCATCACCGGCGTCGACCCCACGTCGGGTCCGATCGCCGGCGGCACGACGGTCACGGTCACCGGCACCAACTTCACGGGGGCCAGCGCGGTCGACTTCGGTACGTCAGCCGCCACCTCCTTCAGCGTGGTGAGTGACACCCAGATCACCGCCACCACGCCTGCGGGCACCGCCGGGCCTACCGGCGTGAGCGTGACCACGGTTGGGGGCACGGCCACCGACAGCGGGGGCTTCACCTACGTGTGCCAGGCACCGGTGATCACGAGCGCCGCAAGCGACTCCGTCACCGCCGGACGAGCCATGACGTCTTTCCTGGTGACCACTTGCAGCACGGTGCCGCCGGTGATAAAGGAAACAGGGCTGCCGAACGGGCTACGACTGGTCGACAACGGGAACGGGACAGCGACGATCTCTGGGACACCTGGAGTCACCGACATTGCCCGGATTCACACCGTGATCATCACGGCCACGGTCGCTCACGAGACACGGGCCGCCCAGAGTTTCCTCGTCGCTCTCGACAGGGCCCCGGTGTTCAAGTCCAAGAAGTACACGGCTACCGCCGGGGTCGCCTTCACCTTCCCGGTCACCTCCCTCGGTGGCTATCCAGTGCCGGCGATCACCACGTCGTCGTCGCTGCCTGCTGGTGTAACCCTTCTCGACAATGGCAACGGGACGGCCACCTTGGGCGGCACGGTGGGCCCGACCGGCGGCGGCGTCTATCCGATCACCATCACCGTTCACAACAGCGTCGCCACGGTGAACCAGGCCTTCGTCCTGACGGTGGACCAGGCGCCCTCGATCTTCGTTCCGGCCAGTATCTCCGTGACCGATGGGGTCGCCGTAGCACCATCAGAGAACGTGACCTACAGCGGCTTCCCGGCACCCAGGCTCGAGGCTATCGGGCTCCCCCAGGGGCTGAGGCTGGTCAACAACGGGAACGGCACGGCCACAATCTCCGGGACTCCGGAGGCCACCGACGTTGCCCGGATCCACATGATCACCATCACCGCATCGAGCAGGGCCGGAACTGCCACTCCTAAGACCTTCCCGATGACCGTTCAATCGTGACCAAGGCTTCCGTCCCAACTTGACTCGCATCTCGTCCGTCCGCGGGCCGCCGGGCCGCGGACGGACGAGATTGAACGGACACATGCCCGAGCAGCTGTTCGAGAGCGGTCGATGCCGACGACGCCGTCACTTCCGTCGCTAGGTCAGCTGTGCCCGGGTTCGTCAACGGCGATGACGTCCATCGCTGACGACGCCTCCCACCCGCCCGATCACGCCCCCGCCCACTCTTAGCGGAGCCCACGAGCGACGGGTCGCCCAGTCCAGCACCACTTCCCTGGTCCCGAGACACCGGTGCCCGAGGAACCCACAGAGACGGAATCTCAGCGACGGCGTACGCTCGGCACATGACGAGGCTCTCCAATTTCCCCGAGCGACTCGCGGCCGGGGTGTTTATTTTGAACGCGGGTGTCGGAAAACTCCGGGCTGAGGCCGATACTGCTCGTAGCGTCCACGCCATGGCCACCGGCACCTACCCGTTTCTGGCCCGGATGGAGGCCGAGCAGTTCGTCCGCCGCCTAGGCGCGGCGGAGGTGGCTCTGGGCAGCGCGCTGGTCCTCCCGATCGTGCCCGACGCACTGGCGGGAGCCGCGTTGAGCGCGTTCGCTGGCGGCCTGCTTGGCCTCTACCTCCACACCCCGGGAATGCGTGCCGAGGGCAGCCTCCGACCGACGCAGCAAGGCACGCCGATCGCCAAGGACATTTGGCTCCTCGGCATAGGCCTCTCCCTACTGGCCGACGGCCTGCGGACCGGCCACCGACGGTAATGGTGCTCCGATGGGCCACGTGTTGGAGGCGGCGGTGTGCACTCATCGTCTTCGTTGCTCCGCGCATTCTCCCCGGAGCGACCGTTTACTCCGAGTCGGGCCCGGGTTAGCCGGTCAAGACCGAGTAGGTGTCACGCCCCGAGCGCAAAAGCGCGCCGGGAGTCTCCCCGGTGGGCTTGCCATCCACGATCGTCTCGACCCCATTGACCAGTACTCGGACCACTCCAATCGACTCGGCAAACAACCGCGGCGTGCCGCCGGGAAGGTCGTAGAGGAGGCGAGCTGGTTCAGAAGCCACCGTCTCAGGGTCGAACACGAACAGATCGGCCCGCATCCCGTCGGCCACCAGGCCGCGGTCCCGGAGCCCGAAGAGTTCGGCAGGCTGGCGGGTCATCATCTCGATCGCCCGCTCGACGGGGACGAGCTTTCGGTTCCTCAGGCAGTCTCCGAGGAACGCCGTCGGGTAGTTGGACCCGCACATCCGGTCCAGATGGGCCCCGGCGTCTGAACCGCCGACCATCGCCCGGGGATCCTGCCAGGCCTCGGCCCGAAGCGCCCAGGTGGCGTCGTCGCGATCGGTCGGCTTGGGCCACAACACAGTACGTAGGTCGTCGGCGATGACGATGTCGAGGAGGGTGTCGAACGGCTCGGTCCCGCGCTCGGCGGCGATCCCCGCCACGTCGCGCCACTCCAGGCCATCGTTCGCTTCGGAGAAGGTGTCACCAATCACGTAGTTTCCCCAGCCTGCCAGGCGACGGAAGACCCCGGCCTGCTCGGCGTGGGCCAGGTCGTTCAGTTGGCGACGGACCTCAGGGTCGCGGAGTTTGTCGATTCGCTCAGGAACCGCCAGCCCCAGCACCTCAATCCAACCGGGGATCAAGAAGAGGGCACAGTGGTTGAGAAAGCTCATGTTCATCGGCACGAGCGTCGGCATCGTCAGCGCCACGATGCGCCCCCCGGCTGCCGCGGCGACGGTCGAGGCTTCGAGCTGGCGGGCCATCTTCTCGGGGGCCCGCGAGTCGATGGTCAAGAGGTTCCAGTTCAGCGGGCGTCGGGCCGTCGACGTCATGGCCGCCATGAGATCGATCTCCTCGTCCGAGAAGATGTCGAGGCAGCCGTTGGTGATGTACTCAAGCGTCGTTCCCTCGTGGTCGCGTACCTCCTCGCAAAAGGCGAGCATCTCGCGGCGATCCGCGTTCCTCGAGTTGATCGGATTGCCATCCCCGTCGGAGTGGGTGCGGGACTGGGATGACGAGAAGCCCAAACCACCCGCGTCGAGAGAGTCGGACAGGAGCGCTCGCATCGAGGAGATCTCCTCGTCGGTCGCTACTTCACTCGACCGCTCGGCCCCCATGACCTTGCGCCGCAGGGCGCAGTGGCCGACGAGGAAGCCCGCGTTGACCCCGAGATTCCCCTCGAGCCGTCCGAGATACTCGCCGAACGTGGACCAGTTCCACGGCACGCCATTCTCCAGAGCGGCGAGTGGCATGCCCTCGACCTTGGCCATCATGCGTCGGATGTAGTCGGCGTCCTCGGCATTGAGGGGAGCCAGGGTGAACCCGCAATTGCCGCCAATGATCGTGGTCACCCCGTGGAGGTTGGACGGCGACGCCGACGGGTCCCAGAACAACTGGGCGTCGTAATGGGTGTGGGGGTCGACGATGCCCGGGGCCACCATGAGGCCCTCGGCATCGAGCTCGCGAGCGCCTTCCTCTGTGACGTCACCCACGGCCACGATACGGCCGTCTCGCACGCCGACGTCGGCTCGCCGGGCCGCGGCGCCGGTCCCATCGACCACCGTGCCAGAACGAATCACGTAATCGAGCATCGACGCCCTCCTCGGGTTGGAGGCAGCAGCGACCACCTCGAATCTGACACGGCGTCAGCTTAGTGAAGGTCGCGGTGAGGAGCGCCCGGGCACTGGTGCGTCCGGTCAGCTGACCTGGGTAGACACCCGGCCAGCTCACCACGCACGGAGGCGTGGGACGGCCCGCTCCCGGCTCTAGCCGACGGGCCGAGTGGACGGCAGGCCCAGCTTGCGGTGGTCCCAGCTCACGACCCGGTCCACGTTCACCTTTACTACCACCCGCTTGTGCAACATGGTCTCGACGAAGGGCCGCAGCTCCTCGGTGTAGTCCCCGTAATACCGCTCGAACACGTCAACCCCGAGGGCAAACATGCGATCGGAATCGTCGATGATCTCGGCTCTTCCCACCAGCTCGACCCCCCGCAGCTCCTCGTAGTAGTCCCCGTCTTCGAAGACGCAGGTGATGCGCTGGTCACGACGAAGGTTCAGGACTTTCTGGGCCTTCGTCTTGGTCTCAAAGGCCACCGAATCCTCCAAGAACCCGTACCACATGGCAACGGCATGGATCGACCCATCGTGATTGATGGTGCACATAGTCATGGGCCGACGCTCGTGGATGAAGGCGTCAACCTCTTCGGGGGTCATCTTGATGACGCCGCGCTGGTTCACCCCGTGCCCCATGGCGTTACTCACGTCCGTGCTCCCTTCGGTGCCGAGGCTCCGGGGCAGCGTAACCCCCCACGTCCCCCCGGCGTGGCGCCCGATTCGGCACCGCCGCCAGTAGAGCCCCTGGTCAGACGCTTGAAGAATTCACCTCAGGGTCACCTCGGCGTTACAGGCGAGTCACCGCCCGTTCATCCGGGCTCCCTAGCGTGACCAGGGATGTCACAACGAGCCCCTCGCGGACCGCGGACCGACCGGACAGCGGGCGCCGCCGCCACTCGCCAATCGGTTGGCTCGCTCGCTGAGATCGTGCCGCTGCGGATTCCGCGCGCGCCGGGTCGGGGGGTCGGGGGTCTGTCGACCGCCCAACTCGGGTGCCTGGGAACCGAAAAAACGACCGTGGACGGTCCTCCCCGCGTTCCGTCCTCCTCCCGCGGCTGTGCGGGTGACGCCGTTGACCGCCGGCGGGCCGTGGGGTTTCCCGACGGCGCGGCCTGATGAACGCGACCCCGGGCGAGAGGCGATGACAACCTCCGCGCTGGACGCCCCCGAGGCCGCCGACGGGCCGACCCGTGATAGCCGCCCGCTCGTCCTCGTCGTCGATGACGAGGAGTCCTACCGTCAGGCCCTGGCGTCGGGACTCCAGCGTGAGGGGTTCGCCGTCGAGCTGGCGGCCGACGGACACGAAGCACTCCGGCTGTTCCACCGGGTGCACCCTGACGTGGTGCTGCTCGATGTGATGTTGCCCGACCAGTCTGGGGTCGAGCTGTGTCAACGCATGCGGGCACTGGCACCCGTTCCGATCATCATGGTCACCGCCCGGGACTCCGAAGTCGACATCGTGCTCGGCCTCGAGCTTGGGGCCTCGGACTACGTCGCGAAGCCGTTCCGCCTGCGCGAGCTGGTGGCTCGAATGCGGGCCGTCATGCGTCGTGGGTCAGCCTCGCCAACCTCTCGCGACGAGGTGGTTCAGGTCGGGCCGGTCCGTCTCGACACCGGACGCCGGGAGGTCACGGTCCATGATCATCCGGTGGATCTCTCCCGCAAGGAGTTCGACCTGCTCGCCCTGCTCATGTCCCACGCGGGGCAGGTGGTCACCAGGGAGTGGTGCATCGACCGACTTTGGTGGGACCAGGACCTCTCCGATACTCGGACCCTCGACACCCACGTGAAGCGTCTGCGTCGGAAGATCGAACCAGACCCTTCGCGTCCGCGACACCTGGTTACCATTCGAGGCGTCGGCTTCCGCTTCGAACCCTGAGATCCCGCTCAATCGTCCTTCGTTCTCGCGTGCTCTCGACGACACCGGCCGCTTGGACCGGGCTCGGGAACCGTCACGGTCGCCACTGCATCGCACCTGGACACCACAGGGGACCCGATCGGGTCCGACCCGGCCGGAAATATTCACGGTTGCTACGATGACGCCCATGAAAAAGGGTGATGTGGTCGAAGATTTCGAACTTCCCGATGAGACCGGCACTCCGCGGCGGTTGGGTGAGCTCTTGAAGAACGGACCGGTGGTGCTGTTCTTCTACCCGGCGGCCATGACGTATGGATGCACCAAGGAGAGCTGTCACTTCCGCGATCTGAAGGCCGAGTTTGAGGCGGCCGGTGCCCAGCGGGTCGGCATCAGCGCCGACAAGGTCGAAAAACAAAAGCAGTTCTCCGACAAGCACTCCTTTGACTATCCGCTCCTCTCGGACTCCGACTACACCGTGGCCACCCAGCTCGGCGTGAAACGGGCGTTGAGCCTGATGGGCAACCGCCGGACGACCTTTGTGATCGACTCGGACCGCTCCCTTCTCGCTGTCATTCACTCCGAGGTTTCGATGAGCAAGCACGCCGACCTGGCGCTAGAGGTCCTGGCGAAGCGCGCTGCGGGCTGACGGGCGGCTGCATGCCGCCGAACGACTCGTTGGGGGGTGAACTCCGCCCGACTCCCCGCACGACGCTGCGGCGCAAGCGCGACCGAGGTCACTTCGATCGCGCCACGATCAATTCCGTTCTCGATGCCGGACTGTTCTGCCACGTGGGATTCAGTGTCGAGGGATCTCCCTTCGTCGTGCCGATGGTCTACGCCCGAATCGGCGACACGTTGTACGTCCACGGAGCAGCGGCGAACCGCACCCTGCGGGCCTTGGCCACCGGGGTCGACGCCTGCGTGACGGTGACGTTGGTCGACGGTGTCGTGCTCGCCCGCTCGGCCTTCCACCACTCGATGAACTACCGCTCGGTGATGCTCTTCGGTCGGGCGGACCGGGTCGTCGACGAGAAGGAGCAGCTGAGCGCGATGGCCGCCCTGCTCGAGCACCTCGCACCCGGGCGCAGCACCGACGCCCGGGCACCGAGCCCGATCGAACTCACCGCGACCTTGATCCTGAGGTTCCCGATCACCGAGGGGTCGGCCAAGATCCGCACCGGTGGGCCCATCGACGAGCCTGAGGACCTCGATCTGCCGGTGTGGGCCGGCGTCGTCCCCTTCGCCTTGGTTCCCGGCCCGGCGGTCGCTGACGCCGCCCTCGACGAGGGGGTCGAGATGCCCGCCTACGTCCGGGACTACCCGCGATGGGCGCGGTGAGCCCGACAATGCCCACCGTGGCCATCACCGGGTCGGCCTCGGGAATCGGCGCAGCCTGTGCCGAGCGCTTGGGGGCGAACGGCTACGAGGTCATCGGCATCGACCGGCACGGGGCCACCGTGGTGGCCGACCTCGGAACCCCGGCCGGGCGCCAATCGGCGATCGGCGAGGTCGAGGACCGCTGTGGGGGCGTGCTCGACGCCGTAGTGACCTGTGCCGGCCTGGCCGGCGCACCGTCGCGGGCCGGGTCGCTCCTCGTCTCGGTGAACTACTTCGGGACAGTGGTTCTGATGGAGGGATTCCGGCCACTGCTCGCCCGATCGCCCTCCCCCTCGGCGGTCGCCGTCAGCTCCAACTCGACCACCATTCAGCCCGGCGTGGACCGCCGAATCACCAACGCCTGCCTGGACGGCGACGAGGACGGGGCCGCCCGACTGGCCGACGATGCCGGATCGATGGGCACCTACCCGGCGACCAAGCTGGCCGTCGCCCATTGGGTCCGTCGCCACGCCACGGGCGGGGAGTGGGCGGGATCGGGCATCCGGCTCAACGCCGTCGCCCCCGGGATGGTCGACACCCCCCTGGTCGCAGAAGGGCGGGCGGACCCCAAAGTGGCCCCGCTCCTCGAGATGCTCCCCATCCCGATCGGCCGGGCCGGCCGACCCGAAGAGATCGCCGCGCTGATCGAGCTCCTGATCGGTCCCGACGGCGGATTTTTCTGCGGCTCGGTGCTCTTCATCGACGGCGGCAGTGACGCGTTGTTACGGACGGCGGACTGGCCAGCCCCCTGGGACATCGACCTGGGCCGAGCAGCCGAGCGCCTGGCCGGTGACTAGCGCCTTCCGCCAGGCGACCAGCGGGGGTTTGTGCTACCCGGTGTGGTGCGGGCTTGCAGAGAAGAACGGGTTGCGCGGCTCGTTGCGGACGGCCAGCAAGTCCTCGATCAGCGGCGTGCGCAACAAACCCGCTTCGAGGGCGGACCGGGTGGCCCGGCGGTTGTTGTCGTAGACGAGATCCTCGTCGGCCGCCTCTGGATTGACCCAGACGGCTGCGATGAGGAGGAGGTCGTCGACCTCGAGGGAGGAGATCAGGTCGTCGGCCACGGCCCAGAGCACACCGCCAGCCACACCGGCCTGAGCCGCTCCCCAGGTCAGCCGGGCGTGCTCCTCGCCACCGATCTCCGCTTTGTTTACGAACAGGGTGAGCGGCTTCACCGCCAAACCGGGGGCCACCACGGTGACGAACGCGGCGTACCCTTGCCGAGGCGTGGCGAGGGCGGTGGTCCACGCAGTCTCAACCGGGCCGCCCTTCCGGCCGAGCACCGTGTTGAGGTGGGCCGCTTCGGTACCCTCCCCGACGAAGGACTCCCCGATCTGTGTCACGAGGCGGGCCAGACCGTCGGCGGCTGGGCGAACGGCTCAGTGCGACCGTAGCGATCAGCACGGAGGAGCTCGCTCCCCATCGTGTTCGCCTTGGTGTCATAGGCGAGCAGACCCACGTGGCGATAGGTGTCGCCCCGGATCGGGCTTACCCGGTGCAACGAGTACCGGCCCTCGAAGATCAAGAGCGTCCCGGGGGTCATGGGGAGGGTGACGACCTGGTCCTGGTCGCCGGCCAACACCTGGGCCACCTCTTCGTACCGCTCGTTGTCGGCGCTGCGAATACGGGGCACCACTTCGAAGTCACCGCCGCGCTCAGCACCTTGGATCGCCAAGGAGACGACGAAGTCGGTCTGGTCGAAGTGCCACTGCAGCTGGTCGCCGTCACCCATGACCGCGAGGTTGAGCGCGCCGAAGGGGTCCCCGTAGCGAAAGATGAGACCCCGATCGAGGACCGCTTCGATCAGATCCTTCAGAGGGTCCCATTCGTAGAGCGCCCGCAGTTGAGAATCCCGAGGGATGACGTCATACGCCACAGCGCGGACTGCGTAGTCGCCGAAATGCAGGCGCGGGTGGTCCTCGGGCAACGAGAAGTCAGGGAATTCCAGATACGCGGTGCCCTGGCCGGCTGATGAATGGGCCCGGGCCACAAGCGATTCGGCGTCGTCAACCAGGGCCCGCACGCCCGCGGGCGTCACGAATCCCGGCAGTTCCGCGGCGCCCGTGGCCGCCAGCTGGGCCCGCCCGTCGTTCACTACCGCCGAGGCGATCGGGCTCGCCAGGTCCTCGACCGGGTACCGAGCCGTGTCGACCACCGACGCCATACTCACAGCGCCGAGGCTACCGGTGTTTGTATCCCTCGGGCGGGGCCGACGGAACCGGTGCACCCAGTGACCCCTCCGACGCAGTGGGCTGAGCTTCAGTTGATCGATCGAGGGCGCCGTTTTGGGTGCGGGACTTCCGTCGGCGCGAAGAGCTCATGTAAAACGGCAGCTTGGCAGCGGCCGTCGACAGCCTCGTGCCGGACCTACAAGGTCAAATGGTTCGCTTCATGTTCTCGAATCGGGCGTATTGGCCGAGGAACAACAGGTGGGCCGAACCCGTCGGGCCGTTGCGGTGTTTTGCCACGATCACCTCGGCGTCGTCACGTCGGTCGATCGGTACGTCGGCGTCGTACTGAGATTCCCGGTAGATGAACAGGACCACGTCGGCGTCTTGTTCGAGAGAACCCGATTCGCGCAGGTCCGAGAGCATCGGGCGCTTGTCTTGGCGGGTCTCGAGGTTCCGGGAGAGCTGGGAGAGAGCGACGACGGGGACCTCCAGCTCACGAGCGAGGATCTTGAGGCTCCGGCTGATCTCGGCCACCTCGACCTGGCGGTTCTCCGCTCGGGCCCGCCCGGTCATCAGCTGGATATAGTCGACGATCACGACCCCAAGGTCGCCTTCGGCCTTCTTCAGCCGACGGGCCCGGGCTCGGATGTCATGCACCGAAAGGTTCGGGTTGTCGTCGATGAAGATGGAGGACCCGCTCAGCCGCGTGACTGCTCGGCCGATCTTGTCCCAGTCCGATTCCCGGATCTGGCCAACCCGTAGCTGCTGCGCGTCGACCTTGGCTTCGGAGGCCAGCAGGCGTTGGGTCAGCTCGAGATGGCCCATTTCCAGTGAGAAGAGCAAGGCCGGACGGCCGAGATCGATACCGACGTGCGACAAGATGCCGAGGGCGAAGCTGGTCTTGCCCATGGCCGGGCGGGCGCCGACGATCGAAAGGCTCGAAGCCTGCAGGCCGGCGAGGATCCGGTCGAGATCGAGATACCCGGTGGACAGGCCGGTGAGCGAGTCCCCCCGGCGCGACAGCTCCTCGATGCGGTCGAGGCTGGGCCCGACAAGATCACGCAGCGCGGCAATCGTGTCGGTGGTCCGACGTTGAGCGACATTGAACACCATCTGCTCGGCTTCATCGACCGCCGCCGTGACGTCTTCGGGAACCGAGTAGCCGATCTCGGCGATCTCACCGGCCACGCCGACCAGACGGCGAAGCAGCGAGTGCTCTTCGACGATGTGGGCGTAGTGAGCGGCGTTGGCGATCGACGGGGTGTTCGCCTGGAGTGAGACGAGCAGCGCGGGATCACCGATGGCGTCGATGAGCCCGGACCGGCGGAGCTCGTCGGTAACGGTGACCGCGTCAATTGGCTCGCCTCGGTCGAATAGCTGCTGGACGGCGCTGAAGATGTGCCCGTGGGCCGGCTTGTAGAAGTCCCCCGCCGTGCAGATCTCGAGGGCCACCGACGTCGCGTCGGCCGACAGCAACATCGAACCGAGGAGCGATTCTTCCGCCTCGAGGTTGTTGGGGGGCACCCGCGGACCGGCGGCCGCGGGTCGGAGGGGAACAGGACGGTTTTCTTCGAAGGCCTGCACCATGGCGTCCCTACCCTGGCCCAAGTGGGCTGTGGGGCGTAAGGGGTGCAACCTGGGGATTCACGTAGAGAAACTCCAGGTCGGCACTGTGGATAATCAGTGGACGGCGCTCCACTGGGTGGGGAGAAGCTGGGTCTCGTCGGTGCGCCACGGGGTCAGGTTGGACCCGGGGTGTGACACGGTGCACAACCACTCGGAGTTGCCCCAGGTCAGCAGGGAGCCGGCCCCAGGTCCGACCTCAACCGGCGGCGACAACCTCAACGGTGACGGTGGTCCCGATGTCGTCGAGGATCCGCACGGGCACCTCGTAGGTTCCAACCGCTTTGATCGGCTCGTCGAGAACGACGTGGCGGCGGTCCACCTCGACGCCCTTCTGGGCCTTCACCGCGTCAGCGACGTCGGCGGCACTCACCGAGCCGAAGAGTTTTCCTGCCGACCCGGCCCGGGCCTCGAGGCGCAGGACCGTGCCGGATAATACCGACACCTGGGTCTCGGCGGCCTCGCGGTCTTTCGCTTCTCGCAGGTCGCGAGACCGACGCATCGCGGCCGCCTGCCCCACCACTCCATCGGGTGCGATCATCGCCCGGCCCTCTGGCAGCAAGAAATTGCGGGCGAACCCGCCGGCGACCTCGACGATGTCGCCCCGGCGACCAACGCCGTCGACGTCACTGCGCAGCAGAACCTTCATGAACTCTCACCGCCATCAGTCACGAGNNCTGGCGGCGTCACTCGAGGCCTCGTCGGTGCTGGCGGCGTCATCGCCGACAACCTCGATTACCTCAACGTCGACCACGTCAACCTCGTCGCCACCCGACGGCGCCACGGGGTCGGCCGAGGGGGTTTGGTCAGGCACGGCACCGGTCCGATCGACCGGAGGACGGTTCTCGCGGGGAGGTCGATCCCCGCGGTCGCCGCGGTCGCCGCGATCCCCGCGGTCGCCGCGACCACCCCGGCCGCCGGGTCGTTCGGTCACCGTGCGCTGGGTGTAGGGCAAAAGGACCAGCTCGCGAGCCGTTTTGATGGCCATGGCGATGTCGCGCTGGTGCTGGGCGCAGTTGCCCGTCACCCGGCGCGAACGGATCTTGCCCCGGTCACTCATGTACTTGCGGAGCAAGGGTATGTCCTTATAATCGACCCACTCGATCCGGTCCCGGCAGAGCGCGCAGGGCTTTTTCTTGATCCGGCGGTTCAGATCTTTCGGACTGGTGCGGCGTTGCTGCGTGCCGCCGCGGTAGTTGCTGCGTGCCACTAGAAGGGCTCCTCGTCGTGTCCGTACCCGCCGCCACTGGGTTGCTCGTCACTGCGGGGTGGCGCGGCCTGCTGGCGACCCCCGCTACTGCGCCCACCCTCGGAGGGGGCACGCCGTTCGTTCTTGGTCACCTGGGCCGTGGCCCAGCGGAGCGAGGGACCGATCTCGTCGGCGATCACCTCGACTTTGGAGCGGCGGTCACCGTCGGGCGTCTCCCAGCTGCGCTGCTCGAGCCGCCCGGCCACCACAACACGGGCGCCCCGGGTGAGCGTCTCGCTCACGTTTTCGGCCATCTCGCGCCAACACACCACGTCGAAGAAGCTCGTCGCCTCCTCCCACTCCTGGGTCTGACGGTTCTGCCAGCGCCGGTTCACGGCCAAGCCGAAACTCGCTGTGGGTTGGCCGGTGTTGGTGAACCGCAGTTCAGGATCCCGGGTGATGTTGCCTACCAGGGTCACGCTGTTATCGGGCATCGTGTCCTCCTCGTTCCTCGATCGCCCGGATCAACTTGCGGCCGGCTCGGCCGGCGCCGCAGCGGTCTTGGCTTGCTTGTCGGGCAATCGGATGACTTTGTGACGGAGCACCTCGTCGGCCAGGGCCAACAGGCGATCGAGATCGGCCACGGTCTGCGGGTCGGCGTTCAGTTCGACGAGGACGTAGTAACCCTCGCGCTTGTGCATGACCTCGTAGGCAAAGGTCCGCCGTCCCCAGCGGTCGATGGCCCCGGGGGTCCCTCCGGTGGTGCGGATGGTCTCGAGCGCGCGGTCCAAAACGGCCTGAATAGCGGGGGGCTCGGTCGCTGCGTCGAAGATGACCATGACTTCGTAGGGCCGCATCGGCGGCTCACCTCCCTCTGGACCGGAGCGGAGTCCGGGCCCCGACGATCGGGGCAGGGGTTTGAATGTGACCACCGGGCCCAGGGACCCGGCGACCAGGTGATGTTAGTCGCCTCGGGAGGGCGCTGCCCCCAAGGCGGACTCCTCGTCGGGCCCGAGAGCCTCGGTGAGCTCGGCCGAGGCGTGGTAGCTCTCCTCGTCGCTCGGGAATCGGCCGGATCGGACGTCGGCCGCAAAGGCCGCCACCGCAGTTGTCGCCGCCTCGCCCAGGTTGGCGTACTGGCGGACGAATTTCGGCGGGGTGCGGGCCCCGAGCCCAAGGAGGTCGTGGAACACGAGGACCTGGCCGTCACAGTGTGCGCCGGCACCGATGCCGATGGTCGGCACGTCGAGCGCCTCGGTCACCCGGGCCGCCACCACGTCGGGCACCCCCTCAAGCACAAAAGCGAAGCAGCCGGCGGCAGCCAGGGCCTTGGCCGCGTCCATCAGCGCCTGAGCGGCGTCGGCCGTGCGCGCCTGGACCCGGTAGCCGCCCATGGCGAGCACGGACTGCGGGGTCAGGCCCAGGTGGCCCATGACCGGGATCTCGGCCCCGATGATGGCCTCGACCACGGGGAGCCGGGCCCGCCCTCCCTCGAGCTTGACCGCCTGGGCCCCGGCCCGGATGAGGGTGGCGGCGTTGGCCACGGCGTCCGCAGTGGACAGGTGATAACTCATCCACGGCATGTCGCCCACGATCAGGCACCGGGGCGTGGCCCGAGCCACCGCGGCGACGTGGTGGGCCATGTCGGCGATGGTCACCTGCAGCGTGTCGTTGTAGCCCAGCACGTTGTTGGCCACCGAGTCACCGACCAAGACGATGTCAACCCCGCCGGCGTCGACGATGCGAGCACCCGGTTCGTCGTAGGCGGTGACCATGACCAGCGGCTCGGCCCCGTCACGAGTCTTTCTCGCCCGGAGGCTCGGAACGGTGATCCGGTCGGTGCTCACGCCCGGCCCCGCGCGCTCGACGTACCGACGCGCCCCCCGGAGGGGTACTTGCGGGTGAGGTGGTGCCAGGCACACTCCGGGCACACCTCGACGTCGTAACACAGCACCGGTTCTTCGCGCCGACGCAACCGGTTGAGTTCGGTCTTGGTCCCAGGGCAGCGGCCGCCGGCGGGGAGGCGGGCACCGAACACGTAGGTGACCTCCACCGTCGCCACCGCCTCGCAGATCGGGCAGTCCTCCCCGGTCGGCTTTCCGACGTTGCGGGCGGCCCGGAGCAGTTCGGGGTGGGCGTCGCAGACGTCGATCCGGTCGACCTTGCCCTTGCGCACATCGCGGACGACGGCATTGCGGGCCAGTCGGTATTCGACGCGCGCCTCGCCGGTCGGCGCCCCGGGTCTTCCCGGTGCCCCCGTTCGGGAGGTCTGGGTCACGTGGTGAGGCTACTCCGCTGCTGTGCCTGAAAGCGCGCCCCGGGCGTGCCCGATCCGAGCGCCGAGGTGCCCGACCTGGGAGGCCGGATCGGGGTCAGGCCCGGCAACCCGGGTTGTACCCAGCCAAGTGCGCGCTTCCGCTATATCGAAACGATATAGTAGGGAGGGTGTTGGACCTGGCCATTCTCGGACTCCTCGAGGAGCAAGAGCTCCATGGATACGAGATCCGCAAGCAATTGCGCGAGCACTTGGGCCTGCTGGCCAACGTCTCGTTCGGTTCTTTGTACCCGGCCCTGGCCCGCCTGGAGGCGGCCGGGGCGGTCGAGGCCATCGAGGCGAGCGGGACCGTTCCGGCCAAGAGCACGGCCCCGCCGACCGGTTCGCTCAGCGGCGAGTGGGCGGTGCTGCGGTCCCGCGGTCACTCGGGCACCCGGGGCCGTCGTTCGCGCAAGGTCTACCGGATCACCGACGCCGGCCGGGTCACCTTCACCGAGCTTCTCGGGGGGGCGGGCCGCGCTGATGACGCCCGCAGCTTCGGTCTGCGGCTGGCCTTCGCCCGGCATCTCGCGCCCCAGGCCCGCCTGGGGCTGCTCGAACGTCGGCGGGCCCAACTCGTCCAGCGCCTGGGCGAGGTCCGCGGGGCAACCGGGGGGAGCGCCCTCGACGTCTACGCGCGCTCGGTGGTCGAACACACCGCGGACGCAGTGGCCGACGACATCGCCTGGTTGGACCGCCTGATCGAAGTGGAGCGTTCCGCCGAAGTTCTCACCCCGGGCGTTCCCGCACCCGAAGTCCTCACAACCGTCGCACGAACCGAGCCGACAGGCAGAGAAGGAGACAACCAATGAGTACCGTCCGCGTGGCGATCGCCGGTGTCGGCAACTGCGCCAGCTCGCTGATCCAGGGGATCTCGTACTACAAAGACGCCCAGCCCGACGAGGTCGTTCCCGGCCTCATGCACGTCGTGCTCGGGGGCTACCACGTGGGCGACCTCGACGTCGTGGCCGCGTTTGACGTGGACGCGGCCAAGGTCGGCACCGACCTTGGGAAGGCGATCTTCGCCGGGCAGAACAACACCATCCGTTTCGCCGAGGTGGGCGAACTCGGCGTCACCGTGCAACGGGGGCCCACGTTCGACGGCCTCGGCCGCTACTACAAAGAGGTGGTAGAGGAGTCGCCCGCCCCGCCGATCGACGTGGCCGCGGCCTTGCGCGACGCCCGGGCCGACGTGCTGGTGGCCTACCTCCCGGTGGGCTCCGAAGAGGCCCAGCGTTCCTACGCCACGGCATGCCTCGAGGCGAAGGTCGCCTTCGTCAACGCCATCCCGGTGTTCATCGCCTCGGATCCGCTCTGGGCTCAGCGCTTCGCTGACGCCGGCGTGCCGATCATCGGCGACGACATCAAGAGCCAGGTCGGCTCGACCATCGTCCATCGCGTGCTCACCCGTCTCTTCGAGGACCGGGGTCTGGCCCTCGACCACACCTATCAGCTCAACGTCGGCGGCAACATGGACTTCAAGAACATGCTCGAACGGGAGCGCCTCGAGTCGAAGAAGGTCTCCAAGACCCAGGCCGTTACCAGTCAGATCGAGCACGCCGCGCTGGCCGCCGACGACGTCCACATCGGACCATCGGACCACGTGCCGTGGCTGCACGACCGCAAGTGGGCCTACATCCGAATGGAGGGCCGCAACTTCGGTGACGTGCCGCTCAACCTCGAGCTGAAGCTCGAGGTCTGGGACTCCCCCAACTCGGCCGGGGTCATCATCGACGCTGTGCGCTGCGCCAAGTTGGCCCTCGACCGGGGGGTCGGGGGACCCCTGCTCGGTCCGTCCGCCTACTTCATGAAGTCCCCGCCGGTGCAGTACCACGACGATGTGGCCTACCAACTGGTGGAGGATTTCGGGGCCGGTGAACCGGGCCCGGTCTGGCCGGTGGACTGACGCGGTCGGTGAACGGGCTCGGCTCGGCCCGACCACTTGGCGCTGTGGCTACGAGACGGGCGGGGGGCAAACCATGGCGAAGCTGGCCATGACATTGGTGGGCACCACCAGGTTGTCCGAAGTCCCGGGCGGGCACCCCACATCCGAGGTCCCAAAACCGGTCACCGACCAGGTCGGGCCCGACCGGTGTGCGAACCCGTAGCCCGGTTGGAAGGTGCCTTGACTGTCCGGGGTGGCGTTGACGGTGAACTTGGCCCAGGTCGGGTCCTTCGTCGACACGAGGATGCTCCCGATCGTCCATTGTGCGGGCTTCATGCCCTGGGAGCGCTGAAACTTCGTGATCGCCCCGACAATTGCCGCCTTGGTCTTGGCGACAATTGTCGTGGTGGTCGTCGGTGCGGCGCTCGTGGCCGTGGGCGATGTGTTGGGCGGGCATGGCAGCCCGAAGGCGGAAAGGACGTTGGCCGGTACCGTCACGTAGGTGACCGCGGCGGGGGTCGTGCTGCCGGTCAGCGGGCAGCCCACTTGCGCCGATCCGAAACCGGTGACCCGCCAGGTCACCGCGGTCTGATGGACGAAGCCGTAGCCCCCCTGGAAACTGGCCGCATCCGACGCGGTCGGGCCGATGACAAACTTGGCCCAGCTCGGGTCGACGGTAGAGACCGCAACGGAGACCACCCGGTACCGGGACGGCGAGATCCCCTGCGAGCTCTGGTACGCCTCCACGGCCTTGGTGATGGCCGGGAGGGACGCTGACGTCGACGGGGCCGTGGTGGGCGGTGACCCGCTCGAATTGGTCGACGGCGAGCTGCACGCGCTCAGCGCAGCCGCCAGCGCCACGGCGCCGACCAGGCCCACCGCGCTGTTCCGCACCCGCCGACCCCAACGGTTCATGCCATCCTCCATCCTTCTGGCTCGGTGCATCCTGACATGGCTGCTCGGCGCCGTCGGGCGTTTCGCCGGGTTCTTCAGCGGGCCGGAGACTCCCGGGCGGCCCACCACTCGTCGAGGCGGCGTCCCGCCTCAAGTTCTCCGAGGGGACCCTCTTCCATGCGCAGCTCGAGCAGGAAGTCGAGGGCCTCACCCACGGCTCGACCGGGGGGGATGCCCAGACGGGCCATGATCTCGACGCCGTCGAGGTCCGGGCGGATGGCGTCGAGAGACTCGCGTTGGCCGAGGTCCGCAATCCGCGCCTCCAACTCGTCCATCCGCCGGGAAAGGGCGCGCGCCTTGGCAGCATTACGCGTCGTGCAGTCACAACGGGTGAGCTCGTTCAGCTCTTGCAGCAACGGTCCGGCGTCGCGGACGTAGCGGCGCACCGCCTTGTCGGTCCAGCCGAGCCGGTACGTGTGGAACCTGAGGTGCAACTCGACAAGGCGCGCCACGATGTCGACGTCGTCGCCGGGATAGCGCAGGGCCTCCATGCGCTCACGGGTCATGCGGGCCCCCACCACCTCATGGTGATGGAACGTCACCCCGCCTTGGGCGAACGCCCGGGTCCGCGGCTTGCCGACGTCGTGGAAGAGCGCGGCGAGTCGCAAGAGCCGTTCGGGCCGGGTCTTGTCGACCACGGCCAGGGTGTGAGCAAGCACGTCTTTGTGGCGGTGGATCGGGTCCTGCTCGAGGGCCAGCGCCGGAAGCTCGGGGAAAAACTCCCCGGCCAGTCCCGACTCCACGACGAACCACAACCCGACCGAGGGCCGGGCCACCACGACGAGTTTGTCGAGTTCGTCGCGAATTCTCTCCGCCGAGACGATGCTCAGCCGTTTGTGTCCCGATCGCACGGCCTCAACCAGGTTGGGGTCGGGCTGGAGGTCGAAGGCGGCGACGAAGCGCGCCGCCCGCAACATCCGCAGGGGGTCGTCGTCGAAGGAGACATCGGGAGCGAGTGGGGTCCGCAGCCGCCGGGCCGCCAGGTCGGCGATGCCGTCGAAGGGATCCACCAGGGTGAGCTCGGGCAATTGCAGGGCCATCGCGTTGACGGTGAAGTCGCGCCGGGACAGGTCCTGTTCGATGTTGTCCCCGAACGTCACCTCGGGTTTTCGCGATTCAGGTCGGTAGACCTCGGCCCGGTGGGTGGTGATCTCGTAGCGGCGCCCTTGGTAGCGACACCCAATCGTCCCGAAACGCTTGCCCTGGGTCCACACAGCGTCGGCCCAATCCGTCACCAGCCTCTCGATGTCGTCGGGACGCGCGTCGGTCGTCAGGTCGAAGTCGAAGTCTCCGTCTCCGACGGCTTCGGTCGACTCGACCAGGGCGTCACGCACCGAGCCGCCCACCAAGTACAAGGAGCGGCCGGCCGCGACGAAGCGCTCGGCCAACTCGGTGGTGGCCTCGACCAGCGGGCGGAACCGCTCGGGGACCGGCTGGTGCGGCACCTGCACACGGTAATGCGCCACGGTCATGGCGCCCACAAGGGTTAGCGTTGCCCGGTGTCGTTGAGGTTCGCCCGCTCCACCGGGCCGGCGCTGCTCGCCTTGGTCGTCTCGGTGACGCCGGGGGCGGCCCTGGTCAACGCCCTCGTCGGGGGCACGGCGGGAGCCCTGACTCCTCCGGGGCATTCGGGCCCCGCGCTCTCGCTGGTCGACCAGTCCCCGTGGGTCATGCCGGGCCAGCCCTACCGCCTCGAGGTGGCCGCCGGGCCGGGCACCCCACCGGGGGCCGTGGTGGAAGTCACCGTCTACGACAAACTCACGAGCCACTCGGGATTCGCGCAGACCCTCTCGTCCACGCCCTCGGGCGATCCGCTCGATCACACCGCTCCCCTCGCCCTGTCGAGCCTGCCCAAGGGCCAGGACGGGGGGGTCGTCGTGGCGGTCGGCGTCGAGACCAGCAGCGACGCTGGTTCGTCGGACACCCCCGCCCTCAACCTCAACTGCACGTCCGAGACCGACGCCTGTGCCGGCGTCTATCCCGTGGTGGTCAGCCTGCAACGTCCGTCGGGCGGGGGACCGCTCGGTCGCTTCACGACCTACCTGACTTACGTCGAAGCGCAGAGCAACGAGCGGCTCCAGTTTGCCTGGGTGGTTCCCGCCTCGACTCCCGTCAGCTTTACCGCCGCGACCGACCCGGCTCGGGCGCTCGCCACCCCGGCCCGGGCGGCCATCAACGCCCTGGCAGGGCTCGCCCAGTCGCTCCATTCCAACGACAGCGTCCCGGTAACCGTTGAAGCGGTCCCCCAGACTCTCCAGTCCCTCCAGGCGGTGCGCGGCCCGGGCGCCCCTTCGGCCAAAGAAGCGGTGTCCACGTTCGGTTCGCTGTCGACCGATCAACAGCTCCACCAGTTCCCCCCACTGCCCTACGTCAGCGTCGATGCCGGCGCGCTGGCCGGCGTCTCGACCGAGCTCGCGGCCCAGATGCACGAAGGCGCCTCCACCACCCACAATGCCGGGGTGACCACCGATCCGGGTCCGCGCACCTGGATCGCCAACGGAACGGTTGGCAGTGGCCTGGATACCGGCCTGTCGTTTCTCAAAGCGCACCGACTGCAAGTGCACCGACTGGTGCTGCCCGACACCGACGTCGCCCCGTTGAATTCCGGGGCGAACTCGGGCCGGACCTCGTCGTCGCCCTTCACGCTAGCCCTCGGACACGGAGCGACGGTGCTGGCCGCGGCCTCGAACACAGAGGTGGCCGCACACTTCACCGACGACACCGCCGACCCGGCCATCGAGGTGTCCCGGATACTCGCCGACCTCGCGCTCATCCACTTCGAGGCGCCCAACCTCGACGAGGCCCGCGGCATTGTCGTGGTACCTCCCGCCGGGTGGACGCCGCAGAGCACGTTTGACAACGAGCTGCTGGCGGGGCTGGCCGGCAATCCGAACATCGAGGCGACAACCCTCGACGGTTATTTCTCGGCCGTACAGCCGGCCGGGGCGAGCGGGTCGACCCGCCGACTCGCTTCGGGAGGTGCGGGCCCCACGCTCTCCGCGTCACTGGCCCACCAGATCTCGACGGCCCGGCTCCGCCTGAGCGCCTTCGACAGCGCTGCACCGACCCACCCACCGGTGCTCAGCCAGCTCGACAACGCGCTGCTCGCCTCTCAGTCGACGAGCCTGACGGCGAGCGCGCAGGTCGACGGGGTCGCCAACTTCGAGCGGCTGCTCACCGGTCAGCTTTCCCTGATCGACCTGTCCAGCAACCGGACGATCACCCTCACGGCTCGGACGGGGGCCATCCCGATCACGATTTTGTCGAACGCCCCCTACACAGTGACCGGCACCCTCGTGGTCACGGGCAACAAGTTCGAGTTTCTCGCCCCCGGGTCGGTCCGCCGCGGCGTCGTGCTCAACCACCCGACCACCCCGGTGCGCATCCAAGCCCAGGCGCGGACCTCGGGCGATCTTCCCCTGGTGGCCACTTTCAAGTCGCCCCAGGGCGGGTTGGTCGTGGCCCACGCCGAGCTGACCGTACGCTCGACAGCCACCTCGGCCGTCGGCATCGTGCTCACCGCCCTCGCATTGGCGGTCCTGCTCGCCTGGTGGGCCCGCACCTGGCGGGCGGGACGCAAGAGTTCGCGCTCGGCCCGGGAAACCCGTGGCTAGGGGCCGGAGCGTCACCGCCGCTCCACGGGCTCGATGAGCGATCTCATCGGCGGGTCCGCCGACCCCACCCCGCCGCCGGGGAGCGAAGGCCCCGGGGTGGGTGCCACGGGCGGTGGTGGCCCCGTCGCCAACCTGCGGCGGGCGACGGTCGGCATGGCCGCGGGAACCGGCCTGTCCCGGCTGACCGGGGTCCTCCGAGTGCTCGCCCTCGCCTATGCGCTGGGCTTCACTCGGCTGGCCGACGCCTACAACCTGGCCAACACCACGCCCAACATGTTCTACGACATCATCTTGGGCGGGGTGCTCTCGGCCACCTTCATCCCGGTCTTCGTCGACCGCCTGGCCAACAAGTCCGAGCGTGAAGCCTGGCGGGCCATCTCAGCCGTCGTCACCTTGTCGGTGGTCGTGTTGGCTGGGGCCACCGTCGTCTTTTGGATCGCAGCGCCGCTCGTGATCACCGGGTACACCTCGCTCGCCCACACCCACGGTGCGGCGGCGGTCACCAACCTCG
Source organism: Acidimicrobiaceae bacterium (assembly GCA_003161575.1). Lineage (GTDB taxonomy): Bacteria > Actinomycetota > Acidimicrobiia > Acidimicrobiales > RAAP-2 > PALSA-457. The sequence goes on along the minus strand of PMOE01000064.1, from coordinate 5,094 downwards.
GCCACGAGCGCGAGGTCGCCACAACGCTGCTCCGCTGGTTCGCCCCCCAGGTGTTGTTCTACGGGTTGATCGCGTTGGCCACCGCGCTGCTCAATGCCCGCCGCCGGTTCGCCGCCCCGGCCTGGGTCCCCGTCGCCAACAACCTCGTCTGTGTGGCCGTGCTGTTGTGGTTCCACCATGTCGCCGGGGTCCCGAGCCTCCTCGGGGCCCAACTCCACCCGAGCCAACTGGTCCTGCTCGGGTTGGGCACGACCCTCGGGGTGGCCGTCCAGGCGGCCCTGCTCGTCCCGAGCCTGGGGCGGGCCCAGCTCCGCCAGCTGCGCTGGCACTGGGAGCCGGGCCACGAGGCGGTCCGCACGGTGCTGCGGCTCGGGACCTGGACGTTCGGCTTCGTGATGGCCAACCAGATCGCCCTGTTCGTGGTGCTGGCCTTGGCGGTCGGGGCCGGCGGGGCCGCACCGGTCTCCTCGTACACCTACGCGTACACGTTCCTCCAGATGCCCTACGCCATCGTGGCCGTCTCGGTCATGAGCGCGGTGACACCCGATCTGTCCGAGAAATGGTCGATCGGTGATATGGCCGGCTTCCGCCGCCGGATGGCCGGCGGACTGCGGGCGGTCCTGGCGATCATTCTCCCCGCAGCGATGGGGATGCTGTTGTTGGCGAAACCAGCGGTGGCGTTGCTCCTCGGACATGGGGCGGGAACGCCGAACGCCACGGCGGCGACCGGATCCGCGCTCGCCCTGTTCGCCCTCGGGCTACCCGGCTTTTGCACGTTCCTCTATGTCGTACGCGTCTTGCAGTCGATGCAGCGCACCCGGGTCGCGTTCTGGCTGTACCTGATAGAGAACGGGATCAACGTGGCCCTGGCCGTGGCCCTCGTACATCCTTTGGGCGTACGCGGGCTCGCCTTGTCCCTCTCGATCGCCTACAGCGTCGCAGCGGTGTGCGGCCTGGTCGTGTTGCGTCGGTGGTTGGGCACCCTCGGGCCGCCCCGGGCCTGGTACCCGTTGCGCCGGGTCGCTGCGGCCACCGGGTTCATGGGGATCGTCGTCCTCGTGGTCTCCAACCTCTCGGGGGCCGAGACGGGAATCGGGCTCCTCGTACGGGTGATCGCCTCGGTGACCGCGGGCATCGCGGTCTACGCGGCCGTGGCCGCCGTCTTGGCCAACCGGGCCGGACCGAGAAACGGGCGGTCCGCCCGGAGTACTCGGTGACGGCGGCCGCAGGACCACACCGGTCGGGAGCCAAAGCCGCTAGGTTCGCGACCTTGCGTGCCGGGGGCACCCGGACGCCTCGAACAGACAAGGATCGCATCTATGCCCGGCGTCCACGTGGTGACCGACAGCGCCTGTGATCTGACCGACGATCTGGCGGCGGCCGCCGGCATCACGGTGGTTCCTTTGACTATCCGCTTCGGTGACGACGAACTGTTGGACCGCCAAGACCTCTCGCCCGCACAATTCTGGGAACGCTGCAAGAACTCGGCCGCGCTGCCACAGACCTCGGCACCCGCGCCCGGGGCCTTCGCCCGGGCCTACGAGGACGCGGCGACCGCAGGGGCCGACGCCGTGGTGTGCCTGACCTTGTCCTCGGGGGTCTCGGCCACCTACCAGTCGGCTCTTGCCGGGTCCGAGGGCCTCGGCGACCGGGTGAACGTGCGGGTCATCGACACCCGGTCGTTGACCATGGGCCAGGGCCTCCTCTGCCTGTCCGCCGCCGAGGCGGCGGCGGGCGGGGCATCGCTCGACGAGGTGGCGGCCCAAGTGGACGACCTCATCGGGCGGACCCGGGTCTTCGGCGTGGTCGCCTCTCTCGATCACCTCCAACGCGGCGGACGCATCGGCGGGGCGGCCGCCCTGTTGGGGTCGCTTCTGTCCATCAAGCCGGTCATCCAGGTCAAAGACGGCCTGGTGGCCGAAGAATCCAAACAAAGGACCCGGACCCGCTCGCTCGAGTACCTCTGCGGGAAGGCCAAAACCGACGCCCCCCTCGAGCGGTTGGCGATCTGCAACGGAGCGGCCGAGGACATCGACGTGGTGGTCGACCAGCTGGCCGACGTCGAGGTGGCCCACAAGATCGTGGTGGTCGACCTCGGGCCGGTCGTCGGCACCCACGCCGGCCCGGGCACCGTCGGGGTCTGCTACCAGGTCCACGCGGGTTCGTGAGCAGGCGACCGCTATTGTCCTGGCGATGAGCGCGCCACCGACCGAGCCGCCGACCACGGTGTCGCCCCCCTGGCCCGCCGACCCCGGGGCGCCGGGGGGGATGGGCGCGCAGTGGCCCAAGAAGGCGGCCGACGTCGTGGATCTGGTGGTCGACACCATTCACGACAAGGCCATCCGCCCGGTCCTGATCGCAGCACGCGCCATCGTGTTCGGGCTGCTCATCGCCGCGCTCGGGTCGGTGGTCCTCATCCTCGTTTCCGCCGGGCTGCTCCGCCTCCTCGATGTCTACGTGTTCCCCGGAAGGGTATGGGCGTCCTATGGGCTGTTGGGGCTCATCTTCTGCGGAGCCGGCCTCGCTGCGTGGTCGAAGCGGACTACGAGCAATTCGCCGGCGTCCGGGGGCTGAGGACCGGCGTTGAGCGAACAGCGCAAGATCCTGATCGCCGGCTCGGGTCCGGCCGGCCTGACCGCCGCACTCTATTCGGCGCGGGCGCAGCTCTCCCCCCTCGTCGTCGAGGGCGAGCCGTCGTCGACGAGCGACCAGCCGGGGGGCCAGCTCATGATGACCACCGACGTCGAGAACTACCCGGGGTTCCCCGCGGGGGTCATGGGACCCGAACTCATGATCGCCATGCGGGCCCAAGCGAGCCGGTTCGGCGCCGAGATGGTCACCGACAAGGTCACCCGCTTCGACCTGTCGGCTTCGCCGTTCGGCGTCTGGTTGGGCGACCCCGAGGCAGCTGAACCGACGTATCTGGCCGAGGCGCTCATCATCGCCACGGGTGCCCGCTCGCTCATGCTCGGGGTACCCGGTGAGGACCGGCTGCTCGGCTACGGGGTTTCGACCTGCGCCACCTGCGACGGCTTCTTTCACAAGGACAGCCAGATCGCGGTCGTCGGCGGGGGGGACTCCGCCCTCGAAGAGGCCCTGTTCCTCACCCGGTTCGCCGACAAGGTGACCCTCGTGCACCGGCGCGACGAGCTGCGGGCCTCGCGGATCATGCAGGACCGGGCCCGGGCCAACCCGACGATCGAGTTCCGCTGGAACTCCCAGGTCACGGCGGTACTCGGCGACAGGAAGGTGACCGGGCTGGCCGCCGTCGACACGGTGACCGGCGAAGAGTCCGAAATTGGCGTCACCGGCCTGTTCGTGGCCATTGGGCACGAACCGAACACCGGGGTCCTGGCGGGACAGCTGACCCTGAAAGATAACGGGTACATCACGACCTTCGGGGGAACAAAGACCAGCGTGGAGGGGGTCTTTGCCTGTGGCGACGTGCAGGACGACTACTACCGCCAGGCCGTCACCTCGGCCGGTTCGGGCTGCATGGCCGCCATCGATGCCGAACGCTGGCTTGAAAAGCGAGGGTCTTGAGCTGGGCGGGATGGGCTGGTGCGGGTGCCCGGGTCGGGGGAACAGGGCGCAGTCGAGTGGTGTTGAACATGTGCTCGGGGACAACCCCCGGGGCCCGATGAGGAGGCTCTCATGAGCGAGAAGATCGTGACCCTTAGCGACGCTACCTTTGACGAGCATGTCAAGGCGTCGGACGTCCCTGTGCTGGTGGACTTCTGGGCCGAATGGTGTGGACCGTGCAAGATGATCGCCCCGGTCCTCGAGGAGATCGCCGAGGAGCAGACGGGGAAGCTCCAGATCGGGAAGCTGAACATCGACGACAATCTGGACGTGACCCGCAGGTACGACGTGATGAGCATCCCGACCCTGATCCTGTTCAAAGACGGCGAGCCCAAGGCCCGGCTCGTGGGAGCCAAGGCCAAGGGCCAGCTGCTCCAGGAAATCTCGGAGTACCTGTAAACGGCGGCGACGGGCTGCCCTTGGCCGAGGGCGCGGCCGGAGAGCCGGTCGCCGACATCCAACGGCGGCTCGAGGCGCTCGGCTTTTCGAGCGCGGGGGACAGGGCCGGGGTCTTCGGTCCCCCGACCCGGCTGGCCCTTGAGGCGTTCCAGCACCGCCGGGGGCTCCGAGTAGACGGGGTCTGCGGGCGCCAGACCTGGAACACCCTGGTGGAAGCCGGTTTCAGTGTGGGCGACCGGTTCATGTACCGCCGGACCCCGATGCTGCGGGGCGACGACGTGGCCGACCTCCAACAGCGTCTCGGCTCGTTGGGCTTTGACACCGGCCGGGTGGACGGCATTTTCGGTGATCTCACCTCGGCCGCCCTGCTCGAGTTCCAGCGCAACGCCGGGCTCCCCGCCGACGGCATCGTGGGGGCGACGACGCTCCGTGAGCTGCTCCGGGTCCAGGGCCGCCACGAGCAGCCACCGCTCGTGTCAACCGTGCGGGACAAAGAACGTCTGCGCCAAGCCCCCCCAACCCTGGCCGGGCGCCACCTGGCCGTTGGCGAGGCTGGGGGGCTGGCGACGACGGTGGCCGCCCTCGGGCGACGGCTCGTTGAAGCCGGAGCCCAGGTCAGCGCCCTGCACCATCCCGATGACTCCTCTCGGGCCCACGAGGCCAACGCCGCGGCGGTCGCGGTGTACATGGGTCTGCGGCTGGCCCCCGAGCGGCCTGGCTGTGCCACCTCGTATTACGCCGGCTACCGCTACGAGTCCCCCGGAGGCCGTCGGCTGGCCGAGCTGGTCCAACAGGCGGTCCCCGCCGCCATTGGCGTGCCCGACCTCGGCTCCCACGGGATGTCGGTGCCCGTACTACGCGAGACCAAGATGCCGGCGGTCATCGTCGAGCTCGGACCGGCCAGTGTCGTCGTCGAACAGGCTCGGGCCCTGGTCGCGGCCCTGGCGTTGGCCCTCGGACGCTGGGCCGGCTCAAGCTGGGAATAACCGGGACTCGCCTCTCGGGTCGGTCGGGGAGGTGACCTTTACGTGACGCGCCAGCATCCTGGGTGACCGCCACGCGACGAAACCCTCTACTTCAGGGCGAATACAACAATCCACAACGTCATGCACA
>PMOE01000038.1 GCA_003161575.1 Acidimicrobiaceae bacterium | reverse complement strand
CGCCGGGATCGACTGCACCGAAAAGGTCGCCGATACCCTCGGGTTGTCATCGACGTTGACCTTGGCCAGCTCGACCGCGCCCTGGGTGTTGGCCACCACTCGCTCGATGATCGGGCTGAGGGTCTTACAGGGACCGCACCACGGGGCCCACAGGTCGACCACCACGGGGACCTCGGCCGAGCGGGCGATCACCGCCGTCTCGAACGTCGCATCGGTGACGTCGATCATGGGATTCGACCTTATCTCGGCAATCTCGGCACCGATCCGCCCGTGCCCGGACCAGGTAGCGTTCTGCCATGGGGCCACAGACCGACGCCGACACCGCGACCCCCGTCGGCATCGACCCCGGGCCCGTCACCTCGTGGTTTGAAACCCACATCGAAGATGTCGTCCCCCCGCTGCGGTTCTCCCTGATCGCCGGCGGCCGCTCCAACCTGACCTACAGAGTCGAGGACAGCACCAGCCGGCCCTTCGCCTTGCGCCGGCCCCCGGTCAGCCATGTTCTCCCGACGGCGCACGACATGAGCCGCGAGTACCGGGTGATGACCGCCCTCGGCGGGACCGGGGTCCCGGTACCTTCCACCTACGGTCTGTGCGTGGACGAGGCGGTCAATGGCCGGCCCTTCTATGTGATGACCTTCGTCGACGGACACATTCTTCGGGACGCGGCGGGAGCCGAAGCGGCGTTCGACGTGCCCGGCCGTTCATCCATTGGGAACCACATGGCCGAGACCCTCGCCGCGCTCCATGCGGTCGACGTCGACGCGGTCGGTCTCGGCGACCTCGGGCGGCACGAGTGCTACATCGAGCGCCAGCTGCGGCGCTGGACCGAGCAGTTTCACAACATGCAGGTGGAAGGGGTCGACCACGGAGGCGTGGTCGAAGAAGTGGGCGACGCTCTTGCCGCCAGCATCCCGGCCCAACAGGGCACGGCCATCGTCCACGGGGACTACCGGCTCGACAACGTGGTCCTCGACGACGACGGGGCCGTCGCCGCCATCTTGGACTGGGAGATCTGCACGCTCGGAGACCCCATGGCCGACGTCGGGCTGCTGATGGTCTACTGGTCCGAGCCCGACGACGGGGAGTCGTTCCTCGGGACCGCGGCCCCCACCACCGCGGCCGGCTTCAGTTCTCGCCGCGAGGTACTCGACCGCTACGCCGAGATCTCCGGACGCGACGTGACAGATGTCGGCTTCTACATGGCCTTTGGCTACTGGAAGCTGGCCTGCATCCTCCAAGGGGTCTACGCGCGCTATGTGGCCGGGGCCGGGGCCGGTGACACCGGCAGCGTGGACGAATTCCCAAAGACCGTGCGCCGCTTGGCCGAGCGCGCCGCCGTCACCCTGGCAGAGGGCGGCTCTGGGGGCACTTCATGAGCCCCGATGCCCCGTCGCCTCTCTACAAGATCCTTTCCGAGCGGCCTCTGTCCCAGCCGGTGTTGACGATCTGCCTCGAGGGATGGGTCGACGCCGGGCTCGGCGCGGCGACCGCCGTGGCTACCTTGCTGGCCGACCCCCCGACCGAGCCCTTCGTGACGTTCGACGGCGACCACTTCCTCGACCAACGGGCCCGGCGCCCGGTCGCTCGAATCACCAACGGCATCACCACCCACTTGACCTGGCCCGAAACCCAGATCCGCATCGGAGAGGACCTCGACGGCCGCGATGTCCTCTACCTGGTCGGCCCCGAGCCTGACTTCCACTGGCGCCAGTTCGTCGACGCCGTCGTGGGCCTCGCCCTTCGTTGGGGGGTGCGTCTCGTGGTGGGATTGGGCGCCTTCCCTGCTCCGGCCCCGCACACCCGCCCGGTCAAGCTGGCCGCCACCGCACCGGCCGAATCGGCCGAGCTGGTCCCGAGGGTGGGCATTGTCCAAGGCGAACTCGAGGTACCCGCCGGCGTGCTGGCTGCCCTCGAACTCGGTTTCGGTGCCGCCGGCGTCGACGCTGTCAGCCTGTGGGCCCGGGTCCCGCACTACGTGGCGGCGATGCCCTTCCCCGAGGCCAGCGCCGCCCTGATCGACGGCCTGGCCATGGTGTCGGGCCTCCGGCTCGACTCGACCGGTCTGCGCAGCGCCGCCGACCGCTCGCGGCGCCAGGTGGACGAGCTCATCGCCGACAACCCCGAACACCTGGCGATGGTGCACAAGCTCGAGGAGAGCATCGACGCCTCCGAGGGGAACCCATTCGGCGTCGAAGAGCTCCCCTCGGGTGAGGAGATCGCGGCCGAACTCGAGAAATTCCTCCGCGGCGAACAGCAATAGGCCGAGGCCCGAGCTCGCCCTGGGCCGTCCCCCGGGTGATTGGTAGGGTTCGGCCATGTTGGTGGACGGGGGCATCGGATTCGACCCGACGGGTATCGCCGACGCGGCGCGCTCGGCCGAAGAGGTGGGTTACGACGGGGTGTGGGCGGCCGAGACGGGCCACGACCCGTTCTTGCCCCTGGCAATCGCCGCCGGCGTCACCGAGAAACTCACGCTCGGCACCGGTATCGCCGTGGCCTTCGCCCGCAACCCGATGAACCTCGCCATGCTGGCCAACGACATCCACGGGTTGTCCCAGGGCCGTTTCGTCCTCGGCATGGGCTCGCAGATCAAGCCCCACATCACCAAGCGCTACTCGATGCCGTGGTCGCATCCCGCCCCCCGCATGCGCGAGATGATCCTCGCGATCCGGGCCATCTGGGAGTGCTGGGCCACGGGCGGCAAGCTCGAGTTCCGCGGCGAGTTCTACACCCACACCCTCATGACGCCGTTCTTCAGCCCCGGGCCCAACCCGTACGGCAATCCGAAGATCCTGCTCGCCGCAGTCGGCCAACTCATGACCGAGACGGCGGGCGAGGTAGGCGACGGTCTGTTGGTCCATGGCTTCACCACCGAGCGCTACCTGCGAGAGGTCAGCATCCCGGCCCTCGAGCGCGGCGCGGCCAAAGCGTCGAAGACCCGGGCTGACCTCACCATCTCGTACCCCGGCTTCGTCGTGACCGGGGCCACTGAGGCCGACATGGCCGAAGCGGCCCGCGCGGTGAAGGCCCAGATCGCCTTCTACGGCTCGACCCCGGCCTACCGCCCCGTGCTCGAGCTCCACGGCTGGGGGGATCTGCAGTCCGAGCTCAACACCCTGTCCAAGCGGGGCGAATGGAAGAAGATGGGCGAGATGATCGACGACGAGATGCTCGAGGCCTTCGCCGTGGTCGCCCCGCTCGACGAGGTGCCCGCACAGGTGTTGTCCCGCTTCGGTGACGTGGTGGACCGCTTTAGCTTCTACGCCCCCTACCGGGTGGAGCCCGAACAGTGGCGGGCCGTCCTGGCCGGGTTCAAAGCCGCCTGAGTCCGACGATCCGGGGCAATGCCCGCGCCCGGCGATCGGTCACCGACCACCTGGGGGTCTTGCTGTCGACACCCGTTCGCACCGGTTGGGCGAGCACACGGCAGGCGGTCCGTGCCGGACATGTCAAGGAGATGCGATGGATCATCGGCTGTTCGACGATGTCCCATACGACTACGCAGCCGTCGCTGCGCCGGGGGCGATCCTGTTCACTGCCGGCGCGTGCCCTCTCGACGCAGCGGGAAACGTGATCGGGCCAGGGGATCCCATCGCACAAGCCGCCGCCGCGCTCGAGAACCTGACCGCCGTGCTCCATCAGCACGGCGCCGGACCCGAACATCTCGTTCGCACCACCATCTACGTCGTAGGAGACCGTGACGACCTCGTGGGGGTCTGGGAGATAATCGCGGCCGGCTTAGCTCCGCACCGTCCACCGAGCACGCTGCTCGGTGTGTCGGCCCTCGGCTACCGCGACCAACTTGTCGAGATCGATGGGATCGCCGCGTTGCCCGCGTGACCTTGCCCGCGTGACGTCGCCCCGAGGCGCGCTCGGCCCGGTGCGGATCGGCAGTCAGAACGGTGCGGGTACGACAACGCAGAGCGCGCGTCGTTCTGACCAGCGCGGAGCCCCAGCCTGACCGTCATCGGCGACAGGGCCGCTGCGAGGAGGGCCCGACGGCCGATTGACTAGCGTGACAGGGTGCGCATTGTCTCGCTCCTCCCTTCGGCCACTGAGATCCTCTTTGCCGTCGGCGCGGGGAACGATGTGTTGGGGGTGACATTCGAGTGCGACTTCCCCGAAGAAGCCCGACATCGAACGGTCGTCTCCAACACCGCACTCCCCGAGGGCCTCACCCCGTCGGAGATCGACGCCGTCGTCCGCGCCCGTATCGCGGCGGGCGAAGATCTCTACACCCTCGATGAGGGGGCGTTGCGCACCCTCGACCCTGATCTTGTCGTGACCCAGGATCTGTGCGCAGTCTGCGCGGTGGACATCACCGAAGTCGATGCCGCCCTCGCACACCTGGGGTGCCGGGCAGAGGTGCTCACGCTGGACCCGATGACGCTCGACGAAGTGCTGGCGTCAGTCGAACAGGTCGGCCGAGTTACGAGCCACGAGGCGGCGGCGATTCGGCTCACCGGGGAGCTGCGGAAGCGTCTGGATGCGGTGCGCTCGGCGGTTGCCGGTCGGAAGCGCCCGAGAGTGGCCATGCTCGAATGGACCGATCCACCCTTCGGGTCGGGCCATTGGGTGCCCGACATGGTGACTGCGGCGGGAGGTCGGTCGGTGCTCGGTGACGCCGGCACGCGATCGAAGCGGACGTCCTGGGATGACGTTGCCGCAGCGGCCGCGGATCTGATCGTGGTGACACCGTGCGGCTACCGACTCGACGGCGCGAAGGGTTTGGCCGAGCAACTGGTTGCCTCGGGACGTCTGCCGAAGGAGATCCCGGTGTGGGCGGTCGACGCCGATGCCGCTTTCGTGCGACCAGGACCCCGGTTGGTCGACGGGGTCGAGACGCTCGCCGCCATCTTCCACCCGGACGCCGTGCCGCTCCCGGGGGGCCTTGCCATCGCCATCTGAGGGAACCCGCTCGCCGGTCTCAACTGGGATCCGCACCGCGCGGACCCGGACGACGCCCGCTGAATGCGAAGCGCCGAATGGCCCGGTGGGTCGCCCGGCGGACCGGCGCGGGTGAGGTCGAAGGTCGTCGGACCACCGCCGGGCCGGCGGGATCAGATGACCAAGTTCACCAGGCGCGGCGGACGGGCGACCACCCGGGTGGGCTCGGCACCGCCCAGGGCCTCGCGTGCCTTGTCGGAGCCGAGGGCGAGCCCGATGGCGTCGTCCTCGGTGATCGTCGGTGACACCTCCAGGCGGTCCCGAACCTTGCCGTTCACCTGCACGACTAAGGTGACCGTCTCTTCGACCACCAGCTCGGGATCGAAGCTGGGCCAGGATTGCGCGTGCAAGGGGGAGCCTGCACCGTGTCGGGCCTCCCACAGCTCGGCGGTCACGTGCGGGGTCATCGGGGCCATGACGAGCAGGAGCGCGTCAAAAGCCTCGTCCAGCACGTCAGCGTGCGGGGGCTGGTCGCCCCGGGTGTAGCCCGCGAGCTCGTTGACCAGCTCCATGCAGTGGGCCACCGCCGTGTTGTAGGACCAGCGATCAAGGTCGCTGGTCACCTGGGCGACGGCCCGGTGGGTCGCCCGGCGGATCGCCAGGTCCGCCGGGGTCTGTTCGCCCGATCGCGTCACCCGTTGATCATCGGACATCAACCGCCAGATCCGGTCGAGGAACCGGCCGCAGCCCTCGATGACCTGATCGGTCTGGTCGGTCCATTCGAACGAATCGCCCGGCGGCCCCACAAACAGGTGGAACAACCGCAGGCCGTCGGCTCCGACAGTTTCGAAGTAGCGGCTCGGGGTCACGAGGTTCCCCTTGGACTTGGACATCTTGGTCCCGTCCATGCGGATGATGCCCTGGGTGAACAGACGCCGGAACGGCTCGCGCTCGAGGCCGGGGGCCAATCCCACGTCGATGAGGGCCCGGGTGAAAAAGCGCGCATAGAGAAGGTGCAAGATGGCGTGCTCGATACCCCCGATGTACTGATCGACGGGCATCCAGTGGACCGCCGCAGCCGGATCGAAGGGGACGTCGGCCGAGAACGGGTCGCAGAAGCGCAAGAAGTACCAGCTCGAGTCGACGAACGTGTCCATCGTGTCGGTCTCGCGCTCGGCCGGGCCCCCGTCGATCGGACAGGTCGTTTTCAAGAACCCCTGGTGCAGCGCAAGAGGCGATTGCCCGGTCGGGAGGAACTCGACGTCGTCGGGGGCGAGGACCGGTAGTTGGTCTTCTGGTACCGGCACCGCCCCGTGTTCGGGGCAGTGCACGATCGGGATGGGGCAGCCCCAGAACCGCTGGCGCGAGACGAGCCAGTCGCGCAGGCGGTAGTTCACCGTGGCAGTGCCCAGACCCTTTGACTCGAGAAAGGCCAACGCCTCCACCTTGGCCGAGGCCACGTCGAGCCCGTTGAGGAAACCGCTGTTGATCTTCAAGCCCTCGCCGGAGTAGGCCCGACCCCCCAAGCTCTCCCAGTCTGCCGGTGGCTGTACCGTGCGCACGATCGGCAGCCCGTAGGCCTCGGCGAAGGCCCAGTCCCGCTCGTCTTCGGCCGGCACCGCCATGATCGCCCCGGTGCCGTATCCCATAAGCACGTAGTCGGCCACATAGACCGGCACCGGTTCACCAGTGAAGGGGTTCATCACGCTGGACCCAGTGAATGCCCCGCGCTTGTCGAGCGCCTTGCCGCCATCGGCCGAGGCCATGCGCTCGATGTCGGTCTCCCCCGCCACCCGTCGTCGAAGCTCTTCGACGGCGGCCCGACGGTCGGACGTGGTGAGCTCGTCGAGGATCGGGTGCTCGGGGGCGACGACGGCGTAGGTCATCCCGAAGCTCGTGTCCGGACGGGTGGTGAACACCCGGAGCGCGAGCGCCGGGCGCCCGTCCCTCCCGTCGCGACCGACCACCGGCAGATCGAACTCGGCTCCTTCGGAGCGCCCGATCCAGTTGCGCTGCATGGTCTTGACCCGCTCGGGCCACTCGAGGGAGTCAAGTGCCTCCAACAGCTCGTCGGCATAGGCGGTGATCCGCAAGAACCACTGCTCAAGGTCCCGCTTCACCACCAGGTCACCGGAGCGCTCGCACGTCCCGTCGGCCAGTACCTGTTCGTTAGCCAGGACGGTCTGGCACCCTGGGCACCAGTTGACCGGGGCGTTGGCCCGGTAGGCCAGGCCGGCCTGCAAGAGGCGGAGGAAGATCGCCTGGGTCCATCGCATGTACTCGGGATCGTGGCTGCGGACTTCCCGCCGCCAGTCGTAGACCGCACCCAGGCGGATCAGGGACTCTTTGAGCTCGGCGATCCGTGCGTCGGTGAAAATCCGGGGGTGTGTGCCCGTCTTGATGGCGGCGTTCTCCGCCGGAAGGCCGAACGAGTCGAAGCCGAACGGCGAAAGGACGCCCCGCCCCAGCATCGTCTGGTGGCGAACGACGAGATCCCCAAAGGTGTAGTTGCGGACGTGGCCCTGGTGGGCCGACCCCGAGGGGTACGGGTACATACAAAGGGCGTAGAAGGGGGGACGGGGATCATCGTTATCCACCTCGTAGGTGCCCTCGTCGAGCCACCGTCGCTGCCATTTCCGCTCGATGGTGTCAACGTCGTAGGCCCGTCCCATGGCGGGAATGCTAAATGCTCCTTGGTCAGTTCCCGACACGCTCGAGGGTCATGAGAAGCCAGGATCGACTCGGGGCCGGATCGGCCGGGGCCATCCGGCCTCAGAAATGCAGTCTCTGCAGACGCGATTGGACTCGTTCTCCCCGTTTCCGCCCATGGACGACGGCACAAATGGGGACGAATGAGCTCGTCCATTGATCTCATCAGCCGTCGACTCGGCGCACTGACCGACCGGAGTGAGGTACGTCGCGTTCACGATGGGAAATCTCCTCATGCGGGCCGAGAAGCTGACCTCACCCGCGCCGGCTGGACCGGTGAACCTCAAGGTTGCTGTCGCGACCAGCGCCGGCATCAGGATCCGCGCACTCCAGCCCATCCCGCTAGTGCGGGCAGAGGCCAGTGCCGTGGGCCCGATGAGCTTGAGCGCATCCACGCAGAGTAGAATCGGCGACTTCGGTTACAAGCTCAGCGTCAATCGGTTTTCTGTCGTTGAACAGAGATCCCGGGCGATCGGGGGACACCCGTTTGACCAGGGAGAATTGCTACGGGGGCGTAGCTCAGTTGGTA
>PMOE01000095.1 GCA_003161575.1 Acidimicrobiaceae bacterium | reverse complement strand
CGGCGGCCTCGTCGGCCAGCTCGTCGATGGCCGTCCGCTCTTCAGCGAGGATCTCGCGGAGCTCCTTGTTGACTTCGGCGAACTGCTCGTCGGGGTCGCCCTGTTCGAGCATCTCGGCCCGGCGGCGGCGGATCTGCTCGAGCAGATCGCGCAGGCCCATGGTCTGCTCCCCGTCGGCCGACCGCATGCCCGAGCGCATCATCCGGCGCAGCGCGTCGTCGAGGTCGCCGCCGGACAACAGGTCGTCGGTCAACTCGGCCAACAGGTCCTCGGGGTCCAGGGCCGAGAGCTCCTGGGAGCCGTCCCAGCGGGTGTAGTCGTAGCGCGCCGTCACCGCTGACACCGCCCGCCGGTCACGTGCGGCTCCGGTAGAGGGCCCGGGATCCCGAGGCGTCCTTGTTCAAGCGCTTGGTGAGGTGCAGGCCCTCCAAGAGGAACTCGAGAGCGCTTGCCAGAAGGGCCGGGGACTCGGAGGCCTCGGGGCCGGCCAGGGCCCGGGTCGGTGGCTCGAGCGCCGGCAGATCGGCCAGCACGGCGAGGTACTCGGCCGCCGCCAGGTCGTCGCCGGCGTGGACCACGACCTCGGCGTCGAAAGAGGAAATGACCGCCGCGGGGTCGGCCAGGGTGACCCGGCGCCGGAAGACGGCCAGGATGGCGGCCGACACCAGCTGGGTGACCACCTCGGCCTCCCGGCCCTCCTCGAGGGCCTCGACTTCGATCTTGCCCTGGGTCGACGACACGAGCGCGGCGAAGTCGCTCACCCGGGGGACCGCCACCGGCTCGCCGGTGCGCAGGGCCCGGCGCACGGAATTGGCCACCAGGGTCTCGTAGTTGGCGATGGTGAGGCGCACCGACACCCCGCTGCGCTGGTTGAGGTGCGGGCTCTTGCGGGCGAGCTGGCTCATCTCGGCCACCACCTCGGCCAGGTACGCGGGCACGCTGACCGTCGGGCCACCGGCCGGCACGACGGCTTCAGAGATCATGATGGCCGCCTCGATCCGGGTGGTCGGCGGGTAGTGGGTGCGGATCTGGGCTCCGAAACGGTCCTTCAGCGGGGTGATGATGCGACCGCGGTTGGTGTAGTCCTCGGGGTTGGCCGTGGCCACCAGCACCACGTCGATCGGGAGACGGATCCGGTGGCCACGGATCTGCACGTCGCGCTCTTCTAAGACGTTGAGCAGACCGACCTGGATCCGCTCGGCCAGGTCGGGCAGTTCGTTGATGGCGAAGATCCCCCGGTTCACCCGGGGTACAAGGCCGTAGTGGATGGCCAGTTCGTCGGAGAGGTAGCGGCCCTCGGCCACCTTGATCGGGTCGACCTCCCCGATCAGGTCGGCGATGGACGTGTCGGGGGTGGCCAGCTTCTCGCCGTAGCGGTCGCTGCGGTGGATCCAGTTGATCGGTGTCTCGTCCCCCCCGTCGGCGACGGTGAGCCGGGCGAAGCGCGAGGTCGGCGCGTACGGATCGTCGTTGATCTCCGATCCGGTGACCACCGGCAACCATTCGTCGAGCAGGCTGACGAGGGACCGGATCAGGCGGGTCTTGGCCTGACCGCGCTCACCCAACAAGATCACGTCGTGGCCGGCCAACAGCGCGTTCTCGAGCTGGGGGATCACGGTGTCTTCGAAACCGAGCACGCCCTCGATCAGGGGGCCGCCGTCCGCGATCTTGGCCGCCGCGTTGCGCCGCAGCTCGACCGAGACGGGCACCGACTTCCATCCCGACGCCCGCAGGTCCCCGAGGGTCCGTGGGAGATCGTGGGGCGGGGCGGGGATCTGGAGTGGTGATTCAGCCATGGGCCGAGCCTAGGCCCGGTGCCCGGGGGGCGTGCCTGCGCGCCGTCGACCGCCGGTCCCGCTGGGCGACGGGCACCGGGGGGACCCGTTCGGGCGATACCCGTCATCTGCGGGAGCGATGCGGGGGTCCGGGTTCCCGCGGCGCGGCCCGGGCGGACATTGCGGGGCGAAAACTTGCGCCGCGGCACCTGCGTTCTGGAAAGATGAGGAAATCAGCACCCCGGCCGGGGATTTGGCGCGGGTCGAAGACGGTGGCCCCGGCACCCGTCGACGATCCGCACGAAAGGGAGAACTTCGTGACGACGGTCGAGACGGCGGAGAAGCCAGCGATCACCCCCGTTGAACTCGGCGGGACCCGTGGCGGACCCGATGTCCCGACCCTGCGCTCGGACAACTGGTGGATCCAACCGCTCGTGTCCGCGGTCATTCTCACCGCCTTCGTCGTGTACTCGACGTGGGCCGCCTTCGTGAACAAGAACTATTTCGTCGGTGGGGCCATGCACCGGGACCTGATCTCGCCCTTCTACTCGCCGTGCCTGGCCGCCAGCTGCGTGCCGGGCAGCCACCCGTCGACGGTCATCAGCTGGTGGACCATCTCGCCGGCCCTTTTGATCCTGATCGTCCCGCTCGGGTTCCGCCTCACCTGCTACTACTACCGGCGCACCTACTACCGCTCCTTCTGGCTCTCCCCCCCCAACTGCGGCGTGGCCGACGCGCACGGCTCCTACAGCGGTGAGACCCGTTTCCCCCTCGTCCTCCAGAACATCCACCGCTGGTTCTTCTACCTCGGGCTCATCTTGAACGTGATCCTCACCATCGACGCCATCGAGGCGTTCCGCGAGCCCGGGCTCGGGATCGGCGTCAGCGTCGGGACCCTGGTGCTGTGTGTGAACGCCGCGTTGCTGTGGCTCTACAGCATCTCGTGTCACTCCTGCCGCCATCTGTGCGGCGGACAGTTGAAGTCCTTCTCGGACCATCCCATCCGTTACAAGTTCTGGAAGCTGCTCAGCCCGCTCAACGCCAACCACATGAAGTTCGCCTGGGCCAGCCTGGTCTTCGTCGCACTCGCCGACCTCTATGTGCGGTTGGTGGCCAGTGGGACGATCACCGACTACAAGCTCTTCTAGCCCGCCAACCAGGAGCCCCATGGCCACCGACTACGAATCGCATACCTACGACGTCATCGTCATCGGCGCCGGCGGCGCCGGGCTCCGGGCCGCCATCGAGGCCCACCAGCGCGGGCTGCGCACCGCCCTGGTCTGCAAATCGCTCCTCGGCAAGGCCCACACGGTGATGGCCGAGGGCGGCGTGGCCGCCGCCATGGGCCACGTCTACGCCGAGGACAACTGGAAGGTGCACTTCCGCGACACCATGCGGGGCGGCAAGTACCTCAACAACTGGCGCATGGCCCAGCTCCACGCCCAAGAGGCCCCGGACCGGGTCTTCGAGCTCGAAGCGTGGGGGGCGCTGTTCGACCGCACCCCAGATGGCCGCATCACCCAGCGCGACTTCGGCGGCCACCGCTATGCGCGCCTCGCCCATGTGGGTGACCGCACCGGGTTGGAGATGATCCGCACGCTCCAGCAGAAGGCCGTGAGTCTGGACATCGACGTGTTCATGGAGTGCAAGATCCTCCAGCTCTTGAGCGACACCGACGGCCGGGTCAGCGGGGCCGTCGGGTACTGGCGCCCGAGCGGTGAGTTCATCACCTTCTCGGCCAAGGCCGTCGTGCTCGCCACCGGATCGATCGGCAAGTCCTGGCAGTTCACCTCCAACTCGTGGGAGTCGACAGGCGACGGCCACGCCATGGCGATCTGGGCCGGGGCCGACGTCATCGAGATGGAGAGCGTCCAGTTCCACCCGACCGGCATGGTCTGGCCGCTGTCGGTGCGCGGGCTTCTCGTCACAGAAGGCGTCCGGGGCGACGGTGGGGTGCTGCGCAACTCCGAGGGCTCGCGCTTCATGTTCGACTACGTGGCCCCGATGTTCCGGGCCGAGACGGCGGAGACCGAAGAGGAGGCCGACCGCTGGTACGACGACCACACCGACAACCGCCGGACGCCCGACCTTCTCCCGCGCGACGAGGTGGCCCGGGCGATCAACACCGAGGTGAAAGCGGGACGGGGCACCCCGCACGGCGGGGTCTACCTCGACATCGCCTCCAGGCGCCCGGCCGAGTACATCCGACGACGGCTGCCGTCGATGTACCACCAGTTCATGGAGCTGGCCGGGGTCGACATCACCACCACCGCCATGGAGGTGGGCCCGACGTGTCATTACATGATGGGCGGGGTCCGCGTCGACGGCGACACCGAGGCTGCGACCGTGCCCGGGCTCTTCGCCGCCGGTGAGGTGGCCGGCGGGATGCACGGGGCCAACCGGCTCGGGGGCAACTCGCTGTCGGACCTGCTCGTGTTCGGTCGCCGGGCCGGGCTTGGAGCGGCGGACTACGCCGAGGCCCGCAGCGGCGTACCCACGCTGCAGGACGCCGAGGTCGAGACGGTGATCGCCCGTTCCCTCGAGCCCCTCGGGCGCGAGCAGGGGGAGAACCCCTACGAGGTGCACCGCGACCTCCAAGAGACCATGCAGACCCTGGTCGGGATCATCCGCAAGGGGCCCGAGCTCGAAAAGGCCCTGGTCAAGCTGGGCGAACTGTCGGCCCGGGTGGACAACCTCTCGGTCAGTGGGGGCCGGGCCTACAACCCGGGCTGGAACCTCGCCACCGATCTCCCCGCCATGCTCACCACGTCGACGGCGGTGGCCCAGGGGGCCCTGGCCAGGAAAGAGAGCCGGGGCGGGCACACCCGTGAGGACTACCCCGACGCCGACCCCGAACTCGGCAAGGTCAACTTCGTCCAGCACCAACGGGACCACCGGGGACCCGGCCAGCCGATCGACATCGGCCCCGAGCCGATTCCCGAGATGCCGCCCGAACTTCGTGAGCTCTTAGAGGAGGGACACTGATGCCCGACTGCAGTTTGCGGGTGTGGCGGGGCGACCAGGACGGCGGTGCGTTCGCCGACTACACCCTCGCGTCCCAAGAGGGCGAGGTCGTCCTCGACGTGATCCACCGCATCCAGGCCACCGAGGCGCCGGACCTCGCCTGTCGCTGGAACTGCAAGGCCGGCAAGTGCGGCTCGTGTTCGGCCGAGATCAACGGCCGCCCGGGTCTTTTGTGCATGACCCGCATGGACACCCTCCCCGAGGGCCCGGTGACCGTCGCGCCAATGCGGGCCTTCCCGATCCTGCGCGACCTGGTCACCGACGTGAGCTTCAACTACGAGGTGGCCAAAACCGTTCCCCCCTTCGCACCGCCACCCGCCCCGCCCGAGGGCTACCGCATGCAGCAGATCGACATCGAGCGGAGCCAGGAGTTCCGCAAGTGCATCGAGTGCTTCTTGTGCCAGGACGTCTGCCACGTGGTCCGGGACCACGAGGAGAACAAGACCACCTACGCCGGCCCCCGCTTCTTCATCCGTTTCGCCGAGCTCGAGATGCACCCCCTCGACACGAACGACCGGCGCGAGCTGCTCCATCACAAGGCCGGCCTCGGAATGTGCAACATCACGAAATGTTGCACCGAGGTGTGCCCCGAGCACATCAAGATCACNNAACGCCATCATCCCGTTGAAAGAGCGCGTCGTGGACGCGTCCTTCGACCCGGTGGGCTGGCTCGGTCGCAAGATCCGGCGCCGCACGAAGCTGACCCCCGAACAGGCAGCGGCGGGACGCCCCGAACAGATCACGACCGTCTGGGAGACCGTGCCGGCCCCCACCGCGGAGCCGGTCGTGGCGGGACCCCGAGACGGCGAAGACGCGACGGAGACGACGGCCGGCAGCGAATAGAAGGGCGCGCATCACCGCCCGGTAGTCTCTCGAGCCGTGCCCCGCTTCTACTCACCCGAATGGGTGGACGCCTTCAATGCCGGCGTTGCCGACCTCGACGTCGGTGCAACCAACAGCGAGGGCTCGCTGGTGGCGTCCAGCGGACACTTCTGTGTCGCCCAGTCGGTCCCCGACGCCCCGGGTGGCGAGATCACCGTCACCTTGTTGGTCACCGACGGCCGCTGCTCGCTCCGGCTCGATGCCACCGAGACCCCCGACGTCACCGTCTCCCTCTCCTACGCCGACGCCGCCGCCCTGTCCCGGGGCGAGCTCGACGCCTCCCAGGCATTGGGGGCGGGCCGGGTCCGGGTCCGAGGGGACCTTTCGGTCCTCGTCGCCGCGCAGAGCCTGCTGCGCGCGGCAGCTGAGTGCCTGGGCGACCTTCGGGCCGCCACCACCTACTGAGGGCAACGGGCGGGCGGGCAGCGGGCGGGCGGGCGAAGAACCGGCCGGCCCGGTGCGGCGTCTACCATCAGGCGGTGACCGAGCCCGGGACTGTCGTCGGGACCCCCTTCCAACAGACTCTCGGTGTTCGGTGGGCCGACGTCGCGGACGAACCCGGGGCCGTCGCCGTCGAGATGGCCCTGCGAGAGGAGCTGTGCGGCCCGGTCGGATCGCTCGAAGGCGGGGTGGTGTCCACCTTGGCCGACGTGGCCGGCGCATCCGCTGCAGCTCGTGCTCTTGGCACCATGGTGGCCACCGAGCACATTTCGATCTCCTTTCTCGCCCCGGGCCGGGTGGGCCCGATCCGGGCCGTCGGGCGGCCACTGCGGACCGGGAAGCGCGATGCCGTGGTCGAGGTCAAGATCACCGATCTCGGTCATGAGAACCGTTTGATGGCGGTGGCGTTGGTGACGGTCAGAGGGCTGGGCGAGCGCAGCTGATCCCGGCGCCTCGACGCGTGTCCGATGCGACGAAGGCGACCGCGCGTTCGCTCAGTTGAGGGTGGCGCGGGACAGCGCGAACCGCTCGAGGTCGATCGACGGCGTCGTGCCGGTGGCCAAGTCGGCCAGGGCTTCGCCGAGCAGCGGGCCGAACTTGAAACCATGGCCCGAGGTGCCCGCCCCGATGACCACCCGGCCGACGCGGTCAACGATGAAGTCGGTGTCCGCGGTGTTGTCGTACACGCACCGCTCGGTGGTGACCGGCACCGGGTCGAGAGCCGGCAAGAGTCGCCGGGCCGCCTCCCCGAGCGCCCCCACCATGGCCGGATCGGCCTCGAAGGCAGCCGTCACGGGGTCGACCACCGGTCCGTTGCCGTGGAAGGCCATCTTGTAGCGCTGCCCGTCGGGCTCGGGCAGGCCGTAGAGGGCGGGCGTCCCCCACTCGATGAAGATCGGCGGTGCCGGGGTGACCCCGGACAACGCGAAGTAGGCCACCTGCTCGAGGCTGGCCTGGAGCGGCACGCGCACGAGCGCGTCGAGGAGTGCCATCGTGCGCGCCCCGGCGCACACGATGGCGACCCTCGCGCCGTAGACCTCCCTCCCGCCGCGGACCTCCACCTCCCGCCCGTCGTCAACCAGGCCGGTCACCCGCACTCCCTCGAGGACCTCCACACCGTCGCCGAGCGCGGCAAGGCACTCGTCAGCCGCCAGCACCCCCGAGCTCGGCTCGTAGATCGCCCGTCCGCGGGCGCACAGCGCAGGCCAGCGTTCCGCCACCTCGGCCGCTCCGAGCACGACAATCGGGGCCCCGGCCTCGCCCAAGGCGGCAGCCACCGCATCCATTCCCTCGCCGAAGTCGATCTGGCCGGTCGTGTGCAGCAGCGCTCGTCCCGACTCGGCCTCGAGTTCCCGCCAGTGGCGCTCGGCCGCCTGGGCCATCCGCACGTAGCGCGGGTCGGGATACCCCAATCGGAAGATGCGGGCGGTGCCCTTCGAACCGGCGCCGGCGTGGCCGACCACCGAGGCCTCGAGGACCAGGACCTCACGGCCGGCCCGGGCGAGAACCCGAGCCGTCGCCAAGCCCAAGAGCCCGGCCCCGATCACGAGGTACTCGACGTCCCGCCTCGACACTGGTTCAGGCGACGGCGTGACCGGTGGCCGAGAGATCGGCCAGCACGTAGTCAAGCAATTCCCGGCCGTGGTCCGACGCGACCGCGACGTCCTCGGCGGTGACCCGCACCCCGTTGAGCGTTTGGAGTCGGAGGACGTCGCCATGCTCACGACTGTTCGGGAAGATTCCGGCGAAGGAGACCCCGAGGGCCTCCAAGTGGTCGGCCACCTGCGCGGTGGCGGCCAACTCCAACGGGAGGTCCACGTAGAGCGCCTCAAACCCGGCATCAAAGACCCGGGCCCGGACGTCGCTGAGTGCGGTCGTCAGGTCGGCCCCGGGCTCTGTGACGTTGACCACAACCAGATTGTGTGTCCTGTCCTGATGCGTGTGGAGTTTCGACCGTTGCTCCAGACGCTGTCGGCTCGTGGGCTCGGCCAGCCGGGCGTGCAGCCGGCAGGTGCCGATGATGCGCTGGATGATGTCGCGGTGACGGGGCGGAGCAAAGACCAGCCGGGCCGGCTTGGCGTTCGTCCGTAGGTAGAACAGCGCGGCGGCTCTGCGGCGGTGCGCCTCGGACTCGGCTGCGTTGTTGTCGACGGTGGCGGGGATCCAACCCAGCAAGAACCCGGTCTCGTGGGCCCCGAGCTCGATGTTCGCCATCTGACTGTAAGGGTGGGCGGCGGTGGTCTCGCTGTAGAGCCCGGCGAGCCCGCGCTTTTTCGCCAGGTACACCAGGTGCCGTTTGACCGAGGTGTAAAGGTGTTGGCCCCGGGCGTCGGGCACGGTGACGGCCTGGCCGACGTGGCCCACCTGGTCATGGGGATGACGGAAGCTCATCGCACCATGGCAGAGGAGCCGGCCGTTCTCGGACTCGGCGATGCACGACACCAACAGGCCATCGGAGATCCTTTGGGCCACCTCGTGGGCGTCGTAGACCCACGGGTCGTCAAAGGTGTCGCCGTAGGCCGCCCGGATCGCCTCGCCCAACCTGGCCGATTCGTCGGCCCGCAAGGCCCGCACGTGGATCGGGTCCAAACCATCGGTCGCGACGACCCCGTTGGCGTGCAATCCGTTGCTCCCCATCACGACATCGTAGATGGGACCGACCGTCGGCCCTGGTCAAAGGGTGCCGGGGCATCTGCGAAGGCATGGGGGATAACCTCGGACGCGGCGGCCTGCGTCGTGCAGGCCCTGGAGATGGGAGACACACGTGCCCTTGTCGCTCGACGACCACTTCCTCCTCAAGTACCGCGAGCTGCTGGACGCTGAAGACGCGGCGTTCGACGAGCTCGAGCACGCGTGTGAAGACGGCGACCGCCTTCACTTCGATCAGGAACTGGGTGTCTGGCAGGGCATACTCGAGCGCAAGCTCACCTATCTGCACCAGGCAGGGATAAAGGTCGCACTCCCCGTCTCGACGTAGTCGTCGCGGAGCGTCGTTCTCACTCCCACCCTGCCTGAGCCCCCGGACCGCTCAGTTGAGCCCGCGATGCCCGAGGGCCGTCGGGGTCACCACATCGTCATACTTGCTGGGTGGCGCGACCAGGCGGAAGGTGGAAAACCCGGTGGGTTGGTAGCCGCCCGGGGAGACTCCGGGCACTGCTCGGCGTGTCGCTCACGATCTCTTTCCTGGCCGCCGGCGCGCTCGAGTGGACGGTCACCCGGCCGACACCCAGTCTCGTTGGCGCCGAACACTCGACGACGACCTCGCCCGCCCGGTCCCGACCCGCCGACGGGCATTCCCGCACCGCCGTGCCGGCACCGGGGGATCCGGTGCCGTCGGCGGCGCCGGCGGTGGGCCGGGGCGGGCGCGCCTCGGCCCACCTGACGGCAGCGGCGCCCGACGCGAAGAGCCCTGCCGTCGGCCGGGCGCCCCGGCTGCCACCGGGCGCCATCCCGATCGGCCCGGTGCCCGCCGACCGGCCCATCGACATCCGCTTCCTCTTGGCCCCCCGCGACCCGGCCGGATTGGCCCGGTTGGCCGGTGCGGTGTCCGACCCTTCCTCGCCGCAATACCGTCACTACCTGGCCAAGGGTGAATTCGCCCGGCGCTTCGCACCGGCGCCGGGCGGCGTAGCGGCGGTGCGCTCGGCGATGTCGCACTGGGGCCTCTCGCCGGGGCCCGACTACGACGGCGGTCTCATCGTCGGGGCCGAGGGTCCGGCCCGGCAGGTCGCGCGCGTCCTCGACACGAGCCTGCTCGAGTACCGGCTGCCGGGCGGCCGAGTGGCCTTCGCCAACAGCACGGCGCCACGTGTCCCGTCGTCGTTGGCCGCGGTGATCACCGGAGTCGACGGGCTTTCGAACCTCTACCTGGCCCGTTCGGCGGCCGTCGCACCGGCCGCGCCCACCGCGCACGCCGCCGTCGGCGCCCAGAGCACGCAGCGCCCGGACATCGGCAACCCGACCGGCTGCTCCGCGGCCAACGCCACCGCCAGCGGGACCAACTCATACACTGCCCCGACGTTGGCCTCGACCTACGGCCTCAGCACGGCGTACGCCAACAACGACTACGGCAGTGGCGAGACGGTGGCGCTCCTCGAACTCGAGCCGTACTCGCTCTCCGACATCACCACGTACGAGGAGTGCTTCACGCTGCCGTCGGGGGTGAGTTACGGGACCCTTCACAACGTGAACGTGGACGGGGGTCCCGGCGTCGGGACCGGGGGCGGCGAGGCCGCCCTCGACATCGAAACAGTGGCCGCCCTTGCCCCGGCGGCGAACCTGGCGGTCTACGAGGCACCCAATGGCGACCAGTTGGACGACTACGCCCAATGGGCTTCGGACGACCAGGCGCAGGTGATGAGTACGAGCTGGGGTCTGTGCGAGCCTGAGTCCGACCCGACCGCCTCGGCCGCCGAGAACACCGTCTTCGAACAGGCGGCCCTGCAGGGCCAGACGATCATGGCCGCCAGCGGCGACGACGGCTCCGAGGCGTGCGGGTCGCCCTCGACGGCCCTGTCGGTGGATGACCCTGCCAGCCAACCGTTCGTCACCGGCGTTGGGGGCACCGACCTTGTGTCATCTTCGGCCCCGGCCACCGAGACGGTGTGGAACGAACGGGCCATATCCAACGGCGCCGGAGGTGGCGGGGTCTCGGTGCAGTGGGCCAAACCCACCTGGCAGAGCGTCACCGGGTCGGCCCCGGCAGGCGGGCACTGCGACATCTCGCCCACGAGTGCGACGACCTCGGCGTCGTGTCGACAGGTGCCCGACGTGTCCGCCGCAGCAGACCCCCAACACGGCTACATCGTGTACTTCAACGGGAGTTGGGAACCTATCGGTGGCACTAGTGCGGCTGCACCTCTGTGGGGGGCCCTCAGCGCACTGGCCAACCGGAGATGCAGCGCACCACTCGGGTTCCTCAACCCTCGGCTCTACGCACTCGTCGCGGGTCCGAACTTCTACGACGTCACGAGCGGCAACAACGACTACACCGGGACCAACGGGGGAAAGTACGCCGCAGGCATCGGATGGGACAACGCTTCTGGGTGGGGCGCCCCCGACGGGGTCAACCTCCTCGGCGCACTCTGCCCATCCTCGGTGACGAACCCCACGGTGACCTTGTCGACGAACACGGCCGGCTCCGCTGGCGTCATCGCGACGACGACGTTCATCACCTCGTCGGGTGGCGCTCTGGTCGCAGGATCGACCATCACCCTGGCCGGTCCGAGCGGCACCAGCTTCCCGTCGTCAGCCGCCGACTACACCGTGACCGGTTCGAGCGTCTCGGGCGTCACGCCCAGCGGTTCGGGGGTCGCCGTCACGCTGTCGGCCTCGAGCGTCGGCGCCACTTCTTCGGTCACGGTTGCCGTCAACGGGGTCACGAATCCGACCGTTGCCGGGACCGTGTCCATGGGGGTCTCGACCTCGTCGGACACCGTGGTGGCGGCCTCGTCGTCCTATTCGATTGTGGCGGCGGGGGCTTCGGCCTCGGTCTCGACCGCCGTGGCCAGCCCGGCCGCCGTGCTGGCCAACGGGACCAGCACCTCGACGGTGACGGTCACGGTGACCGATCAGTACAAGAACCCGGTCGCCGGGGACACCGTCACGCTCAGCCAGGGCGCCGGCCACTCGGCGATCACCCCGGCCTCGACCACCACTTCGGGCACCGGGGTGGCCACCTTCATCGTCAAAGACGCCACCGCCGAGGTGGTCACCTACGCGGCGAAGGACATCACCCAGGGGGTGACGCTCAACGAGGAGCCGGTGGTGGGCTTCGCGACCCCGAAGGCCTCGGGAGTACACGTTGTCCCATCGGTGCCGTCGATCTCGTTCCCCGCCGGTGCTCCGTCCAATTACGCCATCGGCTTCGCCACCTCGGCGTTGGGTGCGCTCTCGGGCGGTGCCACCATCACCCTGGCCGGTCCGAGTGGGACCAGCTTCCCGTCGTCAGCCGCCGACTACACCGTGACCGGCTCGGCAGTCTCGGGGGTCACGTCCAGCGGTTCGGGGGTCACCATCGCGCTGTCGGCCTCGAGCATCGGGGGTTCTGCCGCGGTCACGGTGACCGTGAACGGGGTCACGAACCCGACGGTCGCCGGGAGCGTGTCCATGGGAGTCTCGACTTCGGCGGACACCGT
>PMOE01000073.1 GCA_003161575.1 Acidimicrobiaceae bacterium | reverse complement strand
ACCGTGAACGAGGCGGCCGCGGTGCCCCCGAAGGAGACGGCGCTGGCCCCGGCGAGGTCCGTGCCGGTGATCGTGACCGCCGTGCCCCCGGCCACCGGGCCGGCGTTCGGGCTGACCGCGGTCACGACCGGGACGTTGTAGAAGGTGAACTGGTCATTGGACGAAGTGGTCGAGGTGCCGCCAGGGGTGGTCACGGTGACGTCGACGGTGCCGGCCGCCTTCGCCGGAGCAATGGCCGTGATCGTGGAGGCGTTCGTGACGGTAACCGATGACGACGCGGTCCCTCCAAACTTGACGGTGGATCCGTTCACGAAGTTGGTACCTGTGACCGTCACCACGGCGCCGCCAGCAACCGGGCCGGCTTTCGGAGTGACCCCGGTGACCGTGGGGGCGGTGTCATAGGTGAACTGGTCATTGGACGAAGTGGCCGAGGTGCCGCCAGGGGTGGTCACGGTGAGGTCGACGGTTCCCGCCGATTCGGCCGGAGAGGTGGCCTTGACGGTGGTGGAATTCGTGAACGTGACCTTGGAGGCTGCCGTCGTACCGAACAGGACTGTCGATCCATTCACGAAGCTCGTGCCGGTGATCGTGACCACCGTGCCGCCGACGAGCGGGCCGGCGGTCGGGGCGATCGACGTGATCGTGGGGACGCCGTCGTAGCTGAACTGATCGGCCGTGTGGGTCGCCGAGGTGCTGTAGGCGGTGGTTACAGTGACGTCGACGGTGCCGGCCGACTCGGCCGGAGCCGTGGCGGTGACCTGGGTCGCCGAGACCACCGTGAACGAGGCGGCCGCGGTGCCCCCGAAGGCGACGGCGCTGGCCCCGGTCAAGTTCGTCCCGGTGACGGTGACCGCCGTGCCCCCGGCCACCGGGCCGGCGTTCGGGCTGACCGCGGTGACCGTTGGTGCTCCGAGCGCATAGGCCGGCGACACCGAAAGAGCCAACACCGAACCGGCGGAGCCAACCGTCAAAGCCACGACCGCTAGTCCGACCGGTATTCTGCGGAGCAGGCCGGAGGTTCGAGCAGCACGAGCAGGTTGGAAGATCGGGAATCGCACGAATCAAAGACTGCTTGACGCGGGTTGCCGAACCGGTGGCCGAGTCGTTGCGAACGGGGTGCTTTAACTTCCGGTCAGGATCGGTTTTGTGGGAAACAAGCGGCTAGGCGTTTATCAGAGCCCAACGCCGGGACCAACGCATCCCGGTTTGTAGCCACCAGGGATCATGCTTGCGTCCTGAGCGGTAGGACACAGTCGGCGCTTGAGTCCTGCTCGGAAGAGGGTCCCTTGAGAACCTGCCTTCTATTGCCGTGGTTGTTGGATTGAGTGTCGTCATGTGGTCCTCCCATTGCGAGAAGACCAGCTTCACGTGAGTGACCGCCGGAGGCATCGGAGTGGGACAGCTCGACGGCTTGTAAGCACGTGAACGTGGCAAAAGCGTTCGACTGGCACAATTTCGATCATCCCCGAACCGGCAGCAAGGATCGAGGTTGGCGATGAACGGGTCCACCACTCCGGTGGAGTTCTCTACGCTGTCAACCGTGCACCGGGATCAAATGCCACGAATCCGAACCGTGGTCTTTGATGTCGGCGGCGTCCTCATCGATTGGAACCCCAGGTACCTCTATCGCAAGATGATTCCCGAACCGGCGGAAATGGAGCGTTTCCTGGCCGACGTGTGTACACCCGAGTGGCACGCCCAGCACGATCTCGGTGTCTCCTACGAGGATTCGATTCCACAATTGATCGCTGTCCATCCGCAGTGGTCAGTCGAGATAAGGGCGTGGGACGAACGCTTCGTCGAGATGTATGGCGGCGTGTTCGAGGGCACTGTTGACCTTCTGAGAGAGCTGCACCGCCGCCGCGTCCCGCTCGTCGCGTCAACCAACTGGGGCGCGGAAAGCTGGGCGATGGCCAAGGACCGCTACGAGTTCCTCGGCTGGTTCGACGGAGCCATTGTCTCAGGGGAGGTGGGGATGGCCAAGCCGGACCCGGCCTTCTACGAGTTGCTCATCGACACCTTCGATCTCGTTCCGAACCAGACTCTCTACGTGGAGGACAACCACGTGAATCTGCAGGCCGCTGCCGACAGAGGCTTCGTTCCGCACCGGTTCGAGTCACCAGCGGACCTTCAAATCGATCTCCGTCGTCGCGGCCTGATTGGCAGAGCGGCTGGATAGTGGCGCTCAGTCCCGGCGGTCGGGGGCAGTGGCGGCGGCAATATTCGATCCACCACCCTACGGACCTCTTCTTGAGCGATTATCTCCAGTTGTAGGAGTAGTACCAACAGATTGCCGAGATCGCCTCACTACTGAGTTCGGGATGACGTGATTCCATCAGTTCTCTCAACAGCGATTCGGAAGGGACGACCGGGACATCAGGAAACTCTTCGTGGAGCGTGTCAGCCTCAACCACGATGTTGATTACAAATTCAAGAAGGTACTTGGCTTCGTTCGGACCGAACCGATCTCGAACAGCGTCAGCGTCTTGCTGGGGCTGGTCGAACCTTTCCCATCCCAAAAATGTCGTGACGGCCTCACTTCGCGCAGCCCCTTGGTATCGCCCAGCCTCTGGTCCCACGGCAATCAGCGTACGGCGAGCGAACCTTGCTGGCACTCGTGTTCGGAAGAGGGGCGTCGAGCCACGAGGGCTGCGCCCGATCGCCGGACAAGTCGCGTCACATTTGGATCTGCGGGCCGTGGAAGGCCTACCCAGCGACGGGGCTGATGCCCTACGGTTCTGGGATGGACTCCGCGAGCTCCGTCGACAACGGAGAGAAGCGGTGGCCGATGGCCGCAACGCTGGCCGTTGCGATGGCGCTGCCGTTTCTGCTTCCGCCAAGATTCAGTTACGCCCCTGTATGGATCATTCCGGCGATCGAAGCATTGCTTCTTGTCGCACTCGTCATTGCTGATCCGGGCCGCATCGATCGTCGATCGGATTTAATTCGGGCGTTATCTCTTGGGCTCGTCGCCATCCTCGTGGTGGGGGCCACTGCAGCCACGGTTCGATTAGTGATCGATCTGATACGGGGTGGACCAGAGACGAATTCACCGACTGCGCTTCTTCGGATCGGCGCATTGGTGTGGGTATACATCATCATCACGTTCGCGTTTCTATATTGGGAGCTTGACGGCTCAGGACCCGAGGCACGAGCACGTGCAGACCCGAGTTCCCGGACCTGGCTTTTCCTCAGCATCTCAACCCCCGCGTGACTCGACCTGGTTGGCGACCCATGTTCTTCGACTACCTGTACCTCGGATTCACGAACGCCACTGCGTTTAGCCCGACCGACGTCATGCCTCTTGCTCGTTGGGCCAAACTGGCAATGGCGGTACAGGCTGCAGCTGAGCTTGTCGTTCTCGGACTGGTGATCGCCCGAGCCGTCAATATCTTCAAGTAAGTTCCGACAGTCGATAATTGAGGGCATCCCCGTCACCGGGTCGGCGGCACAGGTCAGGCACGGCGGGGAGCGAGAGTGAAGGCCCACCCGTTGTGGGTCATTGCTCAAGCGCAATCCAAGGGCTGATCAGGTAGTTTGGCTCTGATTGGGGGATTCCTGACCACGACCCATCCAAGGAGATCCGGTCATGTATGTGAACAAGCTGGCCCGCACCACGGCATCCCTACTCACCATCGCTGCCGTGGCATTCCCAATCGCCTCTGCGGTCCTCTTCCAGAGCTCCTCCGCCGGCGCGTCCACAGTCATACCGACCGCATACGTCACCAACTTCCTCGACGATACCGTGACCCCCATCGCCACGGCCACCAATACTCCCGGGACAGCAATCGACGCGGGGAGTGGACCCACCGCCATTTCGATCACCCCAGACGGAAAGACTGCCTACACGGTCAACAATTTGGACGACCTCGTGGTCTCCATCGCCACGGCCACGAACACCCCTGGGTCGGCGACCACCGTGGGGACTTCCCCCGACGCCATTGCGATCACCCCCGACGGGAAGACCGCTTACGTCGCCAACACTGATGACAAGACAGTGACCCCCATTGCAACGGCCACCAACACCCCCGGGCCGACGATTGCCGTGGGGACTGGCCCCGACGCCATTGCGATCACGCCCGACGGGAAGACCGCCTATGTCGCCAACGATGGCGACAAGACCGTGACCCCTATCGCCACGGCCACCAACACCCCAGGGCCGACGATCGCCGTGGGGACTGACCCCGATGCCATCGCGATCACCCCCGACGGGAGGACCGCTTACGTCGCTAACAATGGCGACAACACCGTGACCCCGATCGCCACGGCTACCAACACCCCCGGGTCGATAATCGCCGTGGGGAGTCGGCCCGCAGATATCGCGATCACCCCCGACGGGAATACTGCTTATGTCGTCGATAATGGCGGCAACACCGTGACCCCGATCGCCACGGCCACCAACGCTCCCGGGCCGACAATCGCCGTGGGGGGGAATCCATTCGGCATTGCCATCACCCCCGACGGGAGGACCGCTTACGTCGCCAACACTGGCGACAAGACGGTGACCCCGATCGCCACCGCCACCAACACCCCCGGGCCGACAATCGCCGTGGGGACTGACCCTCAAGCCATTGCCATCACTCCCGACCAGGCGCCGACAGCCGCCTTCAGCTCGGTGCCAGGCTCGCCCGGTTCGCCCAGCCACTTCGACGCCTCGACCTCGACCAGCCCGGTCGGCACCATCGCCTCGTACGCATGGAACTTCGGGGACGGGATGACGGCCACCACGATCGGCCCCACCACCGCCCATGTCTACGCTGCTTCGGGTTCATACTCAGTGACCCTGACCGTCACCAACACCCAGGGGACCTCGACGACGCAGACCTTCACCGGCCAGACCGTCTCCAACAACGGCGGACCGTCGGCGGCGGTGGCCCAGACGGTGACAACCGCCGGATACGACCTGGCTGGCTCGGACGGTGGAGTATTCGTCTTCCCGGTGGGGCAGCCGAGCGGGTTCTTCGGGTCGCTCCCCGGCCTGGGCGTGCACGTCAACAACGTCGTGGGCATCGTGCCAACCAACAACTTCACCGGTTACAACCTGGTGGGTTCTGACGGTGGGGTCTTTGTGTTCCCGACCGGACAGACCACCGGCTTCTATGGGTCCCTCCCCGGCCTGGGGATCAAAGTCAGCAACGTGGTGGGCATCGTGCCCACCAACAACTACACCGGCTATGACCTGGTGGGTTCTGACGGCGGGGTCTTCGTCTTCCCGACCGGCCAGACCGCAGGCTTCTATGGGTCCCTCCCCGGTCTAGGGGTTCACGTGAACAACATCGTGGGCATCGTGGCCACCCCCGGGGGCGGGGGCTACTTCCTGGTCGGAAAGGACGGGGGGGTCTTCACCTTCGGGAATGCCCCGTTCCTGGGCTCGTTGCCCGGACTCGGGATCTCGGTCAACAATGTCACCGGCATTGCGTCGACCCCCGACGGCCAGGGCTACTTCGTGGTCGGTGCCGGTGGGGCCGTCTACGCCTTCGGTGACGCCACGTCCCATGGCTCCCTCCCCGGGCTGGGCGTCAGCGTGTCGAACATCGTGAGCATCGTCCCCACGCCCGACGGTGGCGGGTACTGGCTCATCGGTTCTGACGGCGGGGTGTTCGCCTTCGGTGACGCCACCAGCCAGGGGTCGCTCCCCGGGGTGGGCGTCCACGTCAACAATGTCG
Source organism: Acidimicrobiaceae bacterium (assembly GCA_003161575.1). Classification (GTDB taxonomy): domain Bacteria; phylum Actinomycetota; class Acidimicrobiia; order Acidimicrobiales; family RAAP-2; genus PALSA-457. Next base: position 24,568 of record PMOE01000073.1, on the reverse strand, counting down.
TGGGAGCGGTGCCGACCGGCTGACGGAGCGCCCCAGACCACGGCCTGGTGACCCACTCCGGCACTGCGGAGCTACTCGACGCCACGCCTTTTAAGCGCGCGTTATGGGCTACCCCGGCGGAGTGCCGGATGATGGCGAAGGCCGACCCAGTCCGCTTAGAAGATGAAGGGCACAAGCATCTTGGTCGAGCGCCTGTACACCGGATAGGTGTCAGGGAACTGCTCGGTCAGATAGTGCTCCTCGACGGTCGCGCTGTAGACGAAGTAGACCCCGGCCAGGGCTACTGCGACAAGCCACAGCCAGCTCAGCGCCACGGCGGTACCGACACTCGCGAGCAGGATGCCGGAGTAGATGGGATGGCGGACCAGGTGGTAGGGGCCACTGGTCACCAGCTCCGGTTCGTCCTTCTGCGACATCGGGGTGCCCCAGTTGCGCCCGATGTGTAGGCGGGCCCAGATTGCGAACCCCAGCCCGAGCGCGAAGAGAAAGAGCCCGAGACCAGCGCGCCATGGATCCGAATTGAGGCCGCCGTCTCGGAAGGCCCCGAGGCGGAGCAACAGAATCGCCAAGACGACGACCACCGCCCGGATACGCAGTTCGCGGGACCAAGGGACTCGGCCCCTCTTCATGGAAAAGGCCGCCACGAGCCAGTAGATCCAGAACGCAACCCATCCGAAAGCAAAGACGAGTTCGACCGCGTGCATGCGACTCATACTTCCACCAGTAACTGGCTGCTGGGACGAGGAGCTCAGGTCGAAGACAATGAGGGCGAGGTGGTGGAATCGAGCTGAGGGAGTCTCCTAGCGATGCCGGTAGTGGGAGAGGGTAAGGAGCTAGCCTTGAAGCGCTGGCAGGCGGGGAAGGGCCGCACCATCGGGTGTTCCAGAGGCTAACGCTCACCGAGCCCAGGGACTTGGGCACCTGCGGAGAAAACAGGCCAGGCTCCGCACCAGCCGCTTGCCAGCACCACCGCCACGGATCGCCGGGTCGGGGCGATCCTCAAAGCCGGGTATCAAGGAACGTTGAGCCTCCCGGGGTCTCGACGTGAAATGGTCCCCGTCGCCCTGGGCGTGCCTTCAATCACGCAGGGGTGCCCCCCTCCAGTGGGCACCGCCCCCACGACGTTGTTCACGTGGACGCCGACGCCGGGAAGTGACTCTTGTCTGGTGGCGTCGCCGAAGGCGAAGACGCCGCCGTCCGATCCAATGAGCCAGTATCCCCCGCCGTGCTGCAAACGGCACGTGGGCCAAGGCGTGACTGGGACAGCGCCGAAGCCGGACACTCAGGCCCACGCGACGCTGACTAGCCGCGGGCGGGATCCCCGAGGAATTCGAGCAATTCGACCCTACGGCGCCGGGCAATCCGATAGCCCAGCCGGTGACCACCGATCCAGCACACCGCAGCGATCGCGCAAGCAACGGCCACCCCCCACGCATAGTCGGCGTCGGGAATCTTGTCCGAGAATCCATGGGTCGTGAATTCGCCCCAAAGAATGAGTGACGGGACCATGAGCGCTGCGGTGAGGACCGGAACCAGTCCGTACGGGGTCAACGCCAGACTCAACCACCGAATGATCATCCGCCACCACGGGCGATGGTGGTCCCAACGGAATCGCAGGGGCATCGGATGGTAGGGAAAGCGGATACCCACCCATGCGGAGATACCCAACGCACCCAACGGGACGATCGCGATCGCCGCAATGACGCACAGCGCCGCCACTAGGTCGTGCTTGAACAACCCAATTCCGATCGTTATCACCGAGCACAACGGAGCAACGAGGATCCATAACGTGACGTTTTTCGCATAGAGAAGACGGCGGAACATCAGAGGGTCTGTGACCGCCGCCACAGCGCGACTCGAATCGGGACCCAGGACATTGGTGGCCGGCACGTCGGAGTACATCCACCCCGCCAGTACCAAACCGAACACCAGGCTTCCGTGGAGTGTGAACAGCTTGTCTTTCAAGGATCCCGGTAGAAAGAACCACGCGGAACTCATCAGGGCCCCGTTGACAGCCACCACGGTCGGAACTTCGAACGGGGCACGGAATGTCCGGCGGAGTTCGATCCGAATCGCCTCGGTGAGCGAGTCGGGGAGGACGTCCTCGGCTGTCTCGGGCACGGTCGGCCACGATACACGACCAAATCCCACCGACCGCTGGCTCTCCCAGGGCTTCGACCCGGCCGGCCGGCACGCTAATCGACGCGCGGTGAGTGAGGTACCCACGTCTGAGATACTGCAGCCGATGAGGTGTTGCACTGATCATGACGCGCGGTGTCCCACCCCGGAGAGATCGCGTCGTCATCGGACTTCGCATGTCGTTCCACGGCGTGGATCAACCGAGATTGGTGCTCTGTCGAATTTCTCTGGCGGTGCGGAGGCGACGCGGTGACCGATGATCGAGGATTCCTCGAACAATCCGAATCCCCGGCCGTGGCGGGTGGTGCTCCAAGCGCCCACGAGAGTCAGGGTAGCGAGGAGAGCGTGCCGCACCGGACACGGCGCGCCGCTATCGCCAAGCAAGCGTCGCGCCTAATCGAAGCCATCCGCAAGGGCGACGACGCCGCTATCCAAGAGATGGTGATGGATCTGAGCAAGCAGCACCGGTTCCTCGCACCACTGGCGTTCGTGGTCGGCGCGTTCGCCATGCTGTTCGAGGGAGTGAAATTACTGGTCACCAACTGGCGGTTGACGCTCGTCCAAGTGCTTCCGGCCATGTGGATCTGGGCTGCCATGATCGACCTAAAGGCTCATGTGCTGCACGGAAAATCGTTCCACGTGATCCGTGGCCCGATCCTGATTCCCATCATTGTGGCGATTGTCGCGATCACCGCATTCAGCTTCTTCCTCAACGCTGTCTTCGCATTCGCGATCTCGCGTTCGGGCCGACCAGAAATTCGACCTGCATTTACCGAGGCACGAAACCACCTCAGTACGGTGCTCGGTTCTGGTGCAGTACTCGGCCTCTTTCTCGCGTTCTCGACGGTGATTGTCGTCAGGTGGGGACACTTGTGGTTCGCGGTGGCTCTCAGCATCGTGGTGGCCGCCATGATGGTGTCCTACGTGGCGATTCCGTCTCGGCTGATTGGAATGAAAACAACCTATTCAAGACGCGACAAACTCACGGCGACCGCGGTGGGCGGTGCGTTGGGAGCGGTGGTCTGTTCCCCTCCGTACCTGCTCGGGCGAATCGGCCTCCTGCTGCTGGGATCTCACACCCTCTTCATTCTGGGAGTGATCCTCCTATCCGTGGGATTGATCCTGCAGGCGGGGGCCACCAGCGCGGTCAAGACAATCAAGATGAGTGCCAAACTCGTGGCCGGCCAAAAAGTCGACTCCCCGACGACTTTGGATCCGTCGACACCGATTTGACACCGCGGCTTGCAGGCTGCCCAGATGCGTTGATCGCGGCATGATCGATGAGCAACGGAGCAGCGGTCGAGTGCCGTNNTAGAAGCGGATCGTCCGAGACGACTCAGACTCGCGCGGTCGTCGCCGGCGGTACCGTCTGCCAGGTCAACCACGGGAGCGGACGTCGGGGAGCCACCCGCACAGCTCAGAGTTCGTATTGACGCCAATAGGGAAGCGCCTCGCGTTGCTTCTCCAGCAAAATGAACACCGTTCCCCATGGATCTGTAAACCACGTTGTGCGAAGTCCGGCAACGTTGGCGACGCCCGAAACGAGGAACTCAACGCCTCGCGCCTCGAACTCCGTTCGAGTGCGGTCCAGGTCATCGCAGACGAGTCCTACGTGTGTCAGGCCCGGCCTGGTGACCGATGCCCCTCCGGATTGACGTGGCTCGATGCCAGCTTCGGGATACTCAATGAGCTCGAGGACGTGATCATCAGCACCAAAGCCCACGATGGCGGCTTTTAGAACAACCGGCGATGGGATGAGCTCACTCATGTCCTGCTCGATCGCCTCCCCGGCCATTCGATACGGCGGGGAGAGCACCTGAAGTCCGAGCACCTCGGAATACCAACGAGTCGCCGCCTCCACGTCGGGGACGCAGACCGCAGCATGCGCAAGACCGAGGAGCATCCGATCAGCGTATCTCCCGTCCTGCTCCGATAATGGCCCGCGGCAAACCGGCCCTGGAGCGCACCCGAGCTCGTCGACATGGCCCAACCGGTCGCTCGATCGCCCAGAAACTTCGCCACGACCGGAAAAAGACACGCAGACCTGGCCGCCGGCCCCCGGTGCTCCGACCCCGTGGTTGACCGCGGCCAGGTGGATTTAGCTCGCCCGCGGGGAAAAGGGCGATCGCGCCGAGGCAAGCCGATGGCGAACGCGACTGCCAGGAACCTGAGCACCAAGGGCATCGCTGTCAGGCGTCGGATCAGCCTCGGCGACCGGACGAACGTGGACATTGGAAACAGATCGGCGCATCCCTTGGGGCATCTCGGTCCATTTCGGTCTTTTGACGTCCCTCGCCCCGCCGGGCATATCGCGACTCCCAGTTCGATCTGGCTCGGACCTCATTCTCCCTTCGACCGAGTTTCACCGAAGGAGTTGATCGGGCTGTGCAGGGCGAGCCCACCGTCGCAGTCGATGATCTGACCGGTGACCCAGCTCATGGCGTGAACGCCTAGCACCGCTTCGGCGATGTCGTCGGGACCACCGAGTCGGCCGAGCGCCGTGCGACGGGCCACACCCGACAGCCAGCCACCGTCGCGGCGGGCACGCCCGAGCATTGGGGTGTCGGTGACGCCGGGGGCGACAGCATTGACCCGGACCGCCGGTGCCCATTCGCTCGCCGCGACCTTGACGAGCATGTCGAGCGCCGCTTTCGAAGCACAGTACAGCCCCATGGAGCGATCGACGAGGTGCGAACTCACACTGCTGATGGCCACGATCGACCCGCGACCCGTATGGGTCATGGGCCCAGCCAGCGCCCGCATGGTGAGCCAGGCTCCTTTGGCGTTGACTGCCATAACCCTCTCCCAATCGTCGGGACGGGTATCAGCGAGCAGGCCGCTTTGGCCGATTCCGGCGCTGATCGTGGCCAGGTCAGGTACACCAACCATTGCAATGGTGGCTTCGACGGCGGCGTCGATCTGATCGGGATCTGTGACGTCGCAGATGATGTCGCTCGCATCCGTGACGTCCCAGACAACGACATCGACTCCCGCCGCTCGGTGACGCGCCGCGACGGCTGCACCAATGCCCGATGCACCGCCGACAACGACGGCTGGTCCCGGCGAGCTCATGCGGTTACGCCGGCGAGGACGAATCTAACGAGCTCCGTGGCGACTCGCCTCAACTGGCGGCGCGGCTGGATCGTGAGCGCATTGATACCGGTGGTTGTCACAGCACCCAGGATCGCCGTCGCCACCAGGGTCGGGTGGTCCATCTCGCGGAGGCTGCCATCGAGGACGCCCTCGACCAAGAGGTCTCGCACCGGATTGACGAAAGCGGCGTCGGTGCGCTCGGCGATGAGCGGAATGCGGGCGGCGCGTCCCAGATCGAACTGCAGGGCCCGGCTGGCCATCGGGAAGCGTTCGAATACCCGGAGGTGGGCGACGATCGTCGCCTCGAGCCGCTGGGCGGCGGTGCCGCCGGACTGCAGTGCCCCGGCGACGGCCTGGCGGACCTCGTCGAGGATCTCGGTAAAGAGGAAAGTGAGGATCTCTTCTTTACCTTCGAAGTAGTAGTAGAGCGTCGCCTTGGGCACGCCGGTCGACGCCGCGATGTCCTCCATCTTGGTGGCATCGAGACCGTGTTCGGCAATCAGGTCTGCGGCCGCGAGCACCTTCTCGCGCATGGGTGCGGGCAGGGTTCGCACGATGGGGTCTCCTCGTCGATCTTGCACATGAAGATTGGACTCTGAGTCTACACTGGTCGATGAGCACGGCGGCGGTTGCGTCGTCGGCGGACCGAGGAGGCCGAGCAGTGAGCGTGGTGCACCATTCGGCGATCTGCGTCCGTGATGTCGAGGCGAGCATGCGGTTCTGGTGCGATGGCCTGGGCTTCGACGTCCTGATGGACGAGCGGTTCTCCGGTGACTGGCCGGCCCTGTTGGACGCGCCGTCCACCTCGCTTCGGGCGGTGTTCCTCGGACATACAGCGAGTCCTGATGCGGGCATCGTCGAGCTGGTCGACCTCGGTCCGGCGGCACGGGCCAGCGACCGGGCCGGCCCGCCCCCGTCGGGATTCTTGCTGTTGTCGGTCATGACCGACCTGTCGGCGGCGCTCGAGCGGCTGGGGGCGCTGGGCCTCGGGGGCGACCCGCGACGCATCGAGGTGTCGGGCGTCGCCATGGCGGTCGTCCGAGACCCAGACGGTGTCCTCGTCGAGCTCGTCGACTCAAGCGCACTCGGAAATCTCGAGCAACTCCAACTCCAGCGCTCCTGATGGCCGAGAAGCGGCGCAAGCTCACGGTCGCGATCATCGGCGCTGGCGCCGGCGGAATCGCCATGGGAGTAAGGCTCAAGCGGGCCGGCTACGACTTCACGATCTACGAGAAATCCGACGGGGTGGGCGGGACGTGGCGTGACAACACCTATCCGGGAGCGGCGTGCGATGTGCCCTCGCACTTGTATTCGTTCTCGTTCGAGTTGAACCCGTGGTGGAGCCGCACCTACGCGACGCAGCCAGAGATCCTCGCCTACCTCGAGCGGTGCACCGATCAGTACGGAGTCCGGGCTCACCTCCGAACCGGCATCGCTGTCACCGAAGCTCGTTGGGACGAAGGCCCTCAGCGCTGGCAGCTCACCACCGCAACTGGCGAGTCGTTCACCGCGGACGTGCTCGTGAGCGCCCTGGGCATGTTGAACGTCCCGATGGTCCCCTCCATCCCCGGAGCCGGGCGTTTCGAAGGTCGGTCGTTCCACTCGTCACGGTGGGATCACACCAAGTCCCTTGCTGGTGAGCGGGTCGGATCGATCGGGACAGGCGCCAGCGCCATTCAGTACGTCCCCGCCATCGCACCCGAGGTGACGCATCTCACCGTTTTCCAGCGGTCCCCGGTATGGATCGCCCCCCGGCTGGATCACCCGTATACACCCAGCGAGCAGCGGCGGTTCGCGCGCATTCCCGGGGCGGCCCGGATCCACCGGTGGCAGATCTGGTGGACCTACGAGCGGGCCAACTTCAAGGCCGACTCCGAACAGACCGTGGCACAGACGGCCTTCGCCCGGTCGTACCTCGAACGCAAGGTCGCCGACCCGGAACTGCGGGCCAGGCTCACCCCGGACTACCCGGTCGGATGCAAGCGGCCGCTCATGTCCCGAGAATGGCTGCCGGCGCTGACCCGACCGAACGTGCGCCTGGTGTCCGAGCCCGTCACCGAGATAACCGAGCAGGGGATCAGGACGGCGGACGGCGAGGAACACACGGTCGACACCATCATCTTCGGGACGGGATTCCGGGCAAACGAATACCTGACGGCCGTTGACTTCTACGGGCGAGACGGTCGCCGAATCCGTGACGACTGGTCGGATGGGGCCGAGGCGTACCTCGGCGTCACCGTCGCGGGCTACCCCAACCTGTTCTTGCTGTACGGCCCGAATACCAACGGTGTGAACTCGATCATCTTCATCCACGAAGCCCAGGTGAACTACGTCATGAGCGCGCTGCGGACGATGACCCGCAGACGCATCGGCTCGATCGAGGTCCGGCGAAGAGTCATGGATCGCTACAACCGCCGGATCCAAGCGGCCATGGCCGGAACGGTCTGGACGGCAGGATGCCGCAATTACTTCCGGACGCCCGGCGGCAAGGTCGTCACCCAGTTGCCCTACAGCGGAGGCCGGTACTGGGCTCGTACCCGTTTCCTCAGGCCTTGGCAGTACCGCACGCGGGGTGCCCGATAGGCCCACTCCCCTCCGGGGGTCGCTCCGAAGCGTCATCTCTTCTCCGACCGCGCCCAGACTCGGTCCCGCCACACCGCGGGTGGCGATCGGGGGCAGGTCGAGACGGTCCGCGGTCGACGCGGCCAACGGCTAGGGGCAGCCGGTCGAACCCGCCGGAAGTACCTGCACCGTCTTGGCGGTGACCGCGTGCGGAGAGCCCCCGGCCGGAGCACCTCCCCCCACCCGGATGCACGACCCGGTTGTGATGTTGGAAACGCTCCCGGCCCGGGTCGTAGTGACGCTGGCCGAGGGCGGAACGGTGACCGTCACTGACATGCCGTTCCCCTCGCGCACGGTGACCGAATTGCCCGAGACTGCGGTGACCTTGCCCGCGGTGGCGCCGAACCCGAAGTTGCCGAAACCGCCCGGCACCGGGGCCGCGGTCGATGGGCTGCCGAAACGTCCGAAGCCCGGAGCGCCTCCGGGGAGCGGTCTCCGACCCGGGCCCCCAAATCGGCCGTTCCCGCCGAACCCAGCGACATGAACGACGTTCGGGGCACTGTTGCCGGCCCAAATCCCCGCACCGATGGCGACGCCGGTCCCGATGCCGACCAGTAAGAGGAGCACGCCGAGGAGGACCGACACTCCGCGGCCGAGGGTCACGCGGCGTTCCCGGGTGTGATCGTTCGGCGCGTTGTCCACCGGCACGGTGTGCGCCGCCCCATCTGGTTGGACCGGCGTCTCGGCGGTCGGCATTTCGCCGCCCGTTTCGTTCCCCAGCTCGTCACCCATCGCTCCCCCTTTGCCCCAACTGGCACACACTGCTGCCGACTGACCTTCCTGATTCCTAGCCCCCCAAACTGAAGAATCCCTGTGGGTCTGGACCAGGTGGATCTGCACCGTGAGATGACAGTTCTGAAATGACCAGGTGCTGGGGCACGGTCCGCCGGAGCCGAATGTCGTCTTCGAGTACTCGCGTGAGGGACGTTTAGCGGGTACCCGCGAACTCGATCAGCTGGGGGGCGAGGAGTGACCATCGTTCGAAGAGATGCCCGGTGCCACTCCTGGCTGCCTCACTCCGTCGCATCCATTCGTCGTCGCCCCAGGGTGGATCTACGAGTCGGGAGTTGGGCAGCAGCTCGTGGAGTCGCTCAGACGTTGCTCGGGTGTGATATGGGTCGCTCTTGGCGCTGCGGAAGACAAGAGTCGGCACCTCCAAGTTGGCGCATGACGCATCTGGGAGTCCCGGGATCGTCGCGTCTGGGTCCGGACAGTACGCGAGCATCCAATTCTCGAGAGTCTCAATGAACTGCTGCGGGTCGAGATCGAGGAACCGCTGGCGGTTGCCAAGGTTGCGCTCGAGGGCCTCAGCCCATTCGGGAAGTTCGACGACGGCCGCCATCCCACCTTGCCATGCCGCCCGGATCGACTCCCCGCAGTAGACGATGGCGAGAGTAAGAAGACCGAAGGGACCGCCCGAGATCCACCACAGCGCGAGACGTGAGACCACTTCGGGATGCCTGGCCGCGGCAAGCAGCGATACGCGGGACCCTCCGGAGCCACCGATGATGACCGCCGGGGCCATGTCGATTGCTTTGAGCATGCCGGCCAACCGATCAGCCTGCATCTCGGACTCAGACGCTCCGGTGAAACATACGTCGGATGCGCCCGTGTTCGGTCGATCCCAGATCACGACTCGTTGTCCGTGCGCGGCCAGCTCCTCGGCCAACTGCCGGATCCCCGGCGAGTCCTTGCTAAAGCGGCCTCCCGGGGTCAGCACCCACGGTGCACCGTCGCCGATAACCTCGTAGGCGATCGCTGTGCCATCGATGTCGACCGTCGCCATTCGGTTCCTCCCGTAGTCCACCTTCAACCCAATGCGGTGTGAAGTTCGGGGGCACTGTACTGCCGATCTGGCGGAGAGCGCAGGCTGGTCCGGTGGGGTACGAAGGCGGAGTTTCGATCGCGTGGCGTTGCCGTTGGATGCGGGCGGACGACTCCGAAATTGCCACACGCAACACATCTTGCGCCAATGGGAACGGGGGTACGCGCCGCGCGCGGCGCGTTGCGGCAATCCATGGTTGCAGCTAGTGTCCGATCGAGACGCGTCAGCGGCTCATTTCGTACGTCAAAGGGGAATTCGGATGCCGCTCCCGCTAGACGAGGTCAAGGTCATCGATGCTGACACCCACCTCACCGAACAACATGACCTATGGACGAAGCGTGCGCCGGCGGCGTTGAAGGATCGTGTGCCGCACGTCACCGACGTGGACGGGTCTGCGACGTGGGTTGTCGACGACGTGGTTCTCGGTCGGGCCGGCGCCGGGGGTGTCGTGGACACCCAAGGCGTCAAGGGGCGTTCGTTCGAGGGACTCTACGAATGGGACATCGAACAGGTCCACGCAGCGGCCCACGATCCCGTGGAGCGAGTGAAGCTCCTCGACGAGACCGGGATCTGGGCCCAAATCATCTTCCCGGGCGTCGTGGGGCTCGGCGGACAGGCTCTCGCTGAGACTGTGCAGGACGCCCACCTTCGCATGGTGTGCGTCGAGATCTTCAACGACGCCAGCGCTGAGTTGCAAGCCGGATCCGGCAATCGGCTCCTCCCGATGGCGATTCTGCCGGCGTGGGACGTCGACGCCTGCGTCCGCGAAGCGGAGCGGGCAAAGAGCCTGGGGCTCCGGGGGGTCAACCTCACGTCGGACCCTCAGGATCTGGGTGCCCCGGACCTGGCAAGCCGGGCCTGGGACCCGCTGTGGGAAGCGTGCAGTTCGTTGGCGTTGCCGGTGCACTTCCACATTGGAGCGAGCCTGACGACGATGAACTACTTCGGGACGTATCCCTGGCCGTCCCATGATGACGACACCAAGCTGGCCATCGGCGGAACGCTGCTGTTCATCGGCAACGCGCGGGTGATAGTCAACATCATTTGTTCGGGGATGCTCGACCGGTTCCCCGAGCTCAAGATCGTCTCTGTGGAAAGCGGAACCGGTTGGATCCCATTCATCTTGGACGCACTCGACTACGAGATGGATGAGAACGCACCCCGAGCCAAGGCTGTTCTGTCCTTGCTACCGTCGGAATACTTCAAGCGGCAGATCTATGCCACAACTTGGTTCGAGCGCAACAACCTGGCGAGCCTCATCGATTCGGTCGGTGAGGACAACATCATGTTCGAGACGGACTTCCCGCATCCGACATGTCTGTACCCCGATCCCTTGGTCACCGCCGCCGAGAACATGCGGGAGCTGCGGCCCTCCGTCCAACGCAAGATCCTGGGCGAGAACGCCGCGATGCTGTACCACCTATAGGCCCACCGGGGTCCGGCACCGGCCGATCCGTCTCCCCAGGACTCACGGTCGACGCCATGAAGCCGACGCTACCGATGACCCGCGGGGGTCGGTCAATCAATCCTCCCACTGACGGCGTGGTGGCTCTCCGGCACCGGCGAGTGTCCTTTGGCGGCCCGAGATACCGTTTTCCCATGGACTGTTGCGGAACTCACTCGCGGACCGCCCACTACGCCGTCGCGGGTGCAGCCAACCACCAGATGAGCAGAAGCGGCCGGTGCTTCCGAGAAGATCCGGGATTGAAATCCCCCCAGCGTCATGCCCCACCCCGGGTAGCGGCATGAACCCGAAGTGGACGGTGCGGTTCGACCGCATCATCGGCCGTCGCTTGTATCCGATCCACCGGCGGGTCTACGTAGTCACCGGTGGCCTGGTCGGTCACCGCAGCGGCGCGGGTCCGATCCTCTTGATCACCACGACCGGCCGGCGATCGGGTCAGGCGCGCACGACCCCGCTGCTTTACATGCCCGACGGCGCAGGCTTCTTGGTGGTGGGCTCCAACGGTGGGCGCGACCGACCGCCGGCGTGGCTGCTCAATCTTGAGGCTCGGCCCGAAGCGACGGTGCAGGTGCGCCGCAAGAAGCAGGCCGTCTCCGCCGAGATCATCCGCCGCCCCGAGGCCGACGACCTCTGGCCTCTGCTGGCCCAGCACTACGAGGGTTGGCGCTACTACCAAGAACTCACCGACCGGGAGATTCCGGTCGTCCGCCTCCTCCCCGTCCATTGACCCGGTGCGACCGGGCCGAGCGGTGCTTACGACCCATCGAGTCAGGCCAGCTTCGAAAATGGTACTGACCACGTCACGATGGCCACTCCTTGGCGGCCGGGTCTCCGGCAGCCTCGAATGACCAATTCCCATCTCCAGGGGGAGAAGATGGTGATGCGGGAGAGCGCCGACAAGATCGCCGAGATTCGAGGACGGCTCCTGCACGTCCCGGCCACGCTCGGGGGCCAAGCATCGGCGCATATCCAAGAGATGTACAGCGTCCACGACCTCGCCGAGGACATCGTCGGCGCGGTGCGCTCGGTGTACTCGCCCGTGCTGTTCTCCCAACTCTGGGACGTCTCCCTCGGCAGCATGGAGAACTGGGCTCAGAGCTTCCGTCCCGCCCTCGACGAGTCTCTCGAGAACCTGGTGGACAGTTTCCGACCACTACAGGTCTCTCGGGCAGTGGCCCTCTTGAGGCGTGGGCTCACTACCCCCCACGAGATGTGTCGATTGGAGTCGAAAGCAACGGACAACGCCGGAGGTACCCGCGTTCGCGCTCGTTCGGCACCTGCCACCGCCCGAAACGTCAGCCGTCTGCCGGCTCGCCGAGCGGAACTACCGCCCGAGCAGGCCGCCCAGGGCACCTCCCACGACACCCCCGACGGCGCCGGACTCCACCGCGTGGTCGTCGCCCAGATAGGGGCGCAACGCACCGGCCAGGATGGGGATCGGCATCGACTGGAGATAGACGCGTCCGGGGCCGGTCAACACCGCGAAGTGGTGGCCGTCGGACCCGAGATACCGGTTGGCTATCCCGGGCACCCGAACGACCGAAAAGGTCACCGATGCCTGGAAGAGGCCGATGTGGCCGGGGTGGGCACGCATGGCCTGTCCGGGTGCGAGGTCGTAGGCCAGGATCTCGCCGGACACCTCGATCCAGGCCCGACCGGTCCCTTTGATGTGTTGGAGCAAAAAACCCTCGCCCCCGAAGATCCCGCCCCTGAAGGACTGCTGCAGCGCGACGGAGATCTCGATGCCGGGGACCCCGGCCAAAAAGCCGTGGCGGTGGGACAGGAACTCATTACCCGGACCGATCTCAATCGGGAGGATCTTGCCGGGCAGCTTGGCCGCAAAGGCCACCATGCCCGGGCCCGCCCCCGCCGTGTAGGTGTTGAACAGGAAGCTGCCGCCCCCCGCGGCGCGTTTGACCGCCCCCATGATGCCCTTCCCACCCATCCCCCCACCGGTGCCTGTCGACAGCTCGATGGTGTCGGTCATCCAGGAGAACTCCCCGGATTCGGAGACGACGCTCTCCCCCGGGTCGAGCATGATCTCGAGCACCGGCATCACGGTCCCCTGCACTGTGTCCTGCATGATCCGACCCCCTTCGCGGCGTGTCCGCCGAGCGTAGCCAACCTCGGGCTTCCCGTCTCCATTCGAGGGTCCATGAGGACGCCACCTGCCGGGGTGCCCGCTCGCTCAGGCAGGCAGGGTCCCGTCACCGACGAAGGTGAACAGCCGGACACCCGGATCAAAGGGCTTCGGCTCAGCGGTGAGTTGATTCGATCCGACGCCAAACACGAAGCCCGCCGGAGCATCGAAGCCGATCTCGGCGAATCCGCCATCGGTGAACCATTCCCTGATCTGCGGGGTGCGGTCAGGTTCGCGCCGGTGCCTCGTCCAGATCACCGTGGCCCCCGGGGCGCACAGTCCGGGCAGGTGACCGATGGTGGCCTGGATGTCGGCATCGCTGATGTTGCCGAAGACCCCGCACACGAGGACCAGGTCGGCCGGGACTGCGCCGCCATACGCCCGGGCGACCGACGCGTCCCCCATGACGACCTCGACGCCGAAAAGTCCGGCCGCCGACACGGACCGGGCCGCAAAGTCGACTAAGGCGGCGTCGGCCTCGACCAGCCGGGCCGTGACGTCGGGGCGCCGGGGATGGTCGACCAGTATCTCGATGAGGTCGCGTCCTTGGCCGGCGCAGACGCTCACGACCCGGATCGGCCCGGGATCACACCGGGTGAGTGCCTGGGCGATGTGGGACTGGACGACCGCCAGGCGGGCCGACAGGCGCGAGTCCGGATCGTCGTAGGGCCGGTGCCAGGCCACCCAGTGAGAATCGGTCACGATGCAGCCGTTGTCGAGCGATCGGAGTTCGGTGGTCCGGCGCGATGACCCCATTTCGGTCGGGTTCGTCGATCTAGAGGGAGGGACTTCACGACACCTTCTCGATTGGCCTGTTCTCGTCACTGAGCGCAGTGACCCGCAGTGTCCCATGAAGACCTCGGACCTTCCCAGTAGCGTCGGGCCGTGGGACAGCCCGATGCATCCGGGGACACCGGGCGCATCAGTCGGCGCCAGCTGCTCAAAAGGACCGGCGCCGGTGCGGCCACCGTGGCTTCCGCCGCGGTGCTCGGGCCCCTCGCCGCCGATTGCGGATCCACTGGGTCGTCGGGTTCTGCGACGACCTCTACTTCCACCTCCAGCCCGGTCACCACCACGACGCCGGTCGACCCGGCCGACTGGTCAGCACTCTCGAGGGCCCTCGGTGGTGCGTTGGTGCTCCCCGGGGATCCCTCCTACGGACTCGATAAGGAGATCTACAACGAGCGTTTCGACGGGATCGACCCCGCCGCCATCGCCTACTGCGCTTCGCCGGCCGGCGTGCAGCACTGCGTGCAGTTCGCCCGCGACCACGGTCTCGACGTGGCGGTCCGTTCGGGCGGACACAGCTACGGCGGTTACTCGCTCTGCTCGGGGCTGGTGATCGATGTGACCCAGATGGCCACAGTGGCGACGGCGGGCCCGGCCGCCGCCACCGTCGGAGCCGGGGCCCGCCTGGTCGACGTCTACAACGGGCTCGCACAGGCCGGCGTGCTGCTCCCCGGCGGGTCTTGTCCGACCGTCAGCATCGCCGGGCTCGCCCTCGGCGGCGGTGTCGGGGTGTTCGGCCGCAAATACGGGCTGACCTGCGACAACGTCGCCTCGCTTCAGCTTGTGACCGCAGACGCGCGGATCCTCACCGCGGCACCCGGTACCAATGACGACGTGTACTGGGCCTGTCGGGGTGGCGGGGGCGGCAACTTCGGAGTCGTGACATCGTTCACCTTCGACGTCCGACCAATCCCGGCCATCTCCCTGTTCACCCTCGAGTGGCTCTGGCCCGCAGCCGCCCAAGTCCTCGGGAACTGGTTGGAGTGGATGCCCACCACTCCCGACGAGTTGTGGTCCAACTGCCAACTACTCTCGTCGGGTTCGTCGACCCCCGAGATCAAGGTCACCGGCGTCTTCTGCGGGATGCCCTCGACGCTCTCGGGCCTCCTCCAACCCTTCATCGCTGATGTCGGGACGACTCCGATCGATAACTTCGTCGGGCCCGAGGGCTATCTCAAGGCCATGCTTATCGAAGGCGGGTGCGAAGGCTCGACCGTCACCGAGTGCCACCTTCCGAGCCAGAACCCGCTCGGCACGCTTTCGCGCTCGGCCTTTGCGGCCAAGTCGGCCTACATCACCGCCCCGCTCCCCGATGCGGGTGTCGGTACCCTCGTAGGCGCCGTCGAGTCGCTGGCCCAGCACGTCCCCCAAGTCGGAGGCGGATTCGTCTTCGACTCCTACGGTGGCGCCATCAACCGGATCCCGGCCGACGCCACCGCGTTCGTGCACCGTGACGCCTTGGCCGCCATCGAGTACAGCGTGAGCTGGTCCGCTGACACCCCGGCCTCGGTGGTCGACGGGGCCACCCAGTGGTTGGCCGGCGCCCAGGTGGATCTGGCGCCCTATGCCCGCGGTGCCTACCAGAACTACATCGACCCCACGTTGGAGGCCTGGCAACAGGCCTACTACGGCACGAACCTGGCCCGACTGGTGCACGTGAAGCGGGCACACGACCCAGACGACTTCTTCCACTTCGCCCAGTCGATCCCGACCAGCCTCGATCCCTAGGGTGGATCAGCGACCGAACTCGGGACCGGGCTTTGTTGGCTCTTCGGATTTCATCGGGGTGCGATCGTCGCGTTCGGGAAGTCTCGCAGCTATCTCAAATGCCCTTTTTGGCGTCCGATTCCCATTCGAGCGCAGGATGTAGCCAGAGTGAGAACTCGAGAGGCACCGAGGGCTTCGAGTCGGGCAGTCCGAAGAGCCGGGGTGCCCCGGGCCGTCCTCCATGAAGCTCCACCGTTTCCAACCACGGCGCTTGAACTCGTGGAGGAATCGGATGCGCAGCCCCGTTCGGCCAGCACGGTCACCTTCGGGGGACCATCAACCTCCTCTCACGCGCCGGACGTTACGTTCTTGGGTGTTGCCCTGTTCCCGCGGGCACGGGGCATCCTCGACGGGGCCCGCGCGGAGGGGAGGGACCTCATGGCACGCAAACTCGCTGCTGAGCTGCTTGGCACCGCATTCTTGGTGTTTTTCGCCGTCGGCGTGGCCACGCTGATGTTCGGGTTCAAATTCGACGGAGGCAGTGTGGGCGCGGGCGTGGTGGCCACCGCTTTGGCCTTCGGCCTCGTCCTTTTGGCCCTCATCTACGTGTTGGGACCGATATCGGGCTGTCACGTGAACCCGGCGGTGACGCTCGGAGCCTTGTTGGCTCGGCGCATTGGCCCGGTCGAAGCTGTGGGCTACTGGGTCGCGCAATTCGTCGGCGGCATCCTGGGCGCGCTCCTTCTGTGGTCCATGTTCAAGGCCTCTCCGATGTACCGGACGAACATCCAGGGCCTCGGCACCGACGGATACGGCAAGGCGTCGCTCATCCACATCAGCGCCGGTGGTGCGTTCTTGGCCGAGGTTGTCCTCACCGCGCTGTTCGTGTTCGTCATCCTCGGTGTCACGAGCCGGATCGCCAACGCCGCCACCGCCGGGGTGGTGATCGGGCTCAGCTTGACCGTCGTCCACCTGATCGGCATCCCGATCACCGGCACCTCGGTGAACCCGGCACGCAGCCTCGGCCCGGCACTGATCGTGGGCGGGACCGCACTGAGCCAGGTGTGGCTGTTCATCGTGGCCCCGCTCGTCGGCGGCGCCGTAGCGGCCGTGCTCCACTTGGCGCTCTACCCCGAGCCCGCACCCGACCCGGTCGAAACCTTGGACCCCAAGCCAGCGTGACCCGGGCCACGCCCCAGGGCCCGGGCCCTCACGAAGAGGTCGTTCTCGCCACATGATCAAGTACATCGGTTCCAAACGGCGCCTCGTTCCGGTCCTTGAGCGGCTGGCCGAG
This sequence comes from Acidimicrobiaceae bacterium, assembly GCA_003161575.1. Classification (GTDB taxonomy): domain Bacteria; phylum Actinomycetota; class Acidimicrobiia; order Acidimicrobiales; family RAAP-2; genus PALSA-457. Next base: position 7,494 of record PMOE01000073.1, on the reverse strand, counting down.
TCGAGCGGCGCCTCCAACGCGCTCGACCTGTTCACCGGCACGACCAGGGTGGCCCAGGCCTTCAAAAGAGCCGGGCTCTTCGTGACCGCCGTCGACGCGGCCCGATATTCCGAGATGTTCGGCCGTTGCTACATCGAGGCCGACGCCAGCGTCATTGGGCGCGATGAACTGACAGGCGCCCTGGCCCATCTCGAGAGCCTGCCGGGTGCGCCGGGCTACTTCACCGAGACCTTCTGTGTCCGCTCGCGCTTCTTCCAACCGTTCAACGGAGCACGCATCGACGTCATCCGCGACACCATTGCCGCCGAATTCGCCGGATCATGGCTCGAGCCGCTCCTGTTGACGAGCCTGATCGAGGCGGCCGATCGGGTGGACTCGACCACTGGGGTCCAGATGGCCTACGTCAAGCAGTGGGCCCCCCGGTCGTTCAAACCACTCCAGCTTCGGGTTCCCGAGTTGCTGGAGGGCGGTGGGCGAACGATCCGCGGGGACGCCGTCGCCCTGGCGCCGACGCTCGGGTCCTTCGACCTCGCCTACCTCGACCCGCCCTACAACCAGCACCGATACTTCACGAACTACCACGTCTGGGAGACCTTGGTCGCCTGGGATGCCCCGGACCACTACGGAGTCGCCTGCAAGCGGCTCGATTCGCGAGACCAAGAGACCAAGAGCGTCTTCAACTCCAAGCGCACCATGCCTGACGCCCTGGGCCGCCTCGTCGGCGCCGTCGACTGTGAGCTCCTCGTGCTCTCCTACAACGACGAGTCGTGGATAGCGCTCGACGAACTCGAAGAGATGTGCGGGCACCACCGCGAGGTGCTCACGCTCGCCTTCGACTCGGCCCGCTACGTCGGGGCCCGCATCGGGATCCACAACCCCGACGGCAAGAAGGTGGGCACGGTCTCGCACCTGACCAACCGTGAGTTCCTGGTCCTCGCGGGCACACCCGCCGGTGTCCGGCGGGCGGCCGGGGAGCGCCATCGACTTCACTGGGTGTCGTGACCGACACCGAATCCCGCCTCGACAAGGTTGACCTCTCGCTCCGGCTCTCCTCCGACGAGGAGTCCCAGCAGGTCGCCGCGGCCCAGCGCCGCCTGCTACACCTGCGCCTTTTGAACGGCGGCCTGGTCGGCGACGGGCGCCTCGGGCCGCCGGTGTGCATCGTGATGGAGGGCTGGGACGCCTCGGGCAAGGGCGGCGCCATCAAGCGCCTGGTCTCGCCGCTCGACCCACGCCATATCCGGGTGGCCGAGTTCGGGGTCCCGACCCAAGACGAGCTGCGCCATCACTTCCTTTGGCGCTTCTGGCCGGCCCTGCCGGGCTGGGGGGGCATGGCCGTGCTCGACCGCAGCTGGTACGGGCGGGTACTGGTCGAACGGGTCGAAGGCTTCGCCACCGAACCACAATGGCGCCGGGCCTACGACGAGATCACCCAGTTCGAGCACTCCTTGGCCGAAGAGGGCATGGTCCTCATCAAGTTCTGGCTACATGTCTCCCCCGACGAGCAGCTGAAGCGCTTCGAGGCGCGCCGGGAGGATCCGCTCAAGCGGTGGAAGCTGACCGACGAGGACTGGCGCAACCGGGAGAAGCGTCAGCTCTACGAGGCCGCGGTCGAAGACATGCTGACCTACACAGACCACCCCAACGCCCACTGGGACGTCATCTCGGCCGAGCAAAAGCGCCACGGCCGAGTGGCCGTCCTGCAGGCGGTGATCGACCGCATGGAAGAGGGCATGCGCCGCTGGGGCATCGACCTTCCTGCTTCGACCGGCGCCGACTACGACGCACGGTGAATCGCCGAGTGCTCGCCCGGGTCCGCGTGGCGGACGCATCCCCCCGGGCCAGCCTGACGGTGAAAACCCCGGCGAGATGTCACAGTGGGGTCCATGACGAGCCCCGCGAGCCACCGTTTCGGCATCACCATCCCATTTGACGGCATTGGGCTCGGAGAACATCAGCGGTGGTTCGGCGAGCTGGCCGAGCTCGGTTACACCGATGTCTGGTCGTCAGAAGTCGACGGGACCGATGGCTTCACCCCGTTGGCCCTGGCCGCGGCGTGGGCACCCTCCCTGCGCCTGGGTGTAGCCATCACCCCCGCCTTCACCCGGGGGCCGGCACTGTTGGCCCAGAGCGTTGCCGCTTTGGCCGAGGCGGCTCCGGGGCGCTTCGCCTTCGGGCTCGGGGCTTCCTCGGAGGTCATCGTGGAGCAATGGAACGGCATCCCCTTCGTCGATCCCTACAAGCGGGTTCGCGACACGCTGCGGTTCGTGCAGGCAGCCTTGTCGGGGGAAAAGATCACCGAGACCTACGACACCTTCTCGGTACGGGGCTTCCGCCTCGCACGCCCTCCAGAACAGACTCCCCCCATCTACCTGGGCGCCCTTCGGGCGGGCATGCTCAAGCTGGCCGGGCGTGAGGCCGACGGTGCCATCTTGAACTGGTTGTCGGCGGACGACGTCACGACTGCGATAAATGAAGTCGGGCCGGGCAAGGAGATCGTGGCTCGCATCTTCGTCATCCCCTCCGAAGACACCGCGACGGCGCGTGCGGTCGGCCGGCGAATGATCGCGGCGTACCTGAACGTCGAGGCCTACGCCGAGTTCCACCGCTGGCTCGGCCGGGGGCCGCTCCTCGAGGGCATGTGGGACGCCTGGAGTTCTGGTGACCGCAAGGGGGCCCTGGCCGCGATCCCCGACGAGGTGGTCGACGAGTTGGTCGTTCACGGCTCGTTCACCGAGTGCCGGGCGCACATCGACCGGTACGTGGCCAACGGAGTGACCATTCCGGCGCTTCTCGTCGTTCCTTTCGGAGTCGAGCTCTCCGACGCAGTGCGCGGGTTGGCACCGACGGCGTGAGGGGCACGACCGCGGCACCAGCGCGGGTGCCGCCGGATCGTCCCAGAGGCAGAACGCGGGTGCATCAGACGACCGCGGAACCGAAGGGCCGGATCCGGCCGGATACACGGTACGCCGTGCACGTGGTGTCCTCGGTGGTCGTCGCAGAACCCGGTAGTTCTCGCGCCCGGGGTCCCGGCGTCTTGTGGTAGCCAAGGATCATGGACTTTCGACGCGTGTCTCTGACCGAACTCGCTGGCCGTGTCAGAACGGGCAGCATGTCGGCTCGCGAGCTGACCCAGCACGCACTCTCGCGCATCGAGGAGCTGAACCCGTCGGTCAACGCCTTCGTCGCGGTTGACGGCGACCGGGCGGTCGAACAGGCAGCCGCGGTGGACCAGATCGTCGCCACCGGCGGTGACCCAGGACCGCTTGCCGGCATCCCGATCGGGGTCAAAGACAACGAGGACACGGCCGGCTACCGCACCACCCACGGCTCACCGCTGTTGGCCGATGCTCCGAAGGCAATCCACGATTCGGCACACGTAGCCCGCTTGCGGGCCGCCGGTTGCGTGGTGGTCGGCAAGACCAACCTGCCCGAGTTCGCCTGGTCGGCCAACACGACGAACACCATCTTTGGGACCACTCGCAACCCATGGAATCTCGAGCACAGTTCGGGGGGCTCCTCGGGCGGCACCGCCGCCGCCCTGGCCGCCGGAATGGTTCCGCTGGCTACTGGTTCGGACGGAGGCGGCTCCATCCGGATCCCGTCGGCGGCCTGCGGTTTGTCGGGCATAAAGCCCTCACTCGGTCGGGTGCCCGCCGGAGGAGCGGAAGGACCCGGGTGGCTCGACTTGTCGACCAAAGGACCGATGGCCCGGCGCATCGCCGATGTGATCACCGCCCTGGACGTGGTCGTCGGGCCCGAGGCGACCGATCTGCGCTCGCTGCCGCGCCCCGAGGCCAACTGGCCGGCCGTGCTGAACGACCCCCACGTGCCGGCCCGGGTGGCCTGGTCTCCCACCCTCGGCTACGCCACCGTCGACGCCGAGGTCCTCGAGGCCTGCGAGCGGGCGGTCTCGGTGCTCGAGTCGCTCGGGGCCGAAGTGATCGAGATCGATACGGTGTTCGACACTGACCCGGTGAGCGACTGGCTCACCTTCGTCGGCGCGTGCCTGCTCCGCTCGCTCGAGCCGTACCGTTCCGAGCCGGCCTGGGACCGTATGGACCCGTTGCTGAGGTTCATCGCCGACTCCGCTCGGGAGACGTCGGCCCTCCAGATCGTGAGGATCTTCGACGAGTGCCACCAGATGAACCTTCGCCTTGTCGAGTTGTTCCACGACGTCCGACTCCTTGTGACGCCGACCACGGCCGCTGCTCCCCCGCCACTTTCCCTGGAGGGATCGGCGATGATCAACGGCGAGGTCGATCCGAACTGGGTCAAGTTCACGTACCCGTTCAACATGACCCGGTCGCCCGCGGCAACGGTGTGCGCCGGGCTGACCCAATCCGGCCTACCCGTCGGGATCCAGCTGATCGGCCCCCAACACGCCGACCTGGTCGTCCTGCGCTCGGCTGCGGCACTCGAGGCTGCCCTGGGCTTCGACGAACTGGCGCCCGTCGGCAGCTGAACGACCCTCACCGTGGCCGGCGGACGCTTCGGGCGCGCCGAGTTGTGGCGACCAGTCCGATGGGTGGAGCACGAGCGAATCGACTCGGTTCCAGGGCGAACGGGATCAATCAGGTCGCCGAACCCGTGGGCCTCTGCGGCGCTCGGGGGACCAGCCCCGAAGTCGCGCTAGAACCTGGAAATGGTTTACCTGCTGGCGGCAGCCTCGGCCTTCTCGAGTGCCGTGGCCGCCATCCTGCAGCGCCTGGGGGTGGAGTCGGCACCCCCTGGCGATGCCATGCGCCTTCGACTGTTGACTCATGCCCTTCGCCGTGGCGTCTGGCTGATCGGATTCGCACTGCTGCTCGTGACCTTCGTTCTTCAGGCGACCGCCTTGCGCTTCGGCACCCTGGCCGTCGTCCAGCCGGTCCTCACCACCGAACTCCTGTTTCTCATCGGGATCCTCGCCGTGGTCTTCCATCGCCACCTCGGATGGCGCGAGCTGGTCGGCGCCTTGGCCATCGTCACCGGACTGGCGGGGTTCTTGGCGTTGGCGGCGCCGCAGATCGGGGAGGGACTCCCTGACGCGAAGGCCTGGGGAACCGTCACTCTGGTCATCTTCGTCGCCTCGGCGGTACTCGTGGCTCTCGCCCAGCGCGGCCCGCGGTGGTGGCGAGCAGCAGCATTCGGGGCGTCGGCCGCAGTGCTCTTTGCCTACAACGCGGCACTCACCAAGGCCACCACGACCTTGATCACCGGGGGATGGGGCCACGTATTCACGCACTGGGAGCCGTACGCTTTGGGGGCTACGGGCCTCCTCGGCTTTTTCATGTTGCAGAACGCGCTGCACGCCGGCCCGATAGCCGCGTCCAAGGCGATGATGGTCATCGTCAACCCGTTGGTGAGCATTGTCCTCGGGGTCTTCGTGTTCGAAGAACGGCTCCGATCCGGCCCAGGATTCATCACGGGTGAGGTAGTGGCCCTCGCCGTCATGTGCGCCGGCGGCTTCCTCCTCTCTCAGTCGCCCCTCGTCGCCGGATCGGCCGCCGACGGCGGTCCGGGCGAGATGTTGGGGACGTCCCCCAAGGTGCCCGCGCTCGACCAGGTGTTCTGAATGCCCGCGGAGCCGACACTTTCCCTGCGCCATTGGAGGATCAGGGCCGGGCGCTCCCGGTCGTGAATCCCGACGGAGCCAATCCGTGGCTTGCCGGGGCGGCCAGTCGCGGCACGGACTACGACCGGCGCTTCGAGCAGATCGCCGCTTCAGGGCACAACGTCCACGGCGAAGCCGATTTCGTGGGCTCCCTGGAGGTGGATTCGGTGCTCGACGCCGGCTGCGGCACCGGTCGGGTGGCCATCGAACTGGCCCGCAGGGGCCTCGATGTGGTCGGGGTCGATATTGATCCGGAAATGCTCGACGAAGCCCGGAAGAAGGCGCCGCTTATCCCGTGGTTCCGCGCCGACCTCGCCGAAGTCGACCTCGGCCGCAGGTTCGAGGCCGTCGTGGTGGCGGGCAACGTCATGATCTTTTTGACGCGAGGGACCGAGGGGGCTGTGCTCGCCAACCTCGGCCGCCACCTCCACGAGGGAGGACTGCTCGTCTCGGGTTTTTCTTTGACCCCGGACCGTCTCGAACTCGACGAATACGATCGCCTGGCCGCAGCCGCCAACCTGACACTCGTGGAACGCTGGGCCACCTGGGACCGCCGGACGTTCGAGCCCGATGGGGACTACGCCGTGTCGATGCATCGCCTCGCGGCACCAACTTCGCTCGCCTGACTTCTCCCGATCCGACAGACTGTCGGGCCACGGACCGCGTGTCGCCCAGCGCTGCACGGTGTCCGCGACCAGGCCTGCCTCGCCTCGCCGGTGGCGCAATGAAACGAATCCTCGGGCCGGCCGGCACAGCCCCTGGCATACTGGCCGGGCGACGGCCGAGCAGGGGCCGTCCGGGACCAGGGAGGCTCGAGACATGGCCATCACCACCCCGACCGACATGGTGCGCCACGTCGGCGACGAGGGCGCACCGTGGGTGGACACGGGGTACGGCGTCGACTTGAAGGTCGTGCGTTTCGATCCGATGAAAGGCACCTGGGTCATCCGCAATCGGTTCCGGCCCGGGACCCGTCTCCAGATCCACCGCCACACCGGCCCGGTCGACGGGTTCACCCTGGTCGGCCGTTGGCACTACCTCGAGTACGACTTCTATTCGACGTCAGGTTCGTACATCTACGAACCGGCGAACTCGGTGCACACCCTCGACGTACCCGAGGACAACACCGAGGACACCGACGTGCTCTTCGTGATCGAAGGAGCGCTCCTCAATCTCGACCCCGACGGCAAGGTCGAGAGCTACACCGACGGACCGGCCATCTTGGAGGCCTACTACGCGTTGCTCGAAGCCGACGGCAAACCCCGCCCCAACGGCCTGATCGTCTGACTACGAGCACCCAGGGGACGGTTCGTGTCTGATCCGCTCAGGCCTGGCAACGACCTGGCGGCGCTGCTCACTGACCCCGCCCTCTACGCCGGGGACCCCTTCCCCCTCTACGCCCGCCTGCGGTCCGAAGCCCCGGTGGCCTGGAACAACGAGGCCGGGTTCTGGGCGGTGACCACCCACGCGGCGGTTCAGTCGATCAGCACCGATCCGGCGGCGTTCTGCTCGTCCAAGGGGATCCTGGTCGAAGAAATCGGCGTCGACTATGCGACGCCCCCGACGATGATGCACACCGACCCGCCGGCCCACACCCGCTACCGCCGGCTCGTCCAACCCGGCTTCAAGCCGGGTGTCGTGCGCGAGCTCGAGGCGTCGGTTCGGACCCAGGCCCAGGCGTTGATCGACCAGATCGAGCCGGGAGCGCCCGTGGACGTGGTCCAGGCCCTCTCGGTCCCGTTCCCCCTCCAGGTCATCTGCGGTCTGCTCGGCGTCGACGGTGACCAGTGGCCCCGGTTCTACGAATGGTCCGAGGCGGCGATCCCCGGGGCCGCCGAGATGCCCGACGAGCGACGGCAGGAGCTGATGACCGACATGTGGGTCTACCTGGTCGCGGT
>PMOE01000055.1 GCA_003161575.1 Acidimicrobiaceae bacterium | reverse complement strand
GGCGCCCGACGACACCGAAATCGTTGAAGAAGGATCCGGGTCGCCCTGCCGCCACGCAGACCCCGAAGAAGTCCACCGCCAGGACCAAGTCGGCCGGGCCGGCGGCCTAGCGGTCGGCCAGCGGGAACGGGGGGTCGGGCATTGCCGATCAAGATCAACGAACGCACGATCTGGGAGTCCATCTCGGGCGTCGACAGCTACGGATTGCTGTTCCTCCTGCTGCTGGTCGACTACGGCATCCTTACGCTGGTCAACTCCATCCGGTGGGGTGGCCTGGCCCGAGGAGTGCCGATCGCCCTCACGGTGCTCTTCGCGGTCCGCACTTCCGAGGCGAACAAGCGGCTCGTGCGCTTGGCGCAGATCGGGGTGGCCCTTAGCCTGTTGGCTGGGATCTTCCAGGCGGTGACCGGCGGTCGACGAGAGGGCGGGATCGCCTTCTTGGTCATCACGGTCTTGCTGGTCGTCACGCCGGTGGTCATCTTGCGCCGGGTCCTGCCGAAGCCGACCGTCGACATTGAGACGCTCTTCGGCGCGGTCGACGTGTACATCATCATCGGGCTTATCTTCTCGACGCTGTTCATCGGTATTTCTCACATTTCCAAACAGCCGTTCCTGGCCCAGCCCGGTTATCACCCCGCGAGTGATTACGTGTACTTGAGCTTTGTCACCCTCACCACCGTCGGCTTCGGAGATCTGACGCCTTTATCGGACCTGGCCCGGTCGGTTGTGGTGCTCGAAGCCCTCATTGGTCAGATATTCCTCGTGACCCTGGTGGCCCGGCTCGTCGCCCTCTACAGCACCGACCGCAGCCAGGGGGTCGCGTTCTTGCGCCGGGACCCCCGCCTGCACCGCGCCGACCCCTCGGACACCGCAGCGGGGGACCACGACAACCCTGAGCAGGGCTCTAGCAGTGACGAGTCGGCCGCCCCACCAGGTGATTCTTGACCGGCCCGTCCGGTTCACCCCATCCGTGTGCTTCTGTCGCTCCGTTAGGCTCAGGGCATGGACATCAAGGAACTACTCGGCGACGAGGCCGACTCACTGCTCACCCACGAGGCCAAGGCGTTTCCCGCCGACGGGCTCACCCTCCCGGGCCCTGATTTCCTTGATCGGGTATTCGCCAAGTCCGACCGCCCGCCGGCGGTGATGCGCAACCTGGCGTCGATGTATAACCACGGCCGGCTCGCTGGGACCGGCTACCTGTCGATTCTCCCCGTCGATCAGGGGATCGAACACTCGGCCGCCGCCAGCTTTGCCAAGAACCCCCTCTATTTCGACCCAGCCAATCTCTGCGAGTTGGCCCTGGCCGGAGAGTGCAGCGCCATTGCCACCACCCTTGGGGGGCTCGGGATGGTGTCACGGTCGTACGTGCACAAGATCCCCTTTATCGTGAAGTTGAACCACAACGACTTTCTTCACTATCCGAACACCTATGACCAGGTGATGTTCGGTTCGGTCCGACAAGCCGTCGACCTCGGGGCGATTGCGGTGGGTGCCACGATCTATTTCGGGTCCGAAGAGTCCGACCGGCAAATCCACGAAGTGTCCGAAGCCTTCGCCGAGGCTCACCAATACGGATTGTTCACTGTTTTGTGGTGCTACCTCCGCAATCCCGCGTTCGACAAGGACGGGGTCGACTACCACTTGTCGGCCGACCTGACCGGCCAGGCCAATCACATGGGTGTGACGATCGAAGCTGACATCATCAAGCAGAAGCAGGCCGAAAACAACGGCGGGTACAACGCGGTCCACTTCGGCAAGACGGACCCGCTCGTCTACAGCGAGCTCACAACCGATCACCCGATCGACCTCACCCGCTGGCAGGTCGTGAACTGCTACGGCGGACGCATCGGCTTGATCAACTCGGGGGGCGCGTCGGCCGGCGACAACGACCTGGCCCAGGCCGTGCGCACCGCAGTGATCAACAAGCGGGCCGGCGGCCAGGGCCTCATCGTCGGACGGAAGTCCTTCCAGCGGCCGATGGAGGAAGGCGCCGCGCTCATCCGGGCCGTCCAAGACGTCTTCTTGGATCCCGAAATCACCATCGCCTGACCGCGTCCCGACGGTCGGCACTGGCGCTCAGGGGGTAACCAAGCGCATCCAGAGGTCCAGGTCGGGGACCAAGGTGGGGTGGACCGCAGGTCGCGACCCGTATGCCGGTGCGCAAAGCGTGGGCGATATGCTCTGTAATAAGAACGACACATTCGGCCGCTCGGTCGGCGCGTTCAGCGCCTGGTCCGGGTCCTCGGCAGCGGGGAGCCTCATCGCGTAACTGGCGGCCGCAGGAGACGAGAGGCAGCGGGTGGCAACGGGGACCGACCAGACACCTGAGCAGATCGACCGGGTGGTGATCCGCTTCGCCGGCGACTCCGGCGACGGGATGCAGCTGACTGGGGACCGCTTCACCACGTCGAGCGCCCTGATGGGCAACGACATGTCCACCTTCCCCGACTTCCCCGCCGAGATCAGAGCCCCGGCCGGCACGTTGGCCGGCGTCTCGGCCTTCCAGGTCCATATTTCGGACCACGACATCTTGACGCCGGGCGACACGCCCAACGTGTTGGTGGCCATGAACCCGGCCGCTCTGCGGGCCAATATCGACGGTCTGACCAAGGGGTCAACGTTGATCGTGAACGTCGATGCTTTCGACGAGCGCAACTTGACCAAGGCCGGCTATGAGAAGAACCCCCTGAGTGACGGATCATTGGGCGCATACATCGTCTATGAGGTCCCGATGACCTCGATCACCAAAGAGGTATGCAAGGAGGCGGGGGTGAAGCCCCGCGACGCCGAGCGTTCGAAGAACTTCTTCGCCCTCGGATTAGTCAGTTGGCTCTACACCCGTCC
>PMOE01000065.1 GCA_003161575.1 Acidimicrobiaceae bacterium | reverse complement strand
CCATCGGGACGGCCATGCACGAGCAGCCCCAGGTGCCCAATTACTGGCCCGGGAGCCCCGGGCCGACGCTCAAGACCGGCATGGTCTTCGCTATCGAGCCCATGGTCAACGCCGGGGGCCCCGAGACCGAGGTGCTGGCCGACGAGTGGAGCGTGGTCACCCACGACGGGCGGCTTTCGGCCCATTTCGAGCACACGATCGCCGTGACCGAGCAGGGACCGGAGGTCTTCACGGTGCTCTGAGGGGCGGCCATAGCACGGAAGTGCCCGGTCGGGCTGGCAATCGGGCGCCGGTAGGGTAGAATCTTCATTCGGCCCGCAGCCCGGCCCACCGGACCGTTGGTCGCCGGGTCCAGCCGCCAGCGCATCGCCCCGGCTCCGCGCCGTCTGTGATGGGTCGCCGAACGAGAACGAGTTGAGGAGAGTCACCTGCCCAAGCCCAAAGAAGATGCCATCGTGCTCGAAGGCACGGTGACCGAGCCGCTGCCAAATGCGATGTTCCGCGTGGAGCTCGAGAACGGGCACAAGGTGCTGGCGCACAGCTCGGGAAAGATGCGGATGCACCGAATCCGGATTCTTCCCGGAGACAAAGTCCAAGTGGAGATCACCCCGTACGACTTGAACCGGGGCCGGATCACCTACCGGTACAAGTAGGAAGAAGCGATTGTGAAGGTCCGACCGAGCGTCAAGCCGATCTGTGAGAAGTGCAAGGTCATCCGGCGGCACGGTCGCGTCGTCGTCATTTGCGACAACCCCCGGCACAAGCAGCGCCAGGGCTAGGGAGAGGATTTCAGGCATGGCCCGCATCTCCGGTGTGGACATCCCGCGCGAGAAGCGCTTGGAGGTGTCCCTCACCTACATCTTCGGCATCGGTCACACGGCGTCCCAGCAGATCTGCGCCGCCACCGACGTCGACGCCAATACCCGCGTCCGGGACCTGACCGACGAGGAGGTCACGCGCCTGCGGAACTTCATCGACGCCAACTTCCGGGTCGAAGGTGACCTGCGTCGGGACGTCTCCCAGGACATCAAGCGGAAGATGGAGATCAACTGCTACCAAGGTGTGCGCCACCGCCGGGGTCTGCCGGTCCACGGTCAGCGGACCCACACCAATGCCCGCACCCGCAAGGGCCCGAAGAAGACAGTCGCCGGAAAGAAGAAGGTCCGCAAGTAGATGGCCAAGCCCACCAAAGCCCAGGGTGCCCGGCGCCCGAGAAAGCGCGAGCGCAAGAACATCAGCTTCGGCGTTGCGCACATCAAGAGCTCGTTCAACAACACGATCGTGGCCATCGCCGACCCCCAGGGCAATGTGCTCGCCTGGGCGTCGGCCGGCAACGTCGGCTTTAAGGGTTCGCGCAAGTCGACACCCTTTGCCGCACAGCTGGCCGCCGAGGCGTGCGCCCGGCGGGCCATGGAACACGGTGTCCGCAAGGTCGACGTCTTGGTCCGGGGCCCCGGTTCGGGCCGGGAGACGGCCATTCGGTCGCTGGCCGCGGCCGGCATCGAGGTAGTCGGCATCAAAGACGTGACCCCCATCCCCCACAACGGCTGCCGCCCCAAAAAGCGGCGTCGGGTCTAGGGGCGACGAGATGGCCAGATACACCGGGCCCGTGTGCCGACTCTGCCGGCGTGAGCGGACCAAATTGTTCTTGAAGGGCGAGCGTTGCTATTCGCTCAAGTGCCCCGTCTCAGAAGCGGTCACCGACCGGCACTCCCGGGCCTACCCGCCCGGTGAGCACGGACGCGACCGCATGCGCCAGGGATCTGAATACCTGTCCCAGCTGCGCGAGAAGCAGAAGGCCCGCCGCATCTACGGTCTGCTCGAAAAGCAGTTCCGGAACCTCTACGAGGAGGCCAACCGCCAGCCGGGCATCACCGGTGAGAACCTGCTGCGCAACCTCGAGCTGCGCCTCGACAACGTGGTGTTCCGGGCCGGTTGGGGCGCGAGCCGCCGCCAGGCCCGCCAGTTCGTGCGCCACGGCCACGTGAGTGTGAACGGCAAGCGGGTCACCATCCCGAGCTACCGGGTGCGCACGGGCGAGAAGATCATCTTGAAGCAGAGCTCCCGGGAGATGTTCGCCGTGCGCCGCAACATGGACACCCTGGACCGCCAGCTGCCGCCGTGGCTCGAGACAGCCGACGCCGGGTTCTCCGTCGAGGTCCTCAACCCACCGCTGCGCGAGCACATCGATGAGCCCGTCCAAGAACAGCTGATCGTCGAGCTGTACTCGAAGTAACCGCGCCGGCGCGGCCCTACCCCGCGCCGTGCCGGATTGATCTAGACCGCCCACCCAGGACCACAGGAGCCAGGACAGATGCTCATTATCCAGCGACCCACCGTCGAGGCCGTCGACGAGGAGCAGTACAACCGGCAGCGATTCGCCGTCGGCCCGCTCGACCCGGGCTTCGGCCACACGCTCGGGAACTCGCTTCGCCGGACCCTTCTTTCGTCGATCCCCGGCGCGGCGGTCACCCAGGTGCGCTTCGACGACGCCCTCCACGAGTTCACCACCCTGCCCGGGGTCAAAGAAGACGTCACCGACATCATCTTGAACCTGAAGGACCTGCTGGTGCGGTCGGTGGCCGACGAGCCGGTGACGCTCCGCTTCGACAAGCGGGGCCCCGGGGACGCGACGGCGGCCGACCTGCAGATCACCTCTGAAGTCGAGGTGCTCAACCCCGAGCTGCACATCGCCTCGCTCAACGCCAAGGGACGCATCGCCCTCGACATCACCGTCGAGCGCGGCCGGGGCTACGTCTCGGCCGACAAGAACAAGCGGTCGTCGACGATCGGGGTCATCCCGGTCGACTCGATCTTCTCGCCGGTGCGCCGGGTGACCTTCGCCGTCGAACCGGTCCGGGTCGAGCAGTCCACCGACTTCGACCGTTTGGTGCTCGACATCGAGACCGACGGTTCGATCTCGCCGCGCGAGGCGCTGGCCTCGGCCGGTGACACCCTGCGGACCCTCGTCGGCCTCGTCGCCGACCTCGAGGAGTCGCCCATGGGCCTCGAACTCGGCGAGACCGGGACCGCCTCGAGCGGCTCGCCCGACCTCGACCTGCGCATCGAGGAGCTCGACCTCTCAGAACGCCCCCGCAACTGTCTGAAGCGGGCCCAGATCAACACGATCGGGGAACTGGTGGAGCGGTCCCTCGACGACCTTCTGGCCATCACGAACTTCGGCCAGAAGTCGGCCGACGAGGTCGTCCAACGCCTCGACGAGCGCGGGCTGTCGCTGCGCACCAAGGACTGAGAAGGCCGGAGGAACTGGGATCATGCAAGGGACACCGAGACGGGGACGGCGGATGGGCGGCAGTGCGGCCCATCAAAAGGCGATGCTGGGCAACCTGGTGGCGTCGTTGATCGCGGCCGAGTCGTTGGTCACCACCGAGTCCAAGGCCAAGGCGTTGCGCCCGGTGGCCGAGAAATGCATCACCGCCGCCCGCAAGGGCGGGGTGCACCAGCACCGCCAGGTCGTCGCCCTCATTCGTGACAAGGACATGGCCCACAAGCTCTTCGAGGAGATCGGACCCCGCTATGCGGAGCGTCCGGGCGGCTACACCCGCATCCTGCGGCTCGGACCGCGCCCGGGGGACAACGCCCCGATGGCGCGCATCGAGCTCGTCTGAACCAACGGGCAGTGGGCACGGTCCGCTGGCGGCTGCTGGTCGCCTACGACGGCAGCGCCTTCCATGGGTTCGCCCCCCAACCCGGGGTCCCAACCGTGGCCGGAGCCCTGGCCGGGGCCCTGGCCCGGGCCACCCGAGCCCCCGAGCCCCCCGTGATCACCTGCGCTGGTCGCACCGACGCGGGCGTGCACGCCCGGGGGCAGGTGGTCCACGTCGACCTGCCGGCCGACCTCCCGTTGGTGCGCGCCGCGGGCGGTGCACACGCCATGGCAACGGGCGACCTGCTGCGCTCGCTCAACCGCCAGCTTGCCCCCGCCGTTGTCGTCCGGGCCGCAGAACCCGCGCCGGCGGGCTTCGACGCCCGCCGCTCGGCCACCGCCCGGCGCTACCGCTACTTGGTCTGGAACGCTCCGGTCCCCGACCCGCTGCTGGCCGGATCGGCCTGGCACGTCTCGGGGGCGCTCGACCGCCGGGCCATGGCGGCCGCTGCGGACACCTTGATTGGTGAGCATGACTTCCGGGCCTTCTGCCGTCGGGCCCAGGGCACGGCGGCCGACGAGCCGATCCGCCGCCGGGTCACCACGGCCGCCTGGTCGGTCCCGGCGGGCCCCGAAATCGACGACGCGTCGGGGGCTGGATGGCCGGGCTCGGCTGCAAGCGGCGGTGCCCTGTTGCGCTTCGAGATCGAAGCCGCCTCGTTCTGTCATCAGATGGTGCGTTCCATCGTGGCCGCCCTGGTCGAGGTCGGCCGGGGCGACGGCAACGCCGCCACCATGGTCGCCCAGTTGCGCAGCGGGAGCCGGGTCGGTGCGGCCCAGCCCGCCCCGCCCCACGGCCTGTGTCTCATCGCGGTTTCCTTCGACCCGTGAACGCCCGCCGGGGCGGGCCGGCGCCCGAACCGGCCGCGACCCCGGTCCGGGCGGCTTGCCGCCCCCGCGAGGGGCCCGTATGCTGGTCTGTCGGCCCCCGGAGCACCCGGGAGCTGCGAGCCCGCCCCCCACGGGGTGCCGGCGACGCCGCAAAGACTGCGGTCACCTGCCCAGCGAAGGACCTGTCGTGCGCACGTACTCACCCAAAGCCAACGAGATCGAACGGGCCTGGCACCTCGTCGACGCCGATGGGCTGGTCCTCGGCCGGCTGTCCACCGAGGTGGCCCGGATCCTGCGGGGCAAGCACCAGCCCTTCTTCGCCCCCCACATCGACACCGGGGACCACGTGGTCGTGATCAACGCGGCCAAGGTGGTGCTCACCGGGAACGCCGGCGAGAAGTTCGCCTACCGTCACTCGGGTTACCCGGGCGGGCTCACCCAGCAGAGCTACGCCGAGATGCTCGACAAGGCCCCCCAAGAAGTCGTGCGCCGCGCCGTGCGGGGCATGCTGCCCAAGAACACCCTCGGTCGTCAGCAGCTGGCCAAGCTCAAGGTCTACGCCGGCACCGACCATCCCCACGCAGCCCAAGACCCCCAGCCGCTCGACATCCCTGCGGCCCGCCGGTCCGGCTAAGCGGAACGAAGGAGACCTCATGCCCGCACCGCTCTCTCAAACCACCGGCCGCCGCAAGCAGGCCGTCGCCCGCGTCCGGTTCCGTCCGGGCCAGGGGGCGATCAAGATCAACAAGCGGTCCTTCGAGGACTACTTCCCCTCGGCCACCCACCGCATGGTGGTCACCGAGCCGTTGCGGATGACCGACAAGGTCGAGGCTTACGACATCGATGCCACCATCGACGGTGGTGGCATGTCCGGCCAGGCCGGTGCCCTGCGGCTCGGCATCGCACGCGCCCTGATCGGGCTCGAGCCCGAACTGCGGGCCACCCTCAAGCGGGGCGGGCTTCTGACCCGGGACGCCCGCGAGAAGGAGTCCAAGAAGTACGGCCTGAAGAAGGCCCGCAAAGCACCGCAGTACTCCAAGCGGTAGTCGCAGTGGCGCCGGCGCGTTTCGGCACCGACGGGATCCGCGGGGTCGCCAACATCGACCTGACCGTCGAGCTGGCCATGGCCCTCGGTCGGGCCTCGGCCAGGATCCTTCCCGCACCAGCCTTTTTGGTCGGTCGCGACACCAGGCGCTCGGGGCCGCTCTTGCAGGCGGCGTTCTCGGCCGGGGTGGCGGCCGAGGGGACCGACGTGATCGACGTCGGTGTGCTCCCCACACCCGGGGTCGCCTACCTCTCCGAGCAACGGGGTCTGCCCGCGGCGGTGATCTCGGCGTCGCACAACCCGTTCGCTGACAACGGCATCAAGCTGCTCGGCCCCGGCGGCGTCAAACTCGGCGTCGGCGCCGAGGAGTCGATCGAAGAAGCCCTCGAGGCGATCGTGGCCGATCCCGACGGTGGGCCTCCTCGCCCGAGCGGCCGGCGAGTCGGGCGGATGGAGGCCGACCTTGTCGGGGCCGACGAGTACCGGCGCCACCTGGGCGGCGTGCTCGAAGGCCGCCGCCTCGACGGCCTGCGGGTCGTGCTCGACTGCGCGAACGGCGCGGCCAGCACGTTCGCCCCGGGCGTCTTCAGTGACCTCGGGGCCGACGTGGTGGCCATCTCATGTGATCCCGACGGGACCAACATCAACGACGGCTGCGGCTCGACCGACCCCTCGGTGCTGGCCCTCGAGGTGCTCGGTCGCGGCGCCGACCTCGGTCTCGCTTTCGACGGCGACGCCGACCGTTTGTTGGCGATCGACCACACCGGGGCGGTCGCCGATGGCGACGCCATGCTGGCCCTCTTCGCCGTCGACCTCTCGGCCCGCGACATGCTCGTGGGCAACGCCGTCGTGGTCACCGTCATGACGAACCTCGGTTTTCGCCTGGCCATGGCCGAGCGGGGCATCGTCGTGCACGAGACCCCGGTCGGTGACCGCAACGTGCTGGCCGCCCTCGATGCCGGTGGCCTGACCCTCGGGGGCGAGCAGTCCGGGCACATCGTGTTCCGCCACATCGCCACCACCGGCGACGGGATGCTCACCGGCCTGGCCCTGGCCGACCTCATCTGTCGCAGCGGTCTGGCGCTGAGCGAGCTCTCGGCCGGCCTGGTCGAACGGGTACCCCAGGTCCTTGTCAACGTGCCGGTCCTCGACCCCGGGCGGCTGGGAGCGGCCGAGACGGTCTGGGAACTGGTGTCCGAGGTGGAGGCCCAGCTCGGCGACGAGGGGCGGGTGCTTTTGCGCCCGAGTGGTACCGAGCCCCTGGTGCGGGTGATGGTGGAGGCGAAATCGGCCGAGCTGGCGGCCGATCTGGCCGTGCGCCTGAGCGCGGCGGTCGAGGCCGCCCTCGGGCCTGACGCCCCATAGGCCGGGCGAGCACCCCCGGCGGGGCCAGTAGCCTCCCTTTCATGTGCGGCATCATCGGGACGACCGGGGTCGATGACGCCCTACCCATCTTGTTGGAGGGCCTCCACCGCCTCGAGTACCGGGGCTATGACTCGGCCGGCGTCGTCCTCGTGTCCGACGGGGTGTTGTGGCGGGCCCGCCGGGCCGACGGCACCCACTCGGTCGAAGAGCTCTTCTCTTTGAGCGGGACCGCCCCGGCCGGCGCCCACACCGGCATTGGGCACACCCGGTGGGCCACCCACGGGAGCCCGACCGAGGAGAACGCCCACCCCCATCTCGACTGCACCGGCCGCCTGGGCCTGGTCCACAACGGCATCATCGAAAACCACAGCGAGCTGGCGAGCGAGCTGGTGGCCAAGGGCCACACCCTCACCTCCCAGACCGACACCGAGGTGCTCGCCCATCTGGTCGAAGACAACATCGCCGGCGGAGCGAGCCTGGTCGAGGCGCTCCGGGCCGCGTTGCTGCGCGTCCGCGGCTCGTTCTCCGTCGCTGTCGTCCACGCCGACGACCCCGAGGTGATCGTGGCCGGGCGCCGGGCCACCCCGCTCGTCGTGGGCATCGCCAAGGGAGGGACGCTGCTGGCCTCCGACATCCCGGCGCTTCTCGGGCGCACCCGCCGGATGATCCCCCTCGACGACGACCAGTTGGTCGAGCTGCGGCCCGACTCGGTGCGGATCACTACGTTGGACGGCGAGGAGATCGAGCCGGACGTACGCACCATCGATTGGGATTTGGAAGCGGCCCAAAAGGGTGGCTACGACGACTACATGTCGAAGGAAATGCACGAGCAGCCCCAAGCGGTGGCCGACACGCTGCTCGACCGGCGCAAGCCCGACGGTGCCCTGGTGCTCGACGAACTGCGGCTCACCAACGAGGATCTCGAGCGGATCCAAAAGGTCTTCATTGTGGCCTGCGGTAGTAGTTACCACGCCGCCATGGTGGCCAAGTACGCCATCGAACACTGGACGCGCCTGCCGACCGAGGTCGACATTGCCAGCGAATTCCGTTACCGCGACCCCGTCCTCGACGACCGGACGCTGGTGGTCGGGGTCAGCCAGTCCGGTGAGACCCTCGACACGCTCCAGGCCATGAGCGAAGCGGCCCGATGGGGGGCGAAGGTCCTCGTCGTCTCGAACGTCGTCGACTCGTCGATGGCCCGCAAGGCCGACGGAGTCCTGTACACCCGGGCCGGGCCCGAGGTGGGCGTGGCCTCGACCAAGTGCCACCTGGCCCAGGTGGTGGCCTTGGAGATCCTGGCCCTGACCCTGGCCCAGATCCGCGGGACCCAGCCGGCCGAGGCGATCGCCCTCCTCCTCGACCGGATGCACGAGCTGCCCGACAAGGTCGAAGAAGCGCTCGGGCGGGCCAAGGAGGTCGACGCGGTGGCCGAGGCCATCGCCGGAGCCCGCGACTACTTCTTTTTGGGCCGCGGCGTCGGCTTCCCCGTCGCCCTTGAAGGCGCCCTGAAGCTGAAGGAGCTCTCCTATCTGCGGGCCGAGGGGTATCCCGCCGGCGAATTGAAGCATGGACCCATCGCGCTGATCGTGCCCGGCACGGTGGTTGTCGGTATCGCGACGCGCAACGGACTGTTCGAAAAGATGCTGGCCAACCTGGCCGAGGTGAAGAGCCGTGGGGCGACGGTGGTGCTGGTGGCCGACGACGACGACGACGAGGCGGCGGCGGTGGCCGACCACGTGCTGTGGGTGCCCCCGACCGAGCCGCTGCTCTCACCGGTCGTGAATGTGGTCCCCCTCCAACTGCTCGCCTACCGGTTGGCCCGGATGCTGGGCAACGACGTCGACCGACCGCGCAACCTGGCCAAGACGGTCACCGTCGAGTGACCGGCACCCCGTGATCGGCGTTTCGGGATCGACCGGGCTGGTCGGAGTGGGCGTCGACGCCGTCGACGTCGGGCGTTTCCGCGCCGTGCTCCACCGCCGCCCGGGGCTGGCCCACCGGGTCTTCACCGATGCCGAGCGGGCCGATGCGGCGCGGGCGAAGGACCCCGCCGAACGCCTGGCGGCGCGTTTTGCGGCCAAGGAGGCGACGATGAAGGCCCTGGGGAGCGGCATCGGCTCCTTTGCGCTGCGCGATGTCGAAGTGGTCCGCGCCGGTGGTCCCGGGGCGACGGCCGGCGCTCCGAGCCTGCGCCTCGCAGCGGGTGCAGCCGAGCTCGCCCGAGATCGCCACGTCACCCGCTGGCACGTGTCGATGACCCACACCGCGCAGGTTGCCGTCGCCCTGGTGGTGGCCGAGGGCACAGCCACCGATCCGGGCGCCGGCAACGCCGACACGCCCTAGGGCGGCCACGTGCAACCGGTCGCCACCGTCGCCGAGGTGCGGGCCGCCGACGCGGCGGCCCTCACGCAGGTCTGCCAGTCGGTACTCGTCACCCGGGCGGGCACCGCGGTGGCCCGCGCCGCGCTCGGCATGCTGGGCGGGGGCTACGGGCGCCGGGTGGTGGTGGTCGCCGGCAAGGGCAACAACGGAGCCGACGGGAGAGTGGCGGCGTCGTTGCTCACTCGGCGCGGCGCGCTGGTGCGGGTGGTCGACGCCACCGACCCGGGCCCGCTCGACCGGTGTGATCTGGTGATCGACGCGGCGTACGGGACCGGATTCAAGGGCAGCTACGACGCCCCGCTGGTGCCGAGCGGTGCCCTGGTGCTGGCGGTGGACGTCCCCTCGGGGGTGAACGCCGATACCGGGGCGGCCCCGGGGACGCCAATGCCCGCCACCCGTACCGTGAGTTTCGCCGCATTCAAACCCGGGCTCCTCCAGGGCGACGGGGCGCGCTTGGCGGGCCAGGTGGAGGTGGCCGACATCGGGGTGGCGGTGGACACCCCGGGCATCGGGCTCATCGAGGACGCCGACGTTACGGGGCACCTGGCGCGCCGCGACCCCGATGCGCACAAGTGGGCGAGCGCGGTGGCCATCGTGGCCGGGTCCCCCGGCATGGAGGGGTCGGCCGCCCTGAGCGCCCGGGGGGCCAGCCACGCCGGGGCAGGCATGGTCCGCCTGGCCGTCCCCGGGGCCGACGGGCCCGACGGTTCGGGTGGCGCGGGCCCCTGGCCGCTCGAAGCGGTGCGCCTCGGGCTGCCCGGCGAGGGCTGGGCGGGCCAGGTCCTCGAGGTGTTGGAGCGGTGCCGGGCCCTCGTGGTCGGCCCCGGCCTCGGGCGCACCGAGGCCACCCAGGCCGAGATCCGCCGGGTGATCGCCGAGTCCCCGGTTCCGGTGGTGGCCGACGCCGATGCGCTGTTCGCCTTGGGCGATGCCGCGCAAGCCCGCGAGGTTGTCACGGCCGCCGTGCACCCGGTGATCCTCACGCCCCACGACGGGGAGTACCAGGGACTGGCCGGGCGGCCGCCGGGTCCGGACCGGGTGAGCGCGGCACGCGATCTGGCGGAGCGCTGTGGGGCGGTCGTTCTTTTGAAGGGGTCGCTCACCGCCCTGGCCGCTCCGGCGACCGTACCGGCGGGTGACCTCCCGGGCGTGCTCCTCGCCGCGGCGGGGACCTCCCGGTTGGCGACCGCCGGCACTGGCGACGTGCTCTCGGGGATCATCGGGGCGATGGTCGCCCGCGGCCTGCCGGTGCTCATGGCCGGGGCGCTCGGGGCCCATGTGCACGGGCGGGCCTCGGGTCTCGGGCACGGAGAGGGGTTGGTGGCCGGCGACCTCCCCGGCCTGGTGGCCGACTGGCTGTCAGAAGCGATGGGGGCGACCCACGGCGGCGACGGTGGTCATGGCTGAGGGGCGCTCCCGGCCGGCCTGGGCCAACATCGATCTCACCGCGGTCCGCCACAACGCCACGCTCTTGCGGCGGATCGTCGCGCCGAGCGCGCTGTGCGCGGTGGTGAAGGCCGACGCCTACGGGCACGGGGCGCCGGCCGTGGCCAAGGCGGCGATCGAGGGGGGTGCCGCGGGGCTGGCCGTGGCCCTGATCGACGAGGGCGTCGAGCTGCGCGAGGCGGATATCACCGCCCCGGTGCTGTTGTTGTCCGAGCCTCCGGCCGACGCGGCCGACGCGGTCGTAGCTGGCGGTCTCACCCCCACCTTGTGTTCGCTCGAGGGGGTGCGGGCCATGGCGGCGGCGGCCACCCGCCTCGGGGTCCGGGTCTCGGTGCACGTGAAGGTCGACACCGGCATGCACCGCATGGGCGCCGACCCGGCCACGGCCCCCGACGTGGCGATAGCGGTCAGCGAGTCTCCGATCCTGCGGCTCGAGGCGCTGTGGACCCATCTGGCGGTGGCCGACGGGGCCTCGGCGAACGACCGGGAGTTCACCGACCGCCAACTGGCGCGCTTCGACCAGGTGGTGGCCACGCTGGCCGAGCGCGACGTGCGGCCGAACATCTTGCACGCAGCCAACTCGGCCGCAGCCTTGGCGTGGCCGCAGGCCCGTTACGACCTGGTCCGCTGCGGGATCACCCTCTACGGAGAGCTGCCCTCGCCCTCGTTGGCCCCGACCGTCGCCGCCGAGGGTGCGCAGTTGCGCCCGGTGCTTTCCTTGCGGGCCCGCGTCTCGGCGGTGCGAGAACTGGCGGCGGGTGAACGCCCCTCCTACGGCCGGTTGCGCCCGCTCCCGTCACGGGCCCGGGTGGCGACGGTCCCCATCGGCTATGCCGACGGCCTCCCCCGGGCGGCCTTCGACGCCGGGCTCGAGGTGCTCATCGGTGGACGCCGCTTTCCGTTGGCCGGAGCGGTCACCATGGATCAGATCGTGGTCGACTGCGGCCCCGAATCTCTGGTGGCGCCGGGTGACGAGGTGGTCCTGCTCGGGCGCCAGGGTGACGAGATGATCACGGCGGCCGAGTGGGCCGACCGGCTCGGCACGATCAGCTACGAAGTGCTCTGTTCGATCGGCCGGCGCGTGCCGCGGGTCACTGTCGGCGAGGCCAAGGCCGGCTGGAGCCGGACCTCGCCGTGGGGCGGAGCCCGGTGAACCAGCCCCCCCGGTGAACCGGTCGCGCGCAGCGGCGGTCACCCTCGCGGCCGCGGCCGTGCTCGGCGGCGTGGCGTACGTGGCCCGACGAGCGGGCGCCCGGCGTCGGCCGGTGGGCGAGACCGCGCTGGCGGCCGTGGGGCGGGACCTGCCCGGGGACCTCGAGCACCATTTCGTCCCCGTCGACGACGGGGGCGTCATCCACGCCGTCGAGCGGGGGAAGGGGCTCCCCATCGTCCTGGTCCACGGGGTGAGCCTCGGTGTCGCCACCTGGGCGCCCCAGCTCCACCAGCTCGCCGGTCACCACCGGGTGATCGCCATCGGCCAGCGCGGCCACGGCCAGTCGGTGGCCGGCGAGGGGGGTTATCGCCTCGAGCGGCTGGCCGACGATCTCCTGGTCGTGCTCGCCGCCCTCGAGGTGAACGGCGCCGTGCTGGTCGGCCACTCGATGGGCGGGATGGTGTGCCAGCTGCTGGCGGTCACCCACCCCCACGAGCTGCGCCGCCACGTGGCCGGTCTGGTGCTGGTGGCCACGTCGGCCGGTCCGGTCGTCCCCGGTCCGGGCGGCGCCGCGTTGCGCGCCGCGATGGTGGCCGTCGCCGTGCGGGGCCTGGGCCACTCCGAGCGGCGGGGCAAAGAGCTCGTGCCCCGTGACCCCGTCGGGGCGTGGATCACCCGGACCTGCTTCGGTTCGCACCCCCGGGCGGCCGACGTCCAGCTCACCCGGTCGATGCTCGACGCCATGTCGCCGACGGCCATGGCGGGCCTGATGGGCCCGCTGCTGTCCTTCGACGTGCGCCGGGAGCTCGTCGGCCTCGACTGGCCGACCCACGTGGTGGTCGGTTCGCGTGACCTTTTGACCCCGCCCCGGATGGCCCGGGTGATGGCCGGGGCCATCTCGGATGCCGACCTC
Organism: Acidimicrobiaceae bacterium; assembly: GCA_003161575.1. Classification (GTDB taxonomy): domain Bacteria; phylum Actinomycetota; class Acidimicrobiia; order Acidimicrobiales; family RAAP-2; genus PALSA-457. Next base: position 19,631 of record PMOE01000065.1, on the reverse strand, counting down.
ACGATCTTTTCGGGCTGTGGCCACATGGTCATGCTGGAGCGGGCCGAGGAGCTGAACGACCTCCTCGGTCGTTTCGCCGGCGCCCTCGCCACCGCCGGGCGCTGAGCGCCACCGCCGAGCGGGGCCCCGGCGGGACGCACCGGGGGCCCGGGTACGATGCCGCGGTGGCTGCCGACGTGTCGCCCGCCGGGTTCGAGGCGCTGCGGACCGAGGCGCTGGCCTGCACCCGCTGCCCGCTCGCCGCCGGGCGCACCCAGGTCGTCTTCGGGGTGGGCGACCCTGCGGCGGACCTCATGTTCGTGGGCGAGGGCCCCGGGCGCGAGGAGGACCTGGCCGGCGAGCCCTTCGTCGGGCGATCGGGCAAGCTGCTCGATCGCTTGATGGCCGAAGAGCTCGGGATGCAGCGTTCCGAGTGCTACATCGCCAACGTGGTCAAGTGCCGACCGCCCGAGAACCGCGATCCGAGGCCGGAGGAGATCGAGTCCTGCCGGCCCTACCTCGAGGCCCAGATCGACCTCATCGCGCCACTGGTCGTCGTCACGCTCGGAAACTTCGCCACCAAATTGTTGTTGGATACGACCGAGGGCATCACCCGATTGCGAGGCCGGGCGTACCCGTTCGGGGCCGGCCACCTCGTCCCCACCTTTCACCCCGCGGCCGCTCTGCGGGGCAGCGGTGAGGTGCTGGCCCAGATGCGCGCCGATCTCGTCCGGGCCAAACGGCTGCTCGCACCCGGAGGTCTCCGGTGAGTGGCGCCGCGCTGGTGGCCCGCACGACGAGCGCCGAGGGGACCCGGTCCCTGGCCGCCGCCCTCGCCCCGCTGGCCCGGCCCGGTGACGTGATCCTGCTCGTCGGCGGGCTCGGCGCCGGCAAGACCACCTTCGCCCAGGGATTCGCCCGGGGGCTCGGCATCGAAGGCCCGGTGACCAGCCCCACCTTCACCTTGGTGCGCCAGTACCGGTGCCCGCCGCCGCCCACCCCGGGTCCCGGTCCCGTCGTCGGCCAGCTCCTGCACGCCGATGTCTACCGCCTCGACACCCTCGGCGAGGTGGCCGACCTGGCCCTCCCCGAGTTGGTCGAAGACGCCGCGGTGGCCCTGGTCGAGTGGGGCGACGTGGCCGCCCCGGTGCTCGGGGACACAGCACTGTGGGTCGAGCTCGCCGCCGAGGGCGACGGTGAGGGCGAGCCGGATGCGTCGCCGGGTGGGTCTGGTGGTCCGGGCGGCACCGAACCGGGGCGCCGCATCACGGTGCACGCCGAGGGATCCGCGTGGGAATCGCGCCGGGCCGAGTTGACCGCCGCTCTCGCCCCCTACCGTGGCGAGGTCCGGTGAAGCTCCTCGGTATCGAAACCGCCACCGAGCTGGTCGGTGTCGCCGTGGCCGACGAGACCGGCCCGCGCGCCGCGTTCTGGGCAACCGGGCGGCGGCACCACGCCGAAACCCTGGCCCCGGCCATCGAGGCCGTCCTGGCGCTGGTCGGCTGGGAACTCGGCGAGCTCGATGCGGTGGTCGTCGACCTCGGTCCGGGGCTGTTCACCGGGCTGCGGGTCGGGGTGGCCACGGCCAAGGGCCTCGCCCAGGGCCTGGGCGTCGGCGTCCTCGGACTCTCGAGCCTCGAGGTCCTGGCCCATGCCGCCCTCGACGCGGGGGCCGCCCGCAGCGTCGTGTCGGTGGTCGACGCCCGCCGGGGCGAGGTCTTTGCCGCCCGCTTCGGGCCGGGCCTGCGGGTGCTCTCGCCCGCCGCCCTCTACGCCCCCGAGGCCCTCGTGGCCGAACTCACCGCCCGCCACGAGGCGCCGAGCCCGGTCGTGGCGGCCGGTGACGGGGCCCGGCGTTACGCGGCGGTGCTGTCGGGTGTCGCCGGGTTGGAGGTGGCCGGCCCGTCACTCGCCGGGCCCCCGCCGGGGTCCCTGGTGGCGCTGGCCACCGAGCGACTGGCCGCCGGCTCGGTGCTCGTGGGCGCCGCCGAGGTCGCCCCGATGTACCTGCGCGAGGCCGACGCCCGTATCAACTGGGTGCAGCGCGGCCGCGTCGAAAAGAGGGGCTGAGGATGGCCGGACCGGTCGAGCTCCAGGCGATGCGCCGGCGGGACCTCAAACACGTGATGGAGATCGAGCGGGCCGTCTTCCCCGAGCCCTGGAGCCTCAACATCTTCACCTCCGAGTTGGCGCTGCGCAAAGGTCGCGCCTATCGCACCGCCAAGGCCGGGCGCGAGCTCGCCGGTTATCTCGGGCTGTTGTTCGTCGCCGACGAGGCGCACGTCACCACCGTCGCCGTCGCTCCCCATTACCAGCGCCAGGGGATCGGCACCGTCCTCATGCTCGACGCGGTGGGGATCTCGCTCGAAAATGGCGCCCGGCATATCTCCCTCGAGGTGGCGGCCAGCAACGAGCGGGCCCAGAACCTGTACCACCGGTTCGGCTTCGCCCCGGTCGGCGTGCGCAAGGGCTACTACCCGATCACCGGTGAGGACGCCTTCATCATGTGGGCCAACGACATCGACGCCGCGCCCTACACCGAGCGGCTGGCCACGATCACCGCGGCACTACGCTCCGGGCGGTGACCGGCCCCGGACTCCGCCGAGCCGATCCGGACCTGGCCGTGCTCGGCATCGAGACCTCGTGTGACGAGACGGCGGCCGCGGTCGTCGTCGGCGGCACCACCATCGCGTCGTCGGTGGTCTCGAGCCAGGTCGACCTGCATGCCCACTACGGCGGGGTGGTCCCCGAGCTGGCCGGCCGGGCCCACATCGAGCGCTTCACCCCGGTCGTGGCCGACGCACTCTTGGCGGCGGGGCGAACCGGCGGGTCCCCCCCCGTCGGCGCGGTGGCCGCCACCTGTGGGCCCGGGCTGGTCGGCTCCCTCCTCGTCGGGCTGAGCGGGGCCAAGGCGCTGTCCATGAGCTGGGACGTCCCGTTCGTAGCGGTCAACCACCTCGAAGGGCACCTGTTCGCCTCCCTGCTCGAGGCCCCCGATCTCGGCTGGCCGCTGGTGGTGCTGCTGGTGTCGGGCGGCCACACCCTGCTCGTCTCGATGGAGGGCCTGGGTCGCTACCGACTGCTCGGCCAGACCATCGACGACGCCGCCGGCGAGGCCTACGACAAGGTGGCCCGCTACCTCGGGCTCGGGTACCCGGGGGGGCCGGCCATCGACGCCGTGGCCGGCCAGGGCGACCCGACCGCCTTCGCGTTCCCGCGGGCCATGATGGCCGAGGGGCTCGATTTCTCCTTCTCCGGGCTCAAGACCTCGGTCGTCCGCACCGTCGAGCGCCACCCCGAGGCGGCCACCGTCGACGTGGCCGCCTCGTTCCAACAGGCCGTCGTCGACGTCTTGGTGGCCAAGGCCACCCGGGCGGCGGCCGCCGTCGGTGCCCGCGGGCTCTGTCTGGCCGGCGGCGTGGCGGCCAACACCCTCCTGCGACGGACCATGACCGAGGCGTGCGACCGGCTCGGTCTCCCCGCCTATCTGCCGTCGCGGGTCATGTGCACCGACAACGCCGCCATGGTTGCCGCGGCGGGCTGGTGGCGGCTCACCCATGACGGCCCGAGCCCCTTATCGGTCGGTGCCGACCCCAACCTGTCACTCGCGTTCTTCGACTGAACCTTCCGCCGGCTCCTTCCCGGCCGGCCGGCACCGACGGCCCGCGGGAGCCCGGGTCGGCGCCACGTAGCGTGGGAGGCGTGCCCGGCCCCTACGACCTCAGCCCAACCGAGCTGGCTGCCCTCCTCCCGGGCGAACCGGCCTTCCGGTCCCGCCAGGTCTGGGACGGCCTCTACCGCCGGGCGTTGCGGCCGGCCGAGATGACCGATCTGCCCGCCGCCTTGCGCTCGCAGCTCGAAGAGGCGCTCCCGTCGGGTCTCGAAGTGCTCGAGTGCCAGAGCGCGGACGACGGGGACACCACCAAGTGGCTCTTCTCCCTGGCCGACGGCGCCCGGGTGGAGACGGTCCTCATGGCCTATCCCGACCGGGTCACGGTCTGCGTGTCGACCCAGGTCGGGTGCGCCATGGCCTGCGGGTTCTGCGCGACCGGTCAGGGCGGCTTCGGGCGCAACCTCAGCACCGGGGAGATCGTCGAGCAGGTGGTCAGCGCGATCCGCGCGGCCCGGCCCCGGCGACTCTCCCGAGTGGTCTTCATGGGCATGGGCGAACCCCTGGCCAACTACGACCGGGTGCTCGGGGCGGTGCGCCGCCTGCACACCGACATTGGTCTCTCGGCCCGCCACCTCACGTTGTCGACAGTCGGGATCATCCCGGGGATCCGTCGCCTGGCCGCCGAACCGCTGCCGGTGAACCTGGCCGTGTCATTGCACGCCGCCAACGATGAACTTCGTGACCGACTGGTGCCGATCAACCGGCGCTATCCGCTCGACGCGCTGAGCGACGCGTGCGCGCGCTACGTGGCGGCCACCGGCCGCCGGCTGTCGATCGAGTGGGCGATGATCGACGGGGTGAACGATTCTGGGCGCGACGCCGAAGAGCTCGCCGCCTTCACCCGCCCGCTCGGGGCCCATGTCAACCTCATCCCGCTCAACCCGACGCCCGGCTACGCCGTGCGCGGCACGGCGCCGGGCCAGGTCCGCCGATTCCGCCAGCAGCTGAGAGCCCTCGGGGTCAACGCGACGATCCGGGTGACCCGCGGGGTCGAGATCGACGCCGCCTGCGGGCAGCTGGCGGCCCCCGCCCCCGGCGCCGCGGATTCCCCCCGGTTCGAGCCGACCCCGGGCGTCAGGCGCGGGGCAGTGCGTACCAGGCGATGACCACGAATTGGAGTGTGGCGCCGACAACGGTGCAGGCGTGGAAGACCTCGTGGTACCCGAACACCTCGGGCCACAGGTCGGGCCGGCGCAGCGCGTAGACGACGGCGCCGGCGGTGTAGAAGGCACCGCCGATGACCATCAGCGTGAAGCCCACGCCGCCCAGGGCGTGGACCAGTTCGGGGAGCACGAGGAGCGCCGACCAGCCCACGACCACATAGGGGATGGCCACCGCCCATTTCGGCGCGTCGAGCCAGACCTGGCGCAACGTGATCCCCGCCACCGCCCCGATCCACACGACGCAGAGGATGAGGATCCGCGGCCAGCCGGTCAGGGCGAGGCCGGCCACCGCCGTGTAGGTCCCGGCGATGGCGATGAAGATGGTGGCGTGGTCGGCCCGGCGCATGCGCCGGCGGGCCGGGCCCGACCAGGTGATGAGGTGGAAGGCGGCGCTGATCCCGAAGAGGGCGGCGACCGACACCACGTAGATGGTGAGGGCGAACGCCGCCCAGCCCGTCGGTGCCTGGGCGATGAGGATGGGTCCGGCCACCAACGTGGCCACGAACGCCCCGAGATGCAGCCAGCCGCGCAGCAGCGGCTTGGTCTTGGCCGCAGGCTCGTCCGGCTCCCGGAGCGAGATCGAAGGTTGCACGCGATCGAATGTAGCCGTCCGTGCCGGCGCCCCCCGGTCCGGCACCGCCGCTCAGGGGCCGACCAGCACCACGCCCTCCCAGGGCCCGAGATCGAGCACCGGGCCGGCGGGTCCACCGGCGGGTCCACCGGGGCGTCCCGGGTCGCTCGACATGACGATGGAACCCGCCACCGCGTCGCACTCGACGGTGCGATCGCTGAAGTTGAGGGCCACGGTCACCGACTCGCCCCGGGAAAAGCACCAGACGCCGTCGGGCGCGTCCAGCGACCGGTAGTTCGCCGCCGACAACGCCGGTTGTCCGCGGCGCAGCGCGATCAGCCGGCGGACAAAGCCCAACACCGAGTCGGGTTCGGCGCGCTGATCGGCCACGTTGCGGGCGGCGGGATCACCGAGGGGGAGCCACGTGGCGACGCCCGCCGCGCTGAACCCGCCGCCTTCGCTCGGTCCCCAGGGCATCGGGGTGCGCTCGGGGTCACGGCCCTTGTAGGCCGGCCAGAACCGTTGGCCGACAGGATCGACCACGTCGCCGCGTTCGATCGGGCCGTCGGGGAGCCCGATCTCGTCGCCCTGGTAGAGGACCGGTGTGCCCCGCAAGGTGAGCAGCATCATGAGCGCGAGACGGGTCTTGTGGTCGTCGCCTCCGGCCCAGCGGGTGGCCAGTCGCGACACGTCGTGATTCGAGCCGGTCCACACCGGCCACGCGCCGTCGGGCAACAGCGCCTCGGTGTCTTCGACGATGGCCCGCAGGGCTCCCGCCGCCAAGGGCGCCTCGATGAACGGGAAATTGAACCCGAGGTGGAGCTCGTCGTTCCCGGTCCCGTAGTACTCGGCCAGGGTCCCGAGCTCTTCGACGTTGGTCTCGCCGAGCAGTAGGCGCGGCGGATCGTAGCGCTCGGCCAGGGACCGCCAGTGGCGGATCACCTCGTGCACCTCGGGCCGGTTGGCGTTGTAGAGCCAGCGTTGGCCGAACATCTGCTCGATGAAGGGGTCACCGGGCCCCGATGGTGGGTTGTCGCGTAGGGCGGCGTCCTTGATGACCATGTTGCAGACATCGATGCGGAACCCGGCGATGCCCCGGTCCCACCAGAACCGCAGGATGTCGTCGAAGGCGTCGCGCACCTCGGGGTTCCACCAGTTGAGGTCGGGCTGCTCGGGCAGGAAATTGTGCAGGTAGTACTGCCCGGTCGTCTCGTCGAGGGCCCATGCCGGGCCACCGAAGGTGCTGACCCAGTTGTTGGGCGGTGCGCCGCCGGGCTGGCCATCGGCCCAGACGTAGAAGTCGCGGTGGCGGGCCCCTTTGGAGGTCCGGGCGTCTTGGAACCACCGGTGGCGGTCGCTCGTGTGGTTGGGCACGAGATCCATCAGGACGCGGATCCCCCGGCGCCCGGCCTCGGTCACCAACCGGTCCAAGGTGGCCAGATCCCCGTAGTCCGGGTCGACGTCGCAGTAGTCGGCGACGTCGTAGCCGAAGTCGGCGTTGGGCGAGACGGAGACCGGTGAGAGCCATATGCCGTCGACCCCGAGCCACTCGAGGTGCTCGAGATGGTCGATCACACCTTGGAGGTCACCAATGCCGTCCCCGTTGGCATCGGCGAAGGACCGCGGATAGATCTGGTAGAGGACTCCCGAGCGCCACCAGTGCTTTTCGCTCACTTCCCCCGGCGGTCGAGCGGTCTCCATCGCCAAGAGCGTAGGCCGACCTGGGGCAACGCCACCGTGGCGCGCTCGGGGTCGGCGCCTGGCGTGAACGGCGCGAATGAAATGTGTTGGTGATCAGACGCCGGCGACGGCGGTCAGCCCCCCGTCGACGACCACACTGGCCCCGGTGATGAAGGCGGCGTCGTCGGACAGGAGGAACCGGACCACCCGGGCGATGTCAGCGGGTTGGGCCACCCGCCCGAGCGGTGTGCGCTGCTCAAAGGTTTCCCGCATGCCGGGCATTGCGAGGAGCGGGGCGAGAAGGGGCGTGTCGACGGCCCCCGGGCACACCGCGTTCACCCGGATGCCGTCGGCCCCGAGGGTGTGGGCGGCCGAACGGGTGAGGCCGAGCAGGCCGGCCTTGGACGCGCAATACGCAGCGAGGAAGGTGCTGCCGAAAAATGCTTCGACCGAAGAGATGTAGACGACGGCCGATCCGGGGCCGGCGGCGCGCAGATTCGGGTGGAGTTGCTTGGTCAGCATGGCGCCGGCCCGGAGGTTCACATCAAGGACGGCGTCCCAGCTTTCGTCGCTGAGCAGCGTCACCGGCCCGGGACCGCCGATACCCGCCGCATGGACCAGTCCGCCGATCTTTTCGACCACGCCGATCGTGCGCTGGGTGGCCCCGGTCAACGCGTCGGTGTTCGAGACGTCGACTTCGACCCCGATGGTCGTCACCCCGTACTCGTCGGCACAATGCTGGGCCACTTGGGTGGCCCCGTCGCCGTTGATGTCCCAGACGGCGACCGGGCGGCCCACTTCGGCCAGGGCCACGCAGGTGGCGCGCCCGATCCCCGACGCCCCGCCGGTGACCACCACACCGGTGGCCGGGCGCCCGAGATGCGGGTCGGGTCGCCGCCGGCGCCCGCCCCTCGGGGCCCGCCGTCCCGAGGGTGTGTCCGCACCCTGGGACCCGGCGCCCCGGCGCGGGGACGCGGGGGCCCGGGGACGCCTGGTCGTGGTCCGGGCCTCGACGCCGTCTGCTTCGTCCGAGGCGGCCATCTCAGCGTGCAGCGGCGGGGACGGGGACCACGGGGGTGGCCGGGGTGGTCGCAACGGTGAGTTCGGTGACGGTCATGGTGTGGTTCCCAACAGTGCGGTTTCAGGATCCGGCGACGAGGTCCGGCGACCCGACGTTCGAGGTGCCGGCCCGGTGAGAGGGCTCTTCGGGCCCGGGGCTGACCCTACCGGGGGCCCCGGTTGGCGGCCCACTTTCGGGCCGTTCGGGCCGCCCGGGAGGCCCGCCGGGGTCCCGCGGCGACGGGCTGTTGCCGATTCCCTCCGGGCCCGCTATCGTTGGCACTCGCAAGGTTAGAGTGCTAATGAGTGCCAAGGAGGCCCGTTCCGATGAAGCTGCACCCCCTCGATGACCGGATCGTCGTCCGGCCCGGTGAGTCCGAGGAGACCACGGCATCCGGGCTTGTAATTCCCGACACAGCCAAGGAGAAGCCCCAGCAGGGCGAGGTTCTCGCCGTCGGCCCCGGCCGTCGCTCCGAGGACACCGGTGAGCTGATCCCGTTGGACGTCAAGGTGGGCGACACCGTCGTCTACTCCAAGTACGGCGGCACCGAGATCACCGTGGACGGCGAGGATCTTCTGATCCTTTCTGGCCGCGACGTTCTCGCCACGCTGAAAAAGTAACCACGGGTCGGACCGGCGGGCTGGGACCCAGCCCGCCGGGCACCCGACTGCATCTGGACTCGAGAGGAGCCCGCTAGACCTATGCCCAAGATTCTGAAATTCGACGAGGCCGCCCGGCGTGGGCTGGAGGCCGGAGTCAACAAGCTGGCCGACACCGTCAAGGTCACCCTCGGGCCCAAGGGCCGCAACGTGGTGATCGAGAAGAAGTTCGGCGCTCCGACCATCACCAATGACGGCGTCTCGATCGCCCGCGAGGTCGAGCTCGAGGACCCGTTCGAGAACATGGGNNGCCGGTGACGGCACCACCACGGCCACCGTGCTGGCCCAGGCGCTGATCTCCGAAGGCCTGCGCAACGTCGCCGCCGGGGCCAATCCGACAGGGCTCAAGCGCGGCATCGACAAGGCCGTCGCCGCCGTGGTCGCCTCCATCGCCACCCAGGCCAAGGAGATCGACTCGAAGACTGAGATCGCCCAGGTGGCCTCCATCTCGGCCGCCGACCCGTCCATCGGCGAAGTGCTGGCCGACGCCATCGACAAGGTGGGCAAGGACGGGACGGTCACCGTCGAAGAGTCGAACACCATGGGGATCGAGCTCGAGCTCACCGAGGGTATGCAGTTCGACAAGGGGTACCTCTCGCCCTACTTCGTCACCGACGCCGAGCGACAAGAGGCCGTCTTGGACGAGCCCGTCATCCTCTTTTACAACCAGAAGGTGAGTTCGGTGCACGACCTGGTACCGGTGCTCGAAAAGGTGATGCAGACCGGCAAGCCCCTCCTCATCATCGCCGAGGACGTTGAAGGTGAGGCCCTGGCCACGCTCGTGGTGAACAAGATCCGCGGCACCTTCACCTCGGTCGCCGTCAAGGCTCCCGGCTTCGGTGAGCGCCGCAAGTCCATGCTCCAGGACATGGCCGTCCTCACCGGTGGTCAGGTCATCAGCGAGGAGATCGGGCTCAAGCTCGACAACGCCACCATCGATCTTTTGGGCCGGGCCCGCCGGGTCATCGTCACCAAGGACGCCACCACCATCGTCGACGGGGCCGGCACCGAGGCCGACGTGAAGGGCCGGATCGCCCAGATCAAGCGGGAGATCGAGGACACCGACTCGGACTGGGACAAAGAGAAGCTCCAAGAGCGCCTGGCCAAGCTGGCCGGCGGCGTGGCCGTGGTCAAGGTCGGTGCGGCCACCGAGGTGGAGCTGAAAGAGAAGAAGCACCGCATCGAAGACGCCCTTTCGGCGACCCGAGCGGCGGTCGAAGAGGGCATCGTCGCCGGCGGCGGCACCGCCCTCATCCGCAGCCGCAAGGCGGTCGACAAGGTGGCGGCCAAGCTGGAGGGTGACGAGGCCACCGGGGCCCGTATCGTGGCCCGGGCCCTCGAGGAGCCGCTGCGCTGGATCGCCTTCAACGCCGGGCTCGAGGGGGCCGTCCTCGTCCGCCAGGTCGAGTCGGCGTCGGGCTCGAGCGGTCTGAACGCGGTGACCGGGGAGATCGAGGACCTGGTCAAGGCGGGCATCATCGACCCGGCCAAGGTCACCCGGTCGGCCCTGCAGAACGCGGCCTCCATCGCCTCGTTGCTCCTCACCACCGAGGCGCTCGTTGCCGACAAGCCCGAGAAGGCCGGCGGCGCAGACGCCGCGGCTGCCGCGGCCGCCATGGGCGGTATGGGTGGCATGGGCGGGATGGGTGGCATGGGCGGGATGATGTAGGCACCCGTCCCCGCGGGTTTTGTCCTCGGCCCGGGCCCTTTGGGCCCGGCCGAGGCGCGTCCACACCCCGGTTGCAGGGCCGCGAAGCGGGCGAGGGTCCACCAACGGGTCGCAACCGGTCGGTAGATTTGAACCCCATGAAGCGTGAACTGGCGCCTGAAGGGGTCCATGAGATCTACAAGGCGTGTGGCGCCGAGGCCGCAGCGGAGATGCTGGGCATCACGCCGACCGAGGTCTACCAGATCATCCGGCCGATCGAACTTCGAGAATCAGCGACGACCGACGCCCACCGCCCGCCCGCCCGGGCGGCCGGAAAAGCAGCGCCCACGTCGGCCGGCGCCAAGGAGAAGGCACTCCTTTCTTTGTAGTCACCGGCTCTTTGTAGCCACCGGCTGACGGCCCCCGGTGGGTCGGCCCCGGTTGGCGGTGCACGGTGGTGGGCGCCCAGGCCCGTAGCCTGAGCGTGACCATGACCGCAGGCTCCCAAAACCCCGCTGTGCCGCCCCAAGTCGTCCCCCGACCGCCCAGCGCAGTCCCCGGCGTTGCGCCCCCCTGGGCCGACCTGTCGAGTGGCCGGCGGCGGAGTCTGCGGCTGTCGCGGGTCGTGGCGGCCCTCGGTCGGGCCGCCCAGACGGGCCCGCCGCCACCGCCCGGGGAGGACGCGCTGTGGGTGGAGGTGTTCGACACCGCGGCGCCGGCGAAGTCCGCGGTCGCCGCGGCGGTCCTCGTCGCCCTCTTCGAAGAAGGTGGCGAAACGAGGGTGGTGCTGACCCGGCGCTCGTCGGAACTTCGGTCCCACCGCGGCGAGGTCAGCTTTCCCGGCGGACGGATCGACGAGGGCGAGACACCACAGATGGCCGCCCTTCGCGAAGCGACCGAGGAGGTGGCGCTCGATCCGAGCACCGTGGAGCTGTCGGGGTGGCTCCATCCCGTGTTGACCTTCGCGTCGGGCTCGCTCATCATGCCGGTGATCGGCGTCATGGCTGGCCGCCCCCACCTCGTTGCCAGTCCGGCCGAGGTGGAGCGGGTCTTCGACGTGGCGTTGGCCGACCTGGCGGCCGACGGGGTGTTCCACGAGGAACGCTGGAGCGTCCCGGGGCGACCAGTCCCCCGGTCCGCCGACGGCTCGTTCCCGGTGTGGTTCTTCGAGTCGGCGGGCGAGATGATCTGGGGCGCGACGGCCCGGATGCTCTACGAACTCCTGTCCGTCGTCCTCGGGGTTTCCCCGACGCCCCGCTAAGGCGCGACCGCCCAGTGTCCGGTTCTGGGTTCTTCTGCGCCCGCCTTCGGCCCCGACCGGTCCCCACCTCCGCCCGGCCGCCGGTCCATCGGACTCTCGCCCCCAAGACCAGGTCGTCGCCCCGACGCCGTGGCCAATTGCGGCCCGAAAGCGGACCGACCTGGGGGCACTGACCACTGGGTGCCAGACGGTAACCTAGGGGGACGTCGGAACGTCGGCCGGCGGCCGCAGGACTGGACGAGGGCCGGAGGCAAATGGTGGCAGAGATCGAGATCGGCATCTTCAAGTCGGGACGTCAGGCGTACGGGTTCGATGACATCGCCATCGTTCCCAGCCGGCGGACCCGCGACCCCGAGGACGTCGACATCTCCTGGGAGATCGACGCCTACGGATTCGAACTGCCGCTGCTCGGCGCCGCCATGGACGGGGTGATCAGCCCGCACACCGCGATCGAGCTCGGCCGCCTGGGCGGCCTGGGTGTCCTCAACCTCGAGGGCCTCTGGACCCGCTATGAGGACCCGACCGCCCTGTTCGACGAGATCCGGGAGCTCGACGACGAGAAGGCGACCTCGCGGATGCAGCAGATGTACGCCGAGCCGGTCAAGCTCGAGCTCGTCACCGAGCGCATCCGCCAGATGAAAGAGGCGGGCATCACCACGGCCGCGTCGGTGACCCCGCAGAAGACCGTCGAGTTCTCCCCGGCCATCTTGGCCGCCGAGTTGGACCTGCTCGTGATCCAAGGCACCGTGGTCTCGGCCGAACACGTGTCCAAGACCTCCGAGCCCCTCAACTTGAAGCGCTTCATCCGCGAGTTCGACATCCCGGTCATCGTGGGCGGATGTGCCTCGTATCAGGCCGGTCTCCACCTCATGCGCACGGGCGCCGTCGGGGTCCTCGTCGGTGTCGGCCCAGGCAACGCCTGTACCACCCGCGGCGTGCTCGGCCTGGGCGTGCCCCAGGCCACGGCGATCGCCGACGTGGCCGGGGCCCGCATGCGCCATCTCGACGAGACGGGGGTGTACGTCCATGTGATCGCCGACGGTGGGATGTCCAAGGGCGGCGATGTCGCCAAGGCGATCGCCTGCGGCGCCGACGCGGTGATGCTGGGCTCACCGCTGACGTCGGCCACCGAGGCCCCGGCCCGGGGATACCACTGGGGGATGGCCACCTTCCATCCGACGCTCCCGCGCGGCGCGCGGGTGCGCACCGGCGTGCGGGGCAGCCTGAAGGAGATCCTGCTCGGCCCGGCCCACGAGAACGACGGGCGGATGAACCTCTTCGGCGCGCTGCGGACGGCCATGGCCACGTGCGGTTACGAGACGGTCAAGGAGTTCCAAAAGGCCGAGGTCATGGTGGCGCCGTCCCTGCAGACCGAGGGCAAGCAGCTGCAGCGGTCCCAGGGCGTGGGCATGGGCCATTGACCCCGGTCGACGACGCTGTCCTTGTTGTTGACTTCGGGGCCCAGTACGCCCGCCTGATCGCCCGCCGGGTCCGTGAGGCCCACGTCTATTCCGAGATCGTCCCCCCGACGACCCCTTTGTCCGAGCTGCTCGCCCGCAAACCCAGGGGGATCATCCTCTCGGGCGGCCCCGAATCGGTCTACGCCACCCCGGCCCCCTCCATCGACCCGGCCCTCTACGACGCCGGCATCCCCATCCTCGGCATCTGTTACGGCGCCCAGCTGCTGACCGAACAGTTGGGTGGCACCGTGACCCGCACCGGTCGGGGCGAGTACGGCCGCACCCGGCTGACCCTGACCGGTTCGTCGCCCCTGTTCGTCGACTGGCCCGCCGAGGCCGAAGTGTGGATGAGCCACGGCGACGCCATCACCGAGGTGCCCGAGGGCTTTGTGGCCAACGCGTCCAGCGCCGACGCCCCGGTGGCGGCCCTCTACGACGCAGAGCGCCGGATCTACGGCGTCCAGTTCCATCCCGAGGTGGTCCACACCGACCGGGGGGCGGACCTGATGGAGCGCTTCCTCCACGACGTCTGCGGGAGCCCGGCCCGGTGGACCCACGTCTCGATCATCGAGTCCCAGGTCGCAGCGGTGCGCGCCCAGGTCGGCACCGAACGGGTGCTCTGCGCGCTGAGCGGCGGGGTCGACTCGGCCGTCGCCGCGGCCCTCGTCCACAAGGCCGTCGGCGACCAGTTGACCTGTGTCTTCGTTGACACCGGGCTCATGCGGGCCGGCGAAGCCGACCAGGTAGAAGAGACCTTCCGCCGCCAGTTCCAGGTCGATCTCGTCCACGTGAAGGCGGCCGACCGGTTCTTCGCCGCCCTGGCCGGGGTCACCGACCCCGAGCAGAAGCGCAAGATCATCGGTGAGTTGTTCATCCGCATCTTCGAAGAGGTGGCCCGGGACTTGGGCGCGGGCGACGGCACCGACCGCGACCGTTCCGCCCCGCGCTTTTTGGTGCAGGGGACGCTCTACCCCGATGTCATCGAGTCGGGGTCCGGTGAGGCCTCCAACATCAAGTCGCACCACAATGTGGGGGGCCTGCCCGAGGACCTCGACTTCGAACTGGTCGAGCCCCTGCGCCTCTTGTTCAAAGACGAGGTGCGCGCCGTCGGCGAAGAGCTCGGCCTGCCCCACGAGATCGTCTGGCGCCAGCCCTTCCCCGGACCGGGCCTGGCCGTGCGCATCATCGGTGAGGTGACCCTCGAGCGGGCCGACATCCTGCGGGCCGCCGACGCCGTGGTGGTCGAAGAGATCCGCAAGGCCGGCTTGTACCGCGAGCTGTGGCAGAGCTTCGCGGTGCTCCCCGCGGTGCGCACCGTGGGCGTCCAAGGTGACGGCCGCACCTACGCCTACCCCGTGGTCATCCGGGCCGTGACCAGTGACGACGCGATGACCGCGGACTGGGCACGCCTCCCCTACGACCTGGTGGAGCGGATGGCCTCGCGCATCATCAACGAGGTCGAGGGGGTCAACCGGGTGGCGCTCGACGTGACGTCGAAGCCGCCCGGCACCATTGAGTGGGAGTAGGCGGCCCGTGACACCGGGGCCACGGACGTGACCGGACTGCCCGACATCACCGACGCCGGGCGGCTGTTCTCCCTCGACGACGACCCGCCGGCGATGGCACCGGCCGTCTCCGGCCACGAGCCGCCCCCGGTGCCGCCGCACCTGCCCGACGACGACACGGACGAATCGCTCGAGGGGGCGGCCGCCGCCCTCGATATCCATCCCGAGCTGGCCGAGCTGCGGATGCCGATCCAGCTCTCGGACTTAGACGCCCTGGTCGACGACCTCAACCCGGCCCAGCGGGCCGCCGTCGAGCACCGGGGCGGCCCGCTTTTGGTGGTGGCCGGGGCGGGATCGGGCAAGACCCGGGTGCTCACCCGGCGCATCGCCCATCTGCTCGCCAACCGGGACGCCGCGCCATTCCAGATCCTGGCCATCACCTTCACCAACAAGGCGGCCGACGAGATGCGCCGGCGGGTGGTCGACGTCGTGGGTCCCCGGGCGAACCGCATGTGGGTCTCGACCTTCCACTCGGCGTGCCTGCGGATCCTGCGCTCCCACGCCGTGCGCCTCGGCTACAAGCCCACGTTCACCGTCTACGACGACACCGACTCGCGACGGCTCATCGAGATCGTCATGTCCGAGCTCGGCATCGACGCCAAGCGCATCCCGCCCCGATCGGTCGCGGCGATGATCGGCCAGGCCAAGGCCGAGTTGATCAACGTCGAGGCGTTCGCGGCCAAGACCTTCTCCCACCGTGACCCCTACGGGCGCCGGGTGGCCGACGTCTACGCCGAGTACCAGCGGCGACTGCTCGGCGCCAACGCCATGGATTTCGACGACCTGTTGATGCAGGCCGTCGTGGTGCTTGCGACCTGTGACGACGTCCGGAAGGCCTACCAGGAGCGCTTCACCCACATCTTTGTGGACGAGTATCAAGACACCAACAAGGCCCAGAACGAGCTGGTGCTGCTGCTCGGACGCGACCACGGGAACGTGACCGTCGTTGGCGACAGCGACCAGTCGGTGTACTCGTTTCGCGCCGCGGACATCTCCAACATCTTGGATTTCGAGAAGGCCTTCCCCAACGCCACGACCGTCTTGTTGGAGCAGAACTACCGCTCCACCCAGACCATCCTCGACGCGGCGAACGCGGTGATCTCGAACAACATGGCCCGGGCGCCCAAGCGCCTCTTCACCGAAGGCGAGACCGGGGACCCGATCTACCGCTACCGGGCCGAGGACGAGCGCGATGAGGCGGCCTGGGTAGCCGCCGAGATCATCAGGCTGCGCGGGGCCGAGCGGACCGCGTACGGCGACGTGGCCGTCTTCTACCGGACCAACGCCCAGAGCCGGTCGATCGAACAGGCGCTGGTGGAAGCGGGCGTGCCCTACAAGGTGGTCGGGGGCACCCGCTTCTACGACCGCCGGGAGATCAAGGACATCCTGGCCTACCTGCGTCTCGTGGCCAATCCCGACGACGAGGTCTCGGCCCGTCGGGTGGTGAACACGCCAAAGCGGGGCATCGGTGCGACCTCGGTCGCCCGCCTCGCCGCCTGGGCCGCAGTCGAGCACGTGAGCTTCTCCGACGCCCTCGGCCGAGCCGAAGACGCCGGACTGTCGGGAAAGGCCCTCCGCGGTGCCGAACAGCTGGCCACGCTCCTCGACGAGCTGCGCCTCCTCATGACCACCATCGCGCCCGGTGAGCTGGTCCAGGTCGTCGCCGAGCGCTCCGGGTACCTGGCCGAGCTGCTGGCCGAGCACAGCCACGAGGCCGACGGGCGCATCGAGAACATCGCCGAGCTGGTTGGCGCGGCGGCCGAGTTTGACGACGTCGTCGAGTTCTTAGAGACCGTGGCCCTCGTCGCCGACTCCGACGAGATCGACGGTGACGGCACCCGGGTCAATCTCATGACCCTGCACACGGCCAAGGGGCTCGAGTTCCCCGCCGTCTTCTTGGTGGGTCTCGAAGACGGGATCTTCCCCCACTTCCGGGCCTTGGGCGAGCCCGTCGAGCTCGAAGAGGAGCGGCGGCTGTGTTACGTGGGCATTACCCGGGCCCGCCGCCGCCTCTACCTCTCCCACGCCTGGGTGCGCACCCTGTGGGGGAACACCTCCCACAACATCCCGAGCCGCTTCCTCGCCGAGGTTCCGAGCGAACTCGTCCGTGACGTCGGCGTCCTCGGTGGTCGAGCCGGACGGCTCGGGAGCCGCGAATCGTCGCGCCAGTCCTCGCGGGCTGCGGGGAGCGGCGGGTCGGCAGGCTTCAGCTCTTGGAGCGACGACAGCCAGGTGCCCCCGGGTCAGGTCCCCGGCACCGTGTTCGGTTCGGGCCGGGGCCCGGCGCGCGTGGCCGGGCCGCCCCGAATCAAGGAGAGCACCGGGGCCGAGGCCCTCGGGCTGGCGGTCGGCGACGCCGTGGTCCACGGGCACTGGGGCACCGGCGTTGTGCTCGCCGTGGCGGGCGAGGGGGACAAGGCCGAGGCCAAGGTCCGCTTCGACTCGGTCGGGGAGAAGCGCCTGCTGCTCTCGGCCACCCCCCTCCGCCGGGCGTGACGTCCCGATCCAACAGCGGGACCCCGAGGTCGGGGAGGTCTTGTGCTTCCGTCACCGCTTTGAGCTGACACAGCGATGTTGACCTCCGGCCGGCACATCCGCGGCGTCGCGCTCGGCGGTCATGTCGAGACGTCCCCCGAGTGGCGCGACGCACAAGGGCTCGCCGACGAGAACGCCAGGATGTCCGTTGCTCCGTCCACGCGAGTCCGGGCCCGCCCGATGGGTGTGGGCAGCGACATTTCTCGGGTCGGACATCGGGTGATCGTCGATCTGATCGGCGACCGCAGCGGTGACGTGCCGGTGCCCAGAGGCGTCGAGGACGAGGGGGCAGCCCTGGCGTCGCCTGGGGCTGGATCATCGCAGAGGTCCTGGCGATCCGCCGGTCGCTTCGCTCAGCTGCTCCGAGCGGCCGAATCCATCAGCCCGACATGAGCGTGGTGAACTCTTCGGCCAGAAGCTCTGAGGCCGCCCGGTTCACCGTGATCTCGAGGCGGGGCCCGTTCCGATCGGCCGAGACCAGTCCCGCCTCGCGCAAGTGCTTCAGATGGACGCTCACGGTGGGCTGCGCCAGGGAGAATACGGTGGAGATCTCGCCCACCGAGCTCGGACCGGTCTTCAGATAGTCGAAGATGGCCAGTCGGGTCGGGTCGGCCAACGCCCGGAGCCGGCGTACCACCTGCTCGGTGCGGGCCCGCGCCACCTTGTCGGCGCCCCCCACTGCGAACCCGACGAGGGAGCAACCGGCTATGTCGAGATAGAGACCTCGTCCGAACAAGGCACACGGTGCGAGGACCACCTCGTCTCCGTGCTGGTGCCGTTCGATGATCTCGGGCAGGCGCTCGGAAAAGACCTCGCACTCGGTCGTCACGATTTCATACCACTCGAGCCCCCGCGCGAGGTCGTTGCGCACTTCAGCCGCCCGACGCTCAACCGCCTCGACGCCCTCTGTCCCCCACCAGTCGGCGATGCCCGACCACACGTCCGCCAGGAGGTCGAAGTAGGCGGTGCGACGCGAGGGGGAGCGACGAAGTTCGGCCAACCGGGAGTGAATTACCGAACGGTCCTCGTCGGTCTCTGACGCAATCTCGAGGTTTTTGGGAACGGTGGCCAACCCGGCTATGGCTTTGGCCCGGAATGTCGGAAAATCGGTGGCGTCGAGCGCCCTGGCGTGGAGGGCCAGAATCTCCATCTCGGCGAAGCATCTGGTCCCGGTCGCCCAGAAGCCGAGCACTCGCTCCTCGAGCCCCGGGTGGTCCTGGTAGAGGCGGTTGAGCGCCGGGTGGGCGCCGCGGAGGTACACCGAGTTCGCCGCGTGCAGACACCAGCCGAGGTCGAGGGCCAAGGAAGGTCCGAGGACGGTGGTCGACGGGGCGGCGGACGGTGTTGCGTCAGCGATTTGCATAGGCATATGACTATATCGCTTCTTACTTGAAATAACAATAGCCAAAGAGTAGGATCGTGGGGCGGCGCAGGGACCCCACGTCGTACCCACAGCGCAGGGAATCTCCGATGCACCCGACACAGCTCTCCCGCATGGTTGAGGACCGTCAGTCCGAACTCCGCCGAGCCGCGCCGGCCCGACGCGAGCTCCGTCGCGCCCCCGCTGTCCGCCTCGTGCCGCGCACCAGCGCCCCGGTGCGCCGTACCAGGGCCCCGGTGCGCGGCGTCGGACTGCTGCTCGTCCGCCTCGGTCAGCGACTCGCCGGCGGCGAGGAGCAGAGCGGGCGTCGGGCGACCACTTCGTGAACTCGAACCGTCGACGTGGCTGCGCGATGTGCATGGCAATGACCAGCGCAATGGGGGTTGGCAGTTCGGACGCACGTCCTGCGGCCTTCCCTCCCATCTTTTGAGCGTTTTTGACCCGGCTTTTCAACCGCTCGGACACCGCAGTGTTTCTCGTCCAGACGTACTTTGGCCGCAAAAAGAGGGGTAATGTGGGGACTTCTCGACCTTTGAGGTCCCGGGGGACGGGTATTTGGAGCCCTGGATCCGCGCCATCACGGCGGTAGCTGGCCATCAATCGTGGGAAACCGTGACGTGCTGTCGCGGGCAGTCCTTGATGTTCGGACCGTCGTGTACCTCCCAGCTTGATGTGATCGTCGATCCCACCAAGGTCGGTCGACATGGCCGGTACAGGTAGGGGTCTTTGAAATGGCGATCAGGATACGACGGGGCGACACGTGGAGCGGGGCTGCGGGCGGGTTCTTCTCCCGACGCACCGTCGGAGTAGCTCTCGTCGTGAGCATCGTCGGTTCGTTGGTGGCCGTGGGCGGCTTCGCGTCGGCTGCGGCGGCAGCCACCCCCTGTGGAGCCACGGGAGTCTTCGACTCATCGACGAACACCTGCACATACACGACAGTAGGGACCGACACATATGTGGTCCCGGCCGGCGCGACCCAGGCCACCTTCGACACCT
>PMOE01000042.1 GCA_003161575.1 Acidimicrobiaceae bacterium | reverse complement strand
GGTCACCGTCACGGTCAACGCTCCGGGTGGATCCGGTAGCCAGAGCAACGCCTTCACCTACGATGCGCCGCCTACCCTCGTGGTGACGAACCAGGCACCGTTGTCGGCTCAGGCCGGATCGACGTATGTGAACGAGATCTCGCCGTCGATCGGGAGCGGTGGTACCGCTCAGCATGCTCCAGTGGTGACTGCGACCTTGCCATCGGGCCAGCAATTCACCCAAGCGCCGACACCGGTGGGCTGGAGTTGCTCATTGAGCTCGGGTGGGACACAGTTGACTTGCAACTATTCCGGCTCCCTCCCGATCGCCGCCAACTCAAGCCTTTCGATCATCTCTGCAAATGTTGCGGTGTCGGCCCAGGCCTCCGGATCACTCACGACGGTCGTGCAGATGACCAATGGACCTGACGGAGCCAGCCCGGTCAGTGTGACCTCCACGGTGTCGATCGCCGGAGCTCCGAGCCCACCGACTCCACCGACTCCACCGACTCCGTCCACTCCGAAGCACGTCGTGGGGTATTGGACGGTCGCCACCGACGGAGGGATCTTTGCCTTTGGCCAGGCCCAGTTCTACGGCTCCATGGGTGGCCAGCCCCTAAACAAGCCGATCGTCGGCATGGCCCCAACCGGTGATGGTGCCGGGTATTGGATGGACGCCACGGACGGCGGCATCTTCGCCTTCGGTGATGCCCGCTTCTACGGCTCGATGGGGAGCCAACACCTCAACGAGCCCGTTGTCGGGATGGCCCCTACGCCCGATGGTGGTGGCTACTGGTTGGTGGCATCGGATGGGGGCATGTTCGCCTTCGGTGACGCCGGCTTCTACGGCTCGATGGGCGGCCAGCCACTCGACTCACCGATCGTCGGCATGGCGGCTACCCCAGACGGTGGCGGCTACTGGTTGGTGGCGGCTGACGGGGGAGTGTTCTCATTCGGAGATGCCTTGTTCTATGGCTCCATGGGGGGCAAGCCGCTGAACGAGCCCATCGTGGGAATTGCTCCCACCGGAGACGGTCAGGGCTATTGGATGGATGCCTCCGATGGCGGCATCTTCGCCTTCGGAGATGCCCTGTTCTTCGGCTCGATGGGTGGCAAGCACCTCAATAAGGCGATGGTGGGGATGTCGAGCACTCCTGAC
Source organism: Acidimicrobiaceae bacterium (assembly GCA_003161575.1). GTDB lineage: Bacteria > Actinomycetota > Acidimicrobiia > Acidimicrobiales > RAAP-2 > PALSA-457. Next base: position 60,963 of record PMOE01000042.1, on the reverse strand, counting down.
GGCGGCGGGTACTGGACTGACGCCTCTGACGGCGGCATCTTCACCTTCGGCGATGCCACCTTCTTTGGCTCCATGGGTGACAAGCCGCTCAACGCCCCGATGGTGGGGATGGCGACTTACGCCCAGTAGGCAAGCCACGAGCGAAACCGGTCCCGCGAACTTCCTTGAGCCGAAGCGCCTCTCGGCAGGGGATGCCTCGATGAGGTGGAAGGCTCCGAGGAGCGTGGGCTTCGGGTAGTTGCAACCCCGAAGGTCGCGCTTTCCGAGTTGAGGTTTCCAGGGTCGTTTGATGGCTATCGTCACGCCATGGCGACTTCCGCGGATCGCTCCGGGCCACTTCGCAAGGCCGACGTTGCCACCGACCCGATCGTGCAGTTCGCCCTCTGGTTCGACGAGGCCAAGTCTGCCATGACGATGCCCGAAGCCGTGGCGCTGGCGACCGTTGACGCCGAGTGTCGACCCTCGGCCCGCATGGTCCTGTTGAAGGGCTGGGACAACCGAGGCTTCGTATTTCACACAAATTACGAGAGTCGCAAGGGACTCGAACTGGCGACGAATCACCGGGGCGCTCTGCTCTTCTATTGGGAACCCCCGGGCCGACAGGTGCGCATCGAGGGGTCGGTCGAACGAGTCTCCCCCGAGGAGTCCGATACGTATTTCGGAACCCGCCCGCGTGGTGGTCAGATAGGGGCACACGCTTCTCGGCAGAGCCAGCCAATTGGCAATCGGGAGGAATTGGACCGTCGGACCAGAGAACTCACCACGCGATTCGATGGTCGGGTGGTTCCTCGCCCGCCGTGGTGGGGGGGCTTCCGCCTGGTGCCCGATTCATTCGAGTTCTGGCAGAACCGGGATGACCGCCTCCACGACCGGTTGCGCTACGACCGCGAGGACGAGAAGTGGCGGATCGAGCGGCTCCAACCCTGAAGCTCAGGAGCCCACTACCGCGGAGTCCCGATGGAACCCTGAGACGACGGTCAGCCGGGAAGCTGCTGGTGTTGGCGAACGTAGTCCGCGGTGGCGGTGAGGAACCCCTCAAGGTCCTGGGCCTTTCTGGGGGTCAGGTCACCAAACCAGCTGGGGACGTACACCTGAAGGGCGTCGCGTGACAAGGCGTCCAATACGGCGTCCACCACGTCGCTGACGGGAACCGCTTTGACGGTCGCGGTGACCGGGTCGTTGTCGGGCAGGGTGAACAGCTCGGTGTCGATCACCCCGGGATAGACCACGAGCACCTTGATCCCGGTGTCCCAGAGGTCAACGGCCATGGCTTCGGAGAAGGCGGTGAGGGCGGCCTTGGAGGCGTCGTAGGCGGACTCTCCAGGAGAGCTCAGCGTTGCCGCCACAGATGACACATTGACGATCCGCCCGTCTCCCCGGCTGAGCATTTGGGGCAGCAGGGCCAAGGTGAGTCGGACCGGGCTCTGGAAGTTGATCCGCATCACGATGTCTACGGTCTGGGCATCGAGACGGGTGACATGACGCCGCTTCGGGATCCCGGCGTTGTTCACCAGCATGTCGACCCAGCCGAGCTCTTTCATCGCCGACTCGGCCAACAGATCAACGGCTGCAGGATCAGCCAGGTCCACCACCCACATCCTCGACTCGGGGGAGTGGTGCCGGCACCGCTCAAGCACGGTGGCCAATCGGTTCTCCCGGCGTGCGCAAATCCCCACAACCGCTCCGGCCTCAGCGAAGGCGACGGCCAGCTCGGCGCCGATGCCCGATGAGGCACCGGTCACCAACACCCGCTTGCCGGTGAGGTCGAATGTCATCAATCCTCCTATCGCCTGGCTAATCGACAGCCATTGTTCCTATGGTCTACTCCCCGGCGTGCTCTCTCGTCCCGTCGACACCGTGTCGTGCGAGGCGGCACTTCATCGCGGCGCTGAGGGTGCCCGGGTGGTCGCTGGGCGGTACCGTTCCTTCATGACGCGCCGACCCCTTTCGACGTTCTTGGCCGTGACCCTGGTCGCAACTGTTTCGGTCATCGGTGGCAACGCGTCGGCGGGTGAGCACCCCGATCGGGCTCCCTACCACGGTGCCCGGTCAGCGGCCACACCACCACCGACGGTGGTCAGCGCCCAGGTAATTGTCGGAGCGGCGGCCGACCCGGTGACCGGTGGCTACTGGTTGGTGGCCGCCGACGGTGGCATCTTCAGCTTTGGGGTGCCCTTTTTCGGGTCGGCGGGGGCCGTGCCGCTTATTGCACCGATCGTGAGCATGGCGGCAACGAGTGACGCGCAAGGTTATTGGTTGGCCGCATCTGACGGCGGGATCTTCGCCTTCGGCGACGCCAAGTTTTCCGGGTCCGCGGGGGGTACGCCTCTGACTCGGCCGGTCATTGGAATGGCGTCGGACCCGGTGACCGGTGGCTACTGGTTGGTGGCCGCCGACGGTGGCATCTTCAGCTTTGGGGCGCCCTTTTTCGGTTCGACTGGAGGCGTGTCACTCGCAGCCCCGATCGTCGGCATGGCGGCAACCGCCGACGGTGGTGGCTATTGGCTCGTCGCTTCTGACGGCGGGGTCTTCGCCTTCGGTGACGCCAAGTTCTCTGGGTCGGCCAGTGCGCTGGCGCTCTCCCACCCGATCGTGGCGATGTCGGCCGACCCGGCGACCGGTGGCTACTGGTTGGTGGCCGCCGACGGGGGAGTCTTCAGCTTCGACGCGCCGTTCTTCGGGTCCGCCGGCGGCCTCGTCTTGAACCGGGCCCTCGCAGCCATGGCGCCGACCTCGAGCGGCGGGTATTGGTTGGTAGGGGCAGACGGAGGCGTTTACACCTACGGTGACGCCCCGTATCTCGGGTCGGTGAGCGTGTTGCCTCTGGCTGGTCTGACCGTGACCATCGATCCGGGCCATGACGGGGGGAACGGGTCCAACCCTCAGATCATCAATCAGCCGATCGATGGTGGCGGATTCACCGAGCCATGCGATACCGCCGGGGCCACTACCGATGACGGCTATCCCGAGCACGCCTTCAACTTCGACGTGGCCACGCGTGCGGCGGCCCTCCTGCGGGCAGAGGGCGCCAACGTTTTGCTCACCCGCTCCACCGATGGCGGGGTTGGTCCCTGCGTCAATGTCCGGGCCGCCATCGGGAACAACGCACATGCCGCTGCCGCCATATCGATCCACGCCGATGGTGGGCCGCCCACCGGGCGCGGGTTCACCGTGATCACCCCCGCTCCGGTCGTCAGCTCGATAAGTAACAACACGGGCATCGTGGCACCATCGCAAGAACTTGGGGCCGAGGTCGTCGGTGCCTTCGCGACCGATACCGGTGAGCCGGCGTCCAACTACGACGGCCAGGCAGGATTGGACACCCGCAACAACCTGGGTGGACTTAACCTTTCCACGGTGCCCAAGGTGCTGATCGAGTGCGCCAATATGCGCAACGCTGCCGACGCGGCCCTCATCGAGAACCCCACGTGGCGCCAACAGGCGGCACAGGGGATTTCCGGCGGGATCACGGCCTTTTTGGTCGCCCAGGAGAAGGTCTGACAATCTCCGGCGTGACGGAGCGCCCAAGACCGTGGGCTGGGGATGCTCGACAGGGACCGCCGGTCATGATTCACTGTGGCTCAGATACCCGTGCCACCGCACGGCGACTAGACGGAGGAAACAATGATCGGCTCTTCGTACCCCTTGCTCGACATCTTCTGGACGATGCTGGAGTTCTTCTTGTTCTTCGTCTGGATCTGGATCATCATCATGATCTTCTCGGACATCTTCCGCAGCCACGACATGAAGGGCTGGATGAAGTTCCTCTGGGTGCTCGTCATCATCGTCCTACCCTTCCTCGGTGCCTTCGTCTACCTGATCGCTCGCGGTGGCAGCATGCATGAGCGCGCTGCACAGCAGGCAGCCCAGCAGCAGGAGGCCTTCAACCAGTACGTCCGTCAGACCGCTGGTTCGAGTGGGGGTGCCGCTGATGAACTGGCCAAATTGAGCGACCTGAAGGCGAAGGGCGCTATCAGTGACGCTGAGTTCGAAAAGGCGAAGGGCAAAATTCTCAGCTGATTCGGGCGGCCGGTACCACCCGTTGCCAAGGACCGTCCGGTCGAACGGTCCAACCAGCCGGGCCGCTCACATCTCGCCCGGCTCGAAGACGTTGACCCAATTGCTCTGGGATGACGCGCCATCAGCGATGATCGACGCGCCACTCACATATCGCGCTGCCGGGGAACACAAAAAGAGAACCATGGCGGCCATCTCGTCCGCCCTGCCCATCCGGGTGGTCGTGCCCGCGACGGTCATTTCGCCTTCGAAGGTCTCTTCTGAGTGTCCGAGTGTGTGCAACTCGGCTTCGATCATTCCCGGCGTGGTGAAAATGCCGGGAGCGAAGGCGTTGATGGTCACGCCGTGCTGCATGAGATAGGGCGCGAGAGACTTCGTCAGGTTAACGACCCCGGCTCGGGCGGCGCCTGAGTGGATGAACAGCGGTGCTCCACGATCGAACGAGAATATGTGCACAACATTGACAATCGAGCCGAAGCCGGCTTTGGCCATCGGTTCCATGAAGCGGCTGGTGACGTTCCAGGTGCCATTGAGGTTGAGATCCACCACCGCCCGCCAGCCGTTGTCGGAGATCTTCGACGGAAGTGACGGGAATTGTCCGCCGGCGTTGTTGACGAGGAAGTCCACCTTGCCGAACTGGCCGAAGGTGGCATCGCGGAGTGATGCAACCTGATCAGGCTCTCGGATGTTTGTGGGGACAGCCAGGCAGCACCGTCCCATTGCCTCGATCTCGGACTTGACCGATTCGAGGGTCTCGGTGGTCCGACCGGCCACAACGACGTCCGCCCCGAAGTGGGCGAAGGCGCACGCGGTCTCCCGTCCCAGCCCGGTGCCGCCACCGGTCACCACGGCCACTCGGCCGTCGAAAACACCCGGGGCAAAGACCGACGTCGCTTCGGTCAGCTGCCACATCGATGAGATCCCTTCCCTCGCCCTCGGGAGCATACGAGGCCGACCGGCCAGGTTCACCCGGCACCAAACAACCGCCCTGCGATCCGGTTGCTGGACCGGCGCGTCGGGCTGGCGGTCCCGACCGTTACGCTGCGCTGGGTAGGCCATTGAGCGAGTCCACGCCGAGGTGTCGGCGCCCCGCGGGACCTCCGGATCAAGCAAGGAGCTAGCCCCATGTCGAAGAACCCGCCGGACTCCCATCGGGCCGGCGTCACGGTCATTGACAACGCCGATAGGCAACGTTTCGAAGGGTGGGTCGACGGGTCACTGCGGGGGTTCATCGTGTACCAGTCGAGTCCAGGGGGGCTCGAGCTGCTCCATACCGTGGTGAAGCGGGGATTCGAAGGTCGAGGAATCGGCTCCCAGTTGGCTGCGGCAGCCCTGGACGAGGTCCGGGCTCGGGGCATCACCGTTGTACCCACCTGCTCGTTCATCGTCGACTTCATCGAGCAACACCCCGAGTACCAAGACCTCGTCGCCGTGCCGGTCCCCGAAAAGAACCACGGGAAAGGAGAGGAGCCAATTGGCTAGGCGGTGGGGACCCGCTCACTCAGGAGGGCCAGCGCGGCGGAGAGTTCGGCCGGATCGCCCGAGAGATCGACGACCTTGGTGGTCGATGTGGCCCCGGTGACGAGGGCGACGTCACTGGATCTGAGCCCGAGCGCCGCCGCCAGCGCTCCGAGCGCCGCCTCTGTGGCCTGACCGTCGACGGCGCGCTCTTTCACCCGAACGACGAGGGCTCCGTCGAAGCTTCCCCCGACCGACGGCCGGTTCGAGCCCGGGCGGACCTTGATCGTGATTCTCAACGGCGATCCGGGTCAGCCGGCGAAGTCCCACGTGCCGCCGGCCTGGTACTGGCGAAGCACGTTCTTGGCGATCAAGATGCGGTGGACCTCGTCGGGTCCGTCGGCCAGGCGCAGCGTCCTGGCGGACAGGTACATTCCGGCCAAAGGGAGGTCGTTGGAGACCCCGGCCGCACCCCACACCTGGATCGCCCGGTCGGCCACGCGTGTGTAGGCCGCCGGCACGAAGACCTTGATGGCCGAGATGTCGGTCCGAGCCTGGGGATCGTTGCGGTCAACCATCTCGGCCGCCCGGATGGTCATGAGCCGGGCCGACTGGATGTCCATGTAGCTGTCGGCGATGAATCCCTGGATGAACTGCTTGTCCTTCAAAAGGCCCCCGTGCACCTGCCGGGTCAGGCTCCTTTCGACCATGAGGTCGAAGGCACGCCACATCTGCCCGATCGCGTTCATGCAGTGGAAGATCCGTCCGGCACCCAATCGATCCTGGGCGGCCCGGTGGCCCTGACCGACCTGGCCCAGGGCGTTGTCGAGGGGGACCCGCACATCCTCGTAGCGCACTTCGCAATGGTCCGAGGTGCCGTGCCCCCAGATGCCGATGCCCCGGACGATGTCGACACCTGCGGTGTCGGTGGGCACGATGATCTGGACCATCTGGCCGGAACGACCCAGCTCCCCGGTCTTGTCCTCAGCCCGGCACATGACGATGAAGAAGTCGGCCTTCTTGCCGTTGGACGTGAACCACTTGTGCCCATTGATGACCCACTCGTCTCCCTCGACGACGGCGGTGGTGGTGAGTGAGCGGGGATCCGAACCAGGATTCTCGGGCTCGGTCATCGAAAACCCCGACTCCATGGTTCCTTCGATGAGGGGGAGCAGCCACTTGCGCTTCTGCTCTTCGGTGCCGTACTTGACCAAGATGGTTTGATTGCCCGAGTTCGGGGCGACGACCCCGAACAGCGAAGCGGCGCCGATCGCGTAAGCGAGGATCTCGTTCATGTAGGCGTGGGCGAGGAAGTCCAGCCCCATTCCGCCGTATTCTTGGGGGAGGTGCGGGGCCCAGAGCCCGGCGGCCCGGACCTTCTCTTTTACCTGCTCACGGAGTCGGCGTCCCTCGTCGAGGTCCGCCTCGTTTGCCTCGGAACTCCAGCGTCCACGCCAGAGCCGGTCTTCGATCGGCAGGATCTCCTCGTTGATGATCCGGGCTGTGCGTAACCGGATGTCATTGACGCGTTCGTCGAGGCCGGGGACGGGGTTCACGTTGATGGGCATGGGCCCTTCCTATCAGTCCGATTGCCCGGGATCCTCCGGCTGCCCGGTTCTGTGCACTTGCTTCACGCCACGGACACCCACGTGGTGGTGGTGCCCGGGTACCGTGGGTCCGGGGTCTCGGCCATCGGGCCCCGGGGAGGCGTCGATCAGTGGCTCTGAGTTACGAAGAGGCAATCGCCCGGGTGACGGGGCCGGGCCAGGTATTCGAGATCACCGATGTCGAGATCGATGGTCTCGGGTACAAGGCGTTCACCCACGCGCCGACCACCCTCCGGGCGGCCTTCGACTCGGCCCGCAATCAGGGGGAGAACACCTTCGTGGTCTATGAGGGTGAGCGCTGGACGTTCGCCGATGTCATGGCGCACGTCGATGCGCTTGGATCTGCCCTGGTCCATCGGTACGGTATCGCCAAGGGTGACCGGGTGGCGATCGGCATGCGCAACCTGCCCGAATGGGTGATCTCTTTCGCCGCCGTCATTTCCATCGGCGCTGTCTCGGTCTCGCTGAACGCGTGGTGGACCGAAGAAGAGCTCGACTACGCCTTGTCCGACTGCGGTGCGTCACTCCTGATCGCCGACGCTGAGCGCGTTGTCCGCTCCCGGATCGCCTGTCAGCGCCTCGGCATCGACACGATCGTGGTGCGGGCGGGCGAAGACGACGCCAACCCGCCGAACCTGGAGCGGATGGATGCCGTTGTCAACCTGGGCGATTCGCTCCCCGAGGTACCGATCAGTCCCGACGACGATGCCACGATCCTGTACACGTCGGGGACGACGGGCCAACCCAAAGGTGCGGTGTCCACTCACCGTGCCGTCACCCAGGCGCTCTTCGCGTTCGGTTGCGCGAGCGCGGTCCAGCGCGAACGGAGCGCGGATCGCCCCGAAAAAGCGAAGCCCACGGAGGAGGCTCGGGCGTCGATGGGTAAAGACCTGGTGGCCCCGAACGACCCAACCTTCATCCTCATCGTGCCGCTGTTCCACGTCACCGGGTGCATCCCGGTCATGATGTCGTGCTTCTACGTCGGGATGAAGCTCGTCATGATGCACAAGTGGGATCCCGACGTCGCCCTCGAGCTCATCGAGCGGGAGCGGGTCACCAATTTCGTCGGAGTTCCCACGCAGAGTTGGGACCTGCTCGAATCTCCGCGATTCGCCGAGTACGACACGTCGAGCCTGCTCAGCATCGGGGGCGGTGGCGCGCCGGCACCCCCAAAACTCGTCCACCGGGTGGAGGACAACTTCCGGGGGCGCCCCCAGATCGGTTACGGCATGACCGAGACCAACGCATACGGACCGGGGAATTTCGGCGAGGACTACGTGACGCATCCGTTGAGCACGGGCCGGGCCGTCCCCATCCTCGAGATCGCGGTGCGCGACCCTGACGGGCGAGCAGTACCAGCCGGAGAGCGCGGCGAGATTTGGTTCAAAGGACCGAATCTGATCCGGGGCTACTGGGCCAAGCCCGAAGCAACCGCCGAGACGATGGTCGAAGGATGGCTCCGGACCGGAGACATCGGCCGGATCGATGGTGAAGGATTCGTCTATGTCGAGGACCGGGTCAAAGACATGGTCTTGCGGGCTGGCGAGAATGTCTATTGCGCCGAGGTCGAAGCAGCCCTCTATGAGCATCCTGCGGTCTACGAGGCGGCCGTCTTCGGGGTGCCCCACGAGCGGCTCGGCGAGGAGGTGGTCGCCGTTATCAACCCGAAGAACGGTCAGACGACGACCGTCGAAGCCCTCCAGGGTCACGTGGCCGAGCATCTGGCTCCGTTCAAGGTGCCGAGCCGGATCGTCTTCGTCAAAGACCGGCTGCCTCGCAGTGCTTCAGGGAAAATTCTAAAGCGCGAGCTGCGGACCGAACACTTCGAGTAGTCGGCCATCGGCCATCGGCCACAGCGGAGTGGCCGGACCCGGTGACCGAGCCGTATGCGTCGGCGAGCCATGCGTCGCCGGGACCGCCCGGGTGGTAGTGGCTACGTACTCGCACCGGGGACCACGACGATCGCCGCGGGGAGACCGTGTACCGACACGGTCTTACCGGTCGCCATCTTGGTGACATCGACGAAGGTCACGGTGCTGCCGGGTGCCTTGGCGAGGCCGGTGTTGCCGACGACCGCCCACGTACCGGGGGCATTGAGGGCGATCGGTGCGGGTCCGGTCCCGACGCGGATCGGTGCCGCCGGCTTGCCGGTGGCGAGGTTGATGGGGGTGACCGTGTTTGTGAACAGCGTCGGCGAGCCACCGTTGGTCACAAGCCCCCATTTGCCGTCGGGGGTGATGGCGATCGCCTGAGGCCCGGATCCGACGATGATCGGGGCCGTAACCTGGCCGCTCGTGAGATTGACCGGCGTCACCGAGTGCAGGACCTTTGTGCCGTTGGAAGGACTGGTCACGTAGGCCACCTGACCCGATGGATCGAGGGCGAACTGTCCGGCAGTCGTCCCTACCGGTATCGGCGATCCGACTGATCCGTTGACCAGACTGACCGCAGTGATCTCGCCGTGCGCGTAGTCCGAGACATAAGCGGTCTTGCCATCGGGACTGATGGCGATGTCCGCCTCGGAGGGTTGGTCGGTCCGCAAGGTGAGGGGTCCCTGGATGGTACCGGTGGCGAGATCCACCCCGACGAGAAAGGTCCCTGCCTGGCTGACCGTCACGATGTAGGCGGTCGTGCCGTCAGGGGTGATAGCCATGGCCACGGGGACGTCGGGCACCGACACGGGCAGGCCGGCCCGGTCGGTCTTGAGATTGATCGGGGTCAGCGACCCCGGACCGCTCTTCGGGTGGTTGGCCGAGAGCACGTAGGCGGTGGTGCCATTCGGGTTGGTCGCGATCGCCTCCGCGTTGGCCGGCACCGAGATGTCCGGAGCGGACACACCGGTGGCGAGATCGACGGGGACGACCGCACTCTGGCCGGTCCCAAGACTGAGCTGGACCACCACGAGGGCGGTCTCCGCCGGCGGGGTCGGTAACGACGGGAGGGCGGGGGGCGGCGTCGCCGGATTGGTCACGGCCGGCGCAGTAGACCGTGAGGTCGAGGTGCCCGCAATGACACCGCCGACGACGGCTGCGATCACTACGACCGCTGCGATGACGAGGCCGATCACCAGGCCCTGGTGGTCCCCCTTGGGCTTCGACGGCGCGACGCCGGGGTACGGCCCTTGGCCCCCGCCGTACTGCGGATACCACGGAACGCCCGGATGGGGCGGCTCGGGGGGACCGCCGGCAAATCCCCACGGCGGAGCGCCCCCGCCCGGATGTCCCGGCGGACCAGCGGACCGCCAGAGGTCGGGGGCCGCGGGGGGAACAATCGGTACCACCGGTGGAGGCGCCGAGGGGACCGGTACATCGGGCGGGGTCGCAGCGGAGGGAAACGATTCGACTCCGGCCACCGCCCGAACCGACGGGTGCTGCTCGGGCGGGTACCACTTCCCGTCCGACGCCTGCCACCAGGCCGGTCCCAGCGGCATGTCGCTCACGGGGGGAGCTTACGCAGAGTCAGGTGTCGTCGGGTTCGCCGCGCGGTTGGGGTCGTCCGGCTCTGCTCCCTCGCCGTGCTTCGTCGTCGCCCCGCCCCCGGCAGCCGGGCGGGCAGCGTCTTGGTCGGCGCCGTGTCCCGGTGTTGCCCCGACGCTCGGAGAGAACCCCGGCGGGGCGAACGCGCGGGCGTAGCCGACCTGTTGGCTCTCAGGGCCGGCCTGTCCGACCTGGCCCTGCCGAGCGATGGCCAGACGGCCCACGATCTGTTGGAAGGTGATCGTCCGTTCGGCTCGGCTTGTGCCGAAGAAGCTCAGGCCCCAGCGGACGACGGCCGCGAACCGGTTCTTGAACCCGGTCAAGAAGGTCAGGTGGACCACCAGCCACAGCACCCAGCCGACGAAACCACCGACAGACAGTTTGTGGATCCGGGCCACCGCCCGGAAGCGCGAGATGGTGGCCATGCTCCCGAGATCGTGATAGCGCAATGGCCGGCCGGGATCGGTATCGCCACCGACCAGCCGCTTGATCTGCTCGGCCGCGTGACGCCCCGACTGCATGGCCACCTCGGCCATGCCCGGCAGGTCATCGAGGGCCATCAGGTCCCCGACGACGAACACCTCGGGATGGCCCGGCAGCGTGCAATCGGGGAGCACTTTGATGCGACCGACGCGGTCCATATCGGCGCCGCTGCGCTCGGCCAGCAGTTTGCCGAGGGGGGACGCCTTCATCCCGGCGGCCCAGACCTTCGTGCGCCCTTCGAAGCGGCGGTCCGTTCCGCCGTCGAAATGCACCACAACGCCCCGCTCGTCCATGTCGGCCACCATCGCATTGGTGTGGACCTCGACACCGAGTTTGGTGAGGACCCGGGCCGTCTGGGCGGCCAGCCGATCTCCGAATGATCCCAGGACCTTGTCGCCGCCTTCGAAAAGGAGCACGCGGGCTTTCGAGGGATCGATGGTCCGGAAGTTGTTGCGCAACGCCCGTTCGGAGAGTTCGGCGATCTGGCCGGCCATCTCGACGCCGGTCGGTCCGCCTCCCACCACGATGAATGTCATCCACTGGCGTCGGACTTCCTCGTCGGGTTCGGTCTCGGCCATCTCGAAGGCACCGAAGATGCGACCGCGCAGTTCCAGTGCGTCGTCGATCGTCTTCATCCCCGGAGCCCATTGAGCAAACTCGTCGTGCCCGAAATAAGAGGTATCGACGCCGGGGGCGACGATGAGGCTGTCATAGGGCGTCCTGGTCATCCGGATGCCCTGGGTGGAATGGACGATCCGTGCTTCGAGATCGATGTCGGTGACCAGTCCCAACTGCACCTCGACGTTTTTGAACCGGCGCAACACGTCGCGGGTGGGCGGGGCGATCTGTCCCTCGGACAGAATCCCGGTGGTCACTTGGTAGAGGAGCGGTTGGAACAAGTGGTGGTTGGTGCGGTCGATGACCGTCACGCCTACGGCGGACCGCCTGAATGCCCGGGCGGCAAAAAGGCCGCCGAATCCCGAGCCGATGATGACGACGCGGTGGGGAGCACGCCCCGCGGCGGTGCCCCCAGCCTCGGTCACGGTTGGCACACCGTCACGTTGAAGGCTCGCATCCTTGGTCGATGAGGGCGGTCGCGAGGGCAGCGACAACCTCGTGCATCCGGCTGGTGACCACGGTGGCCAGGCCTGAACCCACGCTGATCCGGGCGGCGCCGAGCGAAGCCAACCGGGCTACGTCGGCCGGCTCGGCTAACGCCATGATGTTCACCGGGCCGCCCGCAGTGCGGACGAGGGTCGCCACCTCGTGGTCGGTCGAGGCGGTGATGGGATAGACACAGTCGGCACCCGCGTCGAAATAGGCACGGGCCCGTTCGAGCGCCGCGCCGATCCGGTCGCCCGGCGGCCCGACCGACCGGAGGAACACGTCGATCCTGGCGTTGAGCACGATGTCGACCCCGAGAGCCCGGCCGGCTTCTTTGACCGCGGCCACCCGCTCGGCGAAGACGTCGGTCGACACCAGTGGTTCTGAGCCCGAGTAGCTCGAGTCCTCGAGGTTGCACCCGACGGCGCCGGCGGCGACCAGCCGACCCGCCAGTTCCTCACCGGTCAGTCCGTATCCGTCCTCGAGGTCGGCGGTGACCGGGACGGCGACCGACCGGGCGATCCGGGCGACCGCGGCGAAGACCTCGTCGGGTGGTGCGGCCGAGCCGTCCTCGTACCCGAGCGCCCTCACCAGGGCTCCGCTCGAGGTAGCCACCACGGGGAAACCGACGCTCTCGACCACTCGGGCCGACACGGCATCCCAGACGTTGGGTAAGACGAGCGGTCGATCGCCATGGTGCAGCGATGCCAACAACGCGGCCTGCTCCTTGCGCCCGCTCGTCACCGCACCTCGACTCCACCGATCCGCACCAACTGACAGAGGGTGACCCCAACCCACCCCGGGCCCCGGTCGGTCACCATGGTGAAGGCCACGGGGACACGGTAGCCAGCTCGGACGTTGCGAGTTGGGTCAACCGAACCGGGCCAACGCCTCGGTCACGTAGGGCATGACGGGGACCGAGGCGAGCTCGGCCCGGGTCGTCCACACCGCGGCGTCGCTCGAACCCGACGCCTCGGCCCGTAACGTCCCCCGCCAGCGCTCCACGCGGTAGATGATGCGCACGGTGTGCAGAGCGGTGGCGTCGGGCAGGGTGGCGGTGTCGGAGATCACGCCGAGCAGGCTCTGGGCGATCACCTGAAGCCCGGTCTCCTCGGTGACCTCGCGCCCGAGGCCATCGACCGGGTCCTCGCCGTGCTCGAGGCCACCACCGGGGAGGAACCAGCGCCCCCGGACGGTCAGGCTCTGGGCCGCTCGGACCAGCAGAATCCGATCGTCGTCGTCGGTGCAGATCCCGTAGACCGCCACCCGTTGCCTGCGCCGCATGAACCAAGCATGGCCGAGGCGAGGTGGACGCAGCTCACAGGCGGTCAACCAGCGATTTCGGGGCGACGGCGCGGTAGGCGTCCTCGATGATCTCGGCCACCTCGCTCCAGGCCGGCCGCAGGTCGACCCGTACCCCGACCCAGCCCCGACCCCCGACGTAAGGAGGTGCAAAGTAGCGACGCGGATCGGTGGCGATCAGGGCCTCTTGGGCTCCGGGGAGGGCGGCGCACCACAGGGCCAGCCGCCCGTCGGCGTGGTGGTCGTCCCAGTACTGCACGAATGACCGCTTGTCGTTCACGAAAAATGTCGGGGTGCCGTGACTCAAACGCTCGGTGACCTCAGGGAGGGCCAGGCAGTACCGGCGCACCCGGGTGAGAGCGTCGGGAGTCACTGGGCCAGCCCTAGCCGGTCGGGGTGCCGCAGGCGTTCCCCGTTTCGATGCAGCCACACAAGGGCGCAGAAGGCCAACACGAACATGACGTTGGCCTGCACCAGGTCTTTGTCTCCCCGACATCCGGTGGTCACGCCGCAGGTATATACCCCTGGGCGATAGATGTCACCGGGTGCGGGGGAACCCGAGATCGACGCTCGAGGTCGATGGATCGGGCCAGCGGGTGGTCACCACCTTGGTCCGTGTGTAGAAGTCGACCCCGGCGGGTCCGTACATAGCGGCGTCACCGAACAACGAGCTCTTCCACCCCCCGAAGCTGTAATAGGCGACGGGGACCGGGACTGGGACATTGACCCCGACCATCCCGCAGACCACGTCGAACTCGAACCGCCGCGCCGCGCCGCCGTCTCTCGTGAAGATGGCGGTGCCGTTGCCGTAGGGGTTGTCATTCACCAAGGCGACGGCCTCGTCATAGCTGTCGACTCGGACCACCGAAAGCACGGGCCCGAAGATTTCGTCGTCATAGACCGCCATTCCCGGGTGCACGCCGTCGAGCAACGAGGCGCCGAGGAAGAACCCCCACGGGCCCTGGGCCAGCTCGTGGTCACGGCCATCGACCACCACCGTGGCCCCGTTGGCTTCGGCCGCTGCCAGATAGGAAGCGACCCGGTCGCGGTGCTCCGCGGTGATGAGCGGCCCCATTTCGGCCTCGGGATCGGTCCCCGGTCCGACCCGCAGCTTGGCCATGCGGGCGGCGATCGCGCCGATCAGGGGGTCGGCGATGTCGCCGACGGCCACGACCACCGAAATGGCCATGCATCGTTCCCCGGCCGAGCCGAAAGCGGCGCTCACGGCGGCGTCGGCCGCCAGATCAACGCCGGCGTCGGGGAGGACGACCATGTGGTTCTTCGCTCCTCCGAGTGCCTGGACCCGCTTCCCGTTGGCCGTGCCCCGGGTATAGACGGACCGGGCAACTGGGGTCGAGCCCACAAAGCTGATCGCCGCCACCTGGGAATGGTCGACCAACGCGTCGACCGCCTCTTTGTCGCCCTGGACGACGTTGAAGACACCGTCGGGCAGGCCGGCCTCGCTCAGCATGTCGGCCAACACCAGCGCGGTCGAGGGGTCCTTCTCACTCGGCTTGAGGACGAAGGCGTTGCCACAGGCGATGGCGTTGGCCAGCATCCACAGTGGGACCATGGCCGGGAAGTTGAACGGGGTGATGCCAGCCACCACGCCGAGCGGCTGCCGCACCGAATGGACGTCGACACCGGTCGAGACCTGCTCGCTGAAACCGCCTTTCAAAAGGGAGGGGATCCCACAGGAGAACTCCACGTTCTCGAGGCCCCGGGCCACTTCGCCAGCCGCGTCCGAGGGGACCTTGCCGTGCTCGGCGGAGATCAGCTCGGCGATTTCATCGACCCGGGATGCCAACAGGTGGTGGAACGCGAACAGCACCTCGGACCGTCTCGACAACGACGACGCCCGCCACAGCGCGGCGGCTTCCGCCGCCGCTTCGACGGCACCGGCGACCTCGTCGGCCGTGGCCAGAGCGACCTCGGCGCGAATCTGGCCGGTAGCGGGGTCGTAAACCGGGGCAGTGCGACCCGAGCGTGACCCGACCCGCTTCCCGGCGATCCAGTGCTCGATCTGTCGCATCTCATCTGCTCCCCACGTCGGGCACCGGCCACTCACGGAATTTCCGGCGCGCCCTTTGTCCGAAACTACCCCCCGATCGGCGTGGCCGGCCCCGGTACACTCGGGCGGCGCGTTGCCCGCGTCGCGTCGCTGCGCCCGGACGGGCGGCTTTCAGGAAAGGGAACTGCATGGGGCTCGAGGACATCGAAGAGATCAAGCAGCTCAAGTACGCCTACTTCCGGTTGCTCGACCTCAAGCAGTTCGTTGAGCTGGGTCAGCTCCTGACCGACGGGTGCACTGCGTCGTATGAGGACGGAAAGAACACTCTCGAGGGTCGTGCCGCCATCGTTGGATTTCTCGACACCTCGCTCAGCGACCCGAGGCTCGTTTCGGCCCACTTCGGTCACCATCCTGAGATCACCTTGACCTCACAGACCAGCGCGACGGGCGTGTGGTACTTAGAAGACCGGGTCATGGCTCTCGATTTCGATCTCGAGATCGGGGGCACCGCCTTCTACTCAGACGAATACACCAAGGTGGAGGGGGAGTGGCGGATCAGCCACACCGGTTACAAGCGGGTCTTCGAGGAGCGCCGGGTCCACTCCACCTTGGAGGTCAAATCGGTCGTCACCAGGTTCTGATCGGCTCGGTCGTTCGCCATTTCGCCGCCACCGGGAGCGATCAGGGACGCGTCTCCGGGCTGATCGTGAATCCGGGGTCCCACAAGATGGTCGGCTCGAGGACCTCGTCGATCGCCCGCAGCAAGTCGGCATCGAGGACGATGTCGACGGCCTTGACGTTCTCGACGACCTGCTCGGGCCGGGTGGCGCCGATGATCGCCGCCGACACGTTCTCGTTCTGCAGCACCCAGGCCAGGGCCACCGCTGCGGGAGTGAACCCGGCCTCGCGAGCCAGTGTGGCGAACTGCTGGACCGGATCGAGCACCTCGTCGCGCAAGAGCCACCCGATGTTCTCGGGTCCTTCCTCCGAGGTCGCGCGGGACTGTGCCGGAGGGTCCTCGCCCGGCTTGTACTTGCCGGTGAGCACCCCTTGGGCGAGCGGGGACCAGACGACCTGGCCGATCCCTTCCTGCTCGCACAGCGGGACGACCTCGGCCTCGATAACCCGCCAGAGCAGGTTGTACTGCGGCTGGTTTGAAACGATGCGG
Source organism: Acidimicrobiaceae bacterium (assembly GCA_003161575.1). Classification (GTDB taxonomy): domain Bacteria; phylum Actinomycetota; class Acidimicrobiia; order Acidimicrobiales; family RAAP-2; genus PALSA-457. Next base: position 44,337 of record PMOE01000042.1, on the reverse strand, counting down.
TCGAGTCCCATGTCGTCGGCCACCCGAAGCGCTTCGCTGATCTGTTCGGCCGTCCACTCCGACACGCCGATGTAGTGCACCTTGCCCTGGCGGATCAGGTCGTCAAATGCCTGCATGGTTTCTTCGAGCGGCGCCTCGTAGTCGTAGCGGTGGGCCTGGAGCAGGTCGACATGGTCGGTCTGGAGACGCTCGAGCGACGCGTTGCAGGACTCCATGACGTGTTTGCGCGAGAGCCCGCGGTTGTTCGGGTTCGGCCCGGTCGGCCAGTAGACCTTGGTGAAGATCTCGATCGAGTCGCGCCTGACGCCCTTCAAGGCGCGACCCAGCACCTCTTCGGCCTTGCCAATGGCGTAGACATCGGCCGTGTCAAAGGTGGTGATGCCGGCGTCGAGTGCCGCATTCACGCACGCCTTGGCCGCGTCTTCCTCCACCTGACCGCCGTGGGTGATCCAGTTGCCGTATGCGAGGGCCGAGACGACCATCCCGCTCCGTCCGAGGTGTCGATATTCCATGGCGCCGAGCGTACTGGTCCTACGCTCGCGTCGTGACTGGGAACCAAGGCGTTGACGAGGGCAGCCTCAAGGTGAGCCCGAGCCTGGTCATCCCACTCACCGAGGTGAAGTGGCGGGCCACCCCGTCGGGCGGCCCGGGGGGCCAGCACGCCAACAAGACGGCCAGCCGCGTCGAGGTCCGCTTCGACGTGGTCCACTCGAGCGCCCTCGGCCCCCGTCAGCGGGCCCGGCTGCTCGATCGGCTGGGTCCGGTGGTCCGGGCCACCGCTTCTGATGAGCGTTCGCAGGCCCGGAACCGCCAGATCGCCCTCGACCGTCTGGCCGCTCGGCTGGCGGCGGCGCTGCGCACCGACCCGCCGCGCCGACCCACCGGGCCGACCCGGGGGGCCAAAGAGCGCCGGCTGGCCGACAAGCGCCGACGCTCCGATGTGAAACGCCAGCGTCGGTCCGGTGATGATCCCGACGGCTGACCGCTCTTCGAGTCCCCGGCTTGGTGCGCTCAGGCCGAGCGGCGGCTATGGGCCGAGTGTGACCAGACCTGGTCCAAGAACGAGGAGATCTCCGAGGTCAGCCGGGCCGGGACAACTCGCAGTTCCCAGAACGAGTGAGCTTCGAGCAATCGGGAGTTGGGCAGCTGGTCCGACAGTCGGTAGGCGTCCCCGAACGGGTGGAGGCGGTCCGACTGGTGCCCGATGACCAGCGCGGGCATTGTCATAGCCGAGCGTTCCTCGGCGGACGGCGCCACCGGGCCGACCAAGACGCCGTGGAGAACGGCCACCATCTCGTCGGGATCGAGGATGAGTGGCCCGAAGAACTGGTCGAACGGCCCCAACCGCTCACGGGGGATCCGCCGGGCGACGAGCGAGAGGGCCCGGACGAACGGGGCACCGTAGTGGGTGGCCACCAGCAGCGGTGTGAACAGCAGCGCAGCGAATGGGGTGGCCGATTCGAGCACGGGCATCTCGAGGACCATCGCCTGCACTCGCAGTGGAGCGATGAGGGCGACCTGGAGGGCCACATCGGCGCCGAGCGAGATGCCGCCGATCACCGCCTTTTCGACACCGAGCTCATCGAGCAGATCGATCACCCGTCGGGCGTAGGCGTCCATCCGATGGGCGGTGGCTCGCCGCGGCTTGTCCGAAGCCCCGTGGCCGGGCAGGTCGAGAAGGATGACCCGGTTCCCCGCGTCGGCAAGGTCCCGGGCCAATCGGCGGTTGACCGCAGCGTCGAGGAGCAGGCCGTGGAGGTAGACGAGTGTGCGGTCGCCGGAGCCGTGGACCTCGTAGGACAACGTCAGGTCGCCGTGGGTAAAAGTGCGGAGCTGGTGGGGCATGGCGGCCCAGCCTGTCATCAACGCGGAGAAGCGGTCCACGCACTCAACGCGATGACCGTTTCGCCGCACTGATGCGGCCGGGACTTCGTCGCTCTTCGGGGCAGCACCTGTCCGGGGTCCGGTGCTCAGAGGAGCCCGAGATGGCGAGCGCACGCTGGCCATTGACCCCAGCCGCTACGGGCCTGGAGCTGAGCCGCCGCCGCGTCCTGGATGGCCGGGGGGGCCTGGCTCGGGAGGCCCGAGTAGCCGAGCCCCCGCCAGGTCGCGAGGGCGAACTGGTAGGCCCCGTAGTACCCGTTGCCCGTGTCGTCGGCGTAGTTGTCGCCCGACTCGCATTGGCGGAGAGCCGCCCACACGCCGCCGGGCGGCGTCACGGTTGCGGGCGTGGTAGTCGGCGTCGTCGGGGCGGCCGCTGCTGGCGGCGCGGCTTGGGCGGCCTGTGTCGCCTGTGCTGCGGCCGCCGTGGCCGCCTGCCCAGCAGCGATCGACGCCGCGTACTGCTGGAGGTTGTAGGTGGCCACCAAGGCGTTGAACTGCTCAGCCCGGAATGTCGCGATCAGCGCTCGCAGCTTTTGGAACTGGACCTGTGAGCCGAGTCCTGTCGGCTGGGGAGTCGTGGGGTCGGCGGCGGCCAGTGCCGCCTCGGCCGCCGATGAGGCATCGCTTTGGACGCCTGGGGTGATCTGGTTCCATCCCGGCGAATTCGATCCCGCATCGTCGGCGACGAGCGAGCTTCGGAATTGGTGGGTCCCGTGGAGCGGTGGGTGACCAACGCCGGTCGCGTGGGTGGGAGCGGCCGCATTCGTGGCGCCGCTCGGCCGCTGGAGAATGGCCTGTGCTCCCACCACGGTCAGCAGCGCGAGCCCGAAGCCGTACAGCCGGTGCTTGCGCATCTTGCGCCTCCTCGCTGTCGAGTTGGTTTGGGAATGCGGGCGCCGTCTTGGGTGCATTCATCTCGCGAGTCACTGCCGGGGAGGGGCGGGTGACCCTGGACTTGCAAGCTGGTCCGTACGAGGTGCGAGACGGGAGATCCCGGGTTTGGCTCGGTGGGGCGACTCCTCATGGCGGTGGTCGGACGGACGGGTTGTCTGGTCGCGCCCGTCCAAAGTTCGAGGCTGGGCGGGACGCGGCGTACGTGGAGGCGGGGTCACCAGGTCGGCCACATAGGGCAACGGCGGCGCCCACCACTGGCGGAACGGGTGTTCGTTGACCGTAGCAACGGAGTAACACCCGTGCAACTTTTCATTGTGGGTGCAACCCGGTGGCGGGGCCTCCGCTCGGATCGGCCGGCACTTCGGATCCGGGGGCGGTCCCACCGTCGTCGTCACGCCATCAGGGACCCGCAAGATCGGCAGGGTCCTGAGCGCCGCCCAGTGAACCGACGGGTCAGGCGCGCTGTTGTGCCCGGTCGGCGAGGGCGAGGGCGTCGCGTACAACCCCGTCCATCTCGGCGCCGTTGGCTTCGCGGACCCCGAGCAGCGGGGTGAGGGAGGCGAACCCGGCGGCGACCAGCGCCGCGTCCTCGTCGGGATCCCTTTCGCCCAGGTCGCCCAGCTGGGGAACGGCGGCGCCGAGCTTGAGGTGCACCTCGCCCTCCTTGGGCCCACCGAGCCCACCGTGGCCCAGGGGAAAAGACGCATCGCTGGCCGACTTGATGATCCCGGCCCCCCCGATGCGACCTCGGCGGATCCCCCGCAACTCTGCGAGGGGCAGGGCCGGGACGTTCAGGTTGAGCACGGTGCGGGCCGGAGCGGCGGTGAGCACGGGCAGCACGGCCACGGCGATGGTGGCTGCGGTCTGCCAGGGCTCGGGCTCGACCCCGGTGCGCAGTGAGACGGCCAGGCCGCTGATGCCCAACTGGGCGCCGGTCAAGGCGGCACCCACCGTCCCTGAATGCAACACGGATCGGCCGACGTTCACCCCGAGGTTGATGCCCGAGACGATGAGGTCCGGCTTGGCTCCGAACGCGCCGAGCGACCCCAAGATGACCGAAAGCGCCGGTGAGGCGTCCAAGCCGTAGGTCGGCACCTCTTCGGCCCCCTTGATTTCTACGGACCGGTAGGCCACAGCCTCACGTTCATAGACCGTTCCGACGGCCGCTGAGGCGCCACTGTGGTTGGCAAGTGGTGCGACCACGACGACCTGGCGCTCCTCTGCGGGCGAGCCTTCGGCCATCCACCGAGCCAGCGCCCGGGTGAGCGCGGCCAGCCCAGGGGCGTGCACGCCGTCGTCGTTGGTCACCAAGATGCGCACGCGCCAGTACGATACCGCCGACCCACCATCTGGCGTTCCGGAGAAGCCATGCCCGCACACCGACGACTCACATCGCCGCAGTCACCGACCGGCGAGCAGTGGACCATCGGCCACGGCCGCCAACAGCTCTGCATCACCGAGGTCGGGGCCACGATCCGCTCCTATACCCTGGCCGGCGTGGACATCGTCGACGGGTTCGCACCGACCGAGTGGTCCCACAGTGGTCGGGGCCAGGTGCTCGCTCCGTGGCCGAACCGCCTCGGTGACGGGCGCTACGAGTTCTCAGGGATGCAAGCCCAGGCCGCCCTCGACGAGCCCGAGCTGCGCAACGCAATCCATGGGCTCGTCCGTTGGGTTCCCTGGCAGGTCGAGGCGCTCGCCCAGAATGTCATGACCGTTGGCTGCCTCGTCCACCCCACCCCCGGGTACCCCTTCACCTTGCAGCTCCGCATCGAGTACCGCCTTGGCCGCGACGGCCTTGCGGTCACCACCACGGCTGGTAACCCCGGCGAGCTGACGCTGCCCTTTGGCGTTGGCTTCCACCCGTATCTCACGGTGGGATCGCAACCGATCGACTCGGCCATCCTCCGGTTGCCCGGAACCCGGCGTCTGATGCTCGACGCGCGGTCGTTGCCGACCGGGGAGGTCCAGCCGGTGGCGGGAAGCGAGTTCGACTTCACGAGTGGACGGCCCATCGGGCCGACCCGGATGGACACGGCCTTCGCCGGGCTGCACCGCGATGCCGACGGCACAGCCTGGGCGTCGCTTGACGACCCGTCGGGGGAGCGCGGGGCCGAATTGTGGGTCGACGACCGTTTCAACTATCTGATGTGTTACACGGGTGACACCCTCGGGGATCCGGACCGGAGGCGACACGCCGTCGCCATCGAACCGATGACCTGCCCGCCCGATGCCCTGCGCTCGGGGAAGGATCTGATTGTTCTTGAACCCGGCCAAACGTGGTCTGGGAGCTGGGGTATCCGACCGCGGTGAGTACGCTTGGCAATCTCAGCGACAACGATCGCCTTGCCGGCCGCGTGGCCATCGTCACCGGATCATCCAGCGGAATCGGCGAAGAGGTGGCCCGACGATTCGCCACGGCCGGGGCTTCGGTCCTTGTCAACTCCTCCCGGTCAGTCGACGCCGGTCTCGCAGTTGCCGAGAGCCTCCCCGACGCTCACTACGTCCGAGCCGACATCACCGTCGAAGGGGACCCCGAGCGGCTGGTAGCGGCCGCACTCGAGCGGTGGGGCCGAATCGACGTCTTGGTCAACAACGCCGGGACCACCGAGGTGATCCCCCATCACGAGTTGGACCGGGCGGGTGTCGAGGTATGGCGCCGCATCTTCGAGGTCAACGTCTTTGGGACCTGGGTCATGACGATGGCCGCGGTGCCCAAATTGCGCGAACAACGAGGCACGGTGGTCAACATCTCTTCGATCGCCGGGCTTCGGGCCACCGGGAGCTCGATCCCCTATGCCAGCTCAAAGGCGGCCCTCAACCACCAGACGGTGCTGCTGGCCAAGGTGCTCGGGCCCGAGGTCCGGGTGAACGCCGTCGCTCCCGGCCTGATCGATACTCCCTGGACGGCCGACTGGGACGCGGTGCGCGAAGCCGTGCGCCAGGTGGCACCACTCAAGCGGAGCGGTCGCGTCGGCGACGTCGCCGAGATGGTGCTGGCCCTGGCCACCTCCTCGTACGTGACCGGCCAGGTACTCGCCGTCGATGGCGGTTTGACGATCGCCCTGTGAGCGCTCAAGTTTTCCCGTCCGACTCGGTGTCAGCGCGGCGCTCGGCGCAAGCGGTGGGGTCGGCAGGCAGAGTCAGGGCCCAGCGCAACCCGAAGGTGAGGGCGCGTCCGAGGGGGACGACGACCAGGCGGTCGGCCAGCGGGATCGCCGGCAGACCGAGTTCGGCCTTGGCCCACCCCGGCAGGAGGCTCACAGCGGCACCGGCGAGCACCGCGTAGGCCGCCCGGTCTTCGGGTTTTGTACCGACGCCCCGCAGGAGGAAGGCGCGGGCGGACAGCGCCTGCGGGCCGGCATAGAGGTCGGGGCGGATCCGACGGAAATAGGCCTTTACCTCATCGACCGAGCGGGGGACCCATGTCGCACCGAGCTCGTAGGCGACAGCCGAGGTCTCGGCGTAGTAGGCGTCACATTGCTCGCGAGTGAAGCGTCTCGGGCCGAACCGCTGCGCGGAGTGAAGGAACGTCGACACCTCGGCGACGTGGACCCAGGTGACGAGCTCGGGGTCCGATGCCGAGTACGAGCGCCCGTCTGGGGCAATGCCGCGAACCTTGACATGAGTCCGTTTGACCGCCTCGATGGCGTCGCGGGCTTGCTCGTTCGTCCCATACGTGGTGTACGCGACGAAGGCCGAGGTTCGCCGCAGGCGGCCGACGGGGTCCGCCGCGTAGTCGGAGTGTTCGGCCACCCCGGCCATCGTCAGGGGATGGAGAGTCTGGAGCAAAAGAGTGCTCAGGCCGGCGATCATCATCGACGGGAGGTCGGCGTGGACGCGGCGGGCCACGGCGTCGGGATGGAGAAAGGCTCGCCCGGGGTCCATCACCAAGGGCTTGGGCTCAGCGGACACGCCGAGGGACCGCCGGATGTCCCGGTCGATTTCGACCCGCCGGCCTTCGGCGAGGGTCCCGAGGACGCGGACCGGAGCGAGGGCCACCTGGGTGCCGAGGGCGGTGGCCCGCAGCAGGGGTTCGGTGATGTGGGTCATGATGACCGGCCTCCTGCGCCCAGCATCGTGCCAACATCGTGGCATGCAGGTCATCGTTTTCGGCGCCGGGGGGATCGGCGGGGTCATCGGCGCTCAGCTCTTCCGCCAAGGACAACCGGTCCAGCTCATTGCCCGGGGCGCCCATCTGGCGGCGATCCAGCAGTCCGGGCTCGGGCTTGAACTACCTGGAGAGTCGCTCAGGCTCCCCATCCAAGCGGTGGCGGACCCCTCCCATATTGACTGGGACCAGGACGATCCGGCGGTGGTGATCCTGGCGGTGAAGAGCCAGGACACCGAGCAGGCGTTGCGCTCCGTCGCCCTGGTTGCCCCACCGCAGACCGCGGTGGTGTGCGCGCAAAACGGGGTGGAGAATGAGCGCCGGGCCCTCCGCCTGTTCGCCAACACCTACGCCATGTGCGTCATGTGCCCGACGACCCATCTCGAGCCCGGCGTCGTCCAAGCGCACTCGGCCCCGGTGACCGGCCTGCTCGACCTCGGCCGGTATCCGAACGGCGTCGACCCGTTGGTCGAAACCCTGGCCCGGGCCATGAACGAAGCGAGCTTCGACTCACGGGCCGTGCCCGACGTCATGCGCTGGAAGTACACCAAGCTCCTGAAGAACCTCTCCAACGCCGTCGAGGCGCTGTGCGGGCCGGCAGGCCGGGGTAGCGAGATCGACACCCTGGCCCGCCGTGAGGGAGAGGCAGCGCTCCGAGCAGCCGGGATCGACTTCGCTTCCGACGCCGAGGACGCGCAACGGCGTGGCAGCTTGCTCCAGCTGCAGCGGACCCGGCGCAGTGAATGGTCGGGAGGATCATCGTGGCAGAGCCTCGCTCGAGGCGCTGGCTCCATCGAGGCGGACTATCTCAATGCGGAGATCGTCCTGCTCGGCCGCCTCCACGGCGTGGCTACCCCGGCGAACGAGTTGCTCGGGCGAATGGCTAACGAATCGGCCTGCAGCGGATCGGCCCCCGGACAGTGGCGACCCGACCAGCTCGTGGACCTGCTCGGTGCGTGACTCTTCGATCGGCCTGCGCCCAGTCACGGAGCGCCCGCTCACCGGCGCGCGGTCACCGGCGTCCGATCACCCTGGCCCGGTCCGTGCCGTTCGGTGCATTCAGTCGCTGTGCAGGGCGGCGCGCACCCCGTCGGCCGGGTCCACTGGGACGCCAGGAGTCTCGACCCGTAGTGCGCTGATCTCGCCGTTCCAAGCGAAGGGCGTGGTATAGCGCGCGGAAACGGGGAAGCCGGCGTCGTAGCCAAGCCTTAGGCCCGCCCCACCGTGCTGAAGTGCCACCGGCAACATCCCAGCAAACCCGATGCTCCCGACGGGAGCGTCGCCCTGGACCAACGTGAAGGTCCCACTTCGGTCGGCGGCCAGGGCGTAGGAGACCCCGAGGGACTGTTTGCCGCTGGGCACCGGTCGGTCGCCGGTGACCTCCAGGAGCTCTCCTGCCCGGGAGAAGGAGAAGACGAGGCGACCCTCGACGACGTAGAGGGCGTAGCCTCCGTTCCAGTCGCCGAGGGCGCAGAGCATGCCTTCGGCGTCGTGCTCGGGGACGAGGACCTCGGCGGTAATGCGGAAACCCCCGAAGAGCATCGGGACCGTTTCGTCGGAGATCGGGCTGCCTCCGGGCAGAAATGTCCGGTCCCGGCCCGCCGGCCAGGTGGCCGGGATGATGGCGCGGATGCGGTGAACGAACGAGTCGTCGACCGGCAGGACCTGGTTGCGCTCGGCTTCGGCCAGCCAGAGTTCGCTGAGCTGGCCCACCACGTCAGGGTGCTCCTTCGAGACGTCGGTCGACTCGGAGAAGTCGATGCGCAGGTCGAACAACTCCCAGTGGTCGGTGGCGAAATCGCGGCTCCCGACCGCCAGCTCCTCCTCATCGAGCACACCGGTCGAGATGTGGTCGGTGGTGGCCTTCCATCCGCGGTGGAACATCGACCGGGACCCGAGCATCTCGAAGTATTGCGTGTCGCGTGTCTCGGCCTCGGGGTCGTCGAATGTGGGTACGAGGCTGGTCCCGTCAATGGACTGTTGGGGGACTCCGTCCACCGTTTCGGGCGGTTCGACGCCCACGGCGTCAAGGATCGTCGGCATGAGGTCGACCACGTGGGTGAATTGGTTGCGCACCTCCCCACGCGTAGCGATCCCTCTCGGCCAGTGCACGATGAGTGGCGTCCGGGTTCCGCCGAGCCAGGTGTAGCGCTTCCAGAGGCGCATCGGGGTGTTGCCGGCCCAGGCCCAGGCCCAGGAGTAATGGTTGTACGTGCCGAACCCGCCCCAGTCGTCGATCGCCGCGAGGTTGTCTTCCATCGATTCGGGAATCCTCGCCGTGAAGCGGTGCTCGTTGACGCTGCCCGACCTTCCACCTTCGGCGCTCGCCCCGTTGTCCGAAAAGACGAGCACCAAGGTGTTGTCGAGCTGGTCGGTGGCGTCGAGAAAGTCGATGAGCCGGCCGATCTGGGCGTCGGTGTGGGTCAGGAAGCCGGCGAAGACCTCCTGCTGACGGGCGTGCATCCGCCGTTCGTCCCCTGACAGCTCATCCCAGCCCTGCACCCACTCGGGCCTTGGCGTCAGGACGGTTCCTTCGGGCACCACGCCGGACGCGACCTGGCGGCCAAAGACCTCCTTGCGCCACGCGTCCCACCCTTTGTCGAATTTCCCCCGGTAGGGCTCGATCCATTCGGGAGCCACGTGGTGGGGTGCGTGCATCGCACCGAAGGCGAAGTAGACGAAGAACGGCTTCCCCGGGGCCGCCTGCTGCTGGTCGAGAACCGAGCCGATCGCCCGGTCGGCCAGATCCTCCGAGAGGTGGTACCCCTCGTCGGGACCTTTCGGTGGGTCGACGTAGTGGTTGTCCGAGACGAGGTTGGGGGTCCAGTGGTTGGCATCGCCGTGGAGGAACCCGTAGTAGCGCTCGAATCCGAGTCCGAGGGGCCACAGATTGAACGGGCCGGCGGCGGAGCGTTGGAATCGGGGGACCAGGTGCCACTTGCCGATGGCCGTGGTGTTATACCCGGCATCGCGCAGGATCCTCGGCAACGTGGCGGCCGACTTGGGGATACGCGCGTCATAGCCCGGGTAGCCCATCGGGATGTCGGTGAGGAATCCCATCCCCACCGCATGGTGGTTGCGCCCCGTGAGGAACGACGCCCGGGTGGGGGAGCACAGCGAAGTGACGTGGAAACGGTTGTAGCGCAACCCCCCGGCCGCCAGTCGGTCCATGTGAGGAGTGGCAATGTCCGAGCCGAACGAGCCGAGCTGGGCGAAGCCGGTGTCATCGAGGACGATCGCCACCACATTCGGCGCGGCGGCCGGAGGTCTCGGGTCGACGGGCAGGACCGGGGTCGATTCGACGGCCGTGAATCCGATACGGGCCGCCGGTGCCGACGCGGTCATCGGCTTCGTCGCCGTTTTGGTGTCGATGCAGTGCTGGGGCCGGGTGCGGATCGCATGCGTTCAGGGTACGGCCCGGCCGGGTTCTTGACCACCTGCGGTGGCGACAGCCTCACTGGACCACAGGCCGAGAACGATGCCGACCCCGCCGTCAGTTGTTGCGGTGGAGTCGGGTGGGCCGGCCGACCGGGAGGGCGAGCCCGGGACGGGACGGCGACTACCACGAGCATCGACGGGATGGTGGCGTCGGACCCCTCGGTCTCAGGCGACCGGTCATCGATCAACTCGCCGGCGGGGATCTCGGGGGTTCGAAGAGTGCGACGACCGCCATGGCGCTCTCGGCGAGCAGGCTCAGGTACTACCCGGGTGGGCGGTGGTCAATCGGGCCAATGGGGTCTACCAAGTGCCAATCTACGTTGGCTCCCTCTTCGTTCGACCTGGACACTAGGGTTTGCGCAACCGCAGTCTGACCCGGAAGGGGAGTCATGAATCACGAGGCCCAGAGCACATTGGACAGCCGCCGGAGCCGGGTCACCGGCCGTGGTGGTGCCTCGAAGGTGGCGCTGCTGCTCGGCGCCGGCGGCCTGATGGTCGCCGCGGCGACGTTGAGCGTTGCCGGGACGGCCGGGGCGAGCGGATCTGGACTGGGCGGCCTCCAACAGAAACTGCAAAACGCCTCCAAGGCGACCTTCGAGGCGACCTACGTCGTGTCGAACCCCGGGTCCGCAAACACCACAATGGTGCTGGCCCAATCGCCGGGGAACTCGTACATGAAGACGGCCGGCGCAACCCTCGTCAGCACCGGAAAGAAGACCTACTACTGCTCGGGTTCGGGAGGATCGGCGACGACCTGCATCTCGGAGTCCGGGGCCAATCCGCTCGCCGGACTCTCAGAACTCTTCAGCTCGACAGTCATCGTCACCGAACTGAAGGTCTTCCAAGGAGAGGTGGCGGAGCACATCCCCGGGTTGTCGGTGAAAACCTCTTCGAAGACCGTCGCGGGGCAGCCTTCAACCTGTGTGACCGTGAAAGCCCCCGGTCAGAGCAAGACCGAGATCTGGTGTGTGGCCAATAGCAAAGGCTTCTTGACCTACGAGAACTCGGGGTCCGACTCGGTGACCCTTAAGGCGTACTCGGGCTCGCCACCGGCGTCGCTCTTCAAGCTTCCCCAGGGTGCGACAGTGATGACCACCCCGAACATCCCGGGGACCTGATCCGTCGGAGGAAGCGCAGCGTAGCGTCGGCCCATGCCGCCTTACCCCGGGCCACACGACCCGGGGTCAACGACTCCGGGGTTCGGCGAGTGGCCGGCGAACGGTGACGGCCGACCTCGTCGGGGCGAAGGGGCGAATGGGCCGCAGTTCGGCCGCCCCGGTCGTCGAGGAGATGACATCGTTGATGACTCGGCCGACGGCGACGAGGAGTCCACGCGTCGTCGCCCGCGATGGGTCCGGGTCGTCGGCGTCCTCATCGCCGTGGCTCTTCTGCTCGCTACCTTGAGTACTGGAGCAGGCCTACTCTTCGGCGCCTCCTCGGCACCACCGATCACGACCGCCGTGGTGTCGGTCCGACCGGTCCTTGCTGGTCCGATCGCGACCGGCCCCAAAGAGCAAGTGAACTTCGAGGTGAGCAACTCCGGCAGCTCAGAGTCGAATATCTCGTGCACGGTGTCGGTGACGCGCCTCGGAGCGGTGCTGGGCAAGGGCATGGTCCACGCCGACCGGCCGGTTCCCGCGGGTTCTGTCGTCACCGCCAGCGTGCAGGTTCCCATCGACCGTGCGGCGTTCGCCGGCACTCCAGCCGACGCGATGGTGAGCTGTCGCGGTTGAAAACGATGAGCGGGCCGAGCCAACGAGGTGCTGGTCGTGGTTCGAAATCGAGCGTCAACAGTTGACGCGTCGGCGACTCCATTGGGATCCGCTGAGGTGTCCACCGATGGCCACAGGAGACCCACGCGCTGCGAGCTGAGTCCACGGTGAAGCAGCAGGGCGCTTCGAGAGGTCGGCGATCACCTGGCGCTGACATGGGGTCGCCCGATCAGGAGCGTTCGGGGACAAGCCGCGGTAGGCCCGACATCGCTCGTCCGGACGATACGTTGGTGAGGTGACACCCGAGGCCCAGGAGCTGGAGCGCGCGCTGCACGAGAGTACCGGGACGGTCACCGAGTTCCTCGAAGCTCTGTCCGGTGAACCGGTAGACGCCTACAAGATCCGTCAGCATCGGATCGCCGCCGGCCCGACGAACCCCCTCGGGGTTCCCGAAGGTCATACGCTGACTCGCCGAGCCGTCATCCTTCGGGGCCGGCTGACCGAGCGCCCATTCGTGTACGCCGAGTCCACCATCGCCGGCGACCGCCTCCCCGCGGGCGTCTACGAGAAGCTCGGCCGCAGCAACGCCCCAATCGGGCGGGTGCTCATTGAGCATCACGTGTCGATCCGCCGGGAGGCGCTCGGCCAACCGAGGGAGGCCCCCGGAGAGGTCGACAGGGCCATCGACGCCCACATTGGTGCGTCGTCGTTCTCGCGTGCGTACCGGATCGTGGTCGATGGCCGGCCGGCCATCGCGATCGACGAATGGTTCCTCCCCCCGACGCACGAGGCATTGCGGGCGCGGTGAGCAGGCTGGCCGGGCGGTGAACCCCGCTGGCGGTCAGCCTCCGGCTTCCCGGCGTTGGGACTCCTCGGGGAGGTTGGTGACGAACCAGCGCGAGATGGCGGTGCGGGACGTGCCCATGTTGCCCAGGAGGCTGGAGGCCGAGGCGATGGCGCGGGCACTCCCTGGTGGCGCCCCTTCGAGGAGCTCGTTCCAAAAGATGGTCCAGCCCCCGGCGACGGCCTTCCCCACTCCGGGTGCGGTGAGCAGCCTTCCCAGGGCGGCCACCGCACGGGGCCGATCCACGAGCGCCGCGTGCGCCGCCGCGGTGATGCGCTGGTACGGGAGGTGGGCGCTGGCCAACGCCCTGCGGTACCGCTCAGACGCACGGTCGGCACCCCCGAGCACCGCCGCGGCCGCCGCCCGGCCACTGCCCATGGCATGGGCGATGCCCTCGCCCTGCAACGGGTTCACCAGGCCGGCGGCATCGCCGACCAGCAGGACCCGCCCCCTCGCCGGGCTCGTTCCGACCATTCCCATCTTGAGCCAGCCCCCGAGATGGCGACCGACGGGACGGCGATGCACGGCGTCGACCAGTCCGAGCCGGTGGAGGTGCTCGAGGAAATCGGGGAGGGCACGAACGGCCCCGGCCCCGGCCCGCCGGTCCGCTCGCGTCCCGATCCCGATACCCACGTTGGCACCGCCGTCGGGGCCCGGAAAGATCCAGCCGTAGCCGGGGAAGGCCCGCCACCGGGACCGTTCCCAGATGACGATCACCGGCCGGTCGACCGGCTGGTCCAGGTAGGTTCTCACCGCGAATCCCCACAGCACCCGAGTGCCGTCGACCAGGCCCGAAGCGTCGGCCACCTGACTGGTGGCCCCGTCGGCGCCGATCACAAAGTCGGCTCGTAGCGCGTCGCCGCGGTCGGTGCGGAACCCCACGAGCCCTCCATCCTCGCCGAGCGGTTCGTGCGCTCGACCTTCGAAAGGAACCGCCCCCGCGTTGATGGCCGCCTCGCGCAGGGCCGCGTCAAAGGCGGTGCGGGTGATCGCCGTGGCGTGGTCCGGATAGGTCCGGCCTTCGAAAGACGGCAACATGACCCGACGGCCGGTCGGGCCAACCACCACCATGTCGCCCACATCGAGTGAGGATGGGACGGTGATGCCGAGATCGGCAAGCAACTGCAGACCCCGAGGTCCCACCAGGTCGCCACAGGCCTTGTCGCGGGGAAATGTTGCCTTGTCGAGGAGTGCCACCCGGGCTCCACCTCGGGCGAGCACCAGGCTGGCGATGCTTCCGGCGGGACCTGCCCCCACGACAAGCGCATCGAAGCGTGAAGGGGACACGCGGCTCCTCTCGTGCAGTGAGTACGGTGAGATCATCGCACCTAAGGAGAGATGATGACGCTCGGAATTGTTGGCGACCGGAACCGGTTCGCCCAGCAACTGTTCACACCGCTGCCGCAGCGCTACGACCGGCTGGCCGAGATCCTCTCTATGGCTCAGAACGGCCGCTGGCGGCGGGCGATGGTGGACCACATCGTCCCGGCATCGCCCGGCCTCGTGCTCGACGTCGCTTCGGGTACGGCCGGGGTCGCACTCCAGGTGGCCGACCGGACGTCGGCCCAGGTTGTCGGGGTCGATCTCACCACCGACATGCTGCGACAGGGGCAGCGCAACGTGGCGGGTGCGCGGATGACCGATCGGGTCACGCTGGCGGCCGGTCGGGCCGAACAGCTGCCGTTTGCCGACAGAACCTTCGACGCGCTCACCTTCACCTACCTGCTCCGATACGTCGAGGACCCCCAGGCCACATTGAGGGAGCTGGCCCGGGTGGTGACGCCCGGGGGTGTCGTTGCAAGCCTGGAATTCCTCCTCCCGCCCAGCCGCTTCTGGCGGTTCTGGTGGTGGCTCTACACGCGCCTCGTTCTCCCGGTCGGCGGATGGTTGACGGGCGGTCGGGAGTGGTTCGAGGTAGGCCGGTTCCTCGGGCCCAATATTTCTGGCCATTACAGGCGGTACCCGGTGGACTGGACCGTCGAGGCGTGGCATCGGGCCGGATTCGACGACGTGGGGTTCCGGGTCATGAGCCTTGGCGGCGGTTTGGTCATGTGGGGGCGACGCAGCGGTGGCTGACGAGCGAGTGTCCGGCGCCCCAACTGACGGCCCCCCGGCACGTTCGGAAGCGGCCGCAGGTGGCGCTCTGCCGGAGAATCGGCCCGCGTACTACGCGGCGAAGTCGGGTGGCTGGCGAGACTGGTGGACGTTGCTGCACCCGCCCTACACCGCGTGGCACTTGGCCTACGTCGTGATCGGGGCGTGCCTCGCCCCGCACGTTCACCTCTCTCGCTTGGTGGCCACGCTGCTCGCTTTCTTCTGCGCGGTGGGACTGGCCGCTCATGCCCTCGACGAGCTGCACGGTCGGCCGCTTCGGACCCGGATTCCTTCCGCCGCCTTGGTTGTGGTGGCCACAATCGGGCTGTTGGGAGCGGTGACGCTCGGGGTGGCGGGGGTCATTCGGGTCGGCTGGGCCCTGGTCCCGTTCATGGTGGTGGGCCCGGTCCTGGTGGTGGGCTACAACTTCGAGCTCTTCGGGGGCGTTGTGCACACCGACTTCGGATTCGCCGCGGCTTGGGGCGCCTTCCCCGTCCTCACCGCCTACGTGGCCCAGACCGGGCGGCTGGCCGTCGCCCCGGTCATTGCCGCCGCCGGGGCGTTCGCCCTCTCGTGGGCCCAACGCAGCCTGAGCACACCGGCCCGCCTCCTGCGGCGCCGTGCGACACAGGTGTCGGGGTGCGTCTCTTTGAGCAGCGGCGACACCATCCCTCTCGACGACAGGGTGCTCCTCGCACCGCTCGAGCGCGCCCTGAGCACGATGTCGTGGGCGATCGTCTTGCTCGCTACAGCGCTTGCGGTGGCCCGGCTCTCCTAGCCGCCCTTGAGTAACCACCCTGCCGGCTCGGCGCAGCCGGGACCTTGTTCGGGGCAACACGGCCTCCCGCGTCCCCCGAAGTGCCCAAGGCAGGGACACAATTGGTCACCGCACCAATGTCGAGAGCCCCCAATCTCCGAACCCGTTACGGTAGATCGGTAGATCGGAGGCCGAGATGGCGCGAGTTCTCTACACGGCGGAGGCAACGGTCACGGGCGGCCGCGCAAGCGGTCACGGACGCACAAATGATGGAGCACTGGATGTGCAACTCCGCTCGCCAAAGGAGATGGGCGGCGAGGGGGGCGGCACGAACCCTGAACAACTATTCGCTGTGGGTTTTGCGGCCTGTTTCGAGAGTGCTCTCGGCGTGGTGGGTCGGCGCGAGCGCGTCGAGGTAGGCGACGTCTCGATCGACAGTCATGTGAGCCTGCTTCCCACCCAGGAGCATGGTTTCAAGCTTGCCGTGGAGCTCGACATAACCCTGCCGCAGGTTCAGGATCCTGAGCAGGCGGTGCGCATCGTTGCTGCCACACATCAGGTGTGCCCGTACTCGAATGCCACACGGGGCAACATCGACGTCACACTTACCGTCAACGGTCACGATATCGGCTGAACTGATCAGGAACGGGCGCGTGACGCGCACGCCGGCTTCGGGCTACCGACCGCACGGTGCCCCGGACTTCAGCTGAGGTGCGTGTCAGGAAACCTGACATCTGCAGGTAGTCCGAACCTGGGCTTGCTCGATGTTCAGTCGAACATCTCGGCAACCAGCGCCCGTCGGCAGTGACCAACGTGTGATTGCCATGCCCACCTGCTACTGCCTCAACGCGTGCGCGTTTACCGATTCGAACCCGACACGTGAGGATCCGGAGTCCTCTATTGCCGGTTCCATGCGTTGCGGCGGTCGGTCAGTGGTTCCGCCGAACCGTCTAAACCTTGCCGGTGTCGATCGTGCTTTGCTGGACTTGGCCGGAGTTATGGGGGAACTCAACTGGTGGCTCGTAAGTCTGGAAGCGACCGCGGCCGTTGGCCTTGGCTTGGTACATGGCGGAATCGGCCCGAGAAACCACGGAATCGTAGGTATCGGCTGCATCGGGGAATAGGGTGATTCCAACGCTTGCCCCGACCGAGACGGTGCGGCCCCGCACGACGAATGGCTTCCCGAGCGCCGAGACGATCTTTCCGGCGACAACCTCAGCGTCGCCACGACTAGCGACTCCCTGGACAAGAATGCCGAACTCGTCGCCTCCGATACGCGCAACCGTATCCTCATTGCGGACGGTCGCGAGCAGCCGCTCCGCGACGACACGGAGCAATTCGTCGCCGACCTTGTGGCCGTGCGCATCGTTGACGAACTTGAACCGGTCGAGATCCACAAAGAGCAGAGCAAGCCGGCTTCCGCTACGACGCCCTAAGGACAAGTACTGACTCACCCGATTCTCGAAGAGTCGTGAGTTGGCGAGCCCAGTGATCGGGTCATGTAGAGATTGGTGACGCACTTCGTCGAGCAGAGCCAGGCCGCCCAGGGCGGTGGCCGCCAAGCTGGCCACACCGCTTAGGCGTTCTAGCAAAGTGACATTGCGATACAATTTGTGACCGTCGGGGCCAATGGCAAGGACGCCAAATAATGTGTTGCGAGCGGTGATCGGTACGACGACACCCGACCCGAGCCCAGTCAATTCCAAGATAGGGGATAGAACGGGATGTGAAGTCGAGGTGACGAGCGTCGGCGTCGCTAGCTCAAGCAATTGGTTCGCCAAGTTGCCGTTGCGCACAGCCGTAGTCGCTGTGGCTGCAACGTCGAGCGAGACCCGTGAGGTCGACGCCACTCGCTGCAGGATTGCGTCGCCAGGGTCCCACAGCATCACGTGTGCCTGATCACAGCCCACGATCGCAGGTATGGCATCCGCCAGGCGCTGCGCCCCCTTCCCCCTGGTGGACTCCTCGGCAAGCACCCGCCCCAGATCCAACAAAGCACTGAGCGTGGTGTTGCGGTCACGAGATTCATCCAGGGCGGCCGCCGTCTCGAGGGCAGCGGCAGCATTTGCGGCATACGCCATCAAGAGGGACCGTTCCTGGGGTAAGAAGTGGTAGTTCTCGGGATAAAAGGCGGCGAGACGTCCGAAGTGGCTGCGAGCCGATTCGATAGCAACTACTAAGCGGGAGCTCTCGATGGTATCAAGGTCAAAGCGCAGGACTTCTTGTGCGGCGGCCTCGGCCTCATCCTGGGTGAAGCCCACGTGGTGGATCCGGGGAGTGGCGTCGCCCGGAAGTTGAGCGACGAGCAAGTATCGAGGAGCTCGAACTGCGACGCCGGCTCGTTTGGTAATTGTTTCGAGCATTGAGTTGACGTCGCTTGTCGAAGAGAGCTCCTTGGCTACAGACTCGAGAGATTCGAACCGTTTCGTCACCACGAGGAGCTGCTCCCTCAGCAGCTCAACTTCGCGCTCCGAGCTGGTCCCGACAGACGATGTGGGATCCCAATCCAGCCGTATGAGACAACGAGGATCGCCCCGAGCCTGGCATTCAATCTCCTCGACGCTGGCTGGCTGCATACCGAAGAGGACCGGAAACTGCGAAAGCGCACCCAGCGTATAGCCGCAAAACAGCGGGTCTCTTTTGTGATCTGGCGTCACGACACTGATCAGACCATGTGTCTCCCCAACCTCCACGACTTCTGAGCGCGTGATGGTCGATTGCTTGGCTGAGATGGACGGGTAGACCCGAAGCAACTCGGCCGGCGATCCGATGGACCGCAAGAGTGTCAACACCTCGGTGCTCGCGTACCGGCGAAACACCTCTTTACCCGCCTTTCGTCCGACATCGGGATCACCAAGCACGTCAGCCGCGGCTCGAAAGAGGGCGAGGCCCTGTTGATAGGAGCTCCACCCGTCGGGTTGCTGGATATCAGCGGCCGATCGACGCTCGCCCGACTTGGCCAAGACCTGGATGACGCCGGCATCCCCGGCCGTCTGGTGCACCACGCCGAGCAGGGCTCCGAGCATCGAATTGGCCAATTGTTGGCTGTTGTCAGAATCACCCACGCTCTAGAGCCTAAACGGCTGACCGAGCACGCGAGCGCCAGCCCACTCCCGTGCTCGACGGATTCCGCCCGCCCGAGCCCCCGGGCTATCGCCGGAGGACCCCGCGCCCCGAACCGGAGGTTCTTCGTGGCTCCGAGGCAGCATCGAGGAGTCCCTGAACAGTGGCAACGGCGCCACGGCCAAAGGGCGTCACATGCCAAGCGGGGTGGTTCTCCTGCGGGTGCATGCTGCTTGAGCACCTGTCATGAGGAGAGTTCGGGGCCCCGTCGCACCGGGGGGCTCCATTCCGTCGCCCTCGCTTGCTCAGATTGGGAGTGATCCGCGGCCACGGGAGACCCGTAGCCCGGCAGCTTCGATTGCCCGCCCTTCGCCGCCCTTCCGCGTTACGCACAGAGGGGGCGACCTCCTGGCGCTCATACGGGCGTTCCGCCGAGGCCCCCTTTGACGATCCCGGCGTCACTTGTTCAGCTGACGCCCGAGCACGAGGGAGCGATCACCGGCTCCCGTGGTGGTCGACACGCCGGGCGGCGTTCAGTAGCCGGATCCGCGAGCGCTCGACGTCGAAGTGTTCGACGTGGAGGTGATCTGGCTGGAACCAACAGTCGCGACTGCAAAGCCCGCCACGCCCTGCCCGGTGACCTGGCCCGCCTTCTTGTCGCTCGTGAACAGGTAGAGCGGCTTGCCGTGGTAGGTCACTTGGTGCTGGCCGTTCGAGCGCATGGCGACGCCGAGCCCCGTCACGTGTGTGCCGGCCGGAGTAACGCTGGCGGGGACGACGAGCGCCGGCCAGAAGGCGAGGAGCTGGCCCGTGACGGTCGAGTGGTTCTTCGTGTCCTTGGAGTACGTGTAGAGCGCCAAGCCCCTGGCGTTGACCAGGATCGTGCCGTACTTGCCGACCTTCACCGTGTGGACGACGGTCTGGGTTGTCGACGCCGAGGCGGGGGCCGGCGCGGCCGCTGCGGCGAGAAGGCCTCCTGCCACGATCACGGCCGGCGCGAGCCGTATGGCCACCGTCTTGTGGGGTCTCTTGATCGCTCTGATTGTCTTCATCGGTTGAACCTCCCTAAGAGTAATTCGTTCTCAGACAGGAGTACGGACTGCCTGCCTTTAGGGATTGCCGGGCGTAAGCTCGGTGCTCGGACGGCGGCGCCTCAATCTCGGCGTTGGCTTCCGCAAGGACTGCCTTCCGGCCAGGAGTGTCTTGGCTTTTTAATGTGCCCCAACGCCTGCGGATGAACAAACCTCCGGACTAAGAGGACCCCCTGGGTTTCACCGCTCGCGTCATCTCGCCGCTATCCGCCGTGAGCGGCGTCGAGGTTTCCAGGGTTCACACCGACACGCGGGGACTCGCCGGGATCTGCAGCCCCGATGTAGCTGCCGCCGCGCATCGACCGCGGCCGGCCAATACCCCACATCGCCGCCGATCCCCCCCCCCGGGGGGGTGGCGGGGCAGTGGGCGGCGTTTCCCTCTTCCCTGACGCCGGCGTCAGGGAAGAGATACGCTTTCACCATGGCACTTCCCAAGATCATCAGCGTTGACGACCACGTCGTGGAGCCACCCCATGTCTGGCAGACCTGGCTTGCGGAGAAATGGCGGGAGCGTGGCCCTCGAGTCGAACGCAAGAAGTGGGGCAGTTTCAATCACCTCTCTGGCGCCAAGTACGACATGCACGAAGACCCTGAGGGAACGTGGGGCGACGCCTGGTACTACGACGACGAGCTGATCTACGTGCAGAAGAAGTTCGTGGCTATTCCGCAGGCATCGACCACTCTGGATGCCCAGGGCAACATCGTCTTCGACCGCACCCAGATGACCATGACGGCTATCACTTACGACGAGATGCGCAAGGGCTGCTGGGATCGCGACGAGCGGGTCAAGGACCTGACCCTCAACTACACCGATGGGTCGTTGCCCTTCCCCACCTTCCCCCGCTTCTGCGGGCAGACCTTCTACGAGGCCAAGGACAAGGAACTGGCGCTGGCGTGTGTGAAGGCCAATAACGACTGGATGGTCGAGGAATGGTGCGAGCCGTCAGGCGGCGTCAACATCCCACTCTGCATCATTCCCCTCTGGGACGCCGAATTGGCGGCGGCCGAGACCACGCGCAACGCCGAGCGCGGGGTGCGAGCTATCGCATTCAGCGAGATCCCAACCCGCCTCAAGTTGCCCAGCATCAACACCAACTATTGGGACCCGTTGTGGCAGGTGTGCAACGACTACGGCGTCACCGTCTGCATGCATGTCGGGTCCAGCAGCTCCAACCCGATCGCTTCACCCGATTCAAACCGGGCCGTCGGGGTGACCCTGGGCTTCAACAACGCCATGGCCTCGCTGACAGACTGGCTCTTCTCGGGGAACTTGCTGCGATTCCCCAAACTGAAGCTGGCCTATTCCGAGGGGCAGATCGGCTGGATCCCGTACGTACTCGAGCGGGCGGACACGGTCTGGGAGATGCACGAAGCCTGGACGCACGCGAAGGAGCAGATTCCGGTCCTCCCGTCGACCCAATACTACGGGCGGATCTTCGGCTGTTTCACGGCCGACCGGCACGGATTGCGCTCTCTTGACGAGGTCGGTGCCGACAACATCTGCTTCGAGACGGACTATCCGCACACAGACACCACATGGCCGTATTCGGAGGCGTACATAGAGAAGCTTTGTGCCGGCCTCGACGACGACGTTGCCTACAAGGTGTTGCGCGGCAACGCTATTCGCATGTTGGAGCTGGATCGGGTGTAGCTACGCCAGGGCGCGCCAGGTGGGCCTGATCAGAGGGTCCGGTTTTCTAGCGGTACGGAGAAAGAGTGGCCCGGGTTTTGAGAGTATGTGAGGAACGGTCGCTCAGGGGTTCCGCTCGGTCGTTCGCAATGATCGGATGCCGAGACTGTCCGCACTGTCAACGGCTGGACTCGCCTGCCGGGCAGGGGTGGCCAGGGGGTTCAGCTCGGGTGGACCAATCCTTGTCAAGGTGTTGCGATCGACGTGGCTGAAGAGTTCCTCGCGGCCGGGGATTTGCAATACCCCCTCCTCTTCTTACGCCCAAGTCCCGTCGCCGTTCACCGTCACGTGGAGTCGATAGCTCAGGGTACGGAAGGACTGGTCGATATACGGGTTGGACAGAATGCCGTAGACCTCGGAACCCACGGTCGCCGTCAGCTCGAAGTTGGTCGCGTCGGGCCCGGCCGGGCCGGACGCCAGGAGCACCTGGGCCCGGGGGATGCCGAGGGTGAGGGTCACCGCCTGGGCTGCGGGCTCCCAGAGCCAGTAGCCAACTTGGTCGTGGAACGTTTCGGCTTCACCGGGCTTGGTGATGTGGGTGTGGTACCTGAGGCCGTAGAAGAGCTGGGGGCCGTTGGTCTGGCGGTCGATCGGCTGCAGCTCGTAGTGTTCGACGAACGTGTTCTGCTCGGTCCCGTCGACCACGGGGTGCTGATCGGAGCCCTTGGTCCCCTCCCAGACCCCGGCCATCGGGCGCAGAGGCCCAAGATTCGCCAAGGTGTCTGGGTCGCCGTCGGGCTCGGTGTAGATGTCGGATCCGTACGTGGTCATTGCGCTCACCTCGCTTCGATCCTATGCAGTCGCTCCAAAACGCAGCATCGCCGCTCGTCGCTTCCGGGCAACTATCGAGTTGAAAGGGACGGAGATGAGATTATCGGCACCCAGACAGCCCACGCGGCGTCCGGTTGTTCTCCGAGCCAGATCAGCCAGCATCGGCGACTACAGGACCGCCGTCAGGTGCGAGCACTTCTGGTGATGTGGTCACGATGATCACGAATAGAAGGAAACCCACGAGATGGATCACCGAGCACCAGACGCAGAGGGACTGGATGATGAAAAGCTCCTCGATGAAAAGGTAGATGATCATGCCCACGCCGAGGATCGACAGGATGAGTCGGAGTAGATGAATACGCCTGTCGGGAGATCGCCACGCCACTGGCAGGCAGAGGAGGGTCATCGGGACAAAGTACGCAAGACCCAGCACGGGCACAGGAATCCCCAAGAAGTGTGACGTATTACTGGTAAGGATCCTGTTGCAGGGGCCCAAGTCTGGACACACGAGAGATACGTGGGTGTCGAAGTGCGCGATGGTCAGGTACACGGACCCGGCGAGGCCAATGATGCTCAGCAGCAAGCAGGTGACGGGTTGCCATCGAAGAGTTTGGACAGTTTCAGACATCGCGACCGCCTGGATCAACTTAGGGTGCACATTTATAGCGCGCCCGGTACAGCTATCGCATGTCCAACCCCGTGCCGTCTCGGAGACTGCTCGAACCTGCCCACCGTCCCTGGTCGAACAAATCTACGAATGAGTGTGAACACCGAACGAGGAGCCGGCCGCGGGTGATGAGACTAGGGTCAGTAAAGAGCGTGGTGAGAGGTTTCTAGGCCCTCCGAGCAAACTTCAGTGCCGGTTCTGGCGCCGCCATTCCCGCCGGCTGCTGCGCTCTGTCGGGACTATCGCCCTTCCGCCAGATCCGGTACATACGCAGACGTCCATAGTCCTTGGCTGCCGGCATGTGCCCGACGTAGTCGCAACCAACGTCACGGCAACCCGACAGTTCGAGAGCTGCGGCGAAGGGCGCTGTCACGTAGACGGCTCCGGGTGGGGTGACCGGCTCGATCCTGGCGGTCCTGCTGACGTGCGAACCCATGAATGATGGAGTTCTCAACACTGGGTCCCGTATCGGAAACACCGGCCCGATATGCGCTGATAGCCGGAACGCGAGATTCGACGGGAGGCCCACCGTTTCCAGGTCCAGGACAGCCATGGCGTCCTGCAGGTCCAACGCACACCGTGCTGCGACGGGCGCCTCAGACAGCACGGCGAAGAGAGCATCACCCCAGGTGTTTCGGTATTCGATCTTGGCGTCATAGCCGGCAAGGACCTTCGCGAATGCCCCGAGGACGACTTGGGTAAACGCCGGAAGCTGTTCGTCGGTCAGCTTGGAGAACCCGCGCATGTCACCCATCAACATGGCCCGGACCACGCGCTGGAGACGGCGGGGATCGGGCGCCACTATTGGCTGCGCAACTTCGACCGCCTCTCGCGCTCGAACGTGGGCTCCGTTCGGGGGGACCACGATCACGTCGTGGCCCGAAGCTCGCCACAATGCAACATCGGCTGCAGTTCCGGCGATCCCGGTCGAGGCCCGGCCATCCCACAGCGCCAGTTGGTGCACGTCGGCGTCGAGATAACGGGCTCGCAGCAGCGCCAACCCCATGGCGAGGCGGGCGCAATAGCCATAGAGCACATCGTCATCGAGGTACGCGTCCTCGGTGGCATAACTAACCGAGGCGGCGGCGTCGAGACACCGTTGGAACCGATCCACCCAGCTGTCTCCGGCAGCGGCAACGGAGGTAACGACGAACTCCTCGAGCGCGAAGGGCAGGACAACGTGAAGCTCGCACCCGCGTTCCAAGAGGGCTTCGGCCCAGAGTATGTCGCCACCGCTTGCGAGGGAGCCGTACGCAAAGCCCGCCGGACGGCGGTCGACCGCCTCGGCGATGAGCACTGATACATCGCCCTCGGAACCGCTCAGAAATCGACCGCCTTCGTCAGGGGCGGAGATGCGGTGCCCGCAGTAATGCGCCACGGCAGGTCCGGCCAGGGGGGAAAGGATCTCAAAGTCGATCCCGGCCTCGGTGCAGATCAGCCGGAGCTGGCGCCGCGTCGTCGACAGCGCCCCAAAGTCCCCGTCGTGCAATCTCCCTGCCCGCTCGATCGCGGCCCGGGCGCCACTGTCGTCGCCGAGGAGCAGGTAAGCCTCCGCTTCGGTGGCTGCCGCGAAGTAGCCTCTTTCGCCCGAAGACCTCACAATGTCGAGTGCGTCGCGAGCGAGCACGCGTGCACCTGAGTCGTCCCCAGCGAGGAGCAACAAGGTGGCGGCGTTTATCGCCGGGAAATAGCCCCCAGTTCGATCTCGAATGCTCCGGTATGCGGCGGCTGCTTCCCCAGCTAGGCGCCGCCGCTCATCTCCCGACGCCGAGAGGGCCACGTCCTTTTGGATGCGGGCCATGAGCGAAGTCACGTCCTCGGAATCGACTGACGACAGGTCGAGCGCTGCGAACTGCCGCGCAGCTTGGGCGGTCGAACCGGTGCGAGCGAGAGCCAAGACGGCCCGGTAGCGGAGGCCCACGTCACCGGGATGTTCTTCGAGGCCTCGCCCGGCGAGGTCGAAGGCCAAGAGCAACTCACCGCGGCGCTCGGCGTCGAGCACCGCTTCGAGCCACGCCTCGACGGTCCGAGATGGCTCTGCGGTCGCTAACTCGTCCCCCGGTGGCGGCATGGCGAGATCGTAGATCGCCCCTGCGCACTCGGGCAGAGCTCCCCGCCCGGCACGATTCAAAGTGTTCGAAAGCGCAACAGGCACCAGAGGGCCAGCTCGCCGCTTGATGGGGGCGAATCTTGGTCGACGGAGGCGGGAGCTCTCACGGCCATTCTCGGTGCCACGGGTGGGAGGAGGGTGATCGTGCACCATCCGCGATACCATCGGCGCCCAATACCTCTTCACGAAGTTGCGCGACGAACTCGAGCGGGGAACATTGGCCGACGTCTTTGTGTCGTACTCCCGTCAGGACACCGACTTCGTCCAGCGGCTCGCGGCCTCGATTGAGCTGCGGGGCAAGGCGGTCTGGATCGATACCGAGGGTATTGCCGATAGCGAGGTGTTCCCGCAGGCCATCCGGAGCGCAATCGAAGGGTCCGATGCGTTCCTCTTCGTCATCACCCCGGCCGCGGTGGCTTCGGACTTTTGCGAACAAGAAGTCAGCTACGCCCGCACCCTCGAGAAGCGGATCGTGCCGGTGCTCCGCAGCCCAGTGCCGGATCCCGAGCTCCCCGAGGAGATCCGCGAACGCAACTGGATCCCTTTCACCGAGCTCGACGACTACGACACCTCCCTCGAGCGAGTGGTCCGGGCGCTCGACACCGACCTCAACTTCCGAAGGGAGCACACTCGCTGGCTGGTCAAAGCCATCGAGTGGGACGGCGAAAAGCGAGACCGGAGTTTTCTGCTTCACGGCAGTGAGCTGAAGGCGGCGGAAAGTTGGCTGGCCCGGACCTCTCCCGACGCCAACCCCGCACCCACCACTCTCCAAAGCGAGTACGTCTTGGCCAGCCGGCGGGCGGCGGCTCGGCGACAGCGCGTCCTATTGGCGGTCAGCATCGTGGTAGCCGTCTTCGCCCTCGGGCTCGGCGCACTGGCTCTCTTGTCGCGAAACCAGGCGGTCTCTGCCAGCAAGACCGCCCGGGCCCAGGCACTAGCCGCCGAGAGCCAGAGCGAGCAGTCGGCCGATCCCGAGGTCTCCGTGCTGCTCGCCCGCCAGGCCGTGCAGCTATTGCCCATCCCCGAGGCCGTGGCAGCGTTGCGTCAGGCCATGGACGCGTCCTCGGTCCGTGTGGCCCTGCCCACCGAGAGTGGCCGGCAATGCGGGTTCCAAAGCGGCCTCTCGATTGCTTACAGTCCGACCGGCAACCGCGTGGCCGAGAGCCTGTGCACCGGTGATGTGGTGGTGCTCAATACCTCCTCGGGACGTGTCGTCTATCGACGGCACCTCTCCAAGCAGGCCAGCGCCGTCGCCTACGATCCGTCCGGCCGCGTCCTCGCCGTCGGGACGAACAAGGGCATCGACCTCCTCGATCCCGTCACTGGGGTACTTCGGTCCCAACTGGTGAATCGCGGCGAGGCCAATGCCCTGTCCTTTAGTCCCGATGGCTCGCTGCTCGCTGCCACCACCAACCGAGGCACGGCGCTGTGGGATTTGACGTCGGGAACGTCTCGGAACCTCATGACGGACCCCTACGACGACTACACCTTGGCTTTCACTCCCGACGGGCAGTCCCTCGTCGTGGGCACAGGTGCGGGCTACACGGCGGTCGTCGACGTGGCAAGCGGCCAGATCGTGCGGAAATTGACGCCGATGGGCCAGCAATTGCAACAAGGCTCGCCGAGTGCGATCGCCCTCAATGGGAAGCTGCTCGTGGTGGGCGCGAGTGTGACCGGCCCCGGTGACATCAGCGGCTACATCGACCTGTGGGACACCCAGACGTGGACCATGCTTACCGTTCTCACCACCGTGACGGGCACCGCAGTCAGCGATGTCGCCATCAGCCCGGACGGGAAGAAGGTTGCAGTCGGCAACGACGACGGCACCGGCGGGATCTGGTCGCTCATTCCCGACCAGGAACTGGTCACACTGGAGGGCCAGACGGCCTTCATCCATACCATCTCTTTCAGTCCCAACGGCGCCGACGTGGCCACCTCCGCCGATGACGGCACAGCCAGGATCTACCGGGCAGGCGGGCCCTGGCTGGCCACTCTGCCTGCGCAACTGTGCGGCTGCGGCCGAGAGATCGGGTGGCAGCAGCACAAACTGGTGGCGCTCGCCCGAACAGGCAACGACGCGGTGCTCCGAACCTGGCTCCTTCCCGCAGGCCGCCTCCTGGCGCACTCGCCCGTCCTCAGCACCGACTCGGCAGGCGTTGGGGCGGTGATCAGCCCGGACGGCAGTCTGGTGGCCATCTGGAACGAGTCCGCCATGACTTCTACGGTGAGGGTGCTGGACGCGGCGACCCAACGGGTGATCTTCACTCTTCCCAAGACCTTTGTAGGTGGCGTGAGCTTCAGCGACGACAACCGGCTCCTAGCTGTGATCGATGGCGGGGGGAGCCTGCACATCACCACCCTGTCGAGCGGCCGCACCGTCGTCAGGCCCGGCTGGACCATGAACTGCCAAGGAGCGGGCGGGGAACCGCCGGCGATAAGCCCCAACGACCGCCTTGTGGTGGTGTACTCGTTCTGCGGTCAGGTGAGCGTGGGGAGAACCGATGCCGCCAGGCCGTTCGAATCCTTCAACCAGCCCGGACAGCTGTCCGGTGTCGCCTTCGATCCGGCCGGCAACCGGGTGGCCCTCGGGTCCTGGGACGACACCGTCACGGTCCTGAGCGTGGCCACCGACAAAGCGGTCCTGGAACTGGTCGGCCACACCCGCGGAGTGAGCGGCGTGACCTACAGCCCGCAAGGTCGGTACATCGTCACGAGCAGCACCGACAACACCGTGCGGGTTTGGGACGCCACCACAGGTCAGCTACTGCAGGTCAACCATGATCTGTCCAATCCCGATGACCCGACGGTCAGCCCAGACGGCAGTCTCGTCGCCGAGTTCAACACCGACAATCAGATTCGCGTCTGGCCTGTGTGTCCTGACTGCCAAGATTCCGCCGCCCTGCTCGCTGCATCACGCTCCTCCGTCGTTTCGCCGCTGACCCCTCTCGAGCGCGCCGAAGCGGCGTCGTCGACCGGTTGAGGGGTATTACCGTACTCCTAGCACCATGCTGGTCATGGCTCGAGTGCGCGAGACCGACATTCGTGAACGCGTCGTCACATTGCGCCTGGTCGCCTGGCAGCCACCGGAGCAACGCAGGATCGTCCCATCTCCACGTCCGGATCCCCGGGCCCCCTCCCCGATAGGGACCGTGGTCACGCCCGTCGCCACCTGCCGCTCAGGGGATCGACCCTTCGCCGCAAAGGATTGGGTCGACGAGCGAAGAGGAAATGGCGTCGGTGGACTGCATCCGCGTTTCCCAGAGAGTGTCGTCACAACTTCTCGTGGGTCCACCATGCCCGTGGTTATGATCTCGCTAGTGCAGACGAACAACTCTTTAGGCGGCGATCCGGCTCGGGCGGGTGATCACGATGCGCTATGAGCGCTCCGTTACCTCACTGTCGTGGATCCCCTCCGAAGCGATCGCCGGAGGGACGCGCTTGGCTTTCGACTCCGGTGTGGCCCATTATGACGAGCCGCCACCTGACCGACTCGGGGACCTAGAAGAGCTGCGCAAAGCAGACCGCTTCCGTTTCGCCAACCGGCTGGCGGCCTGGGTGGAGGTGGACGGCTCGGGCGCCATCACGGACGCTGGCTATTCGGGTGTCAGCATGATCGGGAGCACGACTGTGCGTGTCGGAGGTATGAATCACAGTTTCCAGGCAGTCGCCCTGCCTGATATCCGCAGTGCACCCGAGCGGGGAGACGGCTGGATGCGGTTCACCCAGACTGCAGGGGGTCGCACAGGTATGCCCGCACCTCGCCGGGTCCGGCGGGCGCCGTTCGTGCAATGGCAGGCACCCCTGGCCTGGACGACTTTGTCACTCACGCTCCACGCCGACGGTCGGGTCGAGTCGAAGCTGTCTGGCGCAAGCCGGTTCCCGCGTCATTGGATTTACGACCACCACGGCCATTTGACACAGAAGTCGGGTCTGATCGACTTCCGGGACTGGTACCGCAAGTCCTTCGGGAAGCACACCCCGTGGGGGGACCAGGAAACCGAGGCCCTCGTCACGGTGGTCGAGACGGCACTCGAACGCTCGCTCTCCACCCAGCTGATGCGGGGCGCGGCCAAACCCAAGATCCGCAAAGTGAAGCGTGGCACCACCCTCGTGCGGCAGGGCGACGAGGGGTCCGATGTCTTCTTGATCCTCGACGGCGTGCTGCGGGTCGACCGGGACGGCGATCGGTTAGCCGAATACGGACCCGGCGCGCTTCTCGGCGAGCGCGCCCACCTCGAAGGCGGGGCGCGCACGTCGTCGCTCGTGGCGATCACTGCCTGCCGGGTGGCGACGGTGCCGGCAGACCAGCTGGACCGGTCTGCCCTCGAAGAGCTGTCCCAGGGGCACCGTCGCGAAAACGCGGGCCCGGGCTGATTGGGTGCGCGCTCATCTCTGCGGTGTGCGCGGTTCGACCCCCGCTCCCGGGCAGGCGTTCGTGCGCTACGGCGGGTTCACGTCGTGCATCGCGTTGGCTCACGACGGCGATGAAGTGCCCACACTCGTGCTCGACGCCGGCACCGGCATCCGGCATGTCAGCGATCTGACCGGCGACAACGCATTCAACGGGACGATCCTGCTCACCCACCTCCACTGGGATCATGTCCACGGTCTGCCGTTCTTCACCGCCGGTGACCGGGAGGACGCTCGGGTCTCACTCTGGCTCCCAGAGCAGCCCGGCGGCGCCAATGCGACCGAGGTCTTGGCACGCGGGATGTCCCCGCCCCACTTCCCGATTGGCCCCGAGGGTCTGCGCGGCGATTGGTCCTTTTCGAGCATGAGCCCTGGTCGACTTCGGGTCGAGGGCTTCACCGTCGAGGCTGCCGAGATCCCCCATAAGGGCGGGCGGACGTTCGGTTACCGGGTGAGTGATGGACGCTCCGCGCTCGCATATCTGCCTGACCACTGCCCCACCAAGTTCGGCCCCGGCGCCGACGGTTGGGGCGAGTACCACTCGGCCGCGCTCGAATTGGCCACGGGGGCCGACGTCTTAGTCCACGACGCCCAGCTGCGATCCGACGAGCTGGCCAGTGAGGCCTGCTTCGGCCATGCTGCGGCGGAGTACGCGGTGAGCCTCGGCCAGCGTGCTGGAGCGCGCACGGTGGTGCTGTTCCACCATCGGCCGGACCGGACGGACGACGAACTTGACCAGCTGGCAGAGCAGTTCGGTTCGGTTTCGGGTCCGGCCGTGATTGTCGCAGCCGAGGGCTCGGTACTCAAGTTATGAGGGTTGATCGCGGTGCGCACCACTGACGTTGTCGTCGTCGGTTCAGGTCCGAACGGCCTCGCCGCGGCGCTGGTGCTGGCCCAGGCGGGACTCGGCGTGGAGGTGTTTGAGGGGGCAGCCACGCCGGGAGGAGGCTGTCGAACCGAAGAGCTCACCCTCCCGGGCTTCCACCACGACGTGTGCTCGACAGTGCAAGCCCTGGTCACGATCGCCCCGTTCTTCGTCGACCTCGGCCTTGATCGCCTTGGGGTGAAGTTGTGCACGCCCGAGGTGCCATTTGCCCATCCCCTCGACGGGGGTCGAGCCGCCGCAGTGCGACGCTCGGTGGAAGAGACCGCACATTGGTTGGGCGCCGACGGTCCGGCTTACCGGCACCTGCTTGGCCCATTGGTCGCCGATGCGGGGGTAATCGTGCCGACGGTGCTCGCCCCGTTGCGATCGGTCCCCAAACATCCATTCGCCATGGCACGTTTCGGGGCCGCCGGGTTGCCTTCGATCGCACACCTGGCCAAACGCTTTGCTACCCCCGAGGCACGGGGCCTTCTGTCGGGCGTCGGCGCGCACGCCATGCTCCCACTCAGCACGCCGCTCACGGGAGCTTTCGCGCTACTTCTCACAATGGTTGCTCACACCGGCGGGTGGCCAGTCGTCGAGGGTGGGAGTGGACGGCTCACCCAAGCGCTTACCGCCGCTCTGGCCGCCGCCGGGGGGACGATCCACACCGGGTGTTGGGTGGAGAATCTGGACGATCTCCCAGCGGCGCGGGCCACGCTCCTCGACACCTCGCCCGAGGCGCTTGTGCGGCTCTCGGGACGCCGACTCCCTGCCGGCTACCGCCGGGCGCTGGCCCGCTTCCGCCACGGACCGGGCGTGTGCAAAGTGGACTGGGCCCTCTCGGGGCCGGTCCCGTGGACCGCATCGGTCTGCCGAGTGGCTGGGACGGTGCACCTCGGAGGTGAGTTCGACGAGGTGGCGTCCGCCGAGGCAGAGGTGGCGGCGGGCCGCCATCCCGAACGGCCGTATTGCATCGTCGTGCAGCCTGGCGTCATGGATCCGACCCGCGCACCGGGCGGCTGTCAGACGCTTTGGGCGTACTGCCACGTACCGGCCGGCTCGGCCGTCGACATGACGTCGCAGATCGAGACACAAATCGAGCGCTTCGCCCCGGGGTTTCGCGATCTGGTGCTGGGCCGAGCCACGGTGACCGCGGCAGAGACAGAGGGCTACAACCCCAACTACGTTGGTGGCGACATCAACGGGGGAGCAGGGACGCTCCGCCAGACGGTCTTCCGTCCCGCTCTTAAGTGGAACCCTTACCGGACGCCCGTGGCCGGACTCTATCTGTGCTCGTCTTCCACTCCGCCAGGGGGAGGCGTGCACGGAATGTGTGGGTCCAGTGCTGCGCGTACTGTGCTCGCCGACCTGAACATCTGACTTGCGCCCGCGCTGACACCGACGTCGCCCCGATTCGCTTCGGTTGGGACCGTATCTGGTGCGGGCTGCTACTCGGCTCGTTCACTTTCAGCACGGGACCGAAGATCGGGATGGCTTGATCGCCCAATCGATGGCGTATGTGGGTGACGAAGGTTCATTTGCTCGGCACCCTTCGCGCCCAATGCCCCAGCTGCTGGCGTTGGCTGCACGCGGAAACGAGCCGGTCCCCTGCCTCTCGCCAGGTCCCAAGATCCTTCTATCCCCCGGCAACGAAGGCAACGACCACGTAGGCGGCGTGACGGTCGAAGTTCTCCCGGCGTCGGTCGTAGATGGTGGTGGTCCTTGGGTCGGCGTGGCGGGCCGCGATCTGGACGTCGCGGAGCGGGACGCCGGCGTCAAGGGCCGCCATGATGAAGGCGGAGCGAAGCATGTGGGGGTGCACGAACCCGAGCCCGGCTCGCTTTCCGATCGACTTGATCCAACGGTGGGCGGTACGCCGATCGAGGCGCTGGCCGTCGCGTCGAAGGACGATCGGGCCCTCATGGCGTTCCTCGATCGCTCGGTCGATGGTCCGGGCCGTTCGGGGAACGAGCGGGATCACCGCCGGCTTGTTGCCCTTGCCCAGGATCCGAAGGGTCCGGTGACCCCGCTCGAGAGCAAGGTCCTCCACATTGGTGCCGCACGCCTCGCTGACTCGCAACCCGTTGAGCCCGAGGAGCACGGCCAGGGCGGTATGGGCGTGGTCAAACCGCTCGGCGGTGAACAGGAACGTCCCGAGCTCTCCCCGGTCCATGCCGTGGCCTTCGGTCGGGTAGACCTTCGGCCGCCGGACGTACTGGGCGGGATTCGAGGTGACCCGGCCGTCGATGTGGGCAAAGCGGTAGAACCCGCACACCGTGGACAGGCGCCGGTCGATGGTCGAGGGCGCCAGTCCGCGCTCTTCGAGCGCCACCCGATACAGCTCGATATGGGGGCGGGTGGCCTCGAGCACGGCAATGCCGACGTCGCTGGTCCACCGGAAGTAGGTCAACAGGTCGTGGCGGTACGACTCCAGGGTCCGCCCGCTGTACCGGGCCAGGAAGGCCGCAGCGGCCTGTTCTGCCTCGTCGAGCTGTGCCCACCCGAAGGCTTCCATTGCCGTGGTTGTTGGATTGAGTGTTGTCATCTGGTCCTCCCATCGCGAGAAGTCCAGCTTCACGTGAGCGACCGCCGGTCGCCGGGGAGAGGTTGGCCGGGCTGGCTTGTGACCACGTGAACGTGTGCGACATCGGGTCAACTTGGCACATTTGTGATCATCCCCGAACCGGCGGATTGGGGCACCCCGCAAGCGCACATTAGGGGACACTCTGAAGGGCGCTCTATGGCTGCGTCCATCGTTCATTGGTCAAAGTGATCGGCTTCCACCCGACCGGTACCCCGTGCTTGGCGAGAACATCGAGAACAGGATTGGGATCGGATGTCCAGAAGAGTGCGGCGATATCCGGAGCGTTCGCAATGATACGGACAGAAGGGGATCGAAAGATCGGTCCCTTTGCAGCTCCCGCATAGTCGATCTCGCCGTACCTGATTTCAATCGTAGGGATGAACATCTTGAGTGCGCCGGTACTTGGTCCGAGTCTCAAACCCCATTCGAAGATCGTTAAGCGCACCAGCGGCATCGTGGCGTTCCCATATTCAATCGAGCTGGGTTGACCCCATCTCATGCCCCCGACGAATGAGGTCTGGGCACGACCCTCGGTTTCCCGAGCGTCTAGTCGTCGACTGGCCTTTCGTGAGAGACGGCGAAGGAGAAGAGCCGTAAATGCCAAGCCAGCGATTAGGAGAAGGGCGATCAACAGCGCAACGTTCATCCCTGTTTAACCTCCCGGCTACGAGTACCCCAGTTCGCCACTCGCAAATGATGCCAGCCCATCTCATTCCTGGTGATCGGAGATACCCACGACCAGTGAACGGGACTGGGCTCCCGGAACCAGCTCCAGACCGAAGTGGCAGACCCAGACGAGCAGACGTTGCTGACCAGAGCGCGATCCTGATCAGATCGACGAGAAGTGCCTGCTGATGTCCATGCCACCGTGGTTCACAAGCAGCTTGTCGAAGCCCTCGATTCGATCCCATGGCTCACCGGACGGGCGCTTCTCGATGAAGTCGATATTCACTCCGAGGCGTTTCCTCTCCCTCGTCACATAACTGATGCCCCTCAGCACCCGTCGCTTTACGCCACATCTTGAGAGGATCTCATCCCATTCCTGGAACTGGCGAAGAACGACGTATTTACCCGCCTCTAAACTCTCAGCAAGCCACCGCAGTATCGCGATCATCTTGTCCTGAGCGTTCAGAGTCGGCTCCATGACCGGTTCAGAGAAATGGAATGTGGGGAGATCACGGATTAGGGAGAGCGTGGCATCAAGAAGATCCTCCGCCATCTGAATGTCCCGGACCGCGCCGTCTGGCCCAAGGGCGAATGACCAGCGTGCGTCTTCGACCCGAGGGTCGAGCATTTCTGCTTTGATCCATGACTTGTAGTGGCTAGGCCGCACGCACTGCTTTTCGGCAATGTCCCTCTTGATTTCACGTACTGAAGAGAGGATTGCCGTCCTCAGCTCTTCAGTCCAACCGCCCTCCATCTCGGGAAACGTGAGCGGAGGCTCCAAGTGCTGCTCCGCAAGGTCCAGTGCGACAATAAGAGCATCCCATCGAGGACCCGAGGAGATGCGGACAGAGTAGGGCTCGTTTCTGGACACTGCGCCATTATCCCTCACGCCGATTGTTGTCTCACTCGGAAGTCGGGCCTCTGCGGGGCTGAAGGTGTCCGGCCCCTTGCGTCTGAGATACGACCCCTTCCCGGTGGTCGGGGATGCTCCACTTCAGTCTGCGTGGGAGAGAGCTGGACTCTTGGACTGACCCCGTAACCTGGGGGACATGGACTTGGCCCAGGTTGGTGACGTTGCCTTGGTCGTGGTCGGCGTTCTCATTGCAGCTATCGGGGCATCATTGATAACCAACTTCCGGGATTCAGCCAATTGGTGGTATGAGAATGCAGGTCGGACCCTCGGAATATCTCGAGAAAAGATCAGTGGGCCATTCTCGGAACAGAGCCTGAGACGCGTTGTTGGAGGGGCCTTCGTGGTCGTGGGCGGCATCGTGTCCTTGCTGGGCGCCATCCACATTTAAAAATGATGCACAACCGGTGGTCGGGGATGGTGGTTGACCAGGCCGATCCAGCGACTCCAACTTGTCAGAGCTACCGGAGCTGGTTCGTTTCGGATTTCTTGCGAACGCCCACCAGAGCCACCAGGAAGACGACGAAGAGTGTCGCAAAGACCCACCCCAAAACGCTTCCGCTGATCACTGCGAACACAACCCAGAATATTGCCCCGAGCACCAAACCGGCCGGAAGGGCGTTCCGAGGCCGTGGCTCAAATTCTGTGTCGGTCTGCTCGAAGGGCCTGCCCGCTGATGTCGAAATTCTTTCGATTGCCTCTTCTTTTCCTCTGAGGGAAAACAGTTCAGCGGAGCCGGACCCGTCCCGTACTCTTAGGAGCTTTCTAAGATTCCCTGGCACGCTGTCTGGCGGCGCCAATTCCACCGTTGCAATGTCAGCGAGGGCAACACTCCAAGGCTGGCCTCCCCGTAGCCGGACCCACCAATAGGGCATGAATGCCAGGCGCCGGCTGGTCAAAATGAGATTGCCACCCATCAGCGCCGTGCTACCGAGATGATCGACGCCTTGGCACCGATTCGCGAACTTCTTCCATTCGACGCGTTCGCCATGCCTCAACTTCAACGAACTTCGGATAGCACTCACCACCTCTCAAGGTATCCCCTATGCCTAACTATCCGTGCCTTCGCTGCGACACCTAGCCGGCGAACTGGGGCAGTCACCCAAAGTACGCAGCGGGCAAGAAGAACCTGACGGCCCAGCCCCCATTTTTCACACACCTTTCCAAAGGAGTGATGACTTGTTCTGACCGCCAAGAAGCCAACAGCTGCCCGAACCACATGAGATGTCGCCGAGATAGAGGTAGTTCGGTCCGGTACTAGAACCACTTGGTGTTTCCACGTTGATCCAAGTCTTGCCGGAATTTTGAGTTTGCAGAAGGAAGTTGCCGAGGAGAAAGCAGGTTCTTGCCGTCTGACAAGCAGCAGAGGAGATCTGGCCCCAATTGGCGGAAATGTCTTGGGCTACCGACCACGACGCCCCGGCATTAGCGCTGAAGGACATCACCGGTTGAACGACGTATCCGGTTCCGAATGCCAGAAGACATTCCCCGCGAGAGGAACAACCCAGTGCCACCATTTGAGAAGCGTTCGGTGGCACGGCCAAGTTGGTCCAATTCAGTCCGCCATCGGTCGTCGATGCGATCATGGCCTGGGGATTCTGTGAGGATGCCTGACTATCTCCGGCGACGATGCACCCTGTCTGGAAGCAGGAAGTCGTTTGCGGCGTAATCTGAGGCACGACCCAAGACGGCGGTAGTGCGGTGGTAGTCCAACTCATTCCCCCGTTGTTGGAGCTCGCGAGTTGGGAGTCATTCGCGTAGATCAACATGCACACTCCTGCGGCGGAGCATGAGATCTGATTGATGCCGGTCTGCGTTCCGAAGGGAACCGTAACGGCCGCCCAACTCTGGCCCGTATTCGACGTCCTGTAGAGGCCTCCTCCGGCGGCGACAATGCACTGGGAACCCGTCCAGCACGAGAATGCCGAGATTTCGCCCCTAGGAACCGGCACCGACTGCCACCGGGCTGGAATCTGCACGGCTGCGGTCAGGGCTCTCGAAGATCCGGGTCGCACTGATGGCTCCGGTCCTTCGAACCAGACCACCGGCTGGAAGCCGTCCAGCCCAGTCAGGGAACAGCTCGTGGGAGTTCGACACGAGATCGCCGAGAAGTTCTGCTGTTTCACCTTTGGAAGAGGGTTGGCCTGCCAACTCGACCCCCCGTTTAGTGTAACAAAGAATTTGGACCCGACAGCGCTGCAGTGAGTTGCGTCAGAACATGAAATTCCAACGTAGGGAGAAAATGGGAGAGTTCTTGGGATGGTCCACGATTTGCCGGCGTTGGTCGAATAGCCCACCAGGAATCTGGCACGCCTCGACGTAGGTATCGGTGTCTCTTGAAGCACCACCCAGCACTGTTCCGTCGGTGAGCAGGAGAGTTGCATGAGCGAGCCCGTGCTGACCGGGAGGGGACGGTCCTGCCAGGTGCGGCCACCATTGGACGTGGCTTGGATATCGGTATTGGATCCGACCAGGCACTGTGTTGCAGAGCAGCCAACGACAGCCGGCTTGGTATGGCTGACCACCCACGACGGCGGAAGACCTACGCCCGTCCAGGTCAGTCCGTCATTGTGGCTGATGGCCATAGTCCCGTCGCTCGAATCGATCGCCCAGCACAAAGAACGGGAGGCGCAGGCGAGGCTGTCGATCTCAATGGCGATCTGTGGGGGAAGGGTCGCGACGCTGGCCCAAGTTCGGCCTCCGTCGGCGGTCAGCGACAGAAGGGCACTGCCCTGGTTGTTGTCCGCGCCGCCAGCGATACACCAAGTTGCTGAAGTGCAGACGACGGTGTTGTAGATCGGGTCGGCTTGCGTGCTGACGGAGTAAGGCAGAGGCGAAGCCCTCCAGGTGGGAACCGTTGACCCGGATGCACTGCTCTTCGCCACCCCGGAACTGATCGCCAAAGTGAAGGCCAAGGAGATGGTGGCTCCCGCCACGAGCAGCCTGCGCATGTATGAAAGTTTGGCACGAGCCCCGTGTTCGGTGGATCACTCTTTGCTGATCAGATATTCAACTCCGATCACATGTCCGGCAAGCAAGAGCTCGGGGCAGAGGGGACGCCGTGGGAGGGTGGACTCAGATTAGCAAACGCCGTAAAAGGTGGATCGGACCTCTCAGGTATCCCCTAATGCTCAGCGAACCGTGCGCCAGACGCGACCCGGTCCCGGTGGTCTGTGGCAGGGGTGCGGCATTCCAAGAGAAGCGCAAAATGGGACGTTATGCTGCAACTTGAACGGCGCACCCCATCCCGTGGTCGGGGCACCGAGTCAGTCAGGTCGAGGAACCGCCGACAATTGGCGAGTTCAGAGGAATTCCACCCATTGAGCCCTCAAACAGGGCGTCGCCGAATGCGAAGATGCCGCCGTCTGTGGCCATTTCCCAGTAGCCACCTCCGTCGAACGTGGACATAAGCCCGACGATTGGCTTGTTGAGAGGCCTGCCGCCCATCGAACCGTAGAACCGGGCGTCGCCGAAGCTGAAAATCCCGCCGTCCGCGGCGACTTCCCAATAGCCGCTCCCAGTTTTATCGGAAGCTATCCCCAAAATGGGCTGGTTGAGAGGCTTATCGCCCATTGAACCGTAGAACTGGGCGTCGCCGAAGGCGAAGATCCCCCCGTCTGAGGCCACGAGCCAATAGCCGAGGCCATCGGGTGAGGCGGCGATGCCTACGATGACAGCGTTTAACGATCTCCCGCCCATCGAACCGTAGAACTGAGCGTCGCCGAAGGCGAAGATACCGCCATCTGAGGCCACCAGCCAATAGCCAAGGCCATCGGGAGTGGCCGCTATGCCGACGATGGGCTTGTTCAGAGTGGTGCCCCCCATCGAGCCGTAGTATTGAGCGTTCCCGAAACTGAAGATCCCACCGTCAGAAGCAACCTCCCAATAGCCACCGCCTCCGGTGGTGGCCATGCCGACGATGGGCTTGTTCAGAGTGGTGCCCCCCATCGAGCCGTAGAAATGGGCGTTTCCGAAGCTGAAGATCCCACCGTCAGAAGCAACTGAATCGGCCCGGGAATTGTGCGGACTCCTTCCCTTGAGAGGATGGAGAAATGCCAAGGACCAACAGGTACTCCCCGGAGGTGCGTGAGCGCGCTGTCCGGATGGTGGCTGAGCATCGGGACGAATATCCGTCGGAATGGGCGGCGTTCACGTCGATCAGCGCCAAGCTCGGGATGACGCCCGAGACGCTCCGGGTCTGGGTTCGCCGGGCCCAGGTCGATGGTGGAGAGCGGCCAGGGCTGACCACCGACGAGCGCCAGAAGGTGAAGGACCTCGAGAAGGAGGTCAAGGAGCTCCGGCGGGCCAACGAAATATTGAGGGACGCCTCGATTTTCTTCGCGACCGAGCTCGACGGTCGACCGAAGAAGTAGTCCGTTACATCGATTCTCGAAAGAGTCGGTGGGGAGTCGAGCCGATCTGCACCACGCTGCAGTTCGCTTCCCGGACCTACACGCCGCCAAGCGGCGGCCACCGTGTGCCCGCAAGATCCGCGACGTGGAGCTCAAGCCCCAGATCGCCTGGGTCCACAAGGACAACTTCGACGTCTATGGGGCCGACAAGGTCTGGACCCAGATGAACCGAGAGGGCCATCCAGTCGCTCGCTGCACGGTCGAGCGCCTGATGCGTGACCTGCACCTCAGCGGAGCCAGACGAGGCAAGGCGTTCAAGCGCACCACCATCGCCGACGAGGCCAAGCACCGACCGGCGGATCTGGTGAACCGCCAGTTCGTGGCCGACCGTCCCAACCGCTTGTGGGTGGCCGATCTGACCTACGTCAAGACCTTCACCGGCTGGGTCTACGTCGCTTCGTGATCGACGTCTACAGCCGAACGGTCGTCGGGTGGCAGACCTCCACCTCACTGCGCAGCGACCTGGCCATCGACGCCCTGGAGATGGCCATCTATGCCCGCAGTGACCGAGACCTTGACGGGCTGATTCATCACAGCGACCGCGGCGTGCAATATCTCGCAATTCGATACACCGAGCGGTTGGCCGAGGCCGGCGTGGTCAACAGCGTCGGGTCCAAAGGAGATTCTTACGACAATGCCCTGGCCGAGAGCTTCAACGGGCTCTACAAGACCGAGCTGATCCACCGCCGAGGGCCCTGGAAGAACATCGACCACGTCGAATGGGCCACACTCACCTACGTCGATTGGTTCAACAACCGCCGCATCCACAACGAGATCGGCAAAATCCCCCCGGCAGAGTTCGAGGAGAACCACTACCGTCAGATTGCAACGCCGGAACTCGTGTCATCACAGACAAACGAGTCTGCATAAACCCGGGCCGATTCAGGGTGTCATTGACCCGCCCGATCTGGGCACCTTGGGCCGCGCTCTGGAACCGACCCTACTTGGGGGAGCACGGATCGACAGAAGCTTGAGCCAACGGGACTGCACCAATCGTCCTCTGCTCGCTTTCGACTGCGCACAGATCCAGGGCCGCGGCCAGCGTCATCCTCCAGGCTGATGCGCTGGGCGGATGCATTCGGTACGGTCCAACGATGGCCAGTGATCCACCGCTCGGCGGCCCGCCCAAGCGGATGACGAGCGCCTTCAACGAACGCCGGTCGAAGGCGGTCGTCGTCCTTGCCGCCTTGGTTGGCCTGTTCACGATCGTCCTCGCACTGGGGCCGCATCCCAACGAAGGAGGGCCGCGCCTCACGCTCGCTCTGTTGGCCTGTGGCCCCATGCTCCTCCTGCGCCGCTGGCCTCTCCCGGTGCTGGCCGCATCGGTGGTCGCGGCAGCTGTGGTCATCGCCTCAGGGGCTGCGCCCCTGCCGCTCGCCGTGGTCCTCGGGCTGGCCATCTACCTCGTCTCCTCACAGTTGCCCAGACGGCTCTCG
Organism: Acidimicrobiaceae bacterium; assembly: GCA_003161575.1. Taxonomy (GTDB): domain Bacteria; phylum Actinomycetota; class Acidimicrobiia; order Acidimicrobiales; family RAAP-2; genus PALSA-457. The sequence goes on along the minus strand of PMOE01000042.1, from coordinate 3,925 downwards.
ATCCCCGCCACCTTGGCCGCGGCGGCCGCGATCGGTGGAGTGATCTTGTACGCCGCGTTGAGCAAACCATCCGCGCCGCTGGCCGTTCTGGCTATCGAAGGCCTCGTGCCGCTGGGAGCCGCGTGGTCCGTCGGCGATGCGGTGGCGGCCCGACGGCGATACCAGGCGGGCCTCCTCGAGCAGGCAGCACGCGAGCAGGCCGCGGAGGCCGAGCGAGCCCGCCAACAGATCCGCGAGGAGCGGGTACGCATCGCCCAGGAACTGCACGACGTCGTCGCCCACACCTTGGCAGTCATCACCGTCCAAGCTGGGGTTGGACGGAGGCTCATGCCGAGACGGCCCGAGGAAGCGTCCCGTGCGCTGGAGTCGATCGAGGAGATCGGGCGAACGGCCCAAGAGGAGCTGCGGATCGTGCTCGACCTGCTGCACGAGGAGGGGGTCTCCGCGGCGGAGCTGTCGCCCGCACCACGGCTGGTCGACTTGAAGGAACTCGTAGAGACGATCCGGACCTCGGGCACGGACGTCGAGCTGCGGATCACGAGCACCGATCGCCGGCTCTCTCCCGCCCTCGAGCTCTCCCTCTACCGGGTCGTCCAAGAAGCGCTCACCAACGTGGTGAAGCACGCCCCCGGTGCGGCCGCGACCGTCGAGGTGGCCATCTCCGACGATGCCGTCCGTGTCGAAGTCATCGACAACGGGAACCCCGGTGGAGAACGGACGGGTGCGCCGGGGCCACCGGGCCATGGGATCGTCGGGATGCGCGAACGGGTCGGCGCCTTCGGCGGCTCCCTCGTCGCCCAACCGTGTCCCGATGGCGGGTTCCACATCGTCGCCGTGGTGCCGATCGAGGGAGTGCCGTGACGACGAAGGTGCTCGTCGTCGACGACGAGGCGCTGCTCCGAACGGCCTTCACTTCGCTTATCGAAGCCGAGGAGGACCTCCGAGTGGTTGGCGAGGCTGCCGACGGCAAGCAGGCTGTGGAGTTCGCTGCACGGCTGTCGCCCGACGTCGTCGTGATGGACGTTCGCATGCCCGGGATGGACGGCATCGAGGCAACCCGGCGAATCACTGCCGCCGGAACCACCGGCGCGCCCCGGGTGTTGATCCTCACGACGTTCGATCTCGACCAGTACGTCTTCGATGCACTCCGGGCTGGCGCCAGCGGTTTCGCGCTGAAGAGCCGACCGGTCGACGAACTGCTGGGGGCCATCCGCGTCGTCGCCGCCGGCGAGGCGCTCCTTGCTCCGAGCGTGACCCGGCGCCTGATCGCGCACTTCAGTCACCGTGATCGTCGGCCGGCAGAAGGACGCGCTGACATCGATCTGCTCACCGAGCGTGAGCGCGAAGTGCTGGAGCTCGTCGCGCAAGGCCTCTCCAACACCGAAATATCCGACCGGCTGCATGTCGGCCTCCCGACAGTCAAGACCCACGTGAGCCGCATCCTTTCCAAGCTTGGCGCCCGTGACCGCACCCAGCTCGTCGTCATCGCCTACGAATCGGGACTCGTCACGACCATCTGACCGCGCAGCTCCCTGGCCGCCGTCATCCCAGCGGATGACGGGCGTCGGTCTCGCGGATGACGCAGATTCGATCCCTGCGCCTGACGACAGGCACTCCTCGAACCCGCACGATGGCTTCATGCCCGACAACTCTCTTTCGGACGTGCGCCCTCCGCTCGTCTGTATCTCCTAAGCGATGTCCGCGATCATCATCCCCAGCCTTGGGCCGTTGCACCTACAGGTCCTCATTCTCGTACTCCTCGTCGGCGGTGGCGTGTTCTTTGTTCTGCGACGGCGGCGGACCCGACAACGCGAGGATGGCGATCGGGGAACGAGTTCCGAAGGGTCTCCCGGAGCGCCGGGGGAGGGAGCCGACGTGACGGTGCTCGGTCCAAGCGCCCAAGCGGTTGCGAGCACTTCTGCAGCCGCGGTCGCACCGGAGCACTCGCCCCGAGCCGAGGGCGCCGCAACGGGTCCCTCAGGCCGAACTCGTGGCGTCACCTTCGGTGACGGTGAGCGTGATGGTTGGGCCGTCGAGACACACGGCCTCACGAAGCGCTTCGACACGACGGTCGCCGTCGACGACGTGGAGCTCTTGGTGTCACGGGGTTCCGCCTTCGGCTATCTCGGCCCGAATGGTGCGGGAAAGACAACCTTGATCCGTACCCTGCTCGGCCTGACCAAAGCCGACGGCGGGACGATGTCGCTGCTGGACATTCCTGTCCCGCACGAACGCCGTGAGGCACTGGCCCGCGTCGGCGCCATTGTGGACGAGCCGCGCTTTCACCCTCACCTCACCGGGCGCGAGAACCTTCGGCTCCTCGCTGAGGCACGCGGAGGGGAGGCGAACGAGCGCATCGGCCCATCGCTTGCGCGCGTCGGGCTCGCCGAGCGTGGGGACGACAAGGTGTCGTCCTACTCCATGGGCATGCGCCAGCGCCTCGGGGTCGCCGCGTGCCTTCTTGCCGACCCGGAGCTCTTGATCCTCGATGAGCCCATGAACGGACTCGACCCGGCCGGCATGCACGATATGCGCGAGATGATCGAAAGCCTCGTCGAGGAGGGACGGACGGTGATGCTCTCCTCCCATCTCCTCGACGAGGTGGAACGGACTTGCGACGCGGTCGCCATCGTCGACCAGGGCCACGTCATCCGCCAGGGCACGATCGAGGAGCTCGTCCATGGTGCAGGTACCCTCGTCGTGCGCGTCGAGTGCGGGGATCCGAGCGCGGCACAGCAGGCCATCGATCGCTCCGGTCTCGCGGCGGGCACTTCACTCACAGCGTCGGGGGTCACGGTCACGTTCCGAACGGGGAGCAGCCGCGCTGACATCGACGAGTTGACCAAGCGACTCGTGGAGGCAGGCGTCGCTGTCTACGGCTTACAGCAAGTCCAAACGAGCTTGGAGGATTGGTTCTTGACGGTCACGAGCCGACTGGGAGGAGAAGGGTGAGCACTATTGAAGCGGTCGTCCGGCCTCCTTCGGAGTCCCGGCCGAGTCCGACCTCGCCACTACGCCGGATGGCAGCGGCCTGGCCGACCTGGGGGCTCGTCACGACGAAGAACCTCGAACTCAGACGTCGGCGGGGCCTCATGATCGCGGTCTTCGTGCTGATCCTCGGCCCGCCGGTCCTCGAGTACGGCTTCCGACTCCTCTTCCACGTGGTCGATCCGTCGACGTACGGGCCGGCGGGAACACCGAGCGCGTTTCAAGACCTCTTGACCCCGATGGTCGAGCTCGGCTTCATCATCTCCGTCACCGTCGGCGCCGCGGCCGGAACGACGGACCTGACTGACGGCATGTTCCGACACCTGGTGATCACTGGCCGATCACGGGTTGCGCTCTTCCTCGCGCGGATACCCGCAGGGCTTGCGATCCTCCTCCCGGTTATGGCGTTTGCCTTTACGTTGTGCTGCCTCGTCACGAGCTTCGAGGGGGTCCCGAACCCGACTGCCGTGAGCATTAACAACGGCGTGTCGGTCCCCGTCAACCTCAGCGAGTCGCAGTTCCAGACCTGGATCTACCAACACCCACGAGAAGCGCCGGAGGCCTTCCCCCGCGGTCCGGGCCACTTCGTCGACGACATCTCGGTCGCAAATGGATCCACCTCCTCGCGCTATGCGGCATATACGTCGGTTGAGGCGACCTTGAACCCGTCCGTGAACGAGATGCTCAAGATCGGACTGTGGCTCGAGCTCGTGGTCGGCGTGGGCTTCGTCGTCGGACTCGGCTTCGGTGCCCTCACCGGTCAGCGAACGGTCACGACGATCGTGCTCATCGCCCTTCAGGTCATCGTGACCCCGATCTTCGACAGAGCCCACATCCCCTTTTTCATCAACGGACAGCGTCTTCTCGTAGGGGTCGCGCTCGACCAGTTGCAACCGGCGGACCTTGCCTCGGGTGCTGGCGGGGGTGGGGGCGGGGG
>PMOE01000085.1 GCA_003161575.1 Acidimicrobiaceae bacterium | reverse complement strand
TGATGGTGACCGCTGTGCCGCCGCCCGTCGGGCCGAAGGCCGGACTCACGGCGGTGACCGTCGGCCGGGCGACGTAGTTGTACCCGCCCGAGAGGTTCGACGTCCCTCCAGGGTTGGTCACCGCCACGTTCACCGAGCCGGCTGCGCCGGCGGGAGTGGTGGCGGTGATCTGGGTGGCCGAGACCACGGTGTAGGCGGTGGCGTTGGTGCCCCCGAAGGTGACCCCGGCACCACCGGTAACCCCGGTGAAGTTGGTGCCCGAGATGGTCACAACGGTTCCACCGGCCGTCGGACCCTGGTTTGGCGAGACCGATGTGATGATGGGCCGCGGAACCGTCCCTGCCGAGGCCGAGTCAGTTGCCGACGCAGGAATTCCATCAGAGGAGGAAACGGCGGCGGTCGAGGACAGGTTGGTGCCGGTGGTGATGCCGCTGGCAACGGCACCGGTGAAAGTGATCGCCGAGAGGGCGGTTCCTGCGGAGATGGGGAGGGTTCCCGAATAGTTGCATGTCACGTTCTGCCCGGTCGTGGTGCACGTCCAACCGGCGCCGGTCGCCGTTCCGGGTGTGACCCCGACCGGCAAGTTCACGGAGAACGTCGGCGCGCTCGTCTCATTGGCCCCATTCGAAGACACGGCGGGGTTCGCGGTATAGGCGACCGTTCCCGGACTCGTGAAGTTGCCGCTCACGTTGTCGGTGTACGTCAGCGTGTACTGGGGCACCGTCGTGATGGACCCGGTGTCGGTGGCACTGGCGCTCGCCGGTGAGGCGTCGGCCGAGGAGATCGTTGCCGTGTTGGACACAGCGCCGGACGCGCTGGTGCTCGCTGTCACGGGCACCGAGAGCGCCGGAAGAAATGTCCCCGCAGTGATGGGAAGGGCACCCGTGTAGCTGCACGTGACCGTTTGGCTGACGGTGCCACACGACCAATTCGTCCCCGTTGCACTCCCGGGAATCAACGAAGCGGGGAGGACGTCGGTGAAGGTCGGCGCATCTGCTTCGTTGGTTCCACCCGACGAGACGACCGGAAGCGCGGTGTAGGAGAACACCCCACCTTGCGTGTATGCCCCAGCGTCGCTGTCAGTGAGGCCGATCCCGAGAACCGGGGTTGCGGCGGAGGTTGCTACCGCAGTCCCGTTGTCCGTGGCATTGGCTGCGATGGAGGCGTCGGAGGTGACGTAAGCGGTCACGCTCACCGGACCGGACAGTGAATTTGACACGGTGACGGGTAGCGAGATTGCGGGCAGCGACGTCCCTGGGGAGATCGGCAACGTGCCTGTGTAGTTGCAGGTCACGGTCTGCCCGGTCGTGGTGCACGACCAGTTCGTGCCGGTGGCCGACCCGGGTGTCAATCCTGCCGGGAAGGTCGTGGTGAAACTCGGCACCTGTCCTTCGCTGCCCCCCGACGCGCTCACCGACGGACTCGCCAGGTACGTGACCGAGCTGCCCTGCACGAGGTGACCGGCCGCACTATCGATTAGACCGAGCCCAAACCGTGGCGGGTTCGTGTTGAGCGGCGACAGGGCCACGTTGCTGATCTCGTGGATGTCGGTCGAACCTCCCGTTGAAGCTGAGAACCCGAACGCGAGCTGGTAGGGGATGCCCGTGACCGGGTCGAGCCAGCTCGCCGGCTCAAAGCCCGCCGCGCTGGGGAGGAGACCCCCGATGAGCTGGCGGCTGGCGCCGATCGGGGTGGCGGCGACCACGTAGGAGTACGCCGGCACCGAGATTCCGCTGTTCGTGACCAACGGCAGCGCAGTCGGGTTGATGGCGATCTCCGACGGAACGAGCGACCCTGCCCGGGTCCCAGCGGCCCCGGTACCGAGACTGCCGGTCAGCCCACCCGACCCGTTGGTGCTCGACAGGAGGCAGTAGCCGGCCTCGGCGCTGCCGGGGCCGCGGACGGTGATCTGGTTGGGCACGGCGACGCCGTTACCGGCCCAGCTCGGATCGGTGCATCCACTCCCGTCGAACTGATTGTTGGTGAAGTTCCCGAAGACATCGAATCCGATACCGAGATACCCGTTGGCCAGGCCGTTGCCGCTCGGATTGGCGCTCCCGCCCGAATAACCAAGGTGGCCACCGGCCGGACCGAGCGTGGCCGGCGGGGCCGGCGATGCGGGGTTCGTGCCGGCCAGGAAAAACGAGATCCCGTCCGCACCGGTGCCACCGTATTGGAAGGTGTTGAAAGTGACGTCGACACCCTGCCCGGACAGGACCGATGAGGTATAGGCAACTCCTCCGGTCTCGTTGCCCGCGACACTGGTCAATCGCAGCGTGCCGCTCCCGGGACTGTCGGGAGTGGCCAGATTGCACCCGGGGACCGGGGTCTGAGAGACGTTCGCTGACGCGGTCATACAGGAGTCGTCGGTCCCGCCGGTTATCCCTGGGAGCACCCAGTCCGCGGGGATCTGCACGTTGGCACCAGTGAACGGCTCGGAGACATACACCTGGCCGGGAGGCGATGCCCCGGCAGGGTCGACCGAGACGCCGGTTGCAACGAGCGTGGCAGCGGTTGTAACGACGAGCGCCGCCATTGCGCCGCGTCCGAGACGCGAGAGCGAAGTCACGTCGTTATTCTCATTGCCCGCCACTAATCCCCCGTGGTCTCCCGTCGCAGCTTTCGCGACTATTCGCAACGCATCAGAGCCGCATCTTCTAAGACGTCGGCGTGCCTGATTATCGCACCGAGATTGAGGACCGAAGCGTCAATTTTGCCTGCTCATTGAGCCCCAGGCACCTACCCGTGGAGATTGCTACGCCTTTGCAACCCGTTCACTCCGATATCGAGACCGTCCCTGCGTTGCTAGCTCGCAGGGTCGATGTGTGACACGCTCGGAATTTTACGAACAGCCGCTCGTGGTGCCGCAGCTCCCGCACACATAACAAGAGCCCGCCCGCTGCATGACGTTGCCGCAGCTGTAGCAAAAGGGGGCATCGCGCTGCTCGGCCCGGGCGAGGGTCGCCGCGTTGCTACCAGCCGAAGACACGGGCGTTGCCAGCCGGGGCGCCTCTCTCAACTGCGGTTGCTCCTCGAACGTCGGCCCCTCATCCACCAGGCCCGACGACGGGGTGGCGCTCTCCTCTACTCCGGGAAGGGTGGGCTGGGTGCGCTCAGAAGAGGACAGCACCCCGAGGTCGAGCCGTTCCTCGTAGGTGAGGTAGTCGAGCGCCAGCCGGCGGAAGATGTAGTCGACCAGGCTGGTGGCGATGCGGAGCTCGGCGTCGTCGGTGATCCCCGCGGGCTCGAACTTCATGTGCGAGTACTTCCGGACGTAGGTGGCCAACGGCACCTGGTGTTGCAGTCCCAAGCTGATAGAGATCGAGAAGGCGTCCATGATGCCGGCCAGGGTCGAGCCCTGCTTCGACACCTTGATGAAGACCTCGCCCGGGCGCCCGTCCTCGTACTCGCCGACCGTGACGTAGCCCTCGCAGTCAGATACCCGGAAGGCGAACGTGCTGGAACGGCGGCGACGAGGTAGCCGCTCACGGATCGCCCCGACCACCACCGCCTCGTTCTTGCGCTGCCGCTCGTGCTCGAGGGCGGTCTCCAGCTCGGCGATCCGCTCGGTCACTGCCCGGTCCTTGGCCTCGGCATCCGAGCCCGCCGGCGCGGCGTCACCGCCTACTGCCGCACCCGCCTTCTTCGTAGTTGAAAGCGGCTGGGCCACCTTGCAGTTGTCACGGTAGATGGCCACGGCCTTGATCCCGAGCTTCCAGGCGTCGATGTGCAGCTGCTCGACGTCTTCAACCGTCACGTCCTCGGGCATGTTGACCGTCTTGGAGATCGCGCCCGAGATGAACGGCTGCACCGCCCCCATCATCTTGACGTGACCCCCGTAGTGGATGGTGTTGTCCCCCATCGAACAGGCGAACACGGCCATGTGCTCGGCCGCCAGCTGGGGGGCTCCGACGATGGTCTTGTGCTCGTCGATGTAGGCGATGATGTCGTCGACCTGGTCCGGCGGGTAGCCGAGCTGCCTGAGGGCCCGGGGCACCGTCTGGTTGACGATCGACATCGTTCCCCCGCCGACCAGCTTTTTCGTCTTGACGAGGCCGAGGTCGGGCTCGACCCCGGTCGTGTCGCAGTCCATCAGCAGACCGATGGTGCCGGTCGGGGCGAGGACCGAGGCCTGGGAGTTGCGCACGCCGTACTGCTCGGCAAGCTCGACCGCCTCGTCCCATGCCTCCTGGGCCGCCGAGAGCAGCTCGGGGGGCACGACGTCTTCGTCGATCTTGGCCGCCTCACCCTGGTGCTTGCGCAGCACGTTGACCATCGGCTCGGTGTTCTCGTGGAATCCGGCGAACGGGCCCATCCGGGCCGCGGTCCGAGCGGAGGTGGCGTACGCGTGGCCGGTCATGAGGGCGGTGATCGCCCCGGCCCAGGCCCGGCCCTCGTCCGAGTCGTAGGGCAGGCCGTTGGCCATCAACAACGCACCCAGATTGGCGTACCCGAGACCGAGCTCGCGGAAACGCCGGGAGTTGTCGGTGATGGCCGCCGTCGGGTAGTCGGCGTTGCCGACCATGATCTCCTGGCCGGTGAAGACCACTTCGACTGCGGTCTTGAATCCCTCGACGTCGAAGGTGTCGTCGTCGTTCAAGAACTTCATGAGGTTGAGGCTCGCAAGATTGCAAGCTGAGTTGTCGAGGTGCATGTACTCACTGCACGGGTTCGACCCGTTGATCCGCCCCGTGTTGGGGGCGGTGTGCCACTCGTTGATCGTCGTATCGAACTGCATGCCGGGGTCGGCGCACTCCCAGGAAGCGTGGGCGATCTGACGGAAGAGGTCGCGGGCCGGCAGGGTATCGATGACGGAGCCGTCCACACGGGCCACCAGGTCCCAGTCGCGCCCGTCGATCACTGCCTGCATGAACTCGTCGGTCACCCGGACCGAGTTGTTGGCGTTCTGGTACTGCGTGGAGTGGCTGTCGGCCCCGTCGAGGTCCATGTCGAAGCCGGCATCGCGCAGCACCCGTGCTTTGCGCTCTTCGATCGCCTTGCACCAGATGAAGTCGGTGACATCAGGGTGGTCGACATCGAGGATGACCATTTTGGCCGCCCGCCGAGTCTTGCCCCCCGACTTGATGGTCCCGGCCGACGCGTCGGCGCCGCGCATGAAGCTGACCGGTCCCGAGGCGGTGCCCCCGCCCTTGAGCTTCTCGTGCGACGAGCGGATGCGAGAGAGGTTCACGCCCGCCCCCGACCCGCCTTTGAAGATGGTTCCCTCTTCGGTGTACCAGTTGAGGATCGAGTCCATCTTGTCCTCCACCGACAAGATGAAGCACGCCGAGGCCTGCTGGGGAACCCCGCTCACCCCGATGTTGAACCAGACCGGCGAGTTGAACGCCGCCTTTTGGTGGATGATGAGGTGCTTCAGCTCGGCATTGAAGATCTCGGCCTCAACGTCGTCGACGAAGTAGCCGTCCTTGATCCCCCACGCAGTGATGGTGTCGACCACCCGGTCGGCCACCTGCTTGAGCGACCACTCCCGCTCTTCGGTCCCGAGGGTCCCCCGGAAGTACTTCTGGGCCAGGATGTTGGTGGCGTTGAGGCTCCAGGATTCAGGGACCTCGACTCCCAGTTGTTCGAAGGCAACGAACCCGTCCCGGTAGTTGGTGATCCGCGAATCGCGGCGTTCCCAGCGCACCTCGTCGTAGGGGTGCACACCCTCGGTGGTGAAGTGGCGGCGGATGCCGATTCCGACGCGCTGGGGGGCGATGGCCATGGTCCTTGTACTCCTCTGGTTCGTTCTTCGGGTCCGGGTGGGTCGCACGGACGCCCCACCCGGGAAATTATCGGCCTCGGAGAAGACCAAACTGCCCTCCAACCACAATATATTGTGGTTGGCTCACTCCCGAGACACGAGATACTGGGGTCATTACAGCACTGTAGTTACGTCCCTGTCAACGGTTGCCGGGAAACATCGTCCCTGGTCGCGGGGCGTTCGCGAAGGTTTGCATTTTGGGCGTGGAGCGCCCCGCGATGCGGGGATCGGTAGCGTCGCCCCATGGGATCGGTGGTGGCAGTCGACGCGGGCACGACGGGGGTCCGCGCCCTGGTGGTCGACGAGACCGGGCAGGTGGTCGACCTCGCCTACCGCGAGATCACCCAGCACTACCCGCGGCCCGGCTGGGTGGAACACGACGCCAGCGAGATCTGGCAGGCGGTGGTCGGGACGCTCCACGAGGTGACCGCCCGCTTGGACAAGGCCCACACCCCCGTTGCTGCCATCGGTCTCACCAACCAGCGCGAGACGGCGGTGGCCTGGGACCGGCGCACCGGCCGGCCGCTGCACCGGGCGATCGTCTGGCAGGACCGCCGCACCGCCGAGCGGTGTGACGAGTTGCGTGCCGGAGGCCACCTCCCCCTGGTGCGCTCCCGGACCGGTCTCGTGCTCGACTCGTACTTCTCGGCCACCAAATACGCCTGGATGCTCGGACCCGGTGGGATTGGTGCGCCGAGTGGTGACCTCGCCCTCGGGACCGTCGACTCGTGGGTGTTGTGGAACCTCACCGGTGGTGTGGCCGGCGGGATCTTCGCCACCGACCCGACCAACGCCGGGCGCACCCTGCTCTTCGATATCCACGAGAGGGAATGGTCCGAAGAGCTCTGCGAGTTGTTCGGGGTGCCCCTGGGCGCCCTGGCCGAGGTCCGACCCTCCTGCGGCCGATTCGGGTCGCTCCACCCCGACGCAGTCCCCGGGGCCGACGCCCTCGCCGGGGTGCCGGTGAGCGGGATCGCCGGCGACCAGCAGGCCGCCCTGTTCGGCCAGGCCTGCTTCGAGCCCGGGATGGTCAAGGTCACCTACGGCACCGGGAGCTTCGTCCTGGTCAATGCCGGGGCGACCTGCCCCGAAGCCCCCGACGGCCTGCTCGCCACCATCGCCTGGGACCTGGGCGAGCACGGTGGCCCGAATGGTCCGGTGGCCTACGCCCTCGAGGGCTCGACGTTCGTCTCGGGAGCGGCGATCCAGTGGCTGCGCGACGGGCTCGGGATCATCGAGCGCTCCGAGGACATGGGACCCCTGGCCGAGTCGGTGCCCGACAGCGGCGGGGTAGCCATGGTCCCGGCGTTCACCGGGCTCGGCAGCCCGTGGTGGGACCCCCGCGCCCGCGGGACAATCACCGGGCTCACCCGCGGGGCCGGGCGGGCCCAGATCGCCCGGGCCACCGTCGAGGCCATGGCCTACCAGGTGCGCGACATGGTCGACGCCATGACCACGGCTTCGGGGCCGGTGGCCCAGCTGCGGGCCGACGGCGGCGCGGCGGCAATGGGGTTGCTGCTCCAGCTCCAAGCCGACCAGGTCCGCACCGCCGTCGTCCGGCCCCGGTCGGTCGAGTCGACCGCCCTCGGGGCGGCGACCCTCGCCGGTTTGGCCACCGGGGTGTGGGGGTCTCTTCAAGATCTCGGCGCGTTGTGGACGCTCGACGTGGAACACACCCCGAGAACCGACCGCGAGAGCGCCGACCTCCTCTACGCCGGTTGGTTGCGGGCGGTCGGTCGCGCCCGCGACTGGGGCCGCCCCTGACCCCCAGACTCCTGACCCCAGACCAGGGGTCCGTTCGCACTCAGTCCTCTGGGTTCGCCACCTGGATCTCGGCCTGGCTCACGTCATCGACGCTGACCCCGTCCACCTCGTGGATCTCGGTGACCAGCAGGTCGACCAGGTCACCGTCACCCAGCTCGACCACGAACTCGTCGACCGCTCGACCCTCGGCCCGGTCCAAGATGTCGATGGCGACGATGTCACCTCCCACCGCACCGATGCGGCTGGCCACCTGGCCAAGTGCTCCGGGACGGTCGGGTAGCCAAATTCTCAGGACGTAGCGGCCCACACCCTCACCTTAAATCGCCAACGTGAACGGTCCGTTTCAACGGGGTTACGACACGGCCTCCGCGGGATCGACGGTCCGGCGCTTGGGGACGTACTCGTCCACGTAGTCGCGGCCCGAAAGAGCGGCGATCTGCCGCATCAAATCGTCGGTGAAGCCCCGGCAGACCGTGTGATCGTGATCCTCGAATGGATCGTCGGGGTTGCCCGTCGGCTCCATGGCCAGGGGTTTGCCGAATCGGACGGTCACGGTCTTGAAGGGCCGCATGAACTTTGCGTTGACCGGTTGGACTTCGGTCGTGCCGAGGATCCCGACGGGGATGACCGGGACGCCGCACTCCCGCGACAGCCTCGAGACCCCGGTCCGGCCCTTGTGCACGAACTCGTCGAGAGTCCGGGTGCCCTCTGGGTACAGACCCAACAGGTGGCCGCCGGCCAGGACCTCTCGGGCGGTCTCCAATGCCCGTTCGGACTGCTTGCCCCCGCCGCGACGGATCGGGATCTGTCCGGCCGCATTGAAGAACCAGGCGGTGCGCCAACTGTCGAAGTACTCGGCCTTGGCCAGGAAGGTGACCTTGCGCCGGACGACCAGCGGAAGGAAAAACGAATCACAAAAGGACTGGTGGTTGGCCGCCAGCACGGCCGGGCCGCTCTTGGGCACGTTCTCTCGCCCTTCGACCTTCACTTGCCAGAACAGATAAAAGAACGGGGTGAGGATCAGCTTCAACACCCAGTAGGCCATGGGGCACGGTAGCGCCAAAGAAGCGACCAAGCTCGGGCGGGCGACGGCGAGCGGGGTGTGGTGAACTCGACCGGTCGATCCGGCCCGACCAGCCGGGGGACGAGAGCCAGAATCACCGGACCGACCGCACGGAGGTGCCCATGTCGTCTGCAGAGCCCCGAGTCGCCGAGCCCTTCATCGACGGCCTCCAGTTCGGTGAGGGCCCCCGGTGGCACGAGGGCCGGCTGTGGTATTCCGATTTCTACGAGCACGCGGTGTTCTCCGTCGACGAGCAGGGTTCGCGCCGCCAAGAGCTCGCGGTGGACGGACAGCCTTCGGGGCTGGGCTGGCTCCCCGACGGGCGCCTGTTGGTGGTGTCGATGACCGACCGGCGGGTCCTGCGCCAAGAGCCCGACGGGTCCTTGGTCACCCACGGCGAGCTCGGTGCGTGGGCCACGGGCCACGCCAACGACATGGTGGTCGACGCACGGGGCCGGGCCTACGTCGGCAACTTCGGCTTCGACCTCGAGGCACTCTTCGCCGGGGGTCCGAACGCCCCGAAGGTGACGAAGACCTCGCTCGTGCGCATCGACCCCGACGGCACCGTGTCACAAGCAGCCCCCGACATCGCCTTCCCCAATGGCACGGTGATCTTCCCCGACGGCCGGCTCCTCGTCATCGGCGAATCCTTCGGCGGTCGCATGACCGCCTTCGACGTGGCCGACGACGGCACACTGTCGGGCCGCCGGGTGTGGGCCCAACTCGAAGGCGTCTTCCCCGACGGCTGTTGTCTCGACGCCGAAGGATGCATATGGGTGGCCAACGCCGGGGGGAGCGAATGCGTCCGGGTGGCCGAGGGGGGCGAAGTCCTCGACCGGGTGCTCACCGGCCGGGGCTCCTTCGCCTGCATGCTGGGCGGCGCCGACCGCCGTACCCTCTATTGCCTGACCGCACCCTCGAGCGACCCACCCAAAGCGGCCGGCCTCGGTCTCGGAACGATCGTCCAGGCCCGGGTCGACGTGCCCGGCGCCGGGCTCCCCTGACCGCGACACCGACAAAATGTCCTCCTCCAGGCCCGGACGAGCCCGCGGCGCGTCCCTCAGCCGAGCTTGATCAGGGCCCGGCGCAGGTTGCGGACGGCCTGGCCGGTCCGCTGCTCGTTCTCGATCAGCGCGAAGCGCACGTGGCCGTCGCCGCCGGGACCAAACCCCACCCCCGGTGACGTGGCCACCTCGGCCTCGCGCACCAAGAGCTTGGAGAACTCGAGCGAGCCCATCTCGCGGTAGGGCTCGGGGATGGGCGCCCAGACGAACATCGTCCCTTTGGGGGGGACGACTTCCCAGCCGATCCGGTTGAGCCCATCGCACAACGCGTCGCGCCGGGAGTGGTAGATCTCGTTGACCTCTTTTGGGTAGTCCGGTGCCTCGTTCATGGCCACGATCGCCGCGATCTGGATGGGCTGGAAGGTCCCATAGTCGAGATAGCTCTTGAGTTTGGTCAGTGCCTGGACGATCTCGGCGTTGCCCACCAAGAACCCGACCCGCCAGCCGGCCATGGAAAAGGACTTGGTGAGCGTGTACAGCTCGACCGCGACGTCTTTTGCCCCGGGCACCTCGAGGATCGAGGGCGGGATGTACCCGTCGAAGCTGATGTCGGCGTAGGCGAAGTCATGCACGAGCACCACGTCGTGGGCCCGGGCGAAGGCGACGAGGCGCTCCATGAAGCCCAGGTCGACGCACGCGGTGGTGGGGTTATGGGGGAACGAAAGGACGATGACCCGCGGTTTGGGCCACGTGGACTCCCAATTCTCCATCAGCGAGTCGAAGAAGGCATCGCCCGGACTCGGGACTTCGACGGTGCTCTGCCCGGCGACCGGCCCCTCGAGGCGGACCTGGCGCACGTCGGCCCCGGCGAAGAGGGGGGCGTAGATGTGGATCGGGTAGGAGGGCGACGGCACGAGGGCGGTGTCGCCCGGGCCGAGCAGCACCCACATGAGGTGCGAGAGGCCTTCTTTGGCCCCAATGGTGGTGACGACTTCTTGGTCCGGGTCGAGCTCGACCCCGAACTTGCGAAGGTACAGGTCGCAGATGGCCCGGCGGAGCTTGGGGATGCCCTTGGAGGCCGAGTACCGGTGATTACGCGGGTTGTGTACGGCCTCGGCCAGCTTCTCGACCGCCACGTCGGGCGACGGGAGATCGGGGTTGCCGAACCCGAAATCGATGACGTCCTTGCCGGTCCGCCTCACCTCGAGCTTGAGCTCGTTGATCGTCGAGAGGACATAGGGCGGCAGCCCGTTGATCCGGCGGAACTCCATGGGCAAGTTTACCGCTGCTCCCCCGGCTCACGGTGCGGTCTCGATGTGCCGTCGCCGGCGCCTGAATCTGGAGACGCCGCCGAGGCCGCGGCGGCGGCGAGCACCTCGATCGGCGCCGGCCAGCCAAAAACGGCCCAGGTTGCCCCTGCCGCGGCCAGTTGGGCCACCAATGCGGAGATGGCGTCGGGGTCAGGCTCGCCGCCAACGGCGACCGGAGGGGTGCCGGCCCACGTGACCTCCGAGCGCGCCGACTGTCGGGCCACCTGTTCGGGATCGGCGGCCCACATGTTGAGCACCACGCCCTCGGCCTCGGCCACCGCCACCGTCTTGGCGTCGCCCCCGCCACCACCGATCCACACCACCACCCCCCGCTCACGGAGCGACCGGGCACAGTCGGCCATCTCGGCTCGCCGATCGCCGGCCGAGGCAAAAGGCACGCCATAGGCCTCGTTCTCGGCTTCGCTCAGGCGATCGCCGGTCCCGAGTCCGGCGATGACCCGGCCCGGAGCGAGCACGCTGAGCGCGTCGAATTCGGCGACGAGTACTTCGTTCGGGACGAGACCGACGCGGGCGACCAGGGTCCCGACACAGATCCGGGCAGTGACCGAAGCGATGGCACCGAGTAGGGGGAACGGTGCGATGGCCGGACGCTCGGGCTGGCCCATGGGCCAGAGGTGGTCGTAACAGAAGACGCCGCCGAGACCGGCCGCCTCGGCCCGGACCGCCACCGCCACCGCGTCATCGGCGGTTGCCTGAAAGCTCGGGAGGATGAGCCCGGTCAACACACTGGGTACCACAGGCCACCGGCCCTCGCCGCCAGAGCCGCCCCCACCGCGCCGGCCCGTTCCCCGAGCGCAGCGGGGACGATCTCGATGCTCGGGCGGGCAGCGGTGCCTTCGACCAGCTCGGAGAAGGCCTTCCTCGTCGGCTCGAGGAGGATCTCGCCCGCTTCCACCAGTCCTCCGCCGAGCACGATGCGCGACGGGTCGAGTACTGCGGCGAGATTGGCCAACCCGACGGCCACCCACCATCCGAGTTCTCCCATCACCCCGAGCGCGCCCGGCTCGCCGTCGAGCGCGGCTCGAGTGACGTGCTCGCCGCGCACCATCTCGGGGTCACCTCCGGCGAGAGCCAACACCTCGTGGAGTCGGCCGGCGTAAGCGGCCTCCCGGGCCAGCCGACCGAGCCCCCCGCCAGAGGCGTACCGCTCCCAACAGCCGCGCCGCCCGCACGGGCAGGGCGGCCCCGAAGGGTCGACCACCATGTGGCCGATCTCACCGGCAAACCCACAGGCGCCGACCAGCACCCGCCCACCGGCGACGACCCCGCCCCCGATGCCGGTGCCGAGAGTCACGAGCAGCACATGATCCGCTCCCTTGGCGGCACCGAGGACGGACTCGGCCAACGCCGCACAGTTGGCGTCGTTCTCGACGACGAGGGATCCCTCGGGCAGCCGGGTCGTCAACAGTCCCATGAAGTCCGCCCCGGCTGCTCCTTGGAGGTTCGGGGAGAAAATGAGGACCCCGTGCCGGTCGAGCATGCCGGGAACCCCGACACCGACGGGTGGTCCCACCCCACTGCCCGACGCGACCGGCAGGGAGCCAAGCTCGGCCACCACCTGGGCCACGGCATCGGCCACGTCCGCTCCGACCTCGCCGTTGTGATGCTCCCGTCCGCCGGGCGGGCCCGATGACTCGGCCGCGGACTGGGGGGTCGCCACCCGGGCCTCGCCCACCAGCCGGTCGCCGGCATCGAGAGCGACCCCGAGCACTTTGGTCCCGCCGATGTCGACGCCAAAGGCGATGCCGGCTCCCGCCCGGGCCGCGGGAGCGGTCCGGGATCCGGGCTCGTTCACGTGATCGACTCGACCCGCGCCTTCAAGTCGCGCAGGGCCGTCGTCATGATGCGGCTCTGGGCCCGCATCTTTATGAACCCGGGGATCGGCACCCGCAGCTCCACCTCGAGGTGGTAGGTGATGTCGGTCCCACTGCCGGCCGCATCGAATACGTAGCTGCCGTCGAGCATGGTGGTTATGTCACCCTTGGTCAGTCGCCAGGCCAGCTCGTGGGGGGCGTCGGCGTAGTCGTAGGCCAGGGTGTAACTGGTGCTGCGGCCGAATGCGGCCGCCCGGAAGGTCACGAGGAGCGGACGGCTCTCGGTGTCGCGCTCATGGATCGCGACCTCTTTGATGTCAGCGGCCCACTGTGGGTACTTCTCGATATCGGCGACGACCGCGAAGCATCGCTCGGGCGGTGCGGTGACGCTCATGTGCTCTGTGGCCTGTTCCGCCACCGCTCTCCTCCTGTCGGACCCGACAATGTCGCAGTGTGGGCCGCGACTCGGCGGACGGTCAGCCTTCCACTTCTGCCAACGCCCCGGCCAGCCTAGGGGCGAGCAGGCCGTAGTCGAAGGATCCCAGGGCCCGCTTCCGTGCGGCCCGCCCCATGCGCCGGCGCAGGGCTGGATCGACGAGGATCCGCCGGAGCGCGTTTGCCACCTCACCGGGATCCTCGGGGCGGGCCACGACGATCCCGGTGACCCCGTCCTCTACCGCCTCGGCGGCGCCGCCCGAGTCACCGGCCACCTGGGGAACGCCGGCGGCGGCGGCTTCGACGAAGACGATCCCGAAGCCCTCTTGTTCGAGGCCGAGCCACCGATTGCGGCAGGGCATCACGAAGACGTCCGCCGCGGCGATGAGGTCGGGCATGTCGGCGTTGGCCACTCCTCCGAGCAACCGGACCGGGGCCCCGGTCTCCGCGACCTGGGCGGCCAGGCCCTCAGACTCGCGACCGCGGCCCCCGATGGCCACGGTCAGATCGGGGAATGACGGGGCGAGCCGGCTGGCCGCTTCCACCAAGACGTCCATGCCTTTTCGGGGGACGAGGCGGCTCACACTCACGACGAGCGGACCCTTGGTCGGGAGTCCGAGGCGCGATCTCGCCGCTGTCTTGTCTTTGACCGTGAACGGGACGAACGTCTCGCAGTCGACCCCGGGGGGGATGTTCACCACCGGCGGCATGTGCTCTCCCGCCGCTCGAGCCCCCTCGGCCGCGGGATACCCGCCGGCCGAGATGACGAGCGAGGCGCGCCCGAGCACATGGGCCAGAGCCTGACGGCTGCCCGGGAGTCGACCGGGCACGGTTACTTCAGCGCCGTGGAGTACCAGGGCGTAGGGGAGGCCGAGTCGGGGACCCACCAACCCGAGGGGGAGGGCCGGGTCGAGGACAACCACCGATGCCTCGATGTCGACCGCCAGGCGCCTAATGCGTTCGATGATTGCGGGGGTCGGGAAATAGAGGATCTTCCCCGGCACCCGTTCGATGCGGAAGCCCTTCTCCGCCTGGGCCGCATCGAAGGTGGCTGCGTCAGCGTGGGAACTCGCAGTCAACACCACAAAACTGTCGGGATCGAGCCGCCGCCACAGCTCCCACAGATAGAACTGGATACCTCCCACCTTGGGGGGGAAGTCGTTGGTGACGAGGAGGTGACGCCTCACCCCGCACCCCTCGAAGTGACCTCGTCGGAAGGTACCTCAGCCGGCGCGATCGTCGAAGCGGAGGCTCGGTACCAGTCCGACCCGTTCGAGCATCCGCATGGCCCGGGCCTCGTCGGCGTCGATGACGACGGCGTCGTCAGGGTCACGGTCGAGCAGGAAGCTGACGACGCAGTCGTCACAGGCGTCCGTGCCCTGCAGGCTGCACTCGTCACAGCTGATCGTGAAGGGCGGAGCGGTCATCGGTATCCCCTTCCATCTGTCGCTTGGTCCTTTTCTTTGATGGAGACAGCATGACCTGGGGGTGTATCACGGGGCGGAAATCCACGAGCAACGAACCTGGCGGCGGGGATTGTCGGCGTTCAGGTCGACGAGAACCACGGACTGCCAGGTGCCGAGGAGCAAGCTGCCACCGCTGACCGGGAGGATGAGCGACGGGCTGATCAGGACTGGCAGAAGATGGTCCGCCCCATGCCCCCTTGCGCCATGGCGGTGTCGGTAGCGGTCGTCTCGAGGCAAGAGCCGGTCGAGGAGCTCGGAGAGGTCCGCTTCGGAACCCGAACCCAGCTCCATCAGCGCGAGCCCAGCCGTGGCGTGCGGGGCGAAGACGTGACAGAGGCCGTCGCTCCGCCCGGCACAGAAGTGGGCCACCTCGGCCGTGAGATCGGTGAGGCGGCGGTCCCCGGTCTCGATCGCCAGCAGCTCGGTGTCCATCTCTACTCTCTGTGTTCGCTTGGTGGGACGAGGCGCGGGACTTCGGGGCCGCCTGTCCCCTCGCGGGCCCGGCGCACGTGGCCGGCCACCTGTGAGACCCCCCATGCCACCCCCTCGGTCACGACCCGGTCTGAGCTCCCATCGACGAGCACGAAGAACGGCGGCCCCTCTACCCGGTAGGAACTCCAAGCCTCATCGGACATGAGCACCGGGACTCCCTCGGGGGCCAGGAGTCCGAGCTCGTCGACGTTCTCGGTGTTCATGCCTCGGGTGACAGCGACGACGTCTTCGTCGGTCGCCATGCCCCCGGCATTGCGCCGGTGT
Organism: Acidimicrobiaceae bacterium; assembly: GCA_003161575.1. Classification (GTDB taxonomy): domain Bacteria; phylum Actinomycetota; class Acidimicrobiia; order Acidimicrobiales; family RAAP-2; genus PALSA-457. The sequence continues at coordinate 24,931 of PMOE01000085.1, read as the reverse complement.
AGCGCATCCCAGATCTCGAGGCACCCCTGGCAACCGCTCGAGAGAAAAAACAGGAGTGTCCAACGACCGGTACCGAGCACCTCATGGCTGAGGGGAGAACCGTCGAGCCCAACCCCGCGCAGATCGGCGGCGATCACGGCCGGCTGGTCCCGGTACGTAGGAACAGACACCAGCGCCGAGAGCGACGGCGGTTGGCGCCCGTCGCTCAATTGACCGGGGATCGCTGGGGAGAATTGCCGGCCGCGTCGGCCGAGCCTGAGTCGGCGCCGCCGCCGTCGGCAATTTCCGGGCCGTCCGCCAGCACCTCGATTCCTCGCCCGTGCCCGCACCAGCGACAGCACACCTCATCGACCGATTCGGCCAGCACCTCTTCTTCTTCCACCTCGAGATCGCCGCCCACCGTGAAGTGGTTGAAGGCTCTCGTCGTCCGGGTCGTGACGACGTCGAATCGGGTCAGATTTCCGCACGCCGTGCAGCGGTACCGGGTGATGGACACAGTCCCCACGGTACTCCCCGGCGGGAACATGCCCTCAAGCCGTGCGTCTCAAAGCCGGCTGAGGAGCTCGGCTTTCTTGGCTTGAAACTCGCCATTCGACAAGATCCCCCGCCGACGCAGGTCATCGAGTTGTATCAGTTGATCGTGGAGGGAGGCGCTGGCACTCGGGGGCGGCGACGATCGTTCGCCAACCGAGGTAGCCGCGAGCGAGATCCCATGGGGTGGGGTGAGGTCGAAAGCGAGCGGTCGGGGGACGCTGACCGGATCGGTGGGAACGCCGCTCGCTCGGGTCCCGCCCCCGTCCAGAAGCGCTCCATGGCTGATCTGGGTCAGTTGATCATTCAAGACGCGCTGGACGACCCGCGGGTGTCCTACATCGGCAATCACCATCGGGTCCCCCCCTTGGAGTTCCACAATGAGCTCCCCGGCCCCGAGCATGCGGCCCCAAAGGGTTTGCGAGCAATGAACCTCGGTGATCCGTTGAATACGTAGCTGGATGACGTCACGACCGAAGACCCCCCGGCGGTAGATGACCCGTTCGTTGGTGATCACCAAGCTGACACCCAACCATTTGATCGTCCGGATGCCGAACCAAAGAATTGGGGCCGCAACCATCACGGCCAGCACGTAGGCGGTAGCGATCGGGGCCTTCGGAAATTCGACGGTGACGGCAATGGCCACTGCCACGGCCACCATGGTCGACGCCAATGGGCCCGAGAGGAACAGCCAGTGCGGTCGTAGGTCGACCAGCACTTCTTCGTCCTCACCCAAGATCCTGCTCAAGATCGGCACCGGCCTCAGCGTACCGGCGAACGGTGTCCGGTTTGGTGAACGCGCACCACAGACCGGGCCGCTTTCGTTTCGCAGTCAGCCGCACCCATGACTTCGAACGACCGGTTGCCGCCGCCACGCCACGCACCGAGCGTCCCTCCACGAGCACGGCGTTGACGCAGTACTTGGCCAGATCCATGGGACCACCTCAGAACGGTTGTCCCAGAATTGCTGACACATCGTGTCCCAGAAACTATGGATCCTCAGACTGTCGGTGCACACTTGCATCAGAATGCCCCATTACTCTGGGGCAGACTGAGGGACCCGGGTCGATTGGAGTGAAATGTCCTACCGAGAAACCCAGCCCGACGATCTTCGTGCCCGGTTGAGCGACGGCGAACAGATCTTCATCCTCGATGTCCGTGAACCAGACGAGGTCGCCGAATGGGCATTTCCCGGGGCGGTGAACATCCCGCTGGGTGAACTCGGTGGACGCACCGGAGAACTCCCGAAGGATCGCACGATCGTTGTGACTTGCCACGTGGGCGGGCGGTCCGCGACAGCGGCCGAAGCGCTTTCCAACGCCGGCTGGCCAGCCGAGAACCTCGCTGGCGGCGCCGTGGCCTGGATTGCTAGCGAGCCGGACGGTTGACCAATGAAGCCGAGGAGCCGCCGCGGCGATCGGGGCCACCGGTCCTCGTCCTGATCACCGGGCCACCGGGCACCGGGAAGTCGACGTTGGCCGAGGTGGCCGCAGCCTGGCTTCCCGCCGCGGTATTTGGCCATGACTGGGCCATGGGTGCCCTCACGCCTTTCAACGAGATTCAGGACGCCTTGCAGGCACTCGATCACCCCACCTACCGGCACGTCGGCTGGTCATTACTCTGGCAATTCGCTCGGGCCCAGTTGCGCGCCGGCCGTTCGGCCATCCTCGACGGGGTGGCCCGCGAAGACGACATAGCGGAAACCCGGGCCCTCGCAGCCGAGTACGGAGCCAAGTGCGTGGTGGTGCTCACCTCGTGCGAGGACGTGACGCTGCACCGTTCGAGAGTAGAAGGGCGCCAGCGGGCCATTCCGGGTTGGTACGAACTCGACTGGGATCATGTCGCATCCTTTCGACAACGCTGGGTGGCGCCGTCCGACATCGACCTGCACTTGGAAGCATCGGTTGAGCTCGAACACAACGTCGAACACCTCCTGATCGCCCTGGGGAGGTGAGTCGCACAGTTTCCGCCACGCTTGTGCATCAACGTTGCCAGCCCGCGAATTCTCCCCGGGTCCTCGGTCACCGGAACGTCGTTGGGCGCCAAAACCGGTGATACGCAGCCCAGTTGGGCCTCTTATCAACTGTTGAAGTTTCCCCGTCACACTTTGAAGACCCGTGCGTCTGGAGAGGTGATGGTGGAAAGAGCCCGAGACCGAGGGACAACCACCGCGACCGCCCCACCCCCGAGGCGGTCACCCTGGTCACCGCACCGCCGGTGACACCGGCGCCCCCCTCTCCGGTGTCACCGGCGCTGACCAGGGATGACGCTGCCGACCAGGTCTTCTGGCGCGCCCGCACCGGGGAGCGGGCGGCCCTCGAGACGCTGATCCGCAGCGAATGGCCCCGCATCCACCGGATCATCAGCGCCGAGATGGGAGACCGGATGGAAGCAGAGGACCTCACCCAAGAGGCCTTCGCCCGGGTACTCCCGCGCCTCGCCTCGTTCGAGAGCATCGGCAGCCTGCGCGCCTACCTGTCCCAGGTGGCCCGAAACCTGGTGCGGGACCGTTGGCGCCGACGCCGGTTTGTGGACCCGCACACCGAAGTGGCTGATCATCCGATTGAAGGACCCGGACCTGAGGCGCTCGCGTTGGCTGGTATTGAGGGAGAGATGCTGCACTCCGCCCTTGAGCGCCTGCCCGAGGACTATCGCACGGTGCTCCGCCTTCGACTTTCCGACGGACTCTCGAGCGCGGAAACCGCGGCTCGGATGCGACGCAGCGATGCCGCAGTGCGCCAGCTGCAACACCGCGCCCTGGTGCAGTTGCGCGAGGAGTACACCGCCGTCGTGGTTGGTGCTGGGGGGTCCGATGTGGTCGATGCCTGACCGCCGTGCTTCCGGCGCGTTCGCTCCGCCGGATTCGATCGTCACCGCATTGGCCCTCGACGCGGCCCTCGACGCCCGGGCCCGGAGCGACGCAGCGGGTCTCGGGTCCGCCGACGATCTGCTCGTGCTGGCTGACGCGGTCCGCGCGCGGCCGAGGCAAGATCGGTGGGACCACATCGACCTGGATCAACTGGAGCCAGTGACGCTCGGCCCGGTACGCCCGATCCCTGTCGGGTTTCCCCTTCCGGCGAAGCGGGTGCGCCGGGGGTACCGACGGGAGGCGATGACCGCCGCCGCCGCCATGGCTGTGTTGGCCGCTGGCCTCGACATGGGCCTGTCGGCCCAAGGTGGCGTGAGCATTCCCGCAGCCGCCTCCTCAGCCGCGGTGCGCATGGCCCTCGTCGACGACCGGGTACAGCTGGCGCCGCCGGCTTCCGCGGTCGCCGGTAACGACGCGGCAGACGAGCTGACCTCCCTCGACTGCCCGACCGCTCGGGGCTGCTTCGCCGTGGCGGACGCCCCCGACCACGCGGTGGTCGCCGTAAGCACGGACGGCGGACGGACCTGGCAACGTCATGGCGCACCGGGCAACGTGACCGAGCTCTCGGCCATTGGCTGTTCGTCGCCCGAGCACTGCGTGGCCGTAGGCAGCGCCGGAGGCACGGCGGCCATCGTGAGCACGACCGACGGGGGCCGGCACTGGGTGAACCAGTCCACCCCGGCCGCCGTCACTTCCCTCGTCTCGGTCAGCTGTCCCCAGATCGCCCATTGCTGGGCCGTCGGTCAGGCCGGGACAGCAGCGGCCATCGTGACGACAGCCGACGGGGGTCGGCACTGGGTGAGCCAGTCCGCCCCGGCCGCGACGGTGTCACTCGCGTCGGTGTCCTGCGGGGTGGTCGAGTCCTGCTGGGCTGGTGGAACGGCCCGAAACGGCGGCATCGTGCTGACAACGGCGAACGGCGGTCGGACGTGGCACCGGCAGGTCCTGGCCGGCTCGGCTCCAACCCGGATCGTCACGGTCTCGTGCTCCACCGGTGCGGGGTGTTGGGCCGCCGGCCCCGACCGGACAGGCGCCGTCGACGTCTTCACCCGAGCAACGGGCGCGACCATGGCGCTCGCTACCAGCCCCCGAACCATCGGGACCGGGACCGCCGCCATCCCCCTGTGTCCTCCGGGCTGTGGATCCTCGGGTAATGCGGTCGCCAATCAGGCCACCAGGACGATCGAAGGGGTCACCGCCGCTGCTCTGAGCGGGCGCATTGCGGCAGGGGCGTTGACCTGCCCGACCGCCCTCCAATGCTGGGACATGAGCACCTCGGAGACGGGAGTCTCGGCCAACTCGTTGGAACTCGGCCGGGCCGCATCGGGAGTGGCCGGGTAGCTACGGATCGCTCGGGGCTGCCGGCACCAGACAAAGGTGGAGAATGGAACGTGCCCAAACGCAGCGCCGGCCTCCTCCTCTCCCGCACCGGAAAGAACGGCCTCGAGGTCCTGCTCGTCCATCCAGGCGGTCCGCTCTGGGCGAACAAGGACCAGGGGTCCTGGTCGATCCCAAAGGGTGAGCTCGACGGCACGGAGGATCCGCTGGCCGCGGCAGAGCGCGAGTTCACCGAGGAACTGGGGCACGGGGCGCCGCCGGGCGAGCGCGTCGGGCTCGGCGAGATCGTCCAGGCAAGCGGAAAGCGGGTGAGTGCGTGGGCGGTCGCCGGTGATCTCGACGCGTCGAGGATCGAGAGCAACGACTTCGAGATGGAATGGCCGCCACGATCCGGGAGGCGGCAATCGTTTCCCGAGGTGGACCGGGCGACCTGGTTCACCGTGGCGGAGGCCCGAGCCAAGATCAACCCCGCACAAGCCGCCTTCATCGATCGCCTTGTCGCCCTGCGAGAACCGCCCGGCGACGGCGCACTACGGGACTGACAGTCGATCGCCCGAACCCATCGTTCGCGGTTCGACGGGCGACCCGGCTGGCCGCCGTTTCGTTTCTCGCCTGGTGCGGTCACGTGGGTTCGGCCGCCGCGACACGCTGCCCCCGGCGACCGCGGGCACGCCCACTCAGCCGATCACGAAGGCTCGTCGCCCGTCTCACGGTGGCGGGTCCAGGTATCGAGCACGATGAGGGTCTTGGTACCGGTCACGCGGCCGCTGCGCCGCAGCCGCTCGATGGCATGACCGAGCTGTTCGACGTCTGGCACCTGGAGCCACACCAACGCGTCGGGGTCACCGGCCGTGGTGAACACCGAGAGGACCTCGGGCATCTGGGCGGCCGTGTGCTGGATCTCCTCGAGGTCGGCGGTCCCCGAGAAGCGCACCTCGGTGAAGGCCTGGATGGGCCGCCCGGCCTTCGCGTGGTCGACCACCACCGTGTACCCGGTGATCACCCCCAGGCGTTCGAGCCGGTCGACCCGTCGCTTCACGGCTGAAGGGGAGAGGGCCACTCGCCCGGCCATGTCCCCCATCGTCCGCCGCGCGTTCTCCGCCAACAACTCGAGGATCTCGTGGTCGGTCCCGTCGAGATCGTGGTCGGTCACTGTTCGCTCCCAGCGATTCTCCTATCACGCAGAATTATAGCTCTCACACCCCTTGGATGGTCATATTCCCGCGTTAACACGCTGAAGAACAGATAATTCGACTGGACCGGGCGGTAATGGGTATCCAATTAAATCGTGAGCTTCGCCCCCGTCCTCGATCACACGGACCTGGTCTCGAGCGACACCGAGCGAGTGGTTGTGTGCCATGACCGCCCGACCGGAATGCGGGCCGTGATCGCCATTGACGACACCACCCTCGGGCCGGGGCTGGGCGGCGTCCGTTGGATGCCCTACGAGAGCGAGGACGCCGCAAGCACCGAGGCTCGCCGGTTGGCCCGGGGCATGACCCTCAAGAACGCCCTCGCCGCCATCCCCTACGGCGGAGCCAAGTCGGTCATCATTCGCGAGGAACCGGTTCAGGATCGTCGAGCACTCATGGAGGCCTTCGGGCGCTTTGTGAACCGCCTCGGCGGTTCCTACGTGCCCGGCGTCGACATGGGCACCACCGTCGCTGACCTGGCCACCATCCACACCGTCGCCCCCGACGTCTCGTGCGACCACCAGGACCCGTCTCCGTGGACCGCACTCGGAATTTTCTCCGGCATCGTTGCCGCGGTCAGACACACCGACGGGACCGCCCTTGACGGTCATCGGGTGGTCGTCCAAGGGGCGGGCCACGTGGGCGGGGTCCTGGCCCACTACCTTGCAGCAGCAGGGGCCGAGGTCATCGTGGCCGATATCGACGAACAGCGGGCCAAGATGTTGGCGGCCAAGGTCGGTGGCGCCTTCACTGCAGCAGGCACGGCCACCGGTTATCGCTGCGATGTGTTCGCGCCGTGCGCCACCGCCCGCATGATCACGCCCTACAACATCGAATCACTCGGATGCCGGATCGTCGCCGGTGGCGCCAACGACGTGCTGGCCGCACGCCACTGCGCCACGTTGCTCGCAGAGCGCGGGGTCACCTATGTCCCCGACTTCCTCATCAATGCCGGTGGGGTGATCCAGATCCACGCCCTGCGATCCGGATGGGACAACGCTCAACTGAGGGGAGCAGTCATGGGGATTGCCGATCGTGTGGCTCTCGTGCTCGAGCGGGCCGAGGCCAGCGGCAGTACGCCGATCGACGTGGCCGAGGAGATCGCCTCGGAGCGTCTGGGCCGTCCCCTCACCATCCCGGCCTGACGGGCGGAGATGAACACCACCCTCCGGCGGCGCCGCAAAAGGGAGGTCACCACTTCCCGTGCCCCCGAACCGTCCGCCACCCCGGCGCCCCTGACCGCGGCGGGCGGTGCCCCAGGCGCCGAGGACGGCCAGTCGGGGCTGCGCTCCGGTGTCCGGCTCAGCGACAAGTACACCGCGACCACCGGCCGGGTCCTCATCTCGGGCATCGAGGCACTCGTGCGCAACACCCTCGACCAACGCCGCCTCGACCGGGATCGCGGTCTCGACACGGCGGTCTTCGTGAGCGGCTACGAGGGCTCCCCCCTCGGTGGAGTGGACCTGGAGATGACGCGCAACGAAGTGCTGCTCGACGAAGCGGGCGTGGTCTTCTCCCCCGGGCTCAACGAGGAACTGGCCGCCACCGCCGTGGCCGGGACCCAGTTGCTGGGCGAAGTGCCCGGCCGTCGCCACGACGGGGTGACCGGTTTTTGGTACGGGAAGAACCCCGGTCTCGACCGGGCGGCCGATGCCATCCGCCACGCCAACTACTCGGGAACCGCGCCCCTCGGGGGCGCCGTGGCGTGGATCGGCGACGACCCGCTGTGCAAGTCCTCGACGCTGCCCAGTTCGTGTGAGCCGTTGGCGGCCAGCTTGGCTGTCCCGTTGCTCGCCCCCAGTTCTGTGGCCGACATCTTGGAACTCGGCCTGCATGCCGTCGCCCTTTCCCGCTTCGCCGGTGTGTGGGTCGGTCTCAAGATCGTGGCGGACATCGCCGACGGCGCGGCCACGGTCGATCTGGGTGACGCCGCCGGAATAATCCCCCTGCCGGACCTCACCCGCGACGTTCACCAGTCAATGCTCCTCGGCCCCCAGTCCTTGCTGGCCGAAGAGCACCTTTTCGGGATCCGTCTGCCCCGGGCGACCGAATACGCAAGCCAGAACGGCCTCAATCGCATCGCCTGGGAGCCCGACCGGCCGCGCATAGCCATCATGGCCGCCGGGCTGGGCTACGCCGCAGTGCTCCGGGCGCTGAGCGAACTCGGTCTCGACGAACGGGCTCGCCAGGTGCTCGGCCTCCGCCTCATCAAGATCGCCATGCCCTGGCCGCTCGATCCCGCGACGGTCCGCAATCTGACCCAAGGACTCGAAGAGGTGGTGGTGATCGAGGACAAAACGGCCTTCGTGGAGGCCCAGGTAAAACAAGCCCTCTACCGCCAACCACACGAACCGCTCGTCGTTGGAAAAGAAGATCCGCGGGGCCGACCCTTGGTCCCGGCCCACGGTGCCGTGTCGAGTGAGATCGTGGCCGGGGTCCTGGCTGCGCGGCTGGGCCAGGCCCTTCCCGAAGAAGCTCGCCGACGCCTCGAGCACAACCGCCGGCCCGAACGGCTGACCCTGGTTGCCGCCCCCGTCCCCGGATCGACAGAGAACCCGGCAAACGATCCGGCGATCCCCGCCCGGACGCCGTACTTCTGTTCGGGCTGCCCGCACAACATCTCGACCCGGGCGACCGACGACCAGCTGGTCGGGCTCGGCATCGGATGTCACATCATGGTTGCCTTCGATGACAATGGCCGGGGCCGCCACCTTGGCATGACCCAGATGGGCGGCGAAGGGGCACAATGGACCGGCCTGGCGCCGTTCACCGACGATCCCCACTTCTTCCAGAACATCGGGGACGGCACGTTCTTTCATTCCGGATCTCTCGCGGTGAGGGCCGCCGTGGCGGCCGGCGTCGACATCACCTACAAGCTTCTCTACAACGGGGCGGTGGCCATGACCGGGGGTCAGCCACCCGAGGGTCAGCTCGCCGTTCCCTCGCTCGTGCGTTGGCTGGCGCTCGAGGGGGTCAAGAAGGTGGTCGTCACCACTCCCCGACCCGCCGACTACCGGGGCGTCACCCTCGACGCCATCGCAGAGGTGCGTCACCGCGACGAGCTCCCCGAGATCCAGGCCGAGCTCGGTCTCATACCCGGGGTAACCGTGCTCATCCACGACGACATGTGCGCGGCTGAAGAACGGCGCCTCCGGAAGCGGGGCAAGCTGGCGACCCCGCCCACGCGGGTGTGGATCAACGAGCGGGTATGTGAAGGATGCGGTGACTGCGGGGAAAAGTCGACCTGCCTCTCGGTGGTACCCATCGACACCGAATTCGGTCGCAAGACGGCCATCCACCAGGGGTCGTGCAACCAGGACTTCTCCTGCCTGCGCGGGGATTGCCCCTCGTTCATCGAGGTGGTGGCCGCCCCGCAGCCGACGCGCCAGGTGACCGGTGAACCTCCGGTCCAGCTGCCGACCCCCGAGCCGCGGGTCCGGGCCGACGACTTTGTTGCGCGGATGCCCGGGATCGGCGGCACCGGAGTGGTGACGACCTCCCGGATCCTCCAGATGGCGGCCCACCTGAGCGAGCGCTACGCCGCCGGTGTCGAACAGACCGGGCTCGCACAAAAGGGCGGCCCAGTTGTTTCTGACGTGCGGATCTCGAGCCGCCCGATTGACGGCGCCGTCGCGGCCGGGGCTCGCTCGGCCGACCTGCTGCTCGGATTCGACCTTTTGGGCGCGGCCAGCCCGGCCAACCTGGCGGTGGCCGACCGCCAGCGCACCGTCGCCGTGGTGAACACGGCCCAGGTGGCTACGGCGGCGATGGTGAAGGACACGACGGTCTCCTTCCCACCCCCGGCCGGTACAGCTTCCCGCATCGAGCGCGAGACCCGAACCGGCGAGAACGCCTATCTCGACGCCGGATGGATCGCCGAGCGCCTCACAGAAGATCACCTGGCCACCAACATGGTCCTGCTCGGCGCGGCCTACCAGCACGGGTGCCTGCCCGTATCGGCCGAGGCCATCGAGAAGGCCATCGCCCTCAACGGCGCCTCGGTCGCCGCCAACGTGGCCGCCTTCCGCTGGGGCCGCGCCGCCATCGTGGCGCCCGAGGTGGTACACCGGGCTCTCGAGCCGGCAACTCCGGAGTCACCGACATCCGAATCGGCCGGTGAACCGCTGCTGGGTGGACTCGACCTCCCCGATGTGCTGCACCCCATTCTGGCCGCCCGCGTCGGCGACCTCATTGGCTACCAGAACGAGCGCTACGCCCGCACCTACCTCAACGACGTGCTGGCGGTACTCGGCGCAGAACTTGAGAAGTGTCCAAGCGCGGCGTTCCCGGTGACCACCGCCTACGCCCGCAATCTCTACAAACTGATGGCCTACAAAGACGAGTACGAGGTCGCCCGTCTGCACCTGAGTCCGGTCGAGCGGGCCAAGCTCGAGTTCCAATTCGGACCCGGGGCCCGGACTCGGGTGATGCTGCATCCACCGGTCCTGCGCTCGATGGGCCTCACCCGCAAGATCAGTTTCGGCAGGGCCACCGGGCCGGCATTTCGGATGCTGCGGGCCGGTCGGCGCCTCCGGGGCACCTGGCTCGACCCCTTCGGCCGGACCGCCATGCGGCGGACCGAGCGCCAGCTGGTGGGCGAGTACCGCAGCCTCATTGACGCCGCCCTCCCCCACCTGAGCCCGGCCACCATCGGAGAAGTCACGGCCATCGCCGAGCTACCCGACGGGATCCGGGGCTACGAGGGAATCAAACGGGCGAACATCGAACGGTTCCGGGCTCGGCGCGACGAGCTGCTCGACACCCTCGTCAACACGGATTCGGTGTTCCGATTGTCAGCCTGAGGCGCCCCGGGCTGCCTGCTCGGGGGCTCCGCGGCTCTGGCTATGACCCCGACTCCAACTTGGTGATGTTGACGGCCCCTTTCGGAGCTTCGAGGTGCACCGCCTGGTTGTAATTGGTGAAGGTGGCCGAGCCAACGGTTCCTTGGTCTGACGATGTGATCCGTATGACGTAGGGCGACCCTTTGGTGGCGGCGTCGAAGTAGCCGACCGCTCCGTTCGTCGGGTCCTTGCCGGTGACTCCGATCACCTGTTGGCCCGCCACCATCTTCAGACCGGTCTTTTTGAAGACCGCCCCTTTCGGCGTCGACCCGAGGAACTGCTGGGCGATCTGGGTGGTGCTGAAGAACTGGGCGAGGCTTTGGAAGTTGGAGCTGGCGGCCGAGAACTGGACCCACCTGTTCGCGAGGAGCCCGGCGGCCGAGGCACCGCCGTTCTTGGTCCAAAAGGCCCGGCCCGCACGGAAATAGACGCTCGAATCGACCTTCACGATCTGCACGGGAAGGCCCTTCAGGGTGATCGTGCCCTCCCCGTCGCCCCGGCTGGTGGCCGTGATGTGAAGACCCGTTGTCGACCCTTTGGAGCGAGCGTATCCGACGATGGTGAACGACTTGGCCGCGATGGTCGCGTTCGTGGCCGTCGTGACTATCTGAGCGGCGCTCTGCGTGGCGATCCCGTTCCCCGTTGCGCCCGCCGCTGCGCTCGGGACCATCGCCACCACTGCGCCCACCGCGCCAATTAACAACAATCCCCGCCACCGTGCCATGTGTCCGCCTCCGTGCGCCGACCTCGTGGCTGCACGGTAGCCGCTATCCGCTCAGCCGTTACCGACGAAACCGCCCCGGCGATGGGCCCCTCCGGCGAAAATCACCAACCTCGCGGACCCGACCATTCAAGTGGCGGCGCGGCCGGTCCGAGGGCAGAGGACCACGGTCGGGAGAATTGAACAAGGGCCCAAGGCGCAGCTCCGTCCCCATTGGGTGCGTCACCCCGCGGTGATCAGCCGTCGATGAGCCGTTGCAGCTCGTCGTCGGCTCCGGCAGCCTGTTTGTCGGCCAGGGTCTCCATCCACCGCTCGGCCTGTTCGTCCTGGGCCGCATCGACCATCTGTTTGGGGAGCGCTTTCATGACGTAGTCCGAAGGCATCGTCGGGGCGGTGTTGACCTTTCGAGCGAGCGCCGCTTCGATGATCGGAGCCCACCGCTCAGCCTTTGTCACGCTCGCCGCATCGTCACGCGCCGCGAACTCTGGCAGGACCTCGGTGCCGAACAGCTCGATGGATTCCATAATGTGCTCATGGCGGTTCTTTCCGGCCTGCATCACGAAGATGATCTGGTCCACACCGGCGGCCTCGTAGCGGCGGAGGAACTCGCGTAGCTGATCGGGCGTTCCGACTGCACCCCGCAGGCCAGTCTCGTCCCCCGCGGCCGCCTTGGCCCCGAGGGTCTCCTGGCGGGCCGCGACAGCCGCTTCGGGCGAGTAGCCCATCTTGCCCCGCCGCTGTTGGAACTCCGCCCACACGTTGGTCTTGGCCGGGACGTGGTCACCGAACACGTAGTAGTGGGCCAGCGAATACCCGAAGAAGTTGGCCCCCTCGAGACCCCGAGCGATGGCATCGCCCTCATCTCTGGCGCACATCATCGGACTCACACACGCGACCTGTGCGTTGACGGCGGCACCTACCGGCACGCACTTCTCGCGCAACGTGGATTCATAGTCTGCCACCCAGTGTCGGGCGTCCTCGGGTTCGATGAAGGCGAAGCTCAATGCCCCGATTCCCTTCTCCGCCGCCAGCAGGATCGTGTCCCGTCGGCTGCAAGCTACCCACAAGGGCGGGTGGGGCTTTTGAACGGGCTTGGGGACGACATTGCGCGGCGGCATCGTCACGAACCGACCCTCGACGCCACCAAAAGGTGTCTCGGTCATGCACCGGATGGCGACCTCGAGCCCTTCGAGCCAGGCCTCGCGCTTGACGGCCGGGTCGATCTGAAAGCCGCGCAGCTCGGCCTCAGACGACGACTCGCCCGATCCGAACTCGACCCGGCCGTTGGAGACAAGGTCGAGCATGGCGATCCGTTCGGCCACGCGAGCCGGATGATTGTAGGCGGGCGCGGTCTGGACGATGCCGTGCCCGAGGCGCATCTGGTGGGTTCGCTGGCTTGCCGCAGCGAGGAAGACCTCTGGGGCGCTCGAATGGGAGTACTCCTCGAGAAAGTGGTGCTCAACCTCCCAGAGGTAGCGGAAGCCGAGCCGGTCGGCCAGTTCGATCTGGTCGAGGGCGTCGTTTATGAGCTGGAGCTCGGAGTCGTCATCCCACGGCCGGGGAAGCTGGTGTTCGTAGAAGATGCCGAATCTCACGATTCCCCCGCTCAGCCGAGCAATTGTGGCGACTGCTCGTCGACCAGTGAGCCGTCGGGTCGGCGGACTACGGTCCCAAGGCTCAGCATCTCCTCCAACAGATCAGCAGCGTCACGCCTATGGGCCGTGGCGAGTTCGATCTCATGCAGCACGAACTTCAAATTGTCCTGGCGCCGCAAAAGGAGCGAATCGCTCACCGCTCGATCCCACAACCTGCTGATCATCTCGGAACCCTTGTGCTTCTCACCGTGCTCGCCCACCCAGGTGCGGTCCCGCATCTCTGACAACGCGGTCCGCAGCCATGCGACGTGGGGTGCTTCATCCGATCGGATGTACCCGATGATGCGGGCCGCTTCACCGTCGCCCGCGACGAGATCAGGGTCGCTGAGCAGGGCTTCGGCCCAGGCGAACCCGTGAAATGCGGAGATCTCGATCAGCAGCAATCCGATCATTCGGCCGGCTAGCACCTCGAGCGTGAAGTCGATGTCGTCGGGGAGGGCCCGAGCGGCCCGAGCCGCGTCGCGCATTGCGGTGAGCTCGGCGTCGGTACGCGGGCCTGCGCCGATACCCATACGGGCAAGCATGCGCGCGGTCTGGTCCTCGGTGACGGGGTCTTCGAAAGCGATGTCCCGAGCCACGAACCACATGACGTTGTGTCCGGCTTCATCATCGAACCCCGCCTCATCGCGGGCGTGTGCCTCGAAGAGGCCGCCGTCGATGTGCGCCACGGCTGTGCCGGCGATGTCCTCGTCGAAGGAGCGCTCGAAATCAGGGATCGCCAACGTTCGTAGCATCACCCCGAAGCCCTCGACGGTGCCGATCCGGGTAAGAGCCGAGATGGTCGGCTCGCGCACGCCGTTGCGCAACAACAGCTTGGACTGCTCGACGTTGGGGAAATTCTCCGGCCACGACTCGAGCGGGATGTCGAGGATGGGCGAGGAGAACTGCTCGAGGCGCTGCTGCTCCCAGGCCCTGATGGCCGGCCACCGGTTCTTGGTTCTGGGTGATACGTACTCCCCGGTTCCGTTGAACCCACCGTGGCAGCGCACCCCTTTGGCCATCAACGGCTCGGCTACCTCGTGGTCGGCCAACAGCTCGGCTTCTGTGTACTCAACCTGCAGGGTGGACAACCCGATCACCTCCTCGACGGGCCCCGGCCGACCCTCCACTCCCGCCGAGTGTACGCGTCGCCGCCGGCCTTGGCGTTCCGACCGGTGACGACGTGCTACGACGCGACAAACCGCCCGCAAGGCCTTGCGGTCCGAGAGTGCGCGGCGTCGGGTCCCATCGGGGCCGAGACCGGCGTCCAACGGCATCGGAGCACCGATGTCGTCGTAGTCCTGGCTGTTACGGTGAACCGCCATGGCGTGGCAACCACCCCCACGAGGGGCATGGGTCGACAAGCTTGCGGCATTCGGGCGAGGCCTTGGCGACGATGGCCGGTCGATCGTGTCCCTTCGCCCCGACGACCTCCTCGCGGCGGCCCGGGACAACACCGGACTCGAGGACCTGGGTGATGAGTGGTTCCGCGAGCCGCTCGACCGCCTGTGTGCATCCCTCGACGACGAGGCGCGGTTGCATCTGGCGGGGCGCCTGCGCACCAGGCTCGAGTTGCAGCTCCTGGCCGAGAACCGCCTGCGGCTGGTCGACTTCTGGGATCGGGAGCCGACCGTTGACAACGAGGTTGTCCGCGCACCGATCGTGGTCACCGGTCTCGGCCGATCCGGGACCACCCTGCTCCATGAACTCTTGGCCGTCGACCCTGCGAACCGGGCGACCCTGCTGTGGGAACTGACCCATAGCGTCCCACCGCCCACCATGTCCAGGCCCGACGACCCGCGGGTCGCCCTGGCCGATGAAGAGATCACGATCATGGACGAGATGGTCCCGGCCTTCACGGCGATGCACGAGAACCGGGGCCATCTACCGACCGAGTGCATCTTCTCCTTCGCCCACCAATTCTCCAGTGACGTGTGGACCGGTCTGTACAACGTGCCGAGCTACACGATCTGGCGCAGCGGGGTCGACCAAACTCCAATCTACGACTGGCACCGCAAGATGCTCCAGACACTGCAGTGGGGCGCCCCGACCGAACGATGGGTACTCAAGGCGCCCTCACACCTGTCGTCGCTGCCCCTGGTGTTTTCCACCTATCCCGATGCGCGAGTAGTGATCACCCATCGCGACCCTCTCCGGGTCGTCGGGTCGTTGGCCGACATGATGGCCACGCTGCACTGGATGCACTCGGACCATGTCGAACACCAGGTACTGGTCGAGTTCTTGACCATGGGGCTCGAGATGCAGATGGACTCGGTCACTGCCGAACGTGACTCTGGCACCTTGCCCGACGATCAGATCTCCGACGTGCGCTACCGCGAGTTGATCGCCGACCCGGTGGGCGTGGTGAGCGGTCTCTACGAAGGGTGGGGCCTCGAGATGACCGACGACTATCGGTCCGCGTTGCACGCCTACGTTGAGTCCCGTCACGCCAATCGGGGGAACACGCACGACTACCGCTTCGAGGACACCGGCCTCGACCTGGCCGAGCATCGGGGGCTCGTCGCCCCCTACCAGCAGCGATTCGGTGTCGAATCCGAGGTCTGATCCGAGGACCGGACCGATTCAGCGGCCGAGGGAGTCGATCCGCACCACCTCGGCGCTCGGATGGGGGGGACCGTCGGCCAACACCCAGCGAACGAGCATGTACCCCTCGCGGCGCCCGGAGGTGTCGAGCCAGTTGGCAACACCTGGGTCAGTGGGCGAGATGACGAGCCGCCAGTCCCCGTCGGCCGATGTCTCGGCGCTCCGGTTGTTGAGGTTGGTCGTCTGGTAGCGGTAGTCGTAGCTCTCCATCCACGGGCTGGCGGTGGTGAGGCCCCAATAGAGGAAGTCGGTGGAGGGGTTGTGCACGGTGACCACCAACGCTTCGCCATCGCCGAGCACGAAACGCCCGCCGTGGTAGGTCATCTCGGCATCGCTGTGGGAACGGACTTCGTCGTCCTGGGCTTCGACGTGCACGGACCCGTCCGTCCCGCCGAAGGTGTTGATGTTCTCGGCGGTGTCGCCCCACATGTTGAGCGCGGTGGCGGCGACGAACTGGACGAAGAGCCCCGCGAACTCAAGGCGCTCGGCCAGTTCCGCCGGTCGGAGGACCGGGGGGGCCACGTCTCCCACCAGGTCCAGCCGCAGCCGGGCCGGCTCCTCGTGCTCTTTGTCGAAGAACGTCTCGCGGAAGGCCACTTGGGCCGTCCCCGGTACGAGCGCGATCGAGTTGACCGGTGCCGGATCGGGAAGGTCCTTGGCCGGAGCGATGAGGATATCGACTTCCCCGTTGGGGCCGAGTTCGAATTGGTCGAGGTGGACCTGGGTCAGAGTCCCCGTCCGCCCGCCTACCTCCCCCTTGCCGATCGGCGTGCCGAAGGTCAGCCCAACGTACGCGGCCTCGCCCCGGGTACCCGATAGGCGATAGGTCTGCTGGTCATCGAGCACTGCGAAGAGGTACCGGACATCAGGGTTATCGACCAACAGCTTGCGGTACTCATCTTGGAGCAAGAAGAGCCGGGGGTGCAGCGGATCGGCGTTCTCGAGAAACCAGTTCTGCGCCAGCGAGGAAAGCCGGGTCACCCAGCGGTAGCCCTCAGCTACATCGGTGTCGGTCCGGGGCACGCCGTCTGCGGCCCTGACAAGGTCGAAGGCCGCCTGCTGGCCGGCGATCCACCCTCGAGCCGCGGCATCGAGTCGGTCGAAGGGTGCGTCGCTGGTCATCTGGGCCACGCTAACGCCCCGGCAACCCCGCTTGAAGGACTGGTGATCGCAGCGCACAGGAATCTGGGGCTGCTCATGGGACCCAGGCGCATACCTGGGACCGGATCGGGGTATATCCGTAGTACGAGGGATGCCGTATCGCGGGCAACGGCCGTAGCCCTAGGTCAGGGCGGCGCTCGTGTCCGCCAATCGGGATTCCCGACCCACAAGCAACCGGAGGACCAAGATGGCCGATACGCCACCAACGCTAAGCCTTTTGCAACGCCTCGGTACCAACAACCCGCGACGGGACAACGTGGGGAGCGACGCGAGCAACGGCGCGGGATCCCACCGGGCTCACGGTCGGCTCATCGAGCAGCAGGTGGCCCGGTCGAGGGCGATCGCGCAGATAAAAGCCGAAGCCCGGCGCCGTCATCGCGTGCAAGCCGAAGCCGAGGCCGCCGAGGCCGCCGAGTTCGCCGAGTTCGGCCAGTTGGCCGACGAGGAGTAGGCCCTGGGCATGGTTCCACGGAGCGTGCGGACTCCCTGAGGCAGCCGACCGCGAGCAGTCGCACCTGAACCAGCTCGCGTCAGTCAGGTGACCGCAAATCGTCACCCGCTCAACGGTGGTCTCGCCAAAATGGCGCCGTTCAGCCGCTCGTCCCGGTTGTCAGCCTGACGGGGCCCGGGTAGGATACGAACATATGTTCGATGCTGAGGGTTGGGACGCCGGCCTCGACGATGCCCAACTCGAGGCGGTACTCCACGATGACGGGCCACTCGTGGTGGCGGCCGGGGCGGGTACCGGCAAGACCCGTACGCTGACCGCCCGGGTGGCGCGCCTGCTCGAGCGGGGCACGGCGCCCGAACGGATCCTGCTGTTGACCTTCACCCGTCGGGCCGCCGACGACATGCTGGCCCGGGCCGCCTTTCTAAGTGGGCACACCCGTGACGCCCGCCGCCTGCGCGGTGGGACGTTTCACGCGGTGGCCCACCAACTTATCTGCACCTGCGCCGAGCCACTCGGGCTGCCCATAGGTTTCTCGGTTCTCGACCCGGCTGACGCCGCGGACTTGATGGACCTCTTACGCGAGGAGCATCGCCTCACCGGGAATGAGGTGCGGATGCCCCGGCCAGCCACCTTGGTGGACATCTACTCGCGCTGCGTGAACACCCAACGCCCGATCCGTGAAGTTCTGGCGGTCGACTTCCCATGGTGCGAGCCCCACGCCGAAGGCATCGCCGAGCTCTGCAAGTCCTACGTGACCCGGAAGCGGAAGCACGGTCAGCTCGACTTTGACGACCTGCTGCTCTACTGGCGGGCCGCGCTGGCCGACAAACACCTGGGCACCCACATGTCAGAGCTATTCGACTTCGTACTGGTCGATGAGTACCAAGATGTCAACGCGCTCCAGGTCGACATCATCCGATCGCTCTGCCCGCAAGGGCGGGGGTTGACCGTCGTCGGCGACGACGCCCAGGCGGTCTACGGCTTCCGAGGGGCCGATGCCCGACATCTGACCGAGCTGGCCGCCACCTTGCCCGGGTCCACGATGGTCAAGCTCGAAACCAACTTCCGCTCATTCCAACCGATCCTCGACCTGGCGAACGTCGTGCGTCCGACGCAAACCGGGGTCGAGCTCGTGCTTCACGGATCGCGCCGGGGTGGACGTCGACCGGTACTGCTGCGGTGTCATGACGCCCCGGGCGAGGCACGTGCAGTGGCCGAGCGCATCCTCACCGCTCATGAGCAGGGCCGGGCGTTGCGCGATCAGGCGATCTTGGTGCGCGCCGCCCATCACAGCGACCTGATCGAACTCGAACTCTCGGCCCGGCGCATCCCGTACCGCAAGTACGGCGGACTGCGATTCATCGAAACGGCCCATGTGAAGGACTTCGTGGCCGCGGTCCGCCTGCTCGACAATCCGTCCGACGACATCGCCTGGTTCCGGCTGCTCCGGTTGCACGACGGGGTCGGTCCCGCCCGGGCCAAGGCGATGCTGGCTGCCCTGCATCCTCAGGACCCGACGGCCGGGCACGCCTGGTCCGCGGCCGTGGCGGCCGCACCGGCAACCGCCCGGGTGGCCCTCACCGACACGTTCAACGCACTCACGGTCGCCCGGTCGCTCCCCGGGGCCAAGGGGCGTCCCGGGGCGGTGCTCGCCATGCTCGGGCCCCTGGTCGAGAACCACTACACCGATGCGCAGGTTCGCTTGGGCGACCTCGAGCGACTGGCGTCGGCGGCGGAGACCGCGGAGGATCTCGGAGCCTGGCTGGCCGAGGTGACCCTCGACCCACCGGTCTCTACCGGTGACCTGGCCGGTCCGCCGCACCTCGACGAGGACTACGTGGTGATCTCGACCGTCCACTCGGCCAAAGGCCTGGAGTGGCCGGTGGTCCACATCCCTCATCTCGTCGACGGGGCGTTCCCCTCGGACATGGCACTCGGATCGGCGGCCGGCCTGGCCGAGGAGCGCCGGCTGTTCTACGTGGCCACGACGCGGGCCCGCGACCAGCTCATCTTGTACGTACCGTTACGGATGCCCCACCGACGCCGCGCTCTCGATGACCGCCACAGCCTGGCGCCCGCCAGCCGCTTCCTCGACGAGGCGGCGCTCGGCATGCTCGACATCGAAGAGCAGACGCCTGACCGCCCAAAGGCCCCCGCCTATTCGGGCTCTGCCCGGGTGACCGTCGAACTCGACGGGCTCTGGCGCTGAACCAGGGCCGTTGCGCCAGGGGCGCTGACCCGGGCCGGCCTTCCTCCCTACAATCCGGGGGCGGCCTCATGTGGGTCGCGGAAGAAAGGTCGAGGCCATGCCGGCAACCGTCAACGGAATCGTGGCCAGCGCAAAGGGGGAACCGGTCTCGCTCCGCCAGGTCACCGTGCCCGACCCGGGCCCGGGCGAGGTGGTTGTGGCCGTCCAGGCCTGCGGGGTCTGCCATACCGACCTGCACTACCGCGATGGGGCCATCAACGACGACTTTCCCTTCCTGCTCGGCCACGAGGCAGCGGGTCTGGTGGACACGGTCGGCGACGGCGTGACCAACGTGGCCCCCGGTGACTACGTGATCCTCGCGTGGCGGGCCCCCTGCGGGGTCTGCCGGTCATGTCGCCGGGGCCGTCCCTGGTATTGCTTTGACAGCGCCAACGCCGCTCAGCCCATGACCCTCGACGACGGCACCAAGCTGAGCCCGGCGTTGGGCATCGGGGCCTTCGCCGAAAAAACCCTCGTCGCCGCCGGGCAGGCGGTGAAGATCGACCCTGCCGCTCGGCCGGAGGCGGCCGGGCTCATTGGGTGCGGGATCATGGCCGGCTTCGGCGCCGCCGTGAAAAACGGGGGAGTCGGTCGGGGCGACTCGGTCGCCGTCATCGGCTGCGGAGGCGTGGGAAACGCGGCCATCGCCGCCTCCTCGGTGGCCGGGGCCAGAATGATCATCGCCGTCGACATCGACGATCGGAAGCTCGACTGGGCCAAGGGATTCGGCGCGACCCACATCGTCAACTCATCGGGCACCGATCCGGTCGAGGCCATCCGGGCTCTGACCGACGGGAACGGTGCCGATGTGGTGATCGAGGCCGTCGGGCGCCCCGAGACCTACCGCCAGGCGTTCTTCGCCCGCGATCTGGCCGGCACACTGGTCCAGGTCGGCGTGCCCGACCCCTCGATGAAGATCGAGCTGGACCTCATCGAGGTGTTCGGCCGGGGTGGGGCCCTCAAGTCCTCGTGGTACGGGGACTGCCTGCCGACCCGGGACTTCCCCATGCTGATCGATCTGTACCTGACGGGCCGACTGGATCTCGACGGGTTCGTTTCCGAGACGATCGGCCTCGACCAGGTCGAAGAGGCGTTCGCCCGGATGGAGCGGGGCGAGGTGCTCCGTTCGGTCGTCGTCATATGAGCGGAGAGGACGGGCTCTTGTCGGGGCTCCGGGTCCTCGACGCCAGCGTCTGGCGACCCGGGCCCTACGCGACCCAACTCTTGTCCGAGATCGGCGCCGACGTCATCAAGATCGAGCCTCCCGGTGGTGACCCGATGCGGGCCTACCCCGACCTCTTCGCCAGCCTGAACGCCAATAAGCGCAGCATCGTCTTCGACCTGAAAGAACCCGGCGACAGGCGGCGGGCGCTGGCGCTCGCGGCAGACGCCGACGTGGTTGTAGAGGGCTTCCGTCCCGGCGTCATGGACCGGCTGGGCATCGGGTTCGACCAGGTCGCCGCCGTGAATCCGGCCGTCATCTACTGCTCGATCTCGGGCATGGGTCAGCACGGGCCGCTCGCCGCGATCCCCGGTCACGACCTGAACTACCAGGCCTGGGCCGGCGTGCTCTCCCCCGACGGCGGACCACCGGTCATCCCCGAGATCCCGATCGCCGATCTGGCTGCGGGAATGGCCGCGGCCTTCGGCATCTGTGCCGCCTCGGTGCGCCGGCAACTGACCGGGGAGGGAGAGCGCATCGACGTCGCCATGAGCGACATCCTGGCCACATGGACCGGTGCGGCCGCCCCGAGATCGGCGGTCGGCGACTCCCGGGCGACGGGCGTCCCGGGGTACGGGACCTTTGCGACCGCCGACGACGGATACATTGCGCTCGGCGTGGTTACCGAGGACCATTTCTGGCGCCCTCTGTGCGACGCCCTCGGTCTCGGGCACTTCGCGAGCCTGGGCTTTGCAGAGCGCATCGCCCGGTGCGCTGAACTCGAGGGGCTGGTCACGGCGTCGGTCCGACGACGCCGACGCGACGAACTCGTCGCCGAACTCCTCGAGGCCAACGTCCCGGCCTCGCCGGTGCTCGATCGACGCCAGATGCTCGAACTGGCGCACTTCAAAGACCGCGAGGTCGTGACCGCCGACCCGTGGCGGGACCCAGCGACCGGCTACCCGATCCGGTTTGAACGTCATGGCGCCGCCCGCACCTCGCCGCCCCCGACGCTGGACGAACACCGCGGGGATGGCTTCTTCGCACGCTGAGTCCTCGCCAGCGCGTGGCGGCACTGGCACCGGTGGAGTGCCCGGCGGGAGCCCACCCGGGCCACCGCAAAGGAATAGTCCGGTGGTCCGGAGGGTTCGCACTGTTATGAAGGTGGAGATCTTTTCCGACGTGGTGTGCCCGTGGTGTGCGGTAGGTAAGCGCCGCTTCGAGACCGCGCTGGCACAGTTCGCGCACGCTGGCGAGGTCGACGTGGTGTGGCGGGCCTACGAGCTGGACCCGAGCGCACCGACCCGGCGCGACGGTGAGTACGCCGACCACCTGGCCAGAAAGTACGGCATGACCCGAGAGCAGGCCGTGGCGGCCAACGAACGACTGACCGCGACGGCCGCGGCCGAAGGCCTCGAATTCCACTTCGAGCGGGCCCGGCCGGGCAACACCTTTGATGCCCACCGGCTGCTCCACTACGCACGGGAGGCGGGCCCGGGCGTGCAGGACGCGTTGAAGGAGCGGCTATTCGTCGCCTACTTCACCGAGGGCGCAGCCATCGGCGAGCGCGAGACCTTGCTCCGCCTGGCCGCCGACGTCGGGCTCGACACGCAGGAATCCGCCGACATTCTGGCCGGCGACCGCTACGCGGACGAGGTGCGCGCCGATGAGCGCGAGGCGCTGGAGCTCGGGGTGACTGGTGTCCCGTTCTTTGTCATCGACGGGAAGTTCGGTATCCCCGGCGCCCAGGACGCCCCCTCGATCCTCAGTGTTCTCGAGCGGGCGTGGACCAAGGCCCACCCCCTCGAGGTGGCAGTGCCGGCCAGTGGCTCAGCCTGTGAGGGTGACAGCTGCGCCGTCTGAAACCAACCGGGACCAGGTGGGATCGCCACGGCGCGGCCAGATCCGCCAAGTCAAGGAACAGTCAGCAGCGCCTCCTACATCGGACTGAGCGCATGTGCCCTGGCCCGCGGCACCGTGACACCGTGACACCGCCTCGCGACGTCACAGTCCCGGTCCCCGATCGCCCGGCCAGCAACCCGCCCGCAGATCAAGTCGTCGGAGTGGTCACCGGAGTGAGGGGGCCGCACTTGGCAGTCTGGTAACTCTCGAGCGTCTTCTCCGCACTCACCAACTGCGGGTTCTTGGTCGCAGCCTCGATCGACGACTCGAACTGGCTCACGCTGGTTGATTTTTCAATAACGCTCTTCTCAGTGGCAACAAACTTCAGGGCCACAGCACCCGCGGCCTTCACCTTGGCGGGTGCCGAGGACAACGCACTGATTGCCAGCGCCTCCGCTTTTGACTCCCCATTGAAAGAAGAAAGGAGCGCCTGCTTGGCGGTCGCCCAGTTTCCTGCCTCTATGGCCTTGACGATTGCATTGGTCGATTTCGACTGACTTGCCACTTCGGACTTCGCCAGCGAGCACAAGGCGGGCTTGGCCCCCGCCGGCGCAACAGACACAATCGGCGCAAGCGCCATGACCACCCCAACGGCTACGACGCCACATCCGAGCCTTGATCGACGCAAATTCACAGGTCCCACTTCCCGGCCACATCCGGCCACCATCAAATCTTCCAGTGTGTTTCGAGCAGCCTAGAACTTCACCGGCCGACAGGCGATTCCGCCATGTTTGAACGGTCGCATCTGCGACCACCGGGCTGGCGGTGGTGTGCCGCAGCGAGACTCCCCCACCGGTTAAGTCCCAGCGAGTGGTGTACAAGCCCGTGAGGTGTTCAGTCCCCGCGTCAACCTGTTGATCTGACTCTACGTCGTCGTATCGAAGGGCTGCCTCCCGATGTCGGTGAAAGCGATCAGTTCGCGGTGCCGTCGATGGCCGGTCTCGGGTCGTTGACTGCCGGTGCGTCGGTGCGGGAGACCTTCAGCGATTCGATGCTGACGTAGCGCCGGGCGATGGCCCACTCGTCGGTCTGCTCGGCGAGCAATGCTCCGACCAGGCGGATGACAGCCTGGCGGTTGGGGAAGATGCCGACCACGTCGGTGCGCCGGCGGATCTCCTTGTTGAGCCGCTCCTGGGGATTGTTGGAACGGATCTTCGGCCAGTGCTCGGTTGGGAACGCGCTGAAGGCCAAGATGTCGTCGGCTGCGTCCATCAAGTAGACGACGACGTCGTTGAACCCGGCCTGGGTGAGCTTGTCAACCACGTCGGCCAGCTGGGCCCAGGTGGTCTCCCGATCGGGTTGTTCGAAGATGGACCGGACGAGAGCGGCGATCATCGGCCAGTTGCCCTTGGCCACCCGGGACGCCAGGTTGGCCATGAAGTGGGTTCGACACCGCTGCCAGGTGGCCTCGGCCAGCACTTGGGCGATGGCTGCCTTGATGCCTCCGTGGGCATCGGAGATGACCAGCTCCACCCCCGAGAGCCCCCGGGCCACCAACGAGCGCAGGAAGGCCGTCCAGGCGGCAGTGTCCTCCGTCGTGACGATGTCGAAGCCGACGATGACCCGGTGCCCTTCGGCGTTGACGGCGGTGGCGATGACGGCCGTGACGTTCACCACCCGACCGCCTTCTCTCACCCGTTGGGTCACGCCGTCGATCCAGAGATAGCGATAGGGGCCGGCGTCCAAGGGGCGGTTCCGGAACTCGGCCACCACATGGTCGAGCTCTTGGGCCATCCGGGAGACCTCGGACTTGGAGATCCCCTCGATGCCCATGGCCCGGACCAGATCGTCGACCCTCCTGGTCGACACCCCTTCCACGTAGGCCTGGCAGACCACGGCCACCAAGGCCTTCTCTGCCCGGCGCCGGGGCTGCAACAAGAACTCCGGTGAATAGACGCCCTGGCGGAGCTTCGGGACAGCCAGGTCGACCGAGCCGACCCGGGTGTCCCACGGCCGCATCCGGTAGCCGTTGCGGGAGTTCTCCCGCTCGTCGGTGCGCTCGCCATAGGCGGCGTTGCACTGCATCGAGGCCTGGGCCGACATCAGGGCCTCGGCGAAGGCCGCCAACATGGCCCTCGCCAGATCCTGGTCGCCGTCGGCGCCTTCGAGGTACTTGCCCAGCCATGCAGCCGCGTCGATAGTGGTGGGGACGTTCACCGTGATCCTCCTCAAGTGGTTTGTGTAGGAACTGCTTCTTGAGGTTGACGCGGTGATCGTCGCGTCTGGGGGATGTCCCTCAGCTCAGAGGGTCGTACACCACTGGTCGGGACTCAACT
>PMOE01000040.1 GCA_003161575.1 Acidimicrobiaceae bacterium | reverse complement strand
CCGCGGCGGGAATCTCAGGCATTGGTCCGGGGTCGGCCGTAGGCTCAGGCCCTTTGTCCAAGAAGGCCATTGACAGCTTGATCCTTAGCAGGAGAACCGTTCTAAGAGTCCAGCACTCTGCCCCTCGACAGGCGTTCCATTCATGATCCGGCTCAGGACGACCGCGTCAGAACGACCTTAAGAGCCCCGGTGTCCGCAGCGTTCGCGAAGACATCGTATGCGGTCATGAACTCGTCGAGTTGGAAGTGATGGGTCGCGAATCGTGCGGCGTCCACCCGGTCGGCTGCCATGAGTCGGCTGAGCGTCGGGGTGGAATACGTATCGACGAGCCCCGTCGTGATCGTCACGTCCCGGGTCCACAAGGTCTCCAAATGGAGTGTGGCCGGCTCACCGTGGACGCCGATGTTGGCCACGTGCCCACCCGGCTTGACGAGCTCTGTGGCGAGTTCGAATGTCGCCGGCGATCCAACTGCTTCGATCACAACGTCCGCACCCAGACCGTCGGAGAGGCTCTTGACGATCGCCCATGGATCCTCCCGGCCGCTGTTCAGGGTCACATCTGCCCCAAATTGCTTGGCCGCATCGAGCCTGGCGTCCACCAGGTCTATGACGATGACGTGGCTCGGACTGAACAAGAGGGATCCGGTAACCGCCGAGAGACCAATTGGACCTGCGCCGACGATCACAACGACATCGCCCGGAGACACGGACCCGTTCAACACGCCGACCTCGTAGCCGGTGGGCAGAATGTCAGCGAGCATCAGGAACTCCTCGTCGGCGACCCCTGATGGGACTGGGTAGGTGGAGGTGTCGGCGAAGGGCACCCGTACCTTCTCCGCCTGGGTTCCGTCAATGTTGTGGCCGAGTATCCAGCCACCACCGCCAAGGCACTGTCCGAAGCGGCTCTGGCGACAAAATCGGCACTTCCCACACGCGGAGATGCACGACACCAGCACTCGGTTACCAGGCTCGACGGTCCTGACTGCCGCACCGACCTTTTCCACAGTCCCCACAGCCTCGTGGCCGAGGACCCGACCGAGGGTGACCTCGGGTAGGTGCCCCTTGAGGATGTGGAGATCGCTGCCGCAAATGGTCGTTGCATCGACTCGGACGACGGCATCGGTATCGTCAATCAGCGTCGGGTCGGGTACTTCGTCCCAGCTCTTTTCGTTGGGTCCGTGATAGACGAGTGCCTTCATGGCGTGACTCCCACCGTAGAGGGATCAGTCACGGTTCTGGCTGTGCGGGGTCCCATGGGGAACGCCATTCTTCCCCCGAGAGCGGAGGAGCTGGTAGCCCAAGTTGAGCCACTAATCTCATACCCATTCTCAGGTAGCTCACACCTTGGAGACCGTGAGATCCTGCATGGCGCGACGCGATGGCCTCGCCGGGATCGGCGTACTCAATCGCCCCGATAAAGGACCCGGAAGCCTCTAGCTCGGTCAAGGGGGCTACGCCTCGTCGTCAATGACATAGATGCCACATGGATAGAACTCGTTGGGCGTGGGATTGGCCTTAGCGAGACATTCATTTCGAGGCAGGGCGGCAGGACCCGATCCCCAACGGGGCGACCACAACTCGTTCTTCGAGTGCAGTGACGCTGACCGCAACGGCTGGTCCGTGCAGGAGGTCCGGCAGCGATCCGGGACCGGGTCGAGCTGATTCTGGGTGCGTCAGGCTGTCCCACCGACCCGACGCTCCTATGGACGGCTGCAAACCGGGGGCATCTCCACCGGGAGATCCTGCCCGGCCTCGCCCCCGGGGTCATCCCTTTTCCAAGACGGCGACATATGGTTCGCTCGACCGCGCTCCCAGGACGCGACTTTGACGCCAGCCCGTGCCGCGGAGGAGGGCTCGCATCTCAGTCCGGGATACAAATAGCCAAGGAAACCATGCGCTTGAACGGTTGCCGTACCAAATTCGCAGGTTGCATTGTCCTGGCATGATGCCTCTTTGCCGGTTTTGACGGTAGTACGCCCGGTCGAGCGCTGGTGCACCACCGCAGTATGGATTCGTGCTCTCGACCAAGATTCGCGCATCGGGCTGTGTTCGCTCAGCCCAGTCGGTCAGAATCTTGCGGGCTCGTGTTGGACTCCCGAAGATTCCAAAGTTGTTTCCGAACAGTACGATCGTATCGAACGAACGGATCCTACGGGCGAGGGTGTCGACCGACATGCACCATGCCTTCTCCAAACCGCGGATCTTTGCCGCTCGGACCGCAAGTGGTGAAGCGTCCAATCCAACAACGTCAAACCCGCGCTGTTGAAGGTACAAAGTCACTCTGCCGCCCCCACAGCCAACGTCGATGACGCGACCGCGGACGTACCGCATGGACTGCCGCTCTGCCGAAGGCCAATCCTTGTACTTGGCTAGGTAACCCCCGTGGCCCGCGCCCTCCTCAGTCCAGCCGTCGTCACGTTCGAGAATCTCTGGAACCTTCCCACCCTGCGTCCAGTCCAAGAGAGCGCGCCCAAATACATCAGCTCCCATTCTCACTTCTTAGCCTCATACCGGCGGTGTTGAAGCAGTTCACGGTGTCGACGTGAGTTGGATTGGGGCTTTCGGGTCCGGGAACGTCCCCATTTCTTGACCCAGGTTCTTTGCGGGGAGCCCGCGGCTCTCGTGGGCTTTGCGCCCGTGAGAGAGTTGACCTGCCCCTAAACCGAGTCTCAGCCCTCGGTCGACCCTCCAACACAAAGTCAAGAAAATGCTGGATGGCTGGCATGTGACGGAGTCGTGGGATGAGCTTGGCGATCGTGGCTTCGCCGGGTCTGTCCCTGGCGACGACCGTCACTTGGCGCGCGCTAAGAGGCACGCTTCTGTCACGCATCGTGTCAAGTCCCAATGTCAAGTCCCAAGCCATGGCCAAAGCGTGGCCAACAAAATCGGCTCGTCTGCGTCGTCAACCCTTGGACCTGCGATTATTGGAGCGGACGACGGGATTCGAACGCGCGACCCTCACCTTGGCAAGGCGATGATCCTGGTCCACATAATCCACCCCAGTGTCCGGGACTGGGCTTCTGTCCACCCAGTTTCCACCCAGTCCACTGAATTAAGCCCTGTTGTAGAGCGGTCTACTACGAGCGGTGTCACTCTTCTTCGCTCTCCGCCCAGTCTGCCTCGAACTCATCGTCAGTCATTGGATGAGCGTCAATCCCATAGGTCGCATTGCCAACGAGACGGCTCCGCCAATACTCCTTCGGCCCTAAGGGGTATCTCTCAGCCTCGTCGTTCTCAGCGTCCAACTCTTCTTGCGCATACTGGTCACCAACGACGGAAATGATGATTTCAGCTACGGAGATCCCGTCGGTCTTGCCGCTGATCCGGCGGACGTACACTCCAGCCGGGTTGTACCCGTGAACGTCATAGACAGTCAGATCACCGATTTCCACTGCGTTGTCGGTGTAGGAGAGGTCGCCGACGTACTCCGCTGAGTAAACCTCGATCCACCGATCAGTGA
>PMOE01000087.1:60122-82627 GCA_003161575.1 Acidimicrobiaceae bacterium | reverse complement strand
ACCGAACACCGAACACCGAACACGAATGATAGAAAAGAAAGCAGAGAAGATTATGCCAATCGGCACCGTCAAGTTCTTCAACG
Source organism: Acidimicrobiaceae bacterium (assembly GCA_003161575.1). GTDB lineage: Bacteria > Actinomycetota > Acidimicrobiia > Acidimicrobiales > RAAP-2 > PALSA-457. Next base: position 82,544 of record PMOE01000087.1, on the reverse strand, counting down.
CAGAAAAGGGCTACGGATTTGTGTCACGCCCTGACGGCGAGGATGTATTCGTCCACTACACCAACGTGCAGGGTTCAGGCTTCCGCACCCTAGAAGCGGGCCAGGAAGTCGAGTTCGAAATCGCCCCCGGGCGCAAGGGGGACGAGGCGCGCAACGTAAAGGTCGTCTGAGGCCTCCGCAACCGTGACCGACGGTCGGACGCCTTTGCGCCAGGGCAGACTGACCGTTTGAAAGGAGTCGTGTATGGCACGTCCGCGTTCCACCTTTGGAAAACTCCAGCGCGACCAGGCCAAGCGGGCCAAGGCGAAGGCGAAGCAGGAGGACCGGGCGGCTCGGCGTGAAGACCGAGCCGAAGCCGACCAGAATCCGCCCGACACCGGCCCCGCCGAAGACCAGTCGGCCCTGCTCGAACAATTCGCCCACCTCCACGAGGACCTGGCCGACGGGCGGATCTCGATCGAAGACTTCGAGATCCGCCAAGAAGAATTGCGCAGCCGCCTTCAGGTGGACTGATCTCGGCGCCGCGGAGACGCTCGAGGCCGTCGAGACCCGGAGCCGGTTCTCAGTCGGGCGCGTCGGGCGGACGGGCGGTGGTCTCAAGCCAGCGGCGCATTCCCGCGGCGTTTGAATGGACGCCGTTCATGATCTCGAGTTTCTCGCGATGCTCCGGGGCGACATCGGCCATCGCCGGATCGAAGCGAGCCGAGAGCGCGGCGGCGATGTCCTCGCCCTTGCGGTAGGCCTGCTCGGCCGTCTCGGTCCACTCGCGCAGCGTCTCTTCGGCCTCGGCCAACAGCTCCAGGGGATCCGAAAGCAACCCGTAGTGGGCGAGCGCGATGCCCGTCGGACGGCGCTCGGCGAACCGGTGCAACGAGTGCAGGGCCAGCGCAAGATCGAAATCGGGTGGCGGTGTGGAGGGACGGAGCACGCCGGCATCGGGCAGCTTCACTCCAACGGCGTCGCCGGCGAAGAGGATGCCGGTGACCGAGTCGTGCAATCCGACATGGTGTTTGGCATGGCCCGGAGAGTCGACCGCTACGAGGACCCGATCCGGACCGACCCGGATCTCCTCGCCGTCGGCGAGCACGTGGATCCGCTCAGGCGGTGTCGGGTCGAGTCGACCGTAGAGAGAATCGAGCAGGGGGCCGTAGACCCGGGAGGCCGAGTCCACGAGCCGGGTGGGGTCGACCAAGTGACGGGCCCCCTTCTCGTGGACGTAGACGGTGGCGTTGGGAAAGGCGCGGGCCACGTCGCCCACCCCGCCGGCGTGATCGAGGTGGATGTGGGTCACCACCACGCCGGCCAGGTCGCTCGGACCGACCCCGAGCCCGGCCAGCGACGCCAACAGGACCGGTACCGAGGACTGGCTGCCCGTCTCGACAAGCACCGGTGCGGGACCCTCCACTAGGTAGCCGGCAGTGACCCGATGCCAACCGCCGAGGAGCGTATCGACCTCGACGACACCGGGGGCGATGACGCGGGGCCCTCCGGGCTCGAAGTCGTCAGCTCCCGGGTGCAGGTGTGACCCGCTCAACTCGGGTTGACCTCCACCACCACCTTGACGTCGTCGGGCTGGCGCTCGAGGGCCTGTTGCCACTGATCGAGGGGGACCTTGCGGCTCACCAGTTTTGCCAACCAATCCCGATCGGCCTTGGCCAGGGCGTCGGCCCCCGCTTCGTAGTGGCGCCGGTTGGCATTGACCGACCCGACCACCGCCTCGTTGGACAGCACCATGGTGCGGTTGAGTGACCCTTCGTCGACACTCACCGTGCGTCCACCCGACGAGACGCCGGTCAAACAGACCACTCCGTTGGGACCGACGTGCTCCATGGCGTCGAGCACCAGCTCGGACACGCCGGTGCATTCGATGATGGCGTCGGGGTCGCTGCATGCGTCGACCACCGCGCCGGTGTGGTACTCGGCGCCGAGCGCGCGCACGAGATCGGGTTTGAGGCCGCTCTGCATCTGGTCGATCACGTGGATCTCGAGGCCGAGCTGGATTCCCATCAGCGCGGCGAGCAGGCCGATCGGTCCGGCACCGGTGATCACCGCCTTGGTCGGGGCCCAATGTGCCCGGCTGCCGATGCGCTGCACCTGCTCCCAGGCCTTTGCCACCACGCTCGTCGGCTCGAGGAGAACGCCGAGCACGCCGAGGGTGGGATCCACCTTCACCACGAAGTCCGGGGTGATCCGGTAACGCTCCGAGAGGTAGCCATCGTGCTCTTTGATCCCGCGCTCGGTGTACTGCCCGTTGCGACAGAAGTCCCACTCGAGGACCGCACAGTTCGAACAGGGCACCGGATCGGGGCGCCGGACGATACCGACGACGAGGTCGCCTTTGGTCACGGCGCCACCGGCCGGCGCCTCGAGCACCCGGCCCAGCGACTCATGTCCGAGCACAAGACGCTCACGTCCGGGGGGGGGCCAGCCGTACTCACCCGAGAGGATCTCGATATCGGTCCCACAGATGCCGACGGCCAGCGTCTCGACCAGCAACGGTCCATCGGACTCGGGCGGCTCAGCGACGTCGGAGAGTTCGGCGGAATCCTTTTGCAAGGGGATGACGGTCAGGGCTTTCAAAGGGCTCTTCTCTCGGCTCGGGACTGTTGATCTCGCTCTTCGGTACTACGTCGCTGGCGCCGGGTCGGTGCTCGGCTCGGGCTCGGTGCCGTCGCTTTCCGACTTGATGGAGACCGCCGGCTCGGTGACCACCTGGCTCCCGAGCCGTCCGTTGCCCCGCCCGAGCCCGGCCAGCATGCGGGGATTCCACTTGGGACGCTGCGACTTGCCCATTGAGTTCAACGAGTTCGCCAGATTCTCCGAGATAAGGCTGCGGAACCGGTGGGCTAGTTGGGCCTGTCCGGGACTCATCGGTTCCTGGCCGGTCAGCCGGCAGGCCGTGTTGACCAAGGAGACATGGCTGAAGGCCTGGGGGAAGTTGCCGACCAGCCGTCGGGCAATCGGGTCGTACTCTTCTGAGAGCAGGCCAAGATCGTTGCGCAGCGAGAGCAGCCGGTCGAACATCTCGAGGGCCTCGTCGGTGCGGCCGATCATGTGGAGGCAGTCGACGAACCAGAACGAACAGGCGAGAAACGCCCCCTCCCGGCCGGTGAGCCCGTCCACCGAGCCGTCCTCAGTGGTGCGGTAACGCAACACGAAGCCGTCATCGACGAGCTCGCGCTCGACGGCCTCGACGGTGGACACGACGCGGGGATCGGTCGCCGGTAAGAAACCGAACAGGGGCAGCATGAGGATGCTGGCGTCGAGTTGGTCGGACCCGTAGTACTGCGTGAACGCCTGCTTGTCGGTGTTGAAGCCCTTGTCGCAGACCTCATTGTGGATCTCGTCACGAAGTGCCCGCCACTTATCGACCGGTCCCTTCAGCTCGGGCCACTCCTCGATGGTCCGCACGGCCCGGTCGACCGCTACCCAGGCCATGACCTTCGAGTGGGTGAAATGACGCCGAGGCCCCCGAACCTCCCAGATGCCGTCGTCGGGCAGCTTCCAGCCCTCTTCGAGGAACTCGATGAGTTTGACTTGGAGGTCCCAGATGGCCGGGCTGTGGACGCCATCGGCCTGGGCCGCAGTGAAAAGGGCCGACATCACCTCGCCGTAGACGTCGAGCTGGTATTGGCCCGCCGCGGCGTTTCCAATCCGCACCGGGACCGAGCTCTCATAACCGGGGAGCCAGTCCACCTCCCACTCGTCGAGCCGCCGCTCGCCTGCGGCGCCGTACATGATCTGCAGCTTGGAGACGTCGCCCGCGGTGGCCCGCAACAGCCAGTCGCGCCAGGCCATGGCCTCAAGGTGGTAGCCGCCACGCATGAACGACTCCAGGGTGAGGGTGGCGTCGCGCAGCCAGCAATACCGGTAGTCCCAGTTGCGGTTGCCGCCGAGGGCCTCGGGCAACGACGTGGTCGCGGCGGCAACGATGCCCCCCGTCGGCTCGTAGGTCAGGGCCTTGAGTGTGATGAGCGACCGCAACACCGCGTCGAAGTGGTCACCGCTGTAGGTGCACTCGCCTGACCACGTCCGCCACCAACTGTCGGTGAGGGAGATGGCGAACCACGGGTCGACGGGGGACGGCGCCGGATCATTCGAGGGGTACCAGGTGATGACGAATGGCATCTCCTGGCCTTCGCGCAGCGTCAACTCCCCCACCGTCTTCATGCCCTCGCCGCGGACCTCGGCCCGGGTCCACAACGCGACGGCGTCGGGGCCGGCGATGGCCGTGATCAGCCCGTCGTGCCGACTCACCCACGGGATGGATTCGCCGTAGCCGAAACGCAGACACAACTCCGTGCGGACCTTGACCTCGCCGCGCACCCCCTCGACGAGGCGGACCACTTGGGGATAGTTCTCGCGGATGGGCATGCAGTCGGTGAGGCGGATCGTCCCCTCCGCGGTATCGAACTCGGTCTCGAGCACCAAGGTGCCCTCCCGGTACCGACGGCGGGTCGCCGTCACCTCACCGACCGGCGCGATCTTCCAGTACCCGTGGTCCTCGGTGCCGAGCAGCCGGGCGAAGCAGGCCCCCGAGTCGAAATGGGGAAGGCAGAGCCAATCGATCGACCCGTCGAGGCCGACGATGGCCGATGTATGCAGGTCGCCGATCATCGCGTAGTCCTCGATCGGCAGCGCCATAGCGGCCATTCTTGCGCGTCCGGCGCTGGGGTGGGCCCAGATCCCCGATATCGCTACCCCTGGGTGCACGAACCCGTGCTGGCTGCAGTGCTGCGGAACTCGGCCTGACGCACTCGGCTCAGCACCCCGGGCGACGAAAGTGCGTACCCGACATCGGTGTCGACGGTCGATCGGGAAAAGACCATGCCGATCACGGTCCCGTTGGTAGCCACGACCGGGCCCCCCGAGTTCCCCGGTTGGACCTTGGCGTCCAGCTCGTAGACGTCGCGCACGACGAGGCCCTGGTTGTAGATGTCCCGGCCCTGGGCGGTGAGGTCGGCGGCCACACCGGCCGGGCCGACACTGAGCGGCCCGTCCTCGGGGTAGCCGAGGACCGCGCCTTGCGTCCCCCGACCCACCTCGTTCGGATCGAGGGCGAGGGGAGGACCGAGGGGGGCCCGGGTACGAAGAACGGCCAGATCGAACTCGGGGTCAAACAGAACGGTCGTCGCCGGATACGACGTCCCGTTCACCTCCACCTGGGTAGCGGCCTCGCCGGCGACCACGTGCGCGTTGGTCGCCACCAAGCCGTGACCCACGACGAAGCCCGAACCCTCCTGGAGATAGCCACAGGCGGTGCCCAAGACCTTGACGGTGGAGGCCGCCGCGGGCGACGCGATGGCTTGGGCCTGGGTTCCCGAGGGCTGGGGCACCGGGTTGGCCGTGGGGGGGTTGAGCCCGACGAACACTGGCGGGAAGCCCGAAGTGTCGAGAAAGGCCTGCACGTGGGAGAAGACCGTCGGGATTGGCGGCATGACATCGTCGATCCCCCGCAGGAGGTCGGAGCGCTGGATCTGCGAGCTCAACCACGTCGAGCGTGTACTGCTCCCCACGACGTTGGCCACCAGCCAGGCCGAGAGCAGGACCGCAACCACGGCGACGGCCACGCCGAACACCGAGTCGAGGGGCCCGAGGTGGTGCCGGCGCACCGCGGCGTTGCTCCAGCTGCCGAGAATTCGCCCGGCCACCCCGAGGGCGACGGCCAGACCGAGGACCAAGGCCAAGGTGATGACGAACTTGAGGGCGACGGTGTGGATCGACGAGACGATGAGGATGGCCAGCAGCGCCCCGAGGACGAGCCCGATCCAAAAGCCCCCAAAGGTGAGGATCTGGACCAGCGCCCCGAGCCGGAGCCCATGGACGGCGGCAGCCACCACCACCACGATGAGCACGATGTCCACCACATCCACTTACCTCGAGGGTAGACGAACCAACCCCTGCTGCCGCCTGCACCCCGGGGTTGGCCCACGCACCCGGTCGGAGGGTCCACGCGGTTAGAGTTGCGACGCCGTGGAGCGGACATGAGGAGCGGGCCGGCACCCGATGGCAGCGGCCGTGGTGGGCCCCGGGGCGCCTTTCACCGCGTCGGACTCGCGGTCGCTCTCGTGGTGGTCGCCGCCGGGTGCACCCGGCCAACCGGCGAGCCGACCAGGGCGCCGGGCGGAGCCCCCGTCACCGTGTTCGGCCAGCCCGCACCCGGTGGCACCGGAGCGCTGGAGGCGATCTCGTGCTCGAGCGCCGAGAGGTGCTGGGCCGTGGGTACGGTCCCGGCGGATGCGGCCGGTGCCACCGCCGGCGGGGGGCCGAGCGCCGTGGTGCTCGACTCCACCGACGATGGCGGTGTCACCTGGACAAAGCACGAGGTGACGGTGGCCAACCCGATGGAGCTCGGTGACATCTCGTGCTCGGACAAGAAACACTGCACGGCGGTTGGTGCGATCAGCGGGAGCAGTCAGCTGCTCGCCGCGGTCCTCGAGACCGCGGACGGGGGCCGGACCTGGCGCTCAATCGACGCGCCGTCCGACGCGGTCGATCTCGTGGGCGTCGACTGCTTCACGGCCGATCAGTGCATCACACTCGCCACCGACGGCGGCAGCTACTGGACCGCGACGACAACCGACGGCGGCGCGGTCTGGCAGCGAGGTGGCGGTCTTCCCGGGGGCTTCAATGGACCGAGCAACATCACGTGCCCGACCGCGCAAACCTGCATGGTGGCTGGCTATACCTCCCTCACCCCGGGCAAGGGGTCCGGCGCGGTGGCGACCACCGTCGACGGGGGCAACGACTGGACGCTGTCTGACGTCCCCCAAGGGATCGGCCTGCTCCACGGGATCTCGTGTCCCACCACCACCCACTGCGTGGCCGTGGGCACCATGTCGACGACCGCCACCGACGTGACCCTCGGCAAGGGTTCCATCCTCACGAGCGACGACGGCGGTCAGACCTGGGCCCCGGTGCCCGCCCCCCCGGGCATCGATGACGCCTTCTCGGTCTCTTGTCCGAGCGTCCACGCATGCGCCGCGGTGGGGACGGTGTGGACCCCGACCAACCCCCCCACCCCGATCGGCGGGGTGGTCACCAGCGCCGACGGCGGAACTGTGTGGGCGACACCGAGAGCCCAGTACATCCCGGTCGGCCTGGTATCGATCGACTGCGCCGTGCCGACCTCCTGCGTTGCGGTGGGCAACGACGTGGCGGCCCGGGTGAACCTTCCCGTGCCACCGGCCCACACCCACCGATCCACCACGAGCCAGTAGGCCGAAGGGCTCTCAGGCGCCGAGCGCGGCGGCGAAGATCCCTGGAAGGGCGAGGAGAGAGGGCGCCGCCTCGAAAGCGAGGAGCCGGCGCATCACTGGCAGGGCGTTGCGGTGGGTGGCGAACCACGGCGGGGTGGGCCGGGCCCGGAAGGGGCCCCGGACCACCGACTTTTGGGCCCGGTCGAACATGTAGGCATTGCCGACAACCCCCCGGCCGGATTGGATGTCGGTGAGCGGGTGACCCGGATAGGCACCCCACGTGGTCGTGCCGAGGGCGAAGACCATCGCGTGCCAGATGTTGAGACCGATCCCGCCGTAGGCCAGATCGGCCACCGCCCGCTCGACCGCCGCATTGACGGCCTGATCGCGGCGCGAACGGGGGCTGACCAACACGGTGGCCGACAGGGTGCCCCAGACGGCCTCGTTGCAGAACTCGACCGCCGCGTCCACGAATGCGGCAGGTGAAGGTGCGTTCAGCGCCGTCTCCGACGTGAGCGAGCAGAAGGCCTCGACGTTGAAACAGACGTCGCTCAGGTGCCCCGGGTCAAGCCCGCGCACGAGAGTCCACGGCAGGGAGTCGGGCTCGAGCTGGCCGATCGCCAACGCGTCGGGATGCTCGGCCACGAAAGTGTCTCTGCGCGCCCCGGCTCCGGGGTAATAGGCAAGGCGTGTTGGGATGCGGGTCAGCACCTGGATCAACGCGCCGAGAAAGGCCTCGCGCTGGGGCCACGCGGAATGAGTCACGATGACCCGGGCGGTGAGGCAGTTGAAACCGGCGTTGTTTACGAGCATCGTGGCGACATGCTCGGCCTGGTAAAGGAGCTCGGCCGTGCTCCACTCCCCGGGCACCACGATCACCGGAGAGACGTTCCCGAGCTCGCTCGTGATCGCCTTGTCGAGTATTGGTTCGCCCTTGGATTTGCGGCGAGCACCATCGGTGCCGGTGCCGAACACGATGGCGTCGTGGGTCTTATCCGAACCGGTGATGTGCACCTCGCCGGTCTGCGGGTGGCCGGTGAGGTAGGCACCTTCGTCGGCACCGCCACCCACGATGCGCAGCACGCCGGCGTCGATGAGGGCCCGCATGGCCCGCGTCCAGTGCGGGATCAGGTAGTCGTTCACCGGGTTGGCCTTGAGGACGACCACCTTGCCTTCGACGAAAAGTTTGGAGAGTACGTCGCGGGGGCCGAGCGACGCCACATTGCCCGCACCGAGCACGACGCACACAACCGCGGCCACTTCGGGGTGCCGGTAGGCGGCGGCCTGCCCGGCGTCGATTTCGGCCCGCGTCACCCCGGGCTGCATCCAGACTTCGCCCATGGTCTGGGCGAACAGGGCCCGGTCGAAGAGCGACGCCGGGAACACCCTGACGGCCAGCCGGTCCCCCGGCACGTCGGTGACCGGGCCCGGATACCTCGGCCGTCCCTCACGGGCGATGTCGAGAAGCGAGTCGCGCAGTACCCGGGCCATCCGCACGAAGGTGACGATGCCGGCGTAGAGCTCCTCACCGGCAAACGGCGATCTCGGATCGATGCCCTTGGCCCGACAGGCGTCGGCCAGCCAGCCGTCAGCCGCGGCCACCGTGTCGGTGAGCACCTGGTCGACCAACGCAGCCCGCCTCGACGCGCCGGTGGCCGCCCATGACCCGGCATGCGCCGCGAGGTCGGCGACCACCTGGTCGAGGGCCGCGGTATCGACGGTGCGCGAGGTCCGTCGCAAAGTCGGCGCTATCCGAATCGCCCCCCGGGACTCGCTCGGTGCCATCTCACCCTCCTGGGTCGCCACCATCGGCGCAACCGACGGCCCGCTGGCTCGGGTCGCGCCCGGTCAGGCTCCGACCAGGTCTGCGACCACGACCGGCACCGTTCCCCACCGTAGCGGCACCACCAGTCGCCGGCGCAGCCCGAACCCGACCCGTGGTAGAAGGGCCGGATGCAGATCGGGGCGGTGATCCCCCAGACCGAGATCGGTGGCGACCCGGGGGCCGTGCGCGCCTTCGCCGAGGCGGTCAGCGCCGCCGGCTACCGCCATCTGTGCATCTACGACCACGTCCTCGGCGCCGATCGCGCCGTACACCCGGACTGGTCCGGCCCCTACGACCTCGGCGACTCGTTCCACGAGCCCTTGACGCTGTTCGCCTGGTTGGCCGGGTTCACCCCACTCGCATTCGCAACCAGCATCTTGATCGGGCCGCAACGCCAGACCGCCCTGCTCGCCAAGCAGACAACAGAGGTGGATCTCCTCTCGGGTGGCCGCTTGCGCCTCGGTCTCGGCATCGGCTGGAACCGGGTCGAATACGAAGCACTTGGCCAACCCTTCGCCAACCGGGCACGACGGCTCGAAGAGCAGATCACCTTGCTGCGCCGGCTGTGGAGCGAAGAGAGCGTCACCTTCAGCGGGGAGTTCCACACCGTGACCGGGGCCGGGCTGAACCCATTCCCCGTTCAGCGGCCCATCCCGATCTGGCTCGGCGCCATGGCCCCGCCGGCACTACGCCGGGTGGGCCGGATGGCCGACGGGTGGTTCCCCCAGGCCCTACCGGGCGGGGGACTCGAAGAGGCCCTCGAGATCATCGCCGAGGCTGCCGTTCACGTCGGGCGTGACCCCGCCGACATCGGGATGGAAGGGCAGGTGCGGTGGGCTTCCGCTGATCTCGACGTCATTGCCCGGCACGCCGAGAAGTGGCGGGCCACCGGGGCCACCCACCTGTCGGTCAACACGATGGACGCCGGATGCACCTCGGTTGACGACCACATCGCTGCCATCACCGCCATGGCCGACGCGCTCATCGCCGCACCCTGACGTCGTTGCTTTGGTCAGGAAAAGACCGAGGCGAACCCGTCGTGCCAGTCGGGGAACTGCGGTCGCCATCCCAACGCTGCGGTGGCCCTGGCATTGCTGACTGCGGGTTGTTCGTCGAAGAGGTACACCGAGTAGCGGCCGGCCAACAAAGAGAACAGCCGGGCCGGCATGTTCCGCGGGCGTTTGGCGCCGAGGAGGCGAGCCAGGTGCGGGACCCACTCGGATGTGGGCGCCGGTCTGTCGTCGACAACGTTGTACACCCCCGGCGGCCCGGTGAGCGCCGCCACGGTGGCCGCGGCGGCGTCCTCGACATGGACGAAGCCGAAGATGCCCCGCCCGTGTCCGACGACGGGGAGCCGGCGGGCCCGGGCCAACTCGGCGAAGGCACCCGCGGGGGCGTAGTACGTGCCCGGGCCATAGAAGGCGCCGTAGCGGAGCACCACCCCGTCGACGGTGTCGGACCCGAGGGTCTCTGATTCGAGCCGGGTGACCGGACCGGCCACTTGGGTGATCTGGGCCGGGCCATCCAAGTAGAGCGGGTCGTCTTCGGTCCGCGTGCCCGGCCCCGGTCGGTAGACAAAGGCGATGCTCTGGGCCACCACCCGGCGCACTCCGGCGCCGGCTGCCGCGGCCATGATCGACGCAGAAGCCTCGGTCCGGAGCCGCGCCGTGTCCGCCAGGCCCCGGTGCAGATCCCGCCGCGCCGCGGTCCGCGCCAGGCTGGTCAGTTGGTTGACCACAATGTCGGGGTGACTGGCGCCCAGGAGGCCGACCAACGAGCCGGTCGCCAGCACGTCACCGACCACCGCTTCGGACCCGCCGGCGCGGATCTTCTCCGCCCGTTGTTCGGACCGGGTGAGCACCGTCACGTGATGGCCGTGCTCGAGGAGCCGGGCCACCAGCGGACGGCCGATGGCCCCGGTCCCCCCCGCGACGAAGACTCGCATGCTCCGACGCTACCGGGAGAGGTGCGCACTCACGCGGGGAAGCGGCGGCGGTGAACGCACCGGGACACCGAGATATCGAAGGTCTCGTAGAACTGCACGCGCCCAAGCCGTTGGGCCTCGCGGTGCTCAGGATGGTCCCGCCAGGCAGCATGCGCGTCGGCATCAGCGAAGACGATGATCGACACCCGCTCCCCGTCGTCGGCCACAAAGGCCTTGAAATCCACGAACCCGGGCATGGCGGTCGCCAGGGCCAGCATCCGGTCGGCCACCGGCTGGTACTCGGTTCCAACCCCCGCTCGCAGCCGCGACCGGAACACCGTCACGATCTGCTCGTTCGATGGGTCGTTGGTCACCCCCCTATCGTGGCGCAACTGCGAGGATGGCAGGGTGCCCGAGAGGATCCGAGCGGATCGCGTGCCCCCGGGGAGCGAACCGGCATGAGTGCGCCGACGGCGACGGGGCCCCCACCGGGTTGGTACCCCGACCCCGCTGGCGGCCAGGGGGTGCGGTGGTGGGATGGCCTCAGATGGACAGCGTCTACCGTGGCCGATCCACTGGCCGCGTGGAACCCGGCCCGGGCGGCCGTAGAACGTGAGCTCGCCTTCTACGGGTGGGGGCAGTGGGCGGCGATCGGCGTTGCCGCCAGCGCCGTCCTCGGCGCGCTGCTCGCACTGGCCTACGCGTCGGCCTGGCGCCATTATCTCCACGGGTTCCATCAGGTCTTCGTGGCTGCCGAAAATCACCAGGCTGCCCCCAACCCTCCGACCCTGCCCGCCAGGTACTACCTGTTCTCATTTCCGCTCGAGGTTCTGCAGATCGCTTCGCAGGTCGTCCTGTTGGTCTGGCAGTTCCGGGCGGCCAGCGCCGCCCGGATCCTCGGCTACCCCGCCAGGCACCGGCCGGGGTGGGGCATTGGATTCTGGTTCATCCCGATCGCCAACCTCTTCTGTCCCTACCAGGCCGTGCGGGACTGCCTCCCGGCCCAAGATCGCAAAGCTTCGGTCGTGATGCGCTTTTGGCTTTCACTTCTCGGCGCCGACGGCCTATCGATCGCCACGCTGCTGGCGTCGCCCTTCTCTCGCCCAGCCGGCGTCGTCTTGTTCTGTGGTGCCCTCGCGCTGTGGTCCCTGTTCATGGTGTTGCTCCGACAGGTGATCGCGGTGATCGCCGCCGACCACCGCGCCGCAATCGGAGCCGCCGGGTAGCGCCGACCTGCGTTGGATCGCGGTCGGCCAAGTTGACCCGGATCGGGTCTCGGGGCCCCTTCGGCGACCCCGCTCGAGGCGGGCACTCGGCCCGGGTTGCGCCGGGCCGCCAGCTGAGTGGCGGGGCACCGCTCGGTCGGCCGCCCCTCGGCGCACCAGACCCTCTGGGCCCGCCCGGTTGTTCGCGCAGAGTTTCCCTGCGGTTTGCCCCCTGTTCACCAAGGATCGCCCACGGTAGTGCGATCGCCGCGATAACCAGGAGATTTCCAAGATTTCCCCTCTAGTTTCCGTGCCGTTCTCTAACCGTTCAACTCGCCTCGGTACCGTGTCGCGCGGCTGGTGTGAATGGACCGGTCGAGCAGCCTCACCCCGGACGGTCGGGGAGGCCGCAGCCGGTCCACCAGCAAACGGAACGAGCCGGGAACGAGAGTCGACATGACACCCGAAGAGCAACCGATCAAACCCAGCCCCCCGGTTGAGATCGCGAGCGGACCTCCCTCGCGGGCGCTCGATCCAGTCCTCGCAGCGCTCGACCCCGACCGGGCGCGCCCGGCTCATGTGATGGAGTCCAAGGCCCTGAAGCTGAGCTTTGGGGCCAAGACGATCCTCGACGATATCGAGATGCGCTTTACACGGGGGACCATCACCGCCCTCATCGGCCCCACCGGATCGGGGAAGTCCACCTTCTTGCGGACTCTCAACCGGATGAACGACAAGGTCGTCGGGTTTTCCCACCAAGGCGACGTGACCCTCGACAACCAGAGCATCTGGGAACCCAACCAGGACCTCCTGACCCTGCGCCGGCGGGTGGGGATGCTCTTCCAACGCCCGAACCCTTTCCCGATGTCCATCGGGGACAACGTGGTGGCGGGCGTGAAGGCCCACCGGATCGCCAAGGGCAAACAACTCGACGTGGTCGCCGAGCGACGCCTGCGCGAGGTCGGGCTCTGGGACGCGGTGAAGGACCGGCTGGGTGACTCTCCATTCCGACTCTCGGGCGGTCAGCAACAGCTGCTCTGTTTGGCAAGAGCACTGGCCGTCGGGCCCGAGGTGCTGTTGTTGGACGAACCCACCTCGGCGCTCGACCCGATCTCTACCGAGATGGTCGAAGGACTCGTGCGCGAGCTCACACCTGCCCTCACCATCATCATCGTCACCCATAACTTGGGCCAGGCCCGCCGGGTCTCGGACGGCACGATGTTCTTCTACGACGGAAAGCTGATCGAGCACGGGACGACCAGCCAGATGTTCGATGACCCCCGCTGCGAACAGACCCAGAACTACGTCACCGGGCGCATGGGTTGATCCGCTCGAGCGATCCGCAGTCCTTTCAGATCTACACCCCAGACAACCGCCGCAACGGCACTCATCAAAGGAGGAATACCCTGTGACTCGGATACTCCGAGTGAAGCCGATGGCTACTGCCATCTTCGTGGCCGCGACCTTGGCCTCAGTGGCGTTGGTCACCCCAGCATCGGCCGCGACGGTGAAGCTCCCGGCCAGCGGGGTCGAGGCGCCCCCGACGGCGACGCTGACCGAGACTGGCAGCACACTGCTCTACCCGCTGTGGAACCTGTGGGTCCCCGGCTACAACCAGAAGTACCCCCAGGTGACAATCCAGACTGCGGCGACCGGGTCGGGGACCGGCATCAGCGACGCCACCAACGGCACGGCTGACATCGGGGCGTCCGACGCCTACCTCTCGCCGAGCGACGTCCAGGCGACCCCGGACCTGCTCAACATCCCGCTCGCCATCTCTTCACAGTTGGTGGTGTACAACATTCCCGGCGTCACGGCCCATGTGAAGCTGACCGGCAAGATCCTTTCCGAGATCTACCAGGGTCAGATCACCACGTGGAACAACTCCGCCATCACCTCGATCAACAAGGGTGTGACCCTGCCGAGCACCCCGATCGTGACCCTGCACCGGTCCGACAGCAGCGGTGACACCTTCTTGTTCACCCAGTTCCTGTCCAAGGCCGACCCATCGGGCTGGGGCGCCAAGGTCGCCTACAACACCACGGTCCCCTGGCCCAACGCCCCCGGCGCCCTGGGCGAAGCGGGGAACTCGGGGATGGTCACGGGCTGCAAGGCCACTCCGGGCTGCGTGGCTTATATCGGGATCAGCTACCAGACCCAGGTGCTCCAGTCCGGCCTCGGTTACGCCCAGCTGGCGAACGCCAAGGGCAACTTCGAGCTTCCGACGGTGGCGAGCATCGAGGCCGGAGCCGCCTTCTTCGTGAAAAAGACGCCGGCCAACGGGACGATCTCAATGATCTACGGGGGGGCGACGACGGGTTACCCGATCATCAATTACGAGTACGCCATCGTGACGTCGAACAACTCGAGTTCAAGCACCGCCAAGGCCATTCGCTCGGTACTCGAGTGGTCCGTCAACAAGAACGACGGGAACAACTCGGCCTACCTGAACCAGGTCGACTTCCAGCCGCTGCCGGCCAAGGTCACGGCGCAGTCGTTGGCACAAATCCTCAAGATCAAGTAGTCCCGTGAAGGCAATCGGCGGTACGGCGGGCGACCTGCCCGGCGCGCCGCCGGCCAAGGCGATGCGCCGGGCCCCCGCGGCCCGGCGCATCGTCGATGCCTTGCGCTCTTCTGAAGAGCAGCTGTGGCGCTGGACGGCCCGGGTGGCCGTCGTCCTTCCTCTGGCCGCCCTCGTCTTCGCCATCACGGTGCTCGCCATCAAGGCCTACCCGGCCATCATCGTCAACGGCTGGAGCTTCCTCACCGGGTCGTCGTGGACCTACGGGAGCAGCTACGGCGCCACCGTCCACACCCACGGCGTGGCCCACCCCATGGGTTCGTCCTTCGGCGCCTGGCCGCTCATCTTGGGGACGATTCAGACCTCGGCCGTCGCCGTTGTGATCGCCCTGCCGATCTCGATCGGTGCCGCCTTCGCCCTGACCGAACGGCTCCCGCGCTGGGTCTCCCAACCGCTCGGCTTCGCCGTCGAACTCCTGGCGGGATTTCCGAGCGTGATCATCGGGCTGTGGGGAATCTTGACCTTCGGGCCGTTCCTGGCCCGACACGTCTATCCCCACATCGCCGACCACATGCCCGACGTGCCGGTGCTCCGCTACTTCCGCAACCCCGTCGGGCACGGCGAAGGGCTGCTCACCGCGGGCATCGTGCTCGCGCTCATGATCGTCCCCATCATCACCGCCACCACCCGGGACCTCTTCGGGCAGATCCCCCCGTTGCCCAAGGAGGGCGGCGAAGCACTCGGCATGACCGACTGGGAGGTGGCCCGCCGGATCAGCCTGCGATGGGTCCGATCGGGCATCATCGGCGCCACCGTGCTCGGGCTCGGGCGCGCCCTCGGCGAGACCATCGCAGTCGTCATGATCACCGGGTCCATACTCCACGTCGCCCCGAACATCTATTCGCCGATGACGACCATCGCGGCAACGATTCTCACCCAACTCGACGGCGCGCTCACCGACGGCACCGGATTCGCCGTCGCCACCCTGGCCGAGCTTGCGCTCGTCCTCGCTGTGATCTCCGTGGCCGTGAACCTCGTGGCCCGCTTCATCGTCAAGCGCAGCGGCCGCCTCGGTGGCCCCGTGGGCCGGGCCTGAAAGACCGACCCATGGTCGCCGCCCCGCTCCCTCGGACCCGCCACCGCCGGGCCTTCGACATCCTCTTTCGCCTCGGGACCTACGTTGCCCTTCTCCTGGTCATCGGTCCCGCCGCCTGGATCCTGATCGGCGTGGTCGCCCGGGCCGTGCCCCACTGGCAATGGAAGGTGCTCACGACGCCGACACATGGGACCAGTGGGGGGCTCGAGAACGCCATCATCGGCACCCTTGTTCTGATGGCCGGCGTGTTCATCATCGCCGGCACCATCGGCGTGTTCGCCGGCATTCACCTGGCCGAGCTTGCCCGGCCCCGCCGGAACGGCAAGGAGAGCGGCGGGTTGTTGCGCACCGCCTCGGACGTACTGTCCGGCTTCCCCTCCATCGTGCTCGGCTATGTCGGCTACGTGGCCCTGGTGGTCGGCCTCCACTGGGGCTTCTCACTGCTCCCCGCCCTCATCATCCTGTCGATCATGGTCATCCCCTATATCGCCAAGTCCACCGAGTCGGCCCTCCGGCAGGTCCCGACCGGCTATCGCGAGGGGGCAGAAGCACTCGGGATGTCGACGGGGTACTCGTTACGCAAGGTGGTCCTCAAAAGCGCCCTGCCGGGCATCGTGACCGGCCTGCTCTTGGCCCTCGCCATCGCCTGCGGCGAGACGGCGCCGCTCATCTACACCGCGGGCTGGACGGACGCCGTCCCCAATCTCCAACTCACGGGCTCCCACGGCTTTGCCTACCTGACCTATCCGATCTTCACCTTCTACAACCAGCCCGGTCAGCAAGCCCACGATCTGGCATATGACGCTGCGCTCATCTTGGTGGTCATCGTGCTGATCCTGTTGGTGACCTCGCGGATCATCGTGGCGCGTACCCAGCGTCACGCCGACCGCTAGCACGGTCGCCCGAATGCCGGTCGGCTGGGGCGGGCGACCTAGGCTGGGTCACCGCTCGGATCCCGCCCCGAGCACCACAGATCCGGAGGTGTCATGACGCTCGGTGCCGAGCTCGGTCCGCTCGAAAAACTGGTCGGAATCTGGGAGGGAAACGAGGGACTCGATGAGGCCTTCTCCAACACACTCGGCAAGGTGACCGAGACCCCGTTTCGCGAAAAGACCTCTTTCAGCTCGTTCGGTCCTGTCGACAACGGACGCCAGGTGCTCTTCGGGCTCGACTACCGCACCGCGGCGTGGCGGGGAGACGAGGAGAACCCGTTCCACACCGAAGTCGGCTACTGGCTGTGGGACGCGGCCGACGGCCAGGTGATGCGGTGCTTCATGGTGCCGAGGGGCAGCACCGTGCTCGCCGGGGGGCCGTCGACGGCCGACGCCATGACCTTTGAGATGAAGGCGGAGATCGGATCGGAGACCTACGGCATTCTCTCGAATAAGTTTCTGGCCGAAGCCGCCCGATGCATCCGCTACGAGGTCATCGTCACCCTTGGTGACGGCACCTTCAGCTACGAGGAGACCACGACCATCGAGCACGGCCGCATGGACACACTCTTGATCCACACGGACCGCAACACCCTGCACCGCATCGACACCGCCGACCTACCCGGCGAGGTGTCGGTCGCCAAGGACTAGGGTCGACGCCGATCCATGGAGGTGTGACATGTTCGAATGGAACGATGAGCAACGAGCGATCCGAGACGCCGTGCGGCGCTTCGTCGAGGAGGAGATCAAGCCTCGGGTCGACGAGCTCGAGCACGGTGACACGCCGCCCTACGAGCTGATCCGCAAGCTCTATACGACCTTTGGTCTCGATCAGATCGCCCGGGACGGCTTCAAACGGACCCTTGAGCGCAAACAGTCGGGCGAGGCACCCACTCCGCGCAAGCCCGGAGACAGCCAGGCGGCGGTGACGCTCATCACCATCATCGAACTCTGCCATTACTGCCCCGGTATCGTCACCGCTCTCGGGGTGAGCACCGGGCTCGCCGCCGGTACCATCATGAAGCGGGGTACCGCCGCCCAGATGGAACGCTGGGGTCTCGACCTGCTCACACTGGACAAGATCGGGGCGTGGGCCATCACCGAGCCCAACTCGGGCTCCGACGCCCTCGGGGGTATGCGGGCCAGCGCGAAGCGCGACGGCGACGAGTACATCATCAACGGCAACAAGACGTTCATCACCAACGGCCCCTACGCCGACACCATCGTCCTTTTCGCCAAGCTCGACGACGGCAGCGATACCGATCAGCGGACACGCAAGGTGCTGACCTTCGTCCTCGACAAGGGGATGGACGGCCTCGAACAATCCAAGCCCTTCAAAAAGATGGGTCTGCACTCCTCGCCGACAGGCGAGTTGTTCCTCTCCGACGTCCGGGTAGGAAGGGACCGCCTCCTCGGCGAGACCGAGGAGGAGACCGGCGGAGGCGGCCGGGAGAGCGCGAAGGAGAACTTCGTCACCGAGCGGGCCGGGGTGGCGGCCATGTCACTCGGGGTGATCGAAGAATGCCTCGCGCTTTCGATCGAATACGCCAAGGATCGTCTCCTCTGGGGCAAACCGATCGGCGATTTCCAGCTGATCCAGCTCAAGCTGGCCAAGATGGAGATCGCCCGGCTCAACGTGGAGAATCTCGTGTTCCGCCACATCGAGATGGCCACTGCCGGCAAGAGCCTCACCCTGGCCGAAGCCTCGGCCATGAAGCTCTACTCGGCCCAGGCGGCGACCGAGGTGGCCATGGAAGCGGTGCAGCTGTTCGGCGGGAACGGCTACATGTCCGACTTCAGGGTCGAGCAACTGGCCCGGGACGCCAAGGTGTTCCAGATCTACGCCGGCACCGACGAGATCCAGGTCACCCACATCGCCCGGGACCTCCTCAACCGCTGAGCGGCCGGGGCCGGGTGCCGCCGATCGCGGCCGCTCGCCGAACGCGTCTAATCGCCGACCGGGAGCTCGACGGCCTCTTTCCCGGTGAGCCACGGCCGCCCCGCCGCGGCCAGGTCGGTCCATTTGCCCAGGTCCTCCCCGGTCTGGCCGAGCTCTTCGGGCGTGGGGCCGAACCGGTCGGCCAAGGGCCGCAGGGCGGCGGTGTCGAAGTGGTAACAGGCTGCGGCGTTCGTCCCCAAGATCTGCTGGGTTTCCTCGACGGGGATGTCGTGAAAGGCGTTGCGCAACCACTCTTTTGTGTGCGGCCATGTCCCCTCGGGGTGAGGGAAGTCGTTTCCCCACATGAGGTTGCCCACCCCGATCTCGTAGCGCCGGGCGAGTTCGCGCCGTCGGGTGTTGGACGCCCCGATGAAACAGTTCCGGTCGAAGTATTCGCTCGGACGCACGCTCAGGCGGTCGGTCAACTGCGCGCCGAGCTTCTTGGCAGCGTGCTCGCGGTCATAGACGATGTCCGAGGTCCACAAAAGATCAGGTGCCCAGAAGGCCCCGCACTCGGTAGTGACGAAACTCAGGCGCTCGAAGCGTTCGAACACACCCGACCACAGCAGGAACCACAACGGCCGGGTCGACCACCAACGGACCTCGGCGACGTAGAGACCCACGTGTTCGCCGTACGAGGCGCGATCGGCGGCGCCCGAGTGGACATGGACCGGCATCTCGAGGTCCGAGCAGGCCGCCCAAACCGGGTCGTATCGGGGGTCGTGGTACGGGGCGTGAGGCTGCCACATCGAGGGGATGAGGATGCCGCCGCGCAGCCCGGACTCCCGGGCCCGGGTGATCTCGGCCACCGCCGCCTCCACGTCGAAGATCGGCACAATGGCCACGCCGGCCCGGCGCGCCGGGCTGGCGCCACAGAGTTCGGCCAGCCAGCGGTTGTGCGCCCGGGCCCCGGCCATCAACAGGTCGATGGGCACGTCGGCCGTCGCCCCGAGACCGGCCCCGAAGGGCGCGGACGCTCCCCCGGACACCGCGTCGGCGTCGGGGAAGATCACCTCGCCGACGACGCCGTCAGCGTCGAGTTCGGCGTCCCGACGCGAGGCATCCCAGCCGCCCAACAGACCCTCGGCGTTCTCGCTCTCCCATTCCTCGGCGAACTCGGGGTTGCGCAGACCCCGCTCGGCCAGCTCGGCCTCCATGAGGGCCCGGGCCGACAGATACTCATCGAAGGTGCCGCGGTACTCGGGGTCCAGCCAGCCGCGGTACTGCTCGTTGGGTAACCCGGCGTGGCAGTCCGACGAGATCACCAGGTACCGACCCATCACAGTGCTCCTCTCATTGGGTTCTCCGCACTTCTTCGACCGTTGGTTGCCGCGGGCGTCATCCGGGCACCTCGCGCAGGTACGTGGGGTTGTCCCGGGCGAGCATCGAGTCGGCCCGGGCCCGGATCTGCTCGTCGATGCGTTCGCTCGGTGCCATGATCCAAAACTTTCCGGCACGCACGCCGGCGACGACCTGTTCTGCCACCTCGGCCGGCTCGGTGTAGTCGACGCGTATGCCCGCCGCAGCCATCTGGGCTTCGATGTCCTCGATGGTCGGATACGGCGTCGTGCGGGGCCGCTGCTTCTTCAGCGCCTCGGGGCGGTTCCGCCACGAAGTGAAGAGTCCGGTGCGCAGCATGTTGGGCCCGGGAAACAGCACCGACGCACCGATCTTCGCCCCGGCGTCCTGCAGCTGGGCGTACAGGCATTCGGTCAGGGTGACCACCGCCGCTTTGGTCACCGCGTACTGCGGCGTGCCCCGCAAGGGCGACACCCCGCCGTTCCCCGAGGAGGTGTTGACCACGTGGCCCTCGTCACCACCTGCGATCATCGATGGCACGAAGGCGTTGATGCCGTGGATCACGCCGCAGACGTTGACGCCCATGGCCCAGCGCCAGTCGTTGAGTTCGTGCTCCCACAACGAGCCCTCCGCTCCGGCCCCGATACCGGCGTTGTTGCAGACCAGGTGGACCCCGTCGTAGGTCTCGAGGGTCCGGTCCCGCAGGGCTGCGACGGACTCGAAATCGGCGACGTCGGTGAGGACTCCGGTTACCTCGAGGCCCTCGGCCCGCAGTTCGGCCACCGAGCGGTCCAGCGCTTCGGCTTCGACATCGGCCAGCACCACGGCCATGCCCTCGCGAGCGAAGCGCTCCCCCATGGCTCGCCCGATCCCCCCGGCGCCGCCGGTGACGACGGCGACCTTCCCCTTCAGGTGCTCCACCGGCGGGGCTACTCCTCTCCCATCGGCGAGAGGTCGTCGTAGCGCTGGTGGGCATACGGGCGGATCCACTCGGCCGGGACCATCCCGTGGATCTCCGCGCGCTGGACACTGCTGCGCTCGGCGAACACGATGTTGCGCGGCTCGCGCACTGGCAGATCGACGACCGGATCGAACCGAGATTCGCGCAGGATCACTTCGCCGTTGACTTTCTGGAGTGACCGGGTCTGCTCGGTGCGGTGACAGTAGACGAGGGACGGGTCGTGATCGAATCCCTTCCCGTCGGGGGCGGGTAGGAACTTGAAGTAGAAGTCGGTCCGGGTCTCTTCGCTCGGGATCTCGAGTGTCTCCGCGAGATGCCCGGACACTTCGATGATGGTGACGCCCATGCGGGCGATCTGGCCCTCCACCCGGTCGCCGTTTTGTCCCAAGACGACGGTGCCCAACTTCTTCGGCTCACCGAAGGTCTCGCGGCCGCCGATGACCGACTGCTCGGTGGTCATCGGCATGAAGAGGGCGTAGTACCCGTCGGTACCCTCGTGTCGGGCCCGTACCGAGAAGCTGCCCGCCCCGAAGGTCGGGTGGCCCGGGATGTCAACGGTGGCGATAGTGACCTTGACCAGCGGCTCGTCGCCGGGCTCGATGGGCGGGGGCAGCACGGCGGCGATCACCTCGGGATCGGTCAGATAGGTGGCCACCAGGGTGGTCGCCCATACGTCGACCGACGTGGCCTGCACCTCCCGATTCCTCAGCTGGTCCTCGCTTCTCGGCCCGTATCGGACTGTGCTCATGAGTGCTCCTTCACTTCGTAGCGGGTCTGAACACCAAGGCGCCGAGTCGTCATCGACCCAGCCCGACGAACGCGGGACAGCGGATGGCGTCGGGTGGGATCTCCGCGATCGGCAACGGTGTGGCGATTTCGGCGTGGGTCGGGCCGACCCGGGCGGCAACCGGCGCCAGCGCGTCGAAATCGAACTGGTAGAGACGCGCCGCGTTCCCCCCGACCATCTGCTGGACCTCCACCGGATCGACACCGGCGAAGGAGAGCCGGAGAGCCTCCCGGCTGTAGGGGAAGCTCGACTCTTTGTGCGGGTAATCGCTCCCCCACATGATCTTGTCGACACCGACGGCGTGGCGCAGCACCGCCTCGGCCGGGCGCATGAAGCTCGAACCCACGTGGCACTGCCGGGCCCAGTACTCGCTCGGGCGCAGTGACAGCTTTTCGACGACCGGTTGGCCCCACTCGTACTCTTGGGAACCGATGGCCGTGCCCATGCGGTCGAAAATGAAGTCGAGGGTGCCGAGGGTCTCGGGGATCCAGGCCGTTCCCTGTTCGGTAAAGACAAACTGGAGGTTGGGATGGCGCTCGAGGACCCCGCTGAAGACAAGTTGCCAGAAGGCCCGGTGGGCCCACCAGGTCACCTCCATCAAGAACATCGCCTGTTCGATCGGCTGATCCCCCATCGGTGGTACCGCACTGCCGCTGTGGTGGTTGATCGGCAACCCGGCGGCCGCACACGCCGACCAGATCGGCTCGTAGACCGGCGAGTACAAGGGCTCGAGC
>PMOE01000087.1:0-60117 GCA_003161575.1 Acidimicrobiaceae bacterium | reverse complement strand
GCGCAGAAATCGGCCAGCCAACGGTTGTGGGCCCGCAACCCGGCCCAGCGCAGCTCGAGGTCCCCCTCGGTGGCCCCGGGCATCTGCGCCTTGAGCGAGTGTTCGGGGTAGAAGGGCGGGATCGTATTGGGGAAGATCACCTCGGCCACGATGCCGTCGGCCTCAAGATCGCCGAGGCGTCGCCCGCTGTCCCAGTTCCCGGTGGCCTGTTCTCCGATGAGGTCCTCGTGCAGGACGGGGTACTCCCGAGCCCAGGCGTCGAAGCGGTCATGGTGACGCGCGTCGAGATAGTCGCGGTACTCGAGCAGGTCGGCTCCGCCGTGACAATCGGCCGAGATGACCACATACCGGTCGCTGCCTGCCATCTCCTCGTCACCCCCCGCGGTCCACGGTCTCGGGCGTCGGCTGCACCCAACCGGCCGCGTCTGTAGCATCGTTACATGGGGGCCGGCCAGCGTCAAGGTGCACGACCGGGTGCCCGGCGGGCGCCCAG
This sequence comes from Acidimicrobiaceae bacterium, assembly GCA_003161575.1. Taxonomy (GTDB): domain Bacteria; phylum Actinomycetota; class Acidimicrobiia; order Acidimicrobiales; family RAAP-2; genus PALSA-457. Next base: position 59,624 of record PMOE01000087.1, on the reverse strand, counting down.
CCCACCGCTCTCGCGCGACCAGGTGCTCGATGCCGCGCTCGAAATGGTCGAGACCGGTGGCCCGGCGGCCCTCACCATTCGGGGCCTGGCGGCAAAGCTCGGCGTCGCCGTCACCGCCATCTACTGGCACGTGGGTGATAAGCGGGCGCTGCTCGACGGGCTGGTCGAACGGATCATCACCCAGATCGCTGAGGTGGAGGTCCACGGCCGCGGGCACCAAGCCCGCGTCGTGGACATCGGTCGCTCATTGCGCCGGGCTCTCCTCGAGCGTCCGGACCTGGTCGCCCTAGTCCACCGGCAGGGCCGCACCGCCGCCCTCTTTCAGCCCGCCCGCCGGGTGCTGGTGCGCGAGCTGACCGCGGCGGGGCTGCGGGGGAGCGACGCCGCCCTCGCCGCCCGGGCCATATTGAGCTTGGTGATCGGTTCGGTCTTGATCGACCGCCAGGTCGAGCGCCAACCGACCCAGCTCGAGGCCCCCGAGGAACTCTGGAGCGTCGACGATGTCCCCGACGCTCCCGAGCTGCTCGAGTACCTGGTCCAGCCGGTCGACGAGGACGAACTCTTCGCCTACACCCTTGACGTGCTCGTACGCGCCGTTGTCGGCGACCAAGCGGTGCCGGCCCCCGGCACCCTGGGCCGCCGACGCCAGTAGGGTCAGGCCGTGAGCCGATCCGAGCACCGTGTCGACCTCGACAGCGTGTTCGACGAGATGGTCGACACGCGCCGCGCTCTGCACACCCACCCCGAACTCGGGTTCGAAGAAGAGGCGACCACCGAGGTGATCCGGACCCGACTTGGCGCCTTGGGGCTCATCGAAGAGCGGGCCGGAACGGCGACCGGGGCCGCCTTTTCCCTCCAAGGCGGGCGCCCGGGCAATGCGGTGGTGCTGCGCGCCGACATCGACGCCCTCCCGGTCCACGAGGAGGCCGACGTCGCATTCCGCTCCGCCGTCGACGGGCGGATGCACGCCTGCGGTCACGACGCCCACACCGCGGCGCTCCTGGGCGCGGCCCGGGTGCTCGCCGACCGGGCCGACGAACTGGCCGGCCGCTACCTCTTTGTCTTCCAGCCCGGCGAGGAGCGTCTCGACGGCGCCCGCCGCATGATCGAGGGCGGCGTGCTCGCGGGCTTCGAAGACGCGCGTCTGGTGGGCCATCACGTGACGTCGATCCTGCCGGTCGGGTATCTCGGGGTACGGGCCGGGACCGCCATGTCGGAGGCCCACAGCGTGCGGATCACCTTCGAAGGATCCGGCGGCCACGGCGCCGTGCCCACCGTCGGCGGCGACGTGGTGCGCGCCGCCGCCTGGGCTGTAGGTCAGTTGACCGATGTGGTGGCCGGATTGACCTACGAGGGCACCGAGTGTGTCTGCAGCGCCGGAGTGATCCAAGCGGGAACCGCGGTCAACGTGGTCCCGGTGAAGGCGTTGCTCGAAGGGACACTGCGGACCTTCACCGACGCCCAGCGTGGCGAGGCGCTCGGCCGCCTGGGCTCTTTGTGTGAGCGGGTGGCCACCGAATTCGGAGTCACCGCGGAGTTGGAACTGCCCGGCCACACGCCGGCCGTGGTGAACGACCCGGCCATGGTCGCCGTGGTCGAGCAGGCCGCAGCGAGGACGGTACCTGCCGATCGGGTGATCGCCATGCCCCCGGTCGGGCCGAGTGACGACGTCAGCGAATTCCTCGCCCGGATCCCCGGGTGCTACTTCTTCGTCGGGGGCGGACGGACCGACGGTTCGAGCGGCATGCACCACAGCCCGACCTTCGCCATCGACGAGGAGGCCCTTCGGGTCGCCTGCACGGTCATGGTCGATGCGGCGACCGCCATGGCCGCACCGCGGGGGTCGGCCGGCCCCTACGGTCCCTGACGCTCGGGGAGTGACCGCGTGACCGGTCCGCTCGGGCGACCACCGCCGCCTTTCGCGCCGGGATCGGTGTCGATCCGTCTCTACCCCCACAACGACCTCGATGCCGAAGCAGTCGTCGCCGAGTTGTGCACCCAAGCCCGCCTGGCCCTGGTCGGCGGATTCGACGGGGTCATGACGAGCGAGCACCACGGCGGCTTCGCCGGCTACCTGCCCAATCCGTTGCAGATGGCCGCCTTCTTCTTAGAAGAGCACCCCGGCGGCTGGGCGGCCCCCTGCCCCCTCGTCCTGCCCCTTCGTCCGGCGGCACTGGTGGCCGAGGAGGTGGCCTGGCTCGACGCCCGCCACCCGGGCCGGGTCGGTCTTGGCGTCGCCGCCGGGGCCTTGCCGCTCGACTTCACGGCCATGGGATTGCGCGTGGCCGACGCCGTGCCGCGGTTCGTGGCCGAGCTGCCCCGCATTGTCGGCATGCTCGCGGGCCGCGACCTCGGAGAACTGCACGGGGACCCCGCCCTGCAACGCTGCTCGACATGGCCGATCCCCGTGCTGAGCGCGGCAGCCTCGCCGAGCGCGGCACGCCGGGCCGCGTCGTGTGGGGCGGGCATCCTTCTCGAGGGGATGTCACCGCCCGAACGGCTGCGTGCGGTGTGTTCGGCCTATGACCGAGCCGGGGGGACCCGTCCCAAGGTCCTCATCCGAAGGACCTGGCTCGGTCACCCCGATCCGGCGCTGGTGGCCCGCCAGCGCTCGGTCTACGAGAGCTACGCCCCGGGGTCACGGGCTCCGGACCAGACCATCTCGGCCGACGGGCCGGCCGAATTGGCCGAATTGTTGGCCGAGGCGCAGTCCGAGGCTGGAGCCGATGCGCTCAATCTCCGGGTGCACCTGCCGGGCATCGCACCTGGAGCCATCGGTGAACAGATCGCCGCTCTGGCCGCTGACGTCGTCCCCCGGCTCCGGGTGCTCCTCGCGGCTCGGATTCACGACGGAGCGTAGGGCGACCACCCTCCACCGCCCAGGTGATTCCCCCCGTCGACGTCGAGGATGACCCCGGTCACCTGCCGGGCATCGTCGGAGAGCAGGTAGAGCACCGCGGCGGCCACATCATCGGCCTCGGTGAGGCGCCCGAGGAGCAGCTTGCGCCCGGCGGCCTCGCCTCCGTCGGCCTCCCACACCGGCCTCGTCCCGGCGGTCCTGGTAAGCCCCGGGCTGACCGCGTTCACCCGAACCCCACGTCGCCCGAGATCGGCGGCCAAGGTCCGGGTCAGGGCGTTGAGCGCCGCCTTGGCTGCGGCATAGGTGGCCATGCTCGGCGTGGCCTTGTTGGGCGAGCCACTCGAGATGTTCACCACCGCACCCCCGTTGTCGGCCAACCCGCGACCCATCGCCTCTTTGATCAGGGCCACTGCCGGCCACGTGTTGAGAGCAAATGTATCGACGAGGTCGGCTCGATCCATCGAATCGAGAGAACCCTGGTAGCGGGCGCCCCCCACTGTGTTCACCACCAGGTCGATCGCCCCGAACCGGTCGAGCGCGACGTCGACCAACCGCGACGGTGTGGCTTCGTCCTCCATCGAACCGGACACGGCGGCGACCGCCAGGCCGAGGCGGGAAAGCTCTCGTGCCGCCGCGTCGAGTTCGGACTGTCTTCTCCCGTTGATCACCACCGACGCCCCCTCCCGGGCCAACCGGTCGGCACAGGACCGTCCGATTCCCGGAGAGACCGAGGAGCCGGTGACCACGGCGACCTTTCCGGCGAACCGTTGATTGAAGACGAGACCCACGTGTTCTCCTGCTGATCGGAGCCGCTCGCCGGCTCAATTCCTCTCCCTCACTCTTGCATTTCGGGCCGGCACACCCCCCGCCGTGGGTCCGGGAGGCACAATGGAGCCATGACCACGCCATCGCTCTTCTCCATCGAGAACAAGACCGCGCTCGTCACCGGCGGATCACGCGGGATCGGCAAGATGATCGCCACGGGTTTCGTGGAGGCCGGAGCGAAGGTCTATATCTCCTCGCGCAAGGCCGATGTGTGCGAGGAGGTGGCGGCAACGCTGGCTGAGTCCGGCCGATGCGTGTCCCTCCCGGCCGACCTGTCGAGCGAGGACGGCTGCCGGCGCTTGGCCGAGGAGCTTGCCGCCAAAGAGGAGCGCCTCGACATCCTGGTCAACAACGCCGGGGCCACGTGGGGGGCACCGATCGAGCAATTCGACGAGGCGGCGTGGGAGCGGGTACTCGCCCTCAACGTGAAGGGGGTCTTCCACCTCACCAAGTTCTTGTTGCCGCTGCTGAGGGCGGCCGGAACCCGAGAAGAGCCCGCAAGAGTGATCAACATCGGCTCGATCGATGGCATTCACGTCCCTGTCCTCGAGACCTACTCGTACTCGGCGTCGAAGGCCGCGGTGCACCAGCTGACCGGGCACCTGGCCAAGCGGCTCGCTCCGAACATCACGGTCAACGCCATCGCGCCGGGCCCGTTCGAGTCCAAGATGATGGCCGCCACTCTCGAATCCTTCGGCGAACAAATCGCGGCGGCCGCCCCGCTCAAGCGGATCGGCCGGCCCGACGACGTGGCCGGCACGGCGATCTTCCTCGCCTCGCGGGCCGGCTCCTACCTCACCGGGGCGGTCATTCCCGTCGATGGGGGCATCGCCACCGTCGGCTGAACCGCCGATGGCGCGGGTCGGCCCACTGGACAGCCAAAACACCCGTTGGCTCCGCGTCAGCGCGGGTCGGGCTCTGTCCCCGGTGCCTGCCACTGCGACCGCAGGTCACTGAGCCAGGCGGGGAACTCGAGAGGCGGGTCGGGCAGGATTTCGGCCCCGTGATCGTCGAGCGCCCGCTGGAAGGCCTCGGGGTCATCCCCCCAACTGCGCGGGTCACCCATCATGACTTCAAAGAGCACGGCGCCCTGTGGGCCGGCGACAAATGGCCCGAAGGCAGCGCCGAGCGGGAGCTCGATGTGGGTCCCGGCCCGACAGGCCCGGGCACCACAGGTGATCTCCCCTTCGATGACAAAGAGCACGTGAGGACTGTGGTGGCCGTGACGGCGAACGATCATCCCCGGGTCATAGCGCGCGTACAGGGAGAGGTACTGGGGGTCGGGCGAAAAGGAGAGCCATTTCTCCCACACCGATGCGGTGGTCCCGTCGGATCGGCGGATCGCTTTCACCTGTTGCCACGGGACGTCGGGGTCGTCGAGGTGGCGGAACACCGGCTCTTTTGCGACCAAGTTCAGGTCACTGTCCTCGCCCATGACCGACTCCTTTGAGCACTCGATTCGCACCGGCACAGCTCACGCAGGCTCGCGCTTCGGGTCTGGCCTCCAGGCGTTCGGCGCCAATCTCGCCACCGCACGTTGCGCATCGCCCGAGTTCTCCGTCATCCAGTCGCTCCAGCGCTCCGCTGAGTTCGGACATGTGTCTTTCGGCGTGCTCGAGGAGTGCTGTGATGCGGGCTCTTTCAAAGCCGACCGTTGAACCTTCCGCGTCGTGTTCATCATCGGGCGGTACCGAGATCGACGCATCGATGACGGCCTCAAGTTCGCCGGTCAGATCGCTCACCTGCACGCGCGCCGACGCCAACTCACGATGCAGCGACGTACGCACCGCCACCCACTGTGCGGACTGGTCGGACGCACCCACTCCCTCAGTGTACGTTCGGAGTCCGCCGTTGTGATCCAGAACATGGAGTCGATGAACGCGCACTGACGGTTGGGCGCACCCACCAGCGTCTGTCGGATTGAGCGTTCGGAGACCCGCCCAAGTGCGGAGGGGGCCGCGGGGATGGGGCTGCGGTCGGCGGCCGCACGACAGCAAAGGTCGAGGACTCCACGGCGTAACCGCCCACCGGGCGGTGGGGGTCCATGGGACCGCAAGGGCCATTGCCCGCTCCCGGCGCTGGTCGCTCCTTAGGCACGCCTGGAGTCGGATGCGGTGGGCGACTTGACAATGACCAGTATTCACCTCAACAATACTAATTATGGCGATTTACAAAAGTGCATCCTGGACCCGAGCGCGTCTGTTGGCCGCTTCGGTCCCTCTCCTTGCTATTCCGACCCTCCTTGCAGCGGGCCCGGCCAGCGCGGCCAGCGGCAACGTCGCCCTGGTCGCCTATTCGACGCCCAAGCCCGCGTATGCCGCGCTGATCAGCGCCTTCAACTCCACGGCGGCCGGGAAGGGCGTCAACTTCTCCCAATCCTTCGGACCGTCCGGCACCCAGGCAACCGCCGTTGTCAACGGATTGCCGGCCGACGTTGTGAATTTCTCACTCGCTCCCGACATGAACAAACTGGTCAAAGCGGGCCTCGTCTCGGCCAGTTGGAGCCAGGGATCGACCGGCGGAATGGTCACCAACTCGATCGTGTCGTTCGTGGTCCGCAAGGGGAACCCCAAGCACATCAAATCGTGGGCCGACCTGGTGAAGCCGGGGGTCTCGGTGATCACTCCCAACCCGTTCAGCTCGGGGAGCGCGAAGTGGAACCTGATGGCGGCGTACGGTGCGCAGTTGGCGCAGGGAAAGAGCAAGGCTCAGGCCACCGCCTATCTCACTCAACTGCTCAAGCACGCGGCGGCTCAACCCAGCAGCGCGAGCAACGCGCTGCAAACCTTCTTATCGGGACAAGGCGATGTCCTCCTCGACTACGAAGACGACGCCCTCTATGCACAACGTCAGGGTGAGCCGATCAGCATCATCACCCCACCCCAGACGATCTTGATCCAGAACCCCATCGCCGTGCCCAAGAATGCGACGAACCCGGCGGCAGCGAAGGCTTTCGTTTCGTTCTTGCTCTCGACAGCGGGCCAGAAGATCTGGGGCAAGCAGGGTTACCGGCCCGTTCTTGCGAAAGTCGCAGCCCAGTTCAGCTTCCCGAAGCCTCAGAAGCTGTTTCTCATTTCTAGCCTCGGTGGTTGGACGAAAGTGAACAAGGTCTTCTTCGATCCTCAAACAGGCGTCATCGCCAAAATCGAGCAAGGTCTGGGGGCCTCAACTTCGAGTGGTTGATGTTGGGCTGATCCCCCGGACGTCGACTGCGACTCCCGATCGTCCTCGGTCGGGGATCACCCGAGTTGGCCGCGTGCTGGTGCGGATCGCCGGACCTGGATTGGCGATCACCTACCTGAGCCTCCTCGTCCTACTACCGATCGCCGCGGTGTTGAGCAAGGCATTTTCCGGCGGGCTCGGCGCGTTGTGGAGTGCGGTGTCCCAACCCGAGGCGGTGGCCGCGCTCAAGCTGACCCTGCTCTGCTCGCTCGGGGTCGCGGCCTTCAATTCTGTGGCCGGCCTCGTCATCGCGTGGATGCTGGTGCGTGACGAGTTCCCGGGCAAGCGGATCGTCGGCGCGATCATCGATCTTCCCTTCGCACTCCCGACAGTGGTGGCCGGCCTGACCCTCCTCTCGTTGTACGGCCCCGACAGCCCATTCGGCGTGGACGTGGCCGGCACCCCTTTTGGAATCCTCCTGGCGCTGGCATTCGTCACCCTTCCCTTCTCCGTGCGCTCGGTCCAACCGGTTCTCGTCGAGCTTGATCGAGAAGCCGAGGAAGCGGCCGCATCACTGGGTGCAACGTCCGCGGTGACGCTACGGCGCATCGTCCTGCCGAGCATCGCCCCGGCCATGTTGGCCGGAGCAGGACTCGCCTTCGCAAGAGCCGTTGGTGAGTTCGGCTCGGTCGTCTTGATCTCGGGCAACCTACCCTTCAAGACCCAGGTGGCGTCCTCTTGGATCTTCAGCCTCTCCCAGAGCGACGACCTCTCTGCCGCGGCGGCGGTATCGATCCTCTTGGTCGCCATCGCTCTGGCCGTGCTGGTCGGGATCGGGTTGGTCCGCCGCCGGTTCAACGTGGATGAATCGATATGACAACTCGCTGGCGCTGGCCCATTCGGGTCGCTGCGCTCGGATATCTCGGGCTGCTCATCGTGATTCCCGTCGGGTCAGTGTTCTACCGGGCCTTTGAGCATGGCCTCGGCGCGGCGTGGGACGCAATCAGCACTCCCGACGCCGTCCACGCCCTGTTGCTCACTCTTCTCGTCGTGCTGATAGCCGTGCCGGCGAACACGATCTTCGGCGTCGGCACCGCATTAATATTGGCCCGGCACCGCTTTCGTGGAGCGTGGTTGCTTGACGCACTGGTCGATATACCGCTCGCCATCTCCCCTGTCGTCGTCGGGCTGGCTCTGATTCTCGTCTACGGCAAGGCCGGCTGGTTCGGAAATCTGTTGGCTGGTTGGGGCATCCAGGTCATCTTCTCCGTACCGGGCATTGTCATGGCATCTGCCGCGGTCTCCCTGCCCTACGTCGTGCGCGAGGTGCTCCCGGTGCTCCAAGAAATCGGCGACGAGCAGGAGCAGGCGGCGGCCACGCTCGGGGCCGGACCCTTGGCGACCTTCCGCCGGATTACGCTTCCTTCCATCCGGCACGGCCTTGCCTATGGGGTAACGCTGACCACGGCGCGGGTCCTCGGCGAATTTGGCGCCGTCGTCATCGTGTCGGGCGCGATCGAGGGCAGGACCCAGACACTGACCCTCTTCATCCAAGACAGTGTCGACAACCTCAATCCCGTCGGCGCCTACGCAGGGTCGGTGATCCTGGCCCTGATTGCTCTGGTTGTCCTCGCAATTTTGGGCCGAAACACCGAAGGAAAGGAGCGGAGATGGCAATCAACGTCCGATCAGTTTCAAAGCGATTCGGAGAAGCCGTTGCTCTCGACGACGTAAATCTCGATGTCGCGGCCGGTTCACTTACCGCGCTTCTCGGACCAAGCGGTGGAGGCAAATCCACACTCCTGCGGATCATCGCGGGCCTCGAGACCCCCGATGTTGGAACCGTCGAGATCGACGGAGCGGATGTGACCAACGTGCCCGTGCGCCAACGGGGAATCGGCTTCTGCTTCCAGCACTACGCCCCGTTTCGTCACCTCACCGTCCGCAAGAACGTGGCCTTCGGTCTAGAGGTCCGCAAACGCCCGAAGGCCGAAGTGCGCGATCGGGTCGACGAGCTCCTTGATCTGGTCAAGATCGACCATCTGGCCGACCGCTACCCATCACAGCTCTCGGGCGGTCAACGGCAACGGATGGCCTTGGCCCGGGCCTTGGCCATCGAGCCGAAGGTGCTGCTGCTCGACGAGCCCTTCGGCGCCCTCGACGCACAGGTCCGTCAGCAACTGCGGGTCTGGCTGCGCGAACTGCACGAAAAGATCTCCGTGACGACCGTCCTGGTCACCCACGACCAGGAAGAAGCCATGGAAGTGGCCGATCGTCTGGCGATCATCCATGAGGGTCGCCTTGAACAGGTCGGCGCCCCTGCCGACATCTACGACAACCCATCGAACGCGTTTGTCCTTAATTTCCTCGGACCGGCCACCGAGCTCCAGGGTGTCCAGGTACGACCCCATGACCTCGTCATCCACCGTGACCCCGAGCTGGGCGGCCACCGGGCCACGGTCGAGCGGCTGACCCATCTCGGATTCGAAGTGCGCGTCGACCTGCGCCTGTTCGACGGCGCACCGATCTGGGTCCAGCTGAGCCGGGGCACTGCCGCCGAGCTCGGCCTGTCCCGGGGCGACGAGGTGTGGGTCGTTCGGTCCGGATACGCGGCCGACCATTCCGCCGTGTCGTCGACCGCAGACTCGTAGGACAGCGCCGCGCAGACCCGGTGCAGCATCGGATCACCCAAGCTCGCTGCGGGGCCCCGTAAGCGACTCTCAGGCGTGTGGCGGCGCGCCAGCGATGAGCGCGTAGATCTCGATCATGGGCGCCGAGTTGTTCAACAGTGATTTTCCTCCACCGAACAGCCCGGTCGAGCTATCCCGAGCATGTTCCCATCCCTCGTCCCCATAGGCGATGGCCAATTCGCGGTAGGCGGGATTCGGCGCGACCCGGTCAAGCATGAAGAGATTGCGGAAGAAGACGGCGTTGAACGCCGCGTCCTGTTTTACGAGAGCCGGCACGCTGAAGCGGGCAATCGAGGCCGCCGCGGTGGCCAGAGCGTGCACCAGATAGGTCTGCTCACCGGTGACGCGGTGCAGAAGGACACCGGCCCCGATCATGGTTCCTTGGTTGTAGGACCAGATGGCGCGATTGATCGTTCCGTCGGGGGCGATCTGGTCGACGTAGAGATCGTCGCGACCCAAGAGCGCCGATCGGACCCAGCCGTAGATGCGAGTGGACCACTCAAGTGCCGCGGCATCCTCTGTGAGCGCGTGAATCAGCACAGCCAGTTGCGCAACCGGTCCATTCGAGCAGGTGTTCCTCGAAATATTCGAGGCGGGCTTTTTCCATCGAATTCCGCCGGGCTGGCTCCACGACTGGTCCGAAGACCACCCTGAGGTTACGAACTCGAAGAGACGTCGTGCGAGAGCAAGAGTCGTTTCGTCCCTATTGATCTCGTGGTGACGCATCAGCGCCAGACCCAGCCAAGCGTTGTCGTCGAAGAACACGTCACCGCCTGTCCCAAGGGGCGGCACGACCAACGATTCGAAGCCCACCGGGCCGCTGGCGCTGAGCGCGGCTCTGTGCAGGCGGTGGTACGCCGCGAGGCCGTCAAAGAACAAGGGCAGCGCGTCTGATGCATCTTGCTGGTTGCCCATTGATGACAGAGTGCATATGGCGGACCAGGCATCAGCAAACGGCCACAGATTTTCGTACACCCGCCAAAACAACAAGCGTCGTCTTCCGAAGAGATGGCGATCGCCAATGTACAAGCGTCTCCGCCTGATCGCCCTGAAGGTAGCGAGGGCACGTCCGGCAGCGATGTCGTGGACTGGTGAACGCTGCACTCTTGGCTCCATTGCGGCTGTGCGGTGCGGGGCTTTCTACAACGACGCTCTTGCGAAGCGAGCCGGCAGGCCCATTGTTGCCGGACGGGATGGCCAGCAGTTCGTGCCGGAGTCCGGCACCCGAAGACGACGAACTCGAGGTGGCTCGGATTGCGCCGACACGCAGGATCGATGGGGCCGTGGCCACAGAGCAGTCATCGAGGACTCGGTCGGAGCGTCGCCACTGCCCTTGATTGGGCGGCCCAGCGACGATGTATGACCCGACTCAGTCCGTGAAGCCGATCGATGCGTGGCTGGCATCGCAGAACGGCTTGTTCTTGGAGGCACCACAGCGACAGAGCGTCACCCGGTTGCGCACCTCATAGGTTTCACCGTCGGCGCCGGTGACCGGAATTCCACCGCGCACCCAGATCGGCCCGGCCACTCCCTCCGTCGGATCCTCCACAATCCCGATCGACGGATCGAACTCGGGTTCGATGGCTGTCTTGGTCTGGCGGTCCCAGGCCACCAGTCGACCGGAGGGACAAAGCCCGGCCTCGCTGGCGGTGAGTCGAGCTGCCTCCGGGCCCTCCTGCTCGACCAGGTTCCACACCTGGCCGGCAACGTCGCAGAACCGAGCGAACGCACACAAGGATTGGGCATCGGTGAGGGTCAGCGTCGGGCCATCCTGTTGAGCCGCTTGCATCAGGTACGGGTCCCGGCTGGCCGTTTCGGTCCCGTCGAAGTCGACGCGAACGTGTGAACCGTCGCAGTACGGCTTGTTGGCCGACTGTCCGCACCGGCACAGGGCACAGGAGGCCTTCGTCTCAAACTCGTCGCCTTGTCGCCACTCTATTGAGTTGCCTTCACTATCGGCGACGATGGTCTGCCTGACCATCGGTACCGAGCCCTCCACTAAATACGGCCCGTTCTCGGTGACCGTGATCTTCATGCCGTCAGTAGGATCCATGGACGCTCCTCAAGACTCAGCCAAGAGGCGGATGTCGAGCCACTCCTCACCGCCGCGGCAGTACCGGACCAACATAAGCGGCAAAAAGGGTGGCGGCAACGGCGTCCAGCTCTGGAGTCCGGAATCGTTCGAGGTAGGCCCGGAGGTTCTGGCCAAAGACGGCGGCCTTCGGCGCTAAAGGCCGTACACCCTGGCCGCATTGCCACAAACCATCAGCTGCGTTTCGTCTTCGGGGACGCCGGCGAAGTTGCTGGCGATAAATTCCCGGGAGTTCGGCCACGTCGTCGCCGGATGGGAAAATCGGTGGACCACATGATGTTCTCGACTCCCAACTCGTGGCGCATTCCGACTCCTCGGGGGTCATCCATGAACGTCAGCAACATGTTGCGACGAAAGTATTCACTGGGCACTTCGGTGATCTCGGGCATGTCGTACTTGCCCACCCGGCGATCGAGGAGGTCCAGGTAGAAGGGCACCCAGCCCAGGCCCGGCTCGACGAACACGATCTGCAGTCCCGGGTGTCGCTCGAGGACCCCGGTCAGGATCCACCAAGCCATGTTCTCGGCCAACGCCATCGCCGGCAGCGACGTGAAGATCCCCTTCTGAGGCAGCGGGTCACGGCGGAACACGTCCCACAGGGAGTCCTTGGGACCAAGGTGCTGGCTGATGGAGATGCTGGTCTCTTCCAGGGCCGACCACAGCGGGTCGTACCTGGCGTCGTGATAGTCGGCGAAGCCCAGCTCGGACGGGTAATTGGGAAGCTGGACGGAGCGGATCCCCGTCGCCGGTACAGGGGCGCTGGCTCACCGAAGAAACCGAGCTGCACGGCCAGATGATCCCCGCCGATTCGAAGGTCCTCTTGCTGACTGGTTCGGCCGGGCGCGACGAGCGAGTTTACCCCGACGCGGATAGCTTCGACATCCGGCGCACGTTCAGACTGCACGTTGCATTCGGGTACGGCGTTCATTTCTGCCTCGGTGCGGCGCTGGCGCGTATGGAAGGCAAGATCGCGCTCGAAGAGACCCTCAAGCGCTACAAGAGTTGGGTGGTGGACAACGAGCACGCCGTTCTGCTGCACACCAGCACGGTCCGGGGCTACCAGCAGTTACCCATTCACGTCTAACGCCGACGTCCCACAGGTTGAACCGCTACCGAGAATCTCCCGTCAACGCGGCAGACGAGCGCTCCACGATGGGGGGGCATATCCTGGTCGGGCCCTGTCACGAGAAGACACTCGGAGCGAGCGGATGGAGCTCCTCGGTGGGCTGTGCAACGGGGGCAGAGCCGCAGCGTGACCAGAGCCGAAGCTCTTGAGGCTCACGAGCCCGCCACGGGCGGTACGCTCCAATGCGAACGGTCGATTCTCGTGACCTTGGCGTGAACTCACAGAAGTAGGCGGTCACCGACCTCCGGTGATTTCTTGCGACCACCCCTTGAAGCCAAGTCCACGATGTCTCGCGACATCACACTTGCGCGCTCGGCGGGATTCGAACCCACAACCTTCTGATCCGTAGTCAGATGCTCTAGTCCGTTGAGCTACGAGCGCAGGTGCTGGGCGCTGAGCTCAGTCGCCCAATGCCCGTGGCGTTGGGAGCACCCCGCTCAGCGCGTCTGCAACCTTACCCGTTGCGCACGCTGCACCCATGACCGACCGCGAGATCGACCCTTCCCCTGGGAGCTGCGCCATAAGGTTCCCGGGATCTCCCCACTCGGACAGTCTCGGCATGGAGCTTCCGGGCGCCGCTCGGCGAACCGTTCCGCGGGGGTTCTACCAGCATCTGGGGTGCGTCCCGACGACGTCGCACCCGTGGCTACGGGCTTGACCGTTGGCCCGATCGGCCGGGGACATCCCAGTCCGGCCATCCGGTGACCAGCACGCACGAGGGCTGGGGTCCCACCCTCACAATCGAAAGCGGTACCATGTTTCGAGGCGATGGGGCTCGCCTTGAACCGGTCGGGTCGACCTGATGGCTCCTAGAACATTCACCGTTGTTCTGGAGACACGCCGATGAAATCGCCCCCACGGGACCTAGTTAACGCCGAGCCACCCAAATCGTTGGTGGAGCCCCTCTTCGCTTCGCGGCCTACTGAGGCGACTCTCATCCGCGGGGTGACTCCGTGAGTACCGAGAAGCCTGACATTCCCACACCGGTCGAATCGACGTCCCACCAGGCGAGCGAGAGCGGCGACGCCACAGATGAACACGTTCCCGGCCTGCCGGCGACGTCGGCTGGCGGCAACCGGGCTGGCGGTCATCAGGGATTCGCACGCACCGCCGCGCGAATACTCGGAGCGGACGACGACCTTCCCATCGACCCGGATTTGCTCAGCGACGACCCGGGTGCGCCCTCCAGGGATCACCGCGCATCTGGGATCCACGTACGGCGAGCCAATCCGGGGGTACTTGCCGCCATTGCCGCCGGTGGCTTCATCGGAACCCTGGGCCGCTACGAGTTGTCCCTGGCTTGGCCGACACCCGAAGGCCATTTCCCATCGGCAACGTTCGTGATCAACACGTCAGGGGCGTTCTTGATCGGGCTTGTCCTCACGGTGATCGTCGAACGCATCGGACCCACCCGCTACCTGCGTCCGTTCGCTGCGGTAGGAGTGCTCGGAGGATGGACCACCATGTCCACACTCGCCGTAGAGGCCGACACACTGGTGAAGGGTGGCCATCTGGCACTGGCGGCTGGGTACTTGGCAGCCACGATGATCGCCAGCGTCGCCGCCAGCGTCGCCGGCATTGCACTTGGCCGGACAAACCGTAAGCGGACGCTCGCGGAGCGTCCATCGTGATCGTTGCCCTCACGGTCGGTCTTGCTGGAGCGCTCGGCTCGATGTCCCGCTATCTCATTGACGGCGCCGTCCAGGACAGGACCTCGGGGGCGTTCCCGTTCGGGACCTTCGCCGTCAACGCCACCGGATCTTTGATCCTCGGGGTCCTTACCGGCCTGCTCTGGTATCACGGCCTGGCCGGCTCTTTGAGATCGATCTTTGGCATCGGGCTGTGCGGCGGCCTCACCACGTGGTCGACGGTGTCGTGGGAGACAGTCCGTTTGGCCGAAACGGGCATGCCTGGCAAAGCCGCCATCAATGCACTGGGCGGGATCGGCATCTCCATGGCGGCAGCCGCTCTCGGTATCGCGGCGGTTGCCATCGCCTAGACCCAGGCCCCCGTTCCGCCGTGGGCGACCCCTCGGCTGACGAACCCGACCTTCGCATGATGCCGTCGGATGTCCCCCGTCTCGGCCGCTTGGCGGGAGAATTTCGGGTATAGAGGGGGACAATCGATACGGTCGGGCCACCGATCCCGGCCGCACGTGAGGAGGGCCGCATGCGGGGTGACAACGCTTCTCGTTCCGTGGGTGTTCGCCAAGGTCGTCCTGATCCGCCGCCCGATGTTCTCCGGGCGCCGACGACGAGCCGGAGCGTGGCTGCGGCGCTCGAACCGCTCGTGCGCCAGCTCCTGGGCGGTCGTGTACCACTGCGGTTCGAGTTCTGGGACGGCTCAGCCATCGAGCCAGACAACGGAGCCTCGGTCGGCGCTGGAACCGTGCGGCTCCGCTCCCCCGACGTCTTGCGCCGACTGCTGTGGGCCCCGGGGGAACTCGGGCTGGCGCGGTCCTTTGTCGCCGGCGAGCTCGAGTTCGATGGCGACATCTTCATGGCGATCCGGGTTCTCCACAAAGCGGCGCCCGGCGACCTCCTGCGGATCGGCACGCGCGCATTTCCGGCCGCGCTGAGCGCGGCCCGTGAGCTGGGTGCCGTCGGCGCTCCGCTCCCTCCGCCAGCCGAGGAAGCTCACCCGGCCGGCCGGCGGCATTCGACGAGGAGGGACGCGCAAGCCGTCAGCCACCACTACGACGTGGGAAATGAATTCTACGAGTTGATCCTCGGCCCAAGCATGACGTACTCGTGCGCCCGATTCCTCGATGAATCAACAAGCCTGCTCGATGCTCAACACGCCAAGCACGAACTGGTCAGCCGGAAATTGGGTCTCGACCACAAGCCGGGAGCCAGGCTGCTCGACATTGGTTGTGGGTGGGGTTCCATGGCACTGCATGCGGCGAGCCACCACGACGCCTCGGTCGTTGCGATCACCCTGAGCGCGGCCCAAGCGGACTACGCGCGAGAGCGAGTTGGTCGCGCCGGACTCTCCGAGCAGATCGAGGTGAGGCTGCAGGACTACCGAGCGCTCCGATACGAGCAGTTCGACGCAATTTCCTCGATCGGTATGTTCGAGCACGTCGGCTCTTCGCAGATGGCGAGCTACTTCGAAAGACTGCACCAGTTGCTTGTCCCCACGGGACGTCTGCTCAACCACGCCATTTCAACTCCAGGGGGAACAAGGATTGGGCGCCATTCATTCATTGGCAGGTACGTGTTCCCCGACGGCGAGTTGATTGATGTTGGTGAGATCGTCCTGGCGATGCAACGGGCAGGCTTCGAGGTCCGCGACGTCGAGTCTCTCCGGGAGCATTATTCACGGACGCTTCGTGCGTGGGTTGCCAACCTTGAGGCCCACTGGTCTGAGGTCGTCGCTCTGGTCGGACCCGGTCGGGCGAGAGTCTGGCGCCTGTATATGGCGGCATCGGCCAGCGGTTTCGATGACGGCGGACTGGGTGTCCATCAGGTGCTCGGCGTCGTCCCCAGCGCCGATGGCCTCAGCGGTATGGCGGCCACCCGTCATGATTGGGAAGGGTGAGGCTCAGCTGACCTCTCGGTTGTCAGCGGCGGATAGAGCGCCGAGAGTTCTCGCCCGATGCGGCCAAGTTGGTCACGGACCTCTGGGGGATCTTGGATCTCGATGACGGCCCCGAAGCCGGCGAGCTCGCCGGCCAGTGAGCGAGTGCTCTGGCCCCGAAACTCCATCTCAACGCGACCGTCGGGTGCGGGTGGCCCAATGCGCACCCGGTTGGCAAACACCCACCGGCACAGGGCAACGGCGTCAGGCGCGACGAGAGCGCTCGCTGTCGTGGGCGTCCGCCGCTCGTCGACCGCTTCGGTGATGAGGCGCCACGCGTCGGCGAGGTCGAAGCCCTCGGGTCGGACGACGGTGTCTCCGGTGCGCGCGACTGACCTGATGCGGTCAACCCGAAAGGTGCGCAACCCGGCCTCGGTATCTGCAACGAGGTACCAGACTGACCCCTTGGCGGCCAGGCCCAACGGGTGGACCACCCGCGACGTGGCTGCCCGGTCGCGCGCCACGTAGCCAAGGACGAGCTGCTCGCCGGCAATGACCGCGTCTTGTACCGCCTCGAGGTTCAACGGCGTCGGCGCTGCAGCGGTCGTTGTGTCCCAACCGGTGGGATCGACCACCACGGCCGCGGAGGCCGCCTCGGCGTCGGTGCGGAACGGTTCGGGCAGCGCACGGACAAGCTTGCGAAGAGCGGTCCGGACCTCGGGGGTGGCCGACGAAGACGGTCCGGCGACCAGAAACAACGCCCTCGCCTCGGCGGCGGTCAGGCCGCTCAGATCGGTCCGTCCACCTCCGGCCAGTTGCCACCCGCCGTTGCGCCCCTGGCGCGAATAGATGGGCAGCCCGGCCATCCCGAGGGCGTCGAGGTCGCGACGGGCTGTCCGTTCCGATACCTCCAGCTCAGCGGCTACTTCCGCCGCGGTGACCTGCCCGCGCCTCTGCAGGAGCAAAAGAACTGCCACCAGTCGGTCCGCTCGCACAAGGCCCCATCTTTCCAGGTAAACAGGCCACAAGATGACCGGTTCAAAGGGGCACACTGGCTTCGCAGACCTGCCGCGTCGATCTCCCATCCCTGGGCGCGGCCCTGAAAGAGAGGCGGACAAATGCCTGGAAACGTGCGCCCAATCACCGACGAGCGCGACGGCTTGCTTTCCTATCTGGACCATCAACGTGAAGTCCTGCGCCTTACGGCCTACGGATTGTCCGACGACCAAGTGCGGGCGACGCCGTCGGCCAGCCCGCTCAGCGTCGGCGGCCTGATCAAGCACGTCGCCAGCGTCGAGCAGGGCTGGATCGACACGACCTTGCAGCGCGTTCGCGATTCCGGCGAGGACTACGAATCCACCTTCCGCTTAGAGCCCGACGAGACGCTGGCCGACGTGCTGGGCTTCTACCACGACGTGGCAGAAGAGACCGCGGCAGTGATCGCGGCGATCGCCGACCTCGGCCAGCCCGTGCCGGTGCCCCGGGGAGTGCCCTGGTTCCCACAAGACGTCGAGGCCTGGTCGGTGCGATGGGTTCTCCTCCACCTGATTGAAGAGACCGCCCGTCATGCCGGGCACGCCGACATCGTTCGAGAGTGCCTGGACGGCGCAACCGCCTTCCCCCGCAGCCGAGGGATGGCCGACCACTCCGTGGCTCACGCCCTGGCACCCCTCGACCACTCCGAGTTGATGATTCAGCATCTCGGGACCCCGGCCGCGTCTCGGGACCCGCCGACCCGTTGTAATGTGCCAAGCCGTGCGACGACTCCTTCTCGGTTCGGCCCTGCTGTCGGTCTTCTTGCTGGCGGCCTGTGGGAACAGCTCACCGACGACGACCGCCACCTCATCGACGACATCGACGACATCGACTCCGTCGGGAGGATCCTCGGGCACCTCGAGTGCGTCAGTACCCGCGGTCACCAACGCCACCAACTTGAGCGTCGAACCCGTGATCAGTGCCGGCACACCGCCGCCGCCGACCCAACTCGCGACCAAAGACCTGCTCGTCGGTACCGGCACGACGGCGACGGCGACGGATACCGTCGTCGTCCAGTACGTGGGGGCGAACTATGCCGACGGGAAGACTTTCGACTCCAGTTGGCAGCGGGGCCAGCCCGCGACATTTCCGCTCAACGGCGTTGTGCCCGGGTTCTCCAAGGGAATCGTCGGCATGAAAGTGGGCGGCCGACGCGAGATCGTCATCCCGCCGCCCCTCGGGTACGGCGCGAGCGGCCAACCTCCTGCGGTCGCGCCAAATGAGACGCTCGTCTTCGTGGTCGACCTGAAGTCAGTGCAGTAGCAGAGCCGATTACCCACTCCGACGCCGAGCTCCGCCGCCCACATGCGGAGGACGGTGGAGGTCCGGTTGCTCTGTGTGACAGGTCCTGACGGACCGCCATCACCTCGGCAGAAAGACGGGACGGCCGGAGGATGCGGGGTCAGGTCATGTGGCTGCGACGGTCCCGGTACTTACCGACGAGTTGGTGATTCCGGCCAGGTCGTAGACGGTGACACCACCCACGGTGCTGGCCGGGTAGTGGTTCTCAACCCATGTGGTGATCCCCGAGGCCGCCGAGTTCGTCCCGCCGCCCGCCCCGCCGCTCGAGCGCCGCAACTTGAGTGCGCACCAGCTCAGAGACCTCACCTAGCGCCGCCCGGTCGGTGACGACGACCGAAATGGTGGTCGTCACCCCGGCGGTCGGGACACCAGCCGAGGGGGTAGCCGACGAGGCCAGCACGGCCAGGGCCGATATTCCCGCCGCCGCAGTGAGCCGGCGGACCCGGGAACGGGCCCGGTCCCGGCGGGTGATCGCCGCTCGCGCTGACGAGCGTTTGTCGTGGTTGTCGTTCATGGACCTCACTTTGGAAGCGCCGAGTGGGAGCCCACTGGGGCATCCTGTGCGGCTCCTGTGACACGGTGTGTCGACCCCGCCGGCGGCCGACGGCGTCGCCCACCACAGGATTGCCGCGGGCGGCGGGTTGGTTACAACGGCGCTGGCGATCCGCTCGGGTCCTCCGACGTGTCGTAACGCTCCTCGGCCAACGACGGCAGCACGACGGTAAAGACCGCACCTCTGGGCGTCCCGGCGCTGACCGACACCGTTCCGCCGTGTGCCGCCACGATCGCCTCGACGATCGACAGGCCGAGTCCGGCGCCACCGCTGTTGCGAGACCGTGAGGGGTCGGCCCGGTAAAAACGCTCAAAGAGGTGGGCCGATTCCTCCACGGACAGTCCCGGCCCGTTGTCCAGCACCTCGAGAGTGGCGTGATCGCTGTTGCCGATGATCCGGACGACGGTCGTTGTGCCCCGGGGCGTGTGGGCCCGAACGTTCGCCAGCAGGTTGTCGAGCACCTGGCGCAGCCGCTCGGGATCCGCGGAAACCTCGACGGGGTGATCTGCTTCCAAAGCGACGGGCCACTCAGGCCCAACCACCATGGCCGCGTGGATTGCGTCCGCGCTCAATGCGACCAGCTCGACGGGCTCGCAGTGAAGCGGCCGGCCCTCGTCGAGTCGGGCCAAGAGGAGGAGGTCTTCGACCAAACCCTTCATCCGGGCGCTCTCGCCCTGGATCCCCTGCATCACCCGGGCCAGATCCTCGGGATGCTCGGAGGCCCCCTGGGAGTACAACTCGGCATATGCCGAGACGGCGGCGAGCGGCGTGCGAAGCTCATGGGAGGCGTCGGAGATGAATCGGCGCAGCCGCTCCTCAGAAGACCGGAGCTGGGCCTCGGTAGCATCGCGCTCCTGGAAGGCGCGCTGGATCCTCGCCAGCATCACGTTGAGCACGCGAGCCAGGCGTCCTACTTCGGTACGCTTCTCCTCGCCCGGCACCCGCCGTTCGAGTTCGCCGTTGGCGATGGCCTCAGCGGTGGCCTCGACCTGCCGGAGTGGCCGGAGCCCGACCCGGACCAACCAGACCCCGATCAGCACCGCGGCGATCAGCGCCGCCCCGGTCACGGCCAGCTCGATCAGCAACAGGTCGTGCAGCGTGGCCTCCGTGGCGTCGAGCGGTTGACCGAGGATGAGCTGGTCGCCGCTCGGGTAGGTGACCACCAGTACGCGGAACTCGGGTCCGCCCGCCGGAGTCGACGGGGTCGTGAGGAAGGTCGATGTGGCAACGGTGCTCTTCGTGTTGGTCCCGAGCACGCCGGCGGAGATCGCCGGCGAATAGAACTTTCCCTCGACATAGGCCGGCACAGAGGCGCCCGTACCGTCCGCTTGGCGTTGTTCGGCAAAAACGTCGGCGAACTTATTGCTCGGCGGCAATGGGCCCCCGAAGTCGAACCCGCAGCGAGTGGAGTCCGCGGCGACGGATGCACCCCCTCCGTCGTGCGGGCCGGGACGAGGGGGGCCGCAGGCGGTGGCCGTGAGAGTTTGGTCGATCCGGTTGGAGAGGAACGACTGCAAGGCTTTGTAGGTGGCGATGTCGGCCGCCGCGAGAGCGAGCAGGGCGACCAAGCCGACGGCAAGCACGAGGCGCGTGCGCAGTGACACCTAGTGCTGCCCGGTCTCGGGGTTCCGGAGTGCGTAGCCAACCAGTCGGGTGGTATGGATCAATGGCGGCCCGTGACGCTCGAGCTTCTTTCGCAGATAGCTCACATAGGTCTCGACCACGTTGGAGTCGCCACCGAAGTCGTAGTGCCAGACGTGGTCGAGAATCTGGGCCTTGGAGAGCACCTGTCGGGGATTCATCATGAAGAACCGGAGCAGGCTGAACTCGGTCGCCGTCAAAGTGATCGATTGGTCGGCCCGGCGGACCTCGTGTGCGCCCTCGTCCATCTCGAGGTCGGCAAAACGCAGGATCCCGTCGTCCTCGCTGTCGGGATGCGCTCGGCGCAGGATCACCCGGACCCGGGCGATGATCTCGGCCAGCGCGAACGGCTTGGTGACGTAGTCGTCACCGCCAACGGTGAGACCGGCCAGCTTGTCTTCGAGCGCGTCGCGTGCGGTGAGAAAGAGGACCGGTACAAAGATGCCGTCGGCCCGCAGCCGACGGGTCACTTCAAGCCCGTCGAGGTCGGGCAGCATCACATCGAGGACGATCAGGTCGGGAGGGCGCTCTTGGGCCGACGCCAGGGCGGCGCGCCCGGTGTCGGCCACTTCGACGTCAAATCCCTCGTAGCGCAGCGACGTCGAGACGGCGTCGGTAATCGATGGTTCATCGTCGACTACCAGGATTCGGTGCATGTTCAGATCGGTCATGGTCGCTACCTCCACCCATAGGGTTCCACCTGGCACTGCCCGCTGTCTGAGTGCCCGCTGTGAGCCCGCTGTGAATCTCGACGCGACCACCGGGGCCCGCCGCAGCGGGCCCCCGGTGACCTGAGGTTGGCGAACCTCTCGGCCGGGAGGGGATCCGGCCGCTCTCGCAGTCTTCGGTCCATGCTCGAAATGGCTACCTCCTGGGTCGGGTCTCGCTCTTGTCTTTCTCCATCAGACCAAGCGCACCTAGGAGTCACCCGCGGACCCGATGAGGGGGCGCTGTGAATCGACCCGGCAGCCGGGTCGGCGGCCTCAGCCGGTGACGTCGTCGGCAACGACCCGAAGGGCGGCCAACTGCTCGACGTAGTGTTCTCGAGTGTGGTGGACGACCCGCACGGCGAGGCCGGTCGCGCCAATCCCCGCGTAGGCCTGCAGCGTCCGCTCGGCCCCGGTGCGATCGGCCAGAGGGTCAAGGGGCGGCTCGGGCGCGAGCACCACGTCGAACCCGTCCCCCCGATCGGCCACGGCGTCGGCCATCGGTCCGGTCAGCATCACCGCGAGTTCGTCGAGGCCCATCCCAAAAGGTATCCAGCCGTCGCCCAACTCGACGGCCCGCCGCAAGGAGCGGCTCCGCCCGCCCACCCAGATCGGGACGTGCGCCTGGACGCCACAAGGCTCGACGATCCACCCCGAGATCGTGAAGTGGCTTCCCTGGTACTGCGGCTCCCTACGACCGAAGGAGGCCCGGATGGCTCCGATGGCACCGTCGGCGAGAGCACCCCGGCCGTCGAACTCCGCCCCGAGGAGGTCGAATTCGGCCTCGAGCGAACCCACCCCCACTCCGAGGACGACCCGTCCTCCACTGGCTTCGTCCAAAGTCCCGTAGCGCTTCACCAGGGCGAAAGGGTGCTGGTAGCCGAGGACGGCGACGTGGGAGAGCAGGCCGATGGTGTCGGTTCGGGCGGCCACAAAGCTCAAGGTGGCGACCGGGTCCTAGTAGCGCCCACCCCGGGTGGCGGCCACCGCTGTCGGAATGGCCACGTGCTCGGGGCAACCCACCCAGTCATAGCCCAGTCGCTCGGCCGCTTGTGCCACGGCCACGATGTCGTCGATACCGCCGGCCAACTCCCAAGGCGGGGGGTCAAAACGCGGGTTGAGATTCACCAAGGGCGTCACAATCCCCAGGCGCATCTTCTCTTTCCTCCAAAGCATCCCTCGCCGTGCCGGTGCGGCCCGCTTCCGCAATGATGGCCCGATGGGGAAGGTCTCGGTCGGTTTCTTCTCATTCACCGAGATCACCGACTCCTCCGAACACCGCTCCTACAACGAGTGGCACCAGCTCGACCACATGCCCGAGCAATACCCCCTGGCGGGCATCGTCGCCGGGCAACGTTGGGTGTCGACGCCGGCCTGCCGCGCCCGACGGGCCGTCAGCGAGGGGCTGCTCGATCCCATCCACTACATGACCCTCTATCTCATGGGCGAGCCGCTCGAGACCACATTGGCCGGCTTCAAAGACCTCGCAGCGCGCCTGCGGGTGGACGGCCGATTTCACTCACAACGGCGGTCCCGGTTGTCCGGACCCTTCGACCGAGAATCGATCGCTGTCGCCGGTCGGGTCCGCATCTCGGCTGAGGCGGTGCCCTACCGGCCCAATCGCGGGGTCTACGTGGTGGTCGAGGGCCGCTCGGGGCCCCGGCATCCCGAGCACCCTGACCGCCTTGTCCCCCTGACCGAGGTGGACGGGGTGGTCGGGGCCTGGGCCTTCAGCGCCGGGGCCCACGCCGAGAGCCGCGAGTGGCTGACCGGCGAGCACCGGATCACGGTGTGCTGGCTCGACGACGATCCGTTGGCCGTGGCCGGCCGGCTCGAGCCGGTCTTGGCCCGGCAGTGGGCCGAGGACGCGGTGACGCCGGTCTTGGCCGGCCCCTTCGAGTCGATCACGCCCTGGGCGTGGGACTGGTTCGACGACACCGCAGGCGCCTAGCCTCATCGAGCGCGCCGCGGGCACTGGCCCGGCCGGGCCGGCGCGGGGGAGGGGAGACCCACTTGTTGTTCATCCACGAGGTGCATCAGGTCGCCGGGGCGAAAGAGGACGCCTTCGAGGCGGCCTTTCGTGAGGGCTGGATGCAGAAGTTGGGGAAAACCGACGACGCCCGGCTGTTGTGGTACCTGCACCTCGCACACGGCAGCGGCGCCGCGTACACCGTGGTGACGGTGACCGGCGTGACCGACGCCGCCGCCTGGGGGGCCCTGGCCGAACGGGTGCGCACCGGCGACCTGTCGTCTTGGGCGACCGAGGTCGACGCCATGCGCCATCGGTCTACCGCCAAAGTGCTGGTCCCGGTCCCTTGGTCGCCGCTCCAGCAGATCGATCTCTCCTCGGTCCCCGTCACTGGCGACGAACACGAGCTCACCATCTACATGGAGGACACCGCCTGGCCCTTCGCCGGCGGCCTGCCGGCCTATCTGAAGGCCGCCGGCACCCTCTACACCGAGACGTTGGTTCGCTCGAAGAAGGCCGGGCGGAACATCCTCGAGATGGAGGCGGCGTTTCAACCCCTCTTCGGCACCGCGCACCCGACCGAGGTGGTCCTGTGGCAAAAGGTGGCCAATCACGAGGCGTTGTTGCGTCTGCTCAGCACCGAGACCGACCCGGCCCACAAGGTACCGGGCACCTGGATGCACGACGCGCTGGAAGTGCGGGACCAATGGGAGAGCCGCCTGCTGCGCACGGCCAGCTGGTCCCCCCGGTACTAGTGGCGACAGACCCCAAGAGCCGCGGGCTGATCACCCTGCTCGACGGCCCGGCGTCGAGCGACCCCGAGCGCACGGCGCTCATCTTCGGCGACGAACGAGTGAGTTACGCCGGGTTGGCTGCGGCGACCCGAAGCTGCGCGGCCGGACTTCGACGGGCCGGTGCAGCGCCGGGCTGGCGGATCCCGGTGGCCGACGACGCCAGCCTCCTCGCGGTGGCCGCCGTCCTCGGTGCGCCGAGGATGGGCGCGGTAGCCGCACTCATGAACCCCCGGCTCACCCCCGGCGAACTCGCCGACTTGATCCACACCGCACAGACCGCCCCGCTCGGTGTGGCCGGGCCGCGCTACGCCGACGCGCTGGCCCGGGCCATGGACCGCCCCGTCTTCGGTCCCGAGTTGACGTCCACAGCGGCCGACGACCTCACGACGATCCGAGAGCCCGAGCCTGACACCGAGGCGGTCGTGCTGTTCACGAGCGGCACCACGGGGAGCCCGAAGGCGGTGCCAATCACCCACGGCGTGCTGGCACCCCGGATCGCCGCGTTCGCTCCCGCCTTCGATCCGGCCATCCCGCCGTCGATCTCTTTGATGTGCGTGCCCCTGGTCCACATCGGGGGCACGCTCGGGCTGTTCGTCTCGTTGGCCCGGGCCAACACAACGGTCGCCCTCACCCGTTTCGACGCCGGGGAGTGGCTGGCCCTGGTGGCCCGTCACCGGGTCAACACGTCCTTCCTCGTGCCGACAATGCTGCACCGGATTCTCGAGCACCCCGACTTCGCCACGAGCGACCTCAGCTCGCTCACCGAGATCACCTACGGTGCCGCGCCCGCATCCCCTGACCTCATCCGCGCCGCAATGACGGCGCTGCCGACGGTTGCCTTCTCCAATGTCTTCGGGCAGACCGAGACCCTGGGCTCAATCACCGCCCTCAGCCCCGCCGACCACGCGGCCGGGAAGTTGGCGTCGGTGGGCCGGCCCCTTCCCGGCGTCGAGGTGCGGGTGGTGGACCCGGTCACCGGTGAGGATCTGGCCACGAGCACGGTCGGCGAGCTGTGGGTGAAGACCGCCGCCAGTGTGGCCGCCCCGCCCGAGACCGCAGGACCGCGCGTAGATCCGGGGTGGCTGCGCACCGGGGACATGGTCTCGGTGGACGGCGATGGCTACATCTATCCGGCCGGGCGGCTGTCCGACACCATCAACCGGGGTGGCGAGAAGTTCGCGCCGGCCGAGGTGGAAGCGGCGCTGGCCACGCACCCGAGAGTGCGCGATGTGGCGGTGGGCGGGTACCCCGACCCCGAGATGGGTCAACGAGTCGGCGCGGCCGTCGTGGCTCCGGACCCGGTGAGCGCCGAGGAGTTGCGCGACCATTGCCGTGGCCGGGTGGCCGACTTCAAGTTGCCCGAGCGGATCGTGTTCGTCGAGGAAATTCCCTACAACGACTTCGGGAAGGTAGCCCGAAAGGCCCTGGCCAACGTGCTGGCCGGGGAAACAGGTCGCTGACACCGAGCACCAAGGTGGATCTCGGCGCGGTCTGCTTGGCCCGCATGTCGCGAGGACCGCAGTCGGCGGCGCACGAGGCGTGCGGCATCACCTGCGCCGGGCCAACACTTCCCGCGTCGCCTTCCCGGCCCGGCTGCCGGCTTCGGCCGCGGGGAGCGCATGGAGCTCGTCGGAGAAGACCTCCACGCCGATTGGAGCCTGGGCTCCGATGCGCGCTAGCCCCTCGAGCAGTGCACCGAGGTCCAGTTCGCCGTGGCCCGGCATGAGGCGGTCGTGGAGTGACGCCGTGAGAAGGTCGGCCTCGGGGGCGGCCGGTGCGTCGTCGAGCTGGATCCCGAGCACCTTGGCGCCCGGGACGTCGTCAAGCACACCGGGATCGGGATTGCCCCGGAAATAGTGCCAGGCGTCGACGGTAATGCCACCGTTCGGTCGGTCGGCCTGGCCCACCACCTGCCAGGCGGCGGCCAGGTCGGGTATGCGCGACCACGGCAGGAACTCGAGGTGCACCAAAAGCCCGTGTTCGCCGGCGCGATCGCACAGATCAGCGAAGGCGCCGGCCGCCTGATCGAGGGACCACGGGCCGCCGAAGACGTCCACGGCGTTGACCGACCGGGCACCGAGCGCGTCGGCGACGGCGAATAGCTCGATCTCACCGAACCCGAACACGTTTTGTGTATCGAGCTCGTGCGGGACGACCACCTCGGCCGCCCCCGGGGGCCACCACCACACCGGATCGATTTCGGCGACCGACAGTCCGTTGTCCGCCAACACGGCCCGCAGGTCGGCATCGCTCCACCCCTCCGACCGGGCCCGCTCGTAGTCGCGGCCCCACAGTGAAATGCCGGCGAACCCACCGGCGACGGCCGCCGTCACCCGGTCGCCGAACGTCACATCACGCGAAAGGCTGCCCGAGCAGAGCACGAGGTCACCCGGTCCGAGCGCCACGTTCACTCATTCTCAGTAGCCCGCATCGACATCGACGACGCCGCGGAGTACTTCCCCGGCGCGGTAGCGGCGGAAATTGTCGGCGAAGAGCTCGAGCGTCCGGCGTCCCGTCTCGGGCGAGCTCCAGCTCACGTGGGCGCTCAGGTGCACCCGAGAGTGGGCGTAGAGGGGGTGGCCGGCCGGCAGAGGCTCGGGGTCGACGACGTCGAGCGAGGCCATGGCCACCCGCCCGTCGTCGAGAGCAGCGATCAGCGCCTCCTGATCCACCAGTGACCCCCGGGATACGTTGACCAGGTGGGCGCCGGGTTTGACCGCGTCGAAGGCTCGCCGGTCGAGCAGGTGGCGGGTGGCGGGGGTCGCGGGAGCCGCGACCACCACGTGATCGGAACCGGCCAGCAAGGTGGGAAGGTCGCGGGTGATCGTCACACCGGCGACGGGGGACGGGGCGCCGGTCCGCCGCACCGCGCTGACCGCCATATCGAAGGCGAGGGCCCGCCGGGCCGTTTCCGTCCCGATCGCGCCCAGCCCGACCAGTCCGAGGGTCCGGCCCGCCAGGCCCCCGAGCCGGGCGAAGTTCCACCGGGCCGGGGGCTCGTGCAACCACTGCGCGGGCAGGTCCTTTTCAAACGACAGCATGGCGGCCAGCACGAACTCGGCGATGGCGCCCGCGCTCGCCCCCCGAGAACAGGTGAGGGTGCACTCCCCCACCAGATCGAACGGGAATCCGTCCACCCCGGCCGCGAGCGCGTGGACCCAGCGGATGCCAGGCGACAGCGTCCGGGTGAGCGACGCCCGGTCGGTCGGCATGGTCACGAGCACCTCGGCCTCTGGGGGCGCCGCGGCGTCCCGGTCGAGAGTGATCACGTCGGCCCCGAGCGGGCCGACCAGGGCGGCGATCCCAGCCGACGCCGCCGCACCGAAGTCGCCCGGGTCGACCGCCACCACTGAAGGTGCTCTCACTTGCCGGGCCCCTGCGTTGTCGGGGCCGGTGTGTCCTTCAGCACGCCGGTGACGTGGACACTGGCCAGATTGTCCTCCAGATAGTCGGGGGCCTTCTCGGTCTCGATGAACCAACCGGTCGGGCACATCGTAAGGATCTCGACAAACGAGAAGCCGGCGCCGTCCAGCTGGGTCTCGAACGCCCGCCGCAGCATCCCCTTCGTCCGGGCCACGTTCCCGGCGTTGTTCACCGCCCCCCGGGCGACGCAGGGCGCGCCATCCAGCTGGGCGACCAGGTTGGAAAGCAAGATGGGATACCCGTAATCGGCCGAGTTGCGTCCGGCCAGCCTGGTCTTGGTCCGCTGCCCGAGGACGGTGGTCGCGGCCATATGGCCGCCGCTCTCCCCGAACACCCCGTTGCCTCGGAGGGGAATGGGAAGAGCGAGACCGGGCGGAGTGCTCTGTTTCACTAAGATCGGTGATCTTAGCTTCGAGCGGGCCGGAGGTGCAGTGGAGCGCGACCGGTGAGCGAGGTGGCGAGATTCGTCTTCACGAACGCGAACCTGCTCGACGGCGACGGCCCGGCCCGGCCCGGTTCGACCGTCACCGTGGCGGGCGACCGGATCGTCTCGGTCCACGCGGCGCCGGCCGAGCCCGATCCCGGGGATCGGATGCTCGACCTCGGCGGCCGCACGCTGATGCCGGGCATGGTCAGTTGCCATTTCCATGCCACCTACCACCAACTCGGGGCGAAGCCGGCACCCTTCGGACTGGAGGAGCCGCCGGCCCTCCAGGCGGTGCGGGCGGTCCGCAACCTCGAGGGTGTGCTGCGGGCCGGCTTCACCTCGGCCGTCAGCGCCGGTGCGCCCTTCGCCATCGACCCTGCCATGCGTCGGGCCATCGCCGAGGGGGCGGTCGCGGGGCCCCGGTTCGTGCCCGGCAGCCGTGACGTGAGCACGACCGGCCACGTGAACGACAGTGCGCCGTGGTACTGGGAACTCGGGGCACGAGGTGCCCTCCGGATCTGCGACGGCCCCGACGAGTTCCGGCGGGGCGTGCGGGCCGAGATCCGCGAAGGTGCCCGCATCATCAAGATGTTCGTGACCGGCGGGCACGGCACAGTTGGTCCGCCCGAGCGGACCGAGATGTCCCGGGCCGAGATGAGCGCCGCGATCGAGGCCGCACACGAACGGGGCGCCATGGTGCGTGGGCACATCGCCAACCGTGAAGCCATCGCGATGGCTCTCGATTGTGGCATCGACGTCATCGACCATGGCGACGGGATGGACGACGAGTGCATCGCCCGCATCGTCGAGGCGCGAACTGCGGTTGCGCCGTCCATGTTCTTTCCCTACCGGCTCTGGCAGTCGCTCGGTGGTGGTGGACTCGGATTTACCGAATCGCTCAAGGCCGATCTCGATGCCGCCCTTGCCTGGCTGCCCCGGGCGAACGAGGCCGGCATGCGCCTGGTGGTCGGTGACGACTACGGGGCCGTCGGGTTCCCGCACGGGATCTACGGCGAGGAGCTCGCGTTCTATGTCAACGTCGTCGGGATTCCGCCCCTCGACGTCCTGCGTTGGGCCACCCGGCACGGCGCGGAACTGATGGGCCGGGGCGACGAGCTCGGCACGGTGGCGCCGGGCAAGCTGGCCGATCTCCTCGTCGTCGACGGGGACCCTTCGGTCGACATCGAGGTCCTGGCCGATCCGGCGCGCCTGGTTGCGGTGATGAAAGGGGGGCGCTTCGAAACGGGTCCGTGGAGCGGCGCTGACTGAGCACCGGGTCGGGCCCGAGCGCCGTGGTCACCGGCACGATCCTCCCGGGGCCGGTCCGCAGCCTTCACTCACCGGCCGTGCGACCACTCAGGTGATCAACATCGCCCGTGTCTGCCCAGGGCGCCGGGTTGTACGGTTCCGCACAGGGTTCCGCGTGGTGCGGACAGTCTGAGAGGCGGACATGGGGCCAGGGGGGAATGGCCGGGGGCGCTACGCCACCGGGCTCTTGGTGGTCGCCGCGGCGGTGGGCCTCGGGTTGGCCGTCCCGACATCGACCGCCCGAGCGGCGACGGTCATGCAGGCCCCGGCTATCACCGGTCGGGCCGGCTTCACCGGACACGGCTCGATCGGCGAGGCGTACGAGCTGGGGGCCCGGCCGGGACAGAAACTCATGGTGGCCAACGCCAACGGGGCCCGGGTCGGCTCGGGGGTGACCGACCGTTTCGGCAGCCTGATCGTCGCCAACCTGGCACCGGGTCCGGGGTACACCTTCCGGGCGGTCGTCGGGCGCAGCGTGCTCGGCACCGCGCCATTCGGGGTGCTCGGCGTGCACAACACCCCACCGGAAAGCTTCTATGCCGACCAGCACCTGCACGCCGGCCTCAACTACATCACCATGCGCGACGGCATCTCGCTGGCCGCCACCGTGCGCTTGCCACCGGGCAAGACCCTGGCCGATGGCCCCTTCCCGACGGTCGTCGAATACTCGGGGTACGCCATTGCCGCACCCCACAGCCTCATCAACGCACTCATCTCCCCGTCGCCGGGAGGGACGTCGGACCCGCTCTTACCCGACAGCGCGACGGCCGTGGGCTCGGTGGTGGCCCCACTCCTCGGTTTCGCCACGGTCAGCCTGCAGATGAGGGGGACGGGTTGTTCGGGTGGCGCGTTCGACCTCTTCGGTCTCCCGACCACCTACGACGGGTACGACGCGGTGCAGATCGCCGCGGCGCAACCCTGGGTCAAGGGTCACAAGGTGGGGATGGTCGGGATCTCGTTCTCGGGAATCTCCCAACTCTTCGTGGCCGGCACCCGACCGCCGGGGCTGGCCGCCATCGCACCGATGAGCGTGACCAACGATCTCTACGCCACCGGGTATCCGGGGGGCATCTTCAACAGCGGGTTCGCCGGGAGCTGGGTGGCCCAGCGCCTCGCCGACGCCCAGCCTGCCCCGGCCGGCGGACAGGCCTACGCCAAGGCGCTGATCGAACAGGGTGACCACCAGTGCCTGATCAACCAGCGACTGCGCCTACAGACCGAGAACATCTCCAAACTCGAGACCGAAGATCGGCACCGCACCGCCGCGCTGTTCGACGTGCGGTCGCCCGAGGCCTGGGCCGCTCACATCACCGTCCCCGTCTTCCTCGTCGGCGCACTTGAGGACGAACAGACCGGCCCCCAATGGCCGGCGATCATCCCGGCCCTCGCCCGCGACCCCGATGTCTGGGTCACCATGGTGAACGGCACCCACGCCGATTCTCTCGGGCCCGGCACGCTCACCCGGTGGATCGAGTTCTTGGACCTCTTCGTGGCCAACGAAATCCCCCGCGCGCCCTCCTACATGACCTCGCTGTCGAGCGCCCTCTATCACCAGATCACCGGGGCCCCGTCGGCGGCGCTTCCGCCGCTCCGCTTCACCCACGCAAAGAACACGGCGATGGCTCGGGCCCAGTTCAAGTCCGCCGACCCCCGGGTGCGAGTCCTGTTCGACAACGGCGGCGCAGCCGCCAACCCCGGGGCTCTCGATCCCCTCTGGGAGGCCGACTTCTCGAGCTGGCCACCGCCGACGGCCGTCCCCACCACCCTCTCGCTCGGACCGGGGGGGAGCCTGACGGCGGGGCGGCCGACCCGCTCGTCTGCGTCATGGCGCCCTGATCCTGCGGCCCGGCCGGCGACCGACCTGAGCGCCAGCGCCAACGCGTGGGCCGCCCTTCCCCCCTACGACTGGACGCCGGTCACCGGCAGCGAGGGGGTGGGGTTCATCTCGGCCCCGCTCTCACACCCCGTCGTGGTGGTCGGACCGGCCAGCGTGAATCTCTGGTTGCGCTCGAGCGCGCCGGACACCGATATTCAGGTCACCGTCTCTGACGTGCGAGCCGATGGCCAGGAGATGTACGTCCAATCCGGATTCCTGCGGGCGAGCGACCGGGCGCTCGACCCGACACACTCGAGCGCGCTCGCCCCGGACCCGACCTACCGGGCGGCCACGGCCCGGCCCCTACCGGCGGGCCGTTTCAGCGAGGTCCGAGTCCCCATCGACCCGATCGGGTACGCCTTCCGCACCGGCTCGCGCATCCGGATCACAATCAGCGCTCCGGGGGGTGACCGCCCCGAGTGGGCGTTCGCCACCTACCCAACGAGGGGCAAGGTCACCGACACCATCGAGTTGGGCGACCCTCACCCCTCGACGCTCGTGCTCCCGGTCGTCCCGGGCGTCCGACCGGGCGATGCCCAGCCACCATGCCCGTCCTCGCGCGGCGAGCCCTGCCGGGCCTACGTGCCTGCGGGCAATGGCGGTTGAGGGGAACCGTCGCCGCTCGTATTCTGCGGTCATGATGACGGGATCGGACAAGCGAGGGAGGCGCCATGTCGCTCGAGACGATCGACGTCGACCAGCACCTCTTTGAGACCCCGACGGCGTGGGCCGACCACATCGACCCGAAGAGTCGTCCCGACGCCTTGAGCATCGAGAATGACGAGCGCGGGTGGGCCTGGCTCACGTGGCGGGGCGCACCTCTCTACGTGGCCGAGATCCAGCGGCCCCACCATCCCGAAGAGGTCGGGGAGAACCGGCTCAAGATGGGTCGGGGTGAGACGGCTCCGGGATGCTACGAAGACCTCCTGCCTGCGTCCTACGGCGGGGGGACGGCTCGCGTTGACGCACTCGATCGCTTCGGCCTCGACGCCACGGTCCTCTTCCCGAATTTCGGCCTGATCTGGGAGGGACTGTTGGCCGGTGACCCGGTCGCCCGGCGGGCCAACATGCGGGCCTACAACCGTTGGATGGTGGAGGTCACCACGCCGGGGTCGGGCCGGCTCTTCGGGGTGGCCCACGTCGGCCTTGACGACCCGGGGTGGCTCAGCGAAGAGCTGGCCCGGCTGAGCGGCGACGGTATCCGTCTGGCCATGGTCGCCCCGGCACCGGTCGACGGCAAGCCACTCTCACACCCCGATTTCGATCCGGCCTGGGCCGCCTTTTGCGATCACGGCATCGCTCCGGTGTTCCACGTGGCCGGTTACGAGAGCCCGATCAACCCGGCCTGGCATGCGGGCGACCCCGAGCCCGGTGACCGGCTACTCGACTCGGTCTTTTTGTGGATGGCCCCGGCAATCGCACTCGCGAACATGATCGTCCACGGGACTCTCGAGAAGTTCCCCGAACTGCGAGTCGGTGTGGTCGAGCTCACCGCGGGGTGGGTGCCGGGTTTCCTGCTCAACCTCGATGGCGCCTTCGACTTCTACGCCTCGCGCCATGGCGGAGCGTTCCATCCTCTCGGGCTACGGCCCTCGGAATACTTCTACCGCCAGGTCCGAGTGGCCGCCTTGCCCTATGAGGCGCCTTCGTATCTGGTCTCGAAGGTGGGCGAGGACACCTTCATGATCGGCAGCGACTGGCCGCACGCTGAAGGCGTCGCCGACCCGAGCGCCGACCGGGCCCGGTCGGTCGACAGACTCGGCGGACGAGCCCGCGTCCAGGCCCTCGGGGGCAACGCCGCCTGGCTGCTCGGCCTGTAACCGAGTCTGCGGGTGGCCCGCCGGGTCACACCAGTCGGCACACGAGCCTCAAGCCGGTCGACGCGGCCTCAAGATAGGTGTGTCGATCCGCCGGGTGGGTGCGACGGGATTACAGACCGAGGTGGTCGTCCCCCCACAGCTTGATGCCACCGAGGATGCCGGCGGAATTGTCGACGATCGTCGTGCGCTTCAGCATCTGGCCGAGGTCGTCACGGTTGACCCGGCGAGCATTGCCCCCACCGATGAAGAGGTGGTCGAAGAAGAACATGGTGTCGAGGATGTCTATGGCCTTTTGCACCCGGTTGTTCCATCGGTGGTCCCCGATCTCCTTGCGTGTCCGCTCACCCAACTGATCGTTGTAGGTGTCACCCTTGCGGAACGGCTGGTGGGCGATCTCGAGGTGCGGGAGCAGTCGGCCGTCGAGAAAGATCGCCGTGCCGAAACCGGTGCCGAGGGTGATCACGAACTCAAACCCCTTGCCCGACATCACGGCCAATCCCTGTACATCGGCGTCGTTGGCCACCCGGGTCGGCTTGCCGAGTGCCTTCTCGAGCTCGCCGGCCAGGTCGAAGGCGTCCCAGGCCTTCTCCAGTTCGAGGTCGACCGGTGAGCCCGGCCCGGACTCAGTGACGAAGTGCGGGGCGCTGAGTATGTGGCCTTTCCGGACCATCCCGGGAAATCCGGCCGACACCCGGTCGGCGATCGGCAGCGGCTGGACCAACGTGGTCAGCAAGCCGACCATCCCCGTCTGCCCGGTCGGAGCCATCGGATAGGTCGTGGGGACCCGCACCCGCTCGGCCACCATCGCCCCGTCGCGGTCGAGGACCGAGGCCTTGAGGCCCGTGCCGCCGATGTCGACGGACAAGGTGAATGGGTGCTCGGGGGGTGGGGCATTCCCCGCCGGACCCGAGGACGAACCCACGATGGCCTTCTCGTCGGACGACTCATTGTCAGGCACGGACGCCTCCTTCGAATTGGTGCTCAGCCATCGCCGTCGCATCCTCGGTGACACCGGGTCCCGGCCCGCACTGTATCGGTCCGGATCTGGGTCATCGGTCCGGATCTGCGTCGGTCCAGCGGCTTCGGGCGGGGCGGCCGGCGGCGGGGCGATCGGGGCCCACCGCACAGGGGCGCGCCCGCAGGTAGCCTCAGCGGCGGTGACCGATCAACCCTGGCCCGGGGATGCCTGCTCCCTCGTCGACGCCTACCGCGCCGGATCCATCACGCCCCCCGAGGCGCTGGAACTCACTCTCGCCGCCCTCGACCGCTCCGAGCTCAACGCCGTGGGTTTTGTCGACGAGGCCGGGGCCCGGGCCGCCGCCGAAGCGGCCGATGTGTCGTTGCCTTTTGGCGGCGTGCCCACGGGGTTCAAAGAGCTCGACCCGGTCGAGGGGTGGCCCCAGACCGAAGCGTCGGTCGTCTTGAAAGACGAGATCAGCGACTACACCGCCACGTACCTGGTGCGGGCCAAGGCGGCCGGCGTCGTGCCGGTCGGCCAGACCAACGCCAGCGAGTTCGGTGGGATCAACCTCACCTACACGCGTCTGCACGGCGCCACCCACAACCCCTGGCAGCACGGTCGCACGCCGGGTGGCTCCTCGGGCGGCTCGGCCGCCGCGGTAGCCGGGGGTCTGCTCCCCCTCGCGACCGGCGGGGACGGTGGGGGATCGATACGCATCCCGGCCGGCTTCACCGGGATGTTCGGCCTCAAGGCCACGTTCGGTCGCATCCCCAAGGGCCCCCACACCGAAATCGAACCCTTGACCGCGGTGCTCGGATGTGTGACCCGTTCGGTGCGCGACACGGCACGATTTTTCGACGTGTGCAACGGCTCGTCCGAATACGACCCATTCAGCCTGCCCCGTGTGCAGGGTTGGGAAGACGGTCTCGACAGCTTCGATCTGGCGGGCAAGAAGGTGGTCGTCTCAGCCAACCTCGGCTCGGCCTTCATCGCCCAGGCCGTCGGCGACCGGATCGAGGGGGCGGCCACCTCCCTCATCGCCGACGCCGGTCTTGTCCGCGTCGATGTGCCGGTCTCCATCCCCCGCGGGGGCCTCGAATGGGCCATGGCCGGGACGGCCAGCCTGCTGGCCGGCCTCGGGGACCGCTATCCGGCCTGCGAACAGGATCTGACCCCCGAGATCATGTTCGCCTGCAACGTGGCCACGCGGCACTTCGATCTCGGCACCGCAAAGGCCGTCGAGCTCTACCGCCGCCGATGCATCGTGGCCATGGCCACGATCTTCGACGAGGTGGACTTCATCATCAGCGCCACCAACCCTGACGTCGCGTTCGGAGCCGAGGGACCGCTGCCGACGGCGATCGACGGCGTGGACCTGGCCAAAGAGCACGGCTTCGATATCGCTCTGGGCAACAACGGTGCGCTGACCATTCCTGCGAACACCACGGGCAACCCGGCCGTGGCCATCCCGGCGGGCGCGGTCGGCGGTCTCCCCGTCAGCATGCAGATCATCGGGCGCCACCACGCCGAACAGCTCTTGTTGGACTTGGCCCGGATCGTCGAGCGCGAGCGCCCGTGGCCGCTCGTCGCCCCGGGAGCTCCTCGTTGAACGACCCGGTCAGGCGGGGGCGAGGTGCACCGGGAGCGCAGCCAGGCCGCGCAAGATGACGTTGTCACGATAAACCAGCCGGTCCGTCGTCAGCTCGATCGAACCGGCCCGGCGCGCGAGCTCGGAGACCGCCACCTGTGCCTCGAGTCGGGCGAGTGCCGCTCCGAGACAGTGGTGGACGCCGAAGCCCAAGCCCAGATGTTTGTTGTCGACCCGGGAAATGTCGAAGCGGTCAGGTTCGTCGAACGCCGCGGCATCCCGGTTGGCCGAGCCGATCAGCACGACGACGAATTCGCCCTTTGCGAGCACGACCTCGCCGATCGGGAATTCGTCGAGCAGGGTGCGACCGGTGAACTGCACCGGGGAGACGAATCGCAGCATCTCCTCGACCCCGCTGCGAGCCAGGCTCGGCTCGGTCCTGAGCCGCGCCATCTGGTCAGGATGTTCGAGCAGGGCCAGGATTCCGCCGCTGATGAGGTTGACCGTCGTTTCGTGGCCGGCCACCAACAAGAGAATGGCCGTCGACAGCATCTCGCCCTCGCTGAGCGTGTCGCCCTCCTCCTCGGTCGCCGCCAGCCGGCTCAACAGATCGGGGCCCGGGGAGCGGCGCCGGTCGGCCAGCAGCTCGAAGAAGTACTCGGCGAAGGCCACCACGGCGTCAAAGCGCTCCTTGCGGACCGCCTCAGTGAGCATGAACTCGGGGTCGAGACCGCGGGCCAGCGCCGCGGACCATGCGTGGAATCGGCTCTGGTCCTCCACCGGCACGCCGAGCATGTCGCAGATGATGCGCACCGGGAGTGGGTAGGCGAAGTCGCTGACCGCATCGATCTCCCCACGCTCGAGTGCGGTATCGAGCAGTTCGGCCACGACGTGTTCGGTCCGGGGCCGTAGTCCCTCGACCATGCGCGGGGTAAACGCCTTCGAGACGAGCCGGCGCAGTCTCGTGTGGTCGGGCGGGTCACGAAAAAGGAACGGGCGGGTGTCCTCGGTTCCCTGGGCCACCAGGGCGTCACCCGGGCGCGGGGCGCCGGGAGAGTCGGCGAAGCCCTCGGGGGTCCGCTCCGGGTCGAGGTTGGTGGCGTCGGACGAGGCCCGCCGGTCCCGGAGCAACCGCAGGCAGTCGGCGTGAGTCGCCAACACCCAGAATCCGCGGGGGCTGTGATGGATCGGCGCTGTTGCCCGCAGCTCGGCGTATCCGGGCCACGGATCGCTCAACCAGCGGGGATCGGCCGGATCGTAGAACGCCACGACACAGCGTAGCGGTGGACCGCCCGCCCCTTCGTGGCCTGTCGGACCCGCGAACCGGGATCACGGATCGGCTGGGCCCGGTAGCCCGGGCGTCGCCGGGCGCCCGCTGCGGGTGGCCGCCCGGGATGCCAGTACCGGATCGGCCCACCACGGTCGCAGCGCCACATGGACCGGCGGAAGGGCTCCATAGACCAGTACTCCGGTGCCCGCAGGGAGGCGGCGCAGCGCGTCGGGAGCGAGCAGCCGGCGTTGGACCTGCGCCGAGGTCGTGGAGGGTCCACCGGGGCCCCGGGTGACCGACGGCACGAGTACTTCTTCGTCGCCGACCAGGTGACTCGCCTGGTCAAGGGTTCCGGCGTCGGCCGTGCCCGACAGGAACATCTTCGCCCGATGGTTGTTGAGGACCGTCGAGGCTCGGGGCCCGTAACGGGCGGTGACCTGGGCCAGGTCCTGGAAGACCGTGACCAGCTGGATGCCGTGGCTCGCGCTGGTCGCCGCCAGTCCGTCGAGCTCGTCGGGCGACGCGATGTTGGCCGCCTCGTCGAGGACCACCAGCAGCCCGGGCCGCAGCGGGGCCCCGGCGCGCGCCGAGCGGGTGAAGGCGGCGTCGAGTACCTGTTTGACCACCGCGGTAAATAGGCCCCGCAGTCGACGTTGGTCATGGGCCGGGGCACACAGGTACAGCGTGTTGGCTCCGGTGAGTAGCCCTTCGCAGTCGATGTCGCACTGGTCGGGCCCGGCGTCGGGGGGTGGCTCGCAGAACGGTTCGAGCACGGTCTCGGCCGTCGTGTAGACCGAGCTGCGTTGGCGTTCGTCGCGTTGCCACGATGCCCGGGCGGCCTGCAGGGCCTCGGGGACCCCGGCCCCCTCGAGGATGTCGGCCACCTCGGCCACTTCTTGGGTGTCGACCCAACGCACCACGTCGGCGATCGAGCAACCTCCCGTCGCCGCTGCGAAGAACAGTGGGGCGAGCAACTTGGCCGCGGTGGCGTACCAGAACTCCCCGTCGGCCGTGGTCCCCGTGCCCCGGGCCACCTCGATGAGGTCGTTGGCCACCCGGCGCGCTCCGGGCCAGGTGCGGGCCGCCGGAATCGGCGACCAACGGGCCGAGCAAAGACCGGTGACCCGGGCCGGGTCGAAGCACCACACGGTGCCGCAGCGCCGCCGCCAGGCCAGCGTGTCGCGCACCAAGTCGGTCTTGACACTCGCCGCCACCACCGGACCGGACCACCCGAGAATCGCCGGCACGGCCAGGGCGGTCGTCTTGCCGCTCTGGGTCGGGCCGACGACGGCCAGGGACTGGAGGGGCTCGGCCGCGAGCACCCGTCGGGTCGGCCGGCCCCCGCGGGCGGCGAGCGTCCCGAGCACGAGGCGGCCGGGCTCTTCGCCTCTGGTGACCAACGAATGGAGTTCGGCGGCCCGGGCCCAACGGGCACCGGCGGCCGCGGGACGAGAGGTCGGCATGCGGCGGGGCACCGGACCGCTCCCACCGCTCGGAGCCCCCGACGCCCGGACCCGCGTCGCCGGGGACTTGTGCTCGGATCGCCCGGCAACGGCGATCGCGGCGACGAGGAGGGCGCCCACTACGAGGGCCGGAACGCTCGGCCAGTGCACCGGCAGGGTCACCGCTCGGGCCCCATGGCGCCATCGGTGTCCACCAACCCTCGCTCGCTCGGACCGACCAGGTGCTGGACCAAAAAGGCCCGGTGCCCGACCTTCCACAGTGCCACCCCTCGGCGCAACTGGGAAAGCAGCTCGGCCTCGGTCGCCGACAGCGAGAGCAGTTCGCTCGCCCGGGCCACCTCGCCGGGCGGCTGCGCGTAGACAACTCGGGTTTCTGAATCCGAGAGCAGCCCTTCGGCCAGACCGACCTGTTCGGATCCCGCGGCGCCCACGGCGTGGAGGTCCGAGAGCCGGTGGAGGACGGCGACGTTGGCCACCCCGTAGGCGCGCGAAAGCTTCCAAGAAGCCTGGAGCCAGCGAGCCACCCCGAGGTTGGCCAGAATGGCCCAGGCCTCGTCGACCACGACCAGGACGTGACCGCCGTGGCCCTCGTGGGCTTGGCGGGCCAGCGCCGCCTGCAGCCACGCGGTCGCACAGGCCATGAGCACGCCGAGGGCCGTCGAGTTGTAGAGGGCCGAGAGATCGAGAACCACGAGCGGGCCGGAAAGGTCGAGCCCGGGCGTGGTGGGCCCGTCGAACATTCCGCGCAAGTCACCGTGTACCAACCGCCGCAACTCCAACGCCACGTCCCGGCCGTCCTCGAGCAGGGTGGCCCGGTCGGTGCGGATCCGCCTCGCCGCGTCGGTGCTCGGCTCGAGGAGCGCGTCGACGACCGCCGGGAGGGTCGGCACGACGGCGGTACTGCCGACCGCGCTCAGCGCCAGGTCGAGGGCGACTCGCTCGCGCGGGGCCAGGTTCCGGCCCAAGCAGGCACAGGCCAACGACGCCAGGAGCTCGACCTGTCGCCGGTCGGCGTCGGCCGTGCCCGTCGCCGCCGCCAGTGGGGTGGGCCCCGGGTCGAGGGGATTCAGGCGGACCGCCCCGCCCGGTCGGAGTGCGACCGGGCGGACCCCCCAGGCGCGGGCCAAGGCCGCGTACTCCCCTTTGGGGTCCACCACCCAGGCCCGGCGCCCGAATACCGATTGACGCCAAAGGTAGGTCTTGACGAATGCGCTCTTCCCCCGGCCGATCTGGCCGAACACGATCATGTTCGGGTTGGACACGACTCCTTGGGCGTAGAGCTCGAACGGGTCGTAGACGAACGACCCGCCGAGCAGGTCATGACCGATGAGCACCCCGCGGTGGCCGAGACCGGCCTCGGCCATGAGGGGGTAGGCCGCGCCGAGGTTGCGCGTGGTGACCTGATGGGCCGGCACCCGGGGTCCCGCTCCCATGCCACCCCTCATGGCAGGTGGACCGCCGGCGACGCGTGCGGGCACCGGTGCGCCCGACCGCGCCGTCGTTGTCGGGATATGAGATCCACGCGAACACAGAACGGTCCGATCGTCGTTCCGATCGGCGCACCGGCCGTCACGCCAATCCCCGACACAGCGGCAGAGTGCACGCGAAGCCCCGTTCCTGGTCGCCGAAGAGACGTCGGAGCTCGAGGCGGGCCTGGCCGGCCGCCTGTTCGGTCGTCTCGCAGATCTCGGCCAGCTGCTCGGGGGTAGGCGCGGTGACCGTCACGTAGCCAGAGAAGCGGAACGACGCGTGACCATCGGCCAGCTCGGCCTCCCGCCGCTCCACCAGCTCGGCCTCGCGGGCCCGGCGGGCCGTCGGGAGGAAGCCGCCTCGGCGCCGCAGCTCGCTGTCGGCCACGTCGGCCGTGCGCGCTTGTTCGACCTGGCGGGTGGCTCGGCTCGGGCTGAGCGGCTCCATCACCACGCTCACCGTGCGGCGCACCGGCCCAAGGAGCAACGGCGCCAGGAACTCCGGGCCCACCTCGACCCGCGGCCACTCGGCGATCCAGTACGTGGCCTGCCAGGTCGCGTCGGTACGCAGGCAGTCCCACCGGACGCTGGTCGCAATCGGCCAGGGCCACGCCTCGCTTGTTCCGACGCGATCGCTCAGCGGCTCTGACTCCCCGCTTCGGCGTATCAGCGCGGCGAGCGCGCCGGGACTCATTGGATCGGCCACGGCCACATCGGCGTCGACCAGTTGCCGGCGCAACGCGGCCACCTCTCGCAAAAGCACCGCGCAGGCCCCGCGTTTTCCTCCACCGGCGGCTCGCAGGGCCCGGGCCACCGCCCGGCCCGGTTGGATCTGGACCGCCAGGTGCACGTCGTGACGACAGGTGTCGCCACCGACCACGCCCAGAAGCTCGCCGTAGGACGCTCGGGCCCCGGAGTCTTCGGGGAGGGCGGCCCGCTCGGCCAGATGCCCGCGGACCGCCCGCCCATCGTCGGGCAGCGCCGAGGCGAGCCACTGAAGGCGGTGGACCACCGAGTGTTCCCGGGCGAGCGAGGCGAGCACCGCGGACCAGCCGGCAACCCGGTGGTCCTTCTCGTCGGACCCGAGGAGGGCGAAGCCGTGGCCCCGGAGGGAGAGCACCGCGGTGTAGGTGCCGGCGCGCCCGTCGAAGATCACGCCGGCCCCCTCATCACTGCTTGGCGTACCCGGGGCCCGGGCAGCGAACAGGCGCAGGCCTCCAAAAGAGCCGTCCCGGCCCGCCGAGGCCCCGTCGAGCTCGATCTGTCCGCCGCCAGCGCGCCGATGCCCGCGCCACGGCACGGCGGGACGGCGGACACCACCTTGAGCCGCCCTCACCCCCCAATGAGCCACCGTCGGCAACCACTCCTCGCCGGTCCGGCCCGCAATCGGCCAGCAGGCCAGCATCACCGATCCGCCGACGGCGACCAACGCGACGAGCACACCGGGCACGTCGGGGCGTCGGAGAGCCAGCACGGCGAGGATCAGCCCCCCGGCAACCGACGCGATCTGCCCTCCTCGCCAGCCGGCGATCAGTCCCCGGCGCTCAAGGGGGCCGAATCGGTACCGAGACTCACCCACCGAGACCGTTCTCCGTTCGATGGCCAAGGGGGGACGGATGCTCGGAGGATCGGCGCCCCGGGACGTGCAGGACCGGACCGAGGTCGTCGCGCCCGATCACATAATCGCGCCGGAGATCATGGCTGGGCGACGAACCCACCGCGGGGCGCTCTGGAGGGCCGTCGTCGATGCCACCGCCGGGTGCGTTGTCGGGCGCGTCGCCACGCCACAGCGGCATAGGACCACGGCCCTCGGACTGCTCGTCGGACCCGCTCGAATGGGAGGCGGCCATGCTCAGGGCGAACGCCTCGTTGGACGCGGGCTCCCCGCGCCACATCGGGACACCCGGGGTGACGTCCTCGAGACCCTCCGCGTTCGTGCCTCCCCCGCTCGCCCGGCCCCGAGCGGTGGCCGCACCCACCGCGGCCGAGCTCGTTGTCCGGCCCGCCGGGGCCCCCTGGTCATTGCTGCGGGGCAGCGCGCTGGCGCCGGGCCCATCTGGACCGGGTGCTTCGAACTCGGTACCGGACCCGGTGCCCGGCTCGCCGGCCACGAGCGACGAGGAACGGGCCGACTTGAGGGCGAACGCGGCGGCACTGCGCGGCGCGTTTCCGAACGCCTGACTCACCCGGTGTCGGGCCCCTTCGAGCTGCTGGACCGCCCCCGATTCGACGGCGGGAATGAGGCGCAACAGCGTGAACGGGGTGAACGCGGCGAGCACCAAGAGGGCGCCGCCACCGAGCACCCCGGCGAAGCCGTCCTGGGTGCCCGAGCCGAGTGCCCCGACGGCCAAGCTCAAGATGGCCACGATGACGAACTTGGACAGGACCAGGGCCACCAGGGTGTCCACGAGGCGCCGGCACCAGTGCGAGACCGCCGGCCAGACCAGGCTGGCCAGGGCCAAGGGGAGGAACAACACGGCCACGTACACCGCGGCGGCCCGGACGAGCAGTTCGACCCAGAGAAGAAACGCACCGAAGGCGACCAACAGGCCACCGAGCAACACCACGAAGGCCGGGACCTGTTGGCCCGCCGCCGTCTGGTTGACGAGGGTGGCGGCCAATCCAGACATGGCCGCGCCGATATTGGCCCCCGCCCCCGCCGCGACGGTCGACCCCATGGCGTCGGTGGCGGCCAGACAGAGTTGGACCAGTTGGATCGCCGCGCCGGTGAGCAACAGGGCCAGCGGGAGTTGGACCAGGACCGAGCGCAACAAGACGGCCGCGCTTTGGCGGTAGATCGACTGGACCACGGCGCAGAGCAGCATCGGGAGCACCACCACCCCGGCCAGGCCGGCCATCACCTGGTAATGGGTGCCGAACCACGCGGCGCCGATGTCCACCGACGTGGTCGATCCGAGGGCGCTCCCTACC
Organism: Acidimicrobiaceae bacterium; assembly: GCA_003161575.1. Classification (GTDB taxonomy): domain Bacteria; phylum Actinomycetota; class Acidimicrobiia; order Acidimicrobiales; family RAAP-2; genus PALSA-457. The sequence continues at coordinate 16,813 of PMOE01000087.1, read as the reverse complement.
TGTCCCAAGAGCCACCCCGCACCGTTGACGACCCAGGTCGACACGGCGCTCAACACGTCGCCGGCGCCGCTGCCGAGCAACCCCGAACCCACACTCGCGGCGGCGCCGCATAGCGGGTCCACCGAACCGCCGGGGCAGCTCGGGATGGGTAGTGGGACCGAAAGGGCGGGGGCGGCGAACACGGAGGATCAGATGAGGCGCCGGCAGACCACGGTCTGCGTAGAGCCGGCGGAGCGGGTCAATGGAGCGAGGTACCGGTGTGGAAGAAGAAGTTGATGAGGGTCGGCGCACCACCGATGATCAGCGCGGCCAGACCCGAGATGAGGACCGTCCGGCGGCCGACGAACGACTGCTGGTAGTTCTGCGAATGAGAACCGAGCGCCCAGGCGGCGGCGCCGACGAGCAGCCCAACAAGGGCGGCCACCAGTGCCCATCCACCCAATCCGTTGGTCAGCTGTTGGAGCGTTCCCCCGCCGGGCAACTGGCTGGGGTCCGGGTTGAGGACGACATCGGCGAGCCGGGCCGGCACAAGGGCGGCGACCGAGTCGATGAGCACAGGCATGGGCGGCCTCTCCTCGTCCCTTCTGACATGGCCCGCCCGGGCGGGCGTGGTCACGGGGATGTGTACCTTGACAAACCACGGTGGGTTTGTCATAATTCAAATGTGGCACTAATCACGATTACCAAGTTGGCCAACGACATCCCCAACGAGGACGCCGCCTACCGCTTCCTTGAGCACCTACGGTGGCCTGACAAGCCCGTTTGCCCTCACTGTGGGTCCATCAACGATCACTACTTCCTGGCCCCCAAGAGCGCCGTGGGCCGCAAGACCAGGACCGGGGCGATCTCCCAGCGTCGGGTCTGGAAGTGCCGTGAGAAGGGCTGTCGGAAGCAGTTCTCGGTAATGACCGGGACGATCTTTCATGGCTCAAAGGTTCCTCTCCGCATTTGGCTCTTTGTCGTGTTCGAGATGGCCGCGAATAAGAACGGTCTCGCCGCGCGGGAAGTTGAACGGAAATATGGGGTCTCCCCGAAAACCGCCTGGTTCATGACCCACCGCATCCGAGAGGCGATGAAAGTCAGGGCACCGGGGATGCTGGTCGGTGCCATCGTGGCGGACGAGACCTGGATCGGTGGCGACCCCACAAAGGACAACCACTACAAGCCCGAGCCTGCTCCCGAGCGCGTCACCCCGGCCAACCGTCCGAACCTGAACACGGCTAAGACCCCGGTGCTGTCGCTGATCAACACCACGACCGGTGAGGTCCGTTCCAAGGTGGTCTCTGACGTGTCCGGCAACACGCTACGCAAGGTGATTGGCGAGCAGGTCAACATGGGGGCCAGCACCCTGACGACCGACGAGGGCGCCCAGTACCTGCACCTTGGCAAAGAGTTCTTGACCCACCAGACGGTCAATCACTCGCACCGCGAATATGCGCGCCACGGGGTGACTTCCAACCAGGCCGAGAACTACTTCTCTCAGCTAAAGCGGAGCCTGGACGGCACCCACCACCACGTCAGCAAAGAGCACCTGGACCGTTATCTGGCAGAATTCGACTTCCGCTACTCCACTCGGGAGATCACCGACACCGAGCGTGTCTACCGCCTCATGGGCCAGACCGCGGGTCGCAGGATTAGTTACAAGCGGATAGCGGGGGGATAGCGATGCTTGGCGGCCCTAATTAGGGGATTTAAAGCCAACCATCCGCTGTGCTCGGACCGTTGCGGAGTACCTTCGGACATAGCAAGACCCGACGGCTTGTACCCGCCGGGCCTCGCTTCCCCCCTGTGGTTGGGATGCCAGCTTTCCTGTCGAAAGGAAAGGTCGCAGGTTCGAATCCTGCCAGGGGGGCGTCTTACGATCTAAGCGCGTTTACCCCGCTTTTGCACGTCGAGTCTTATCCCAACGGGCGTTGGCTGCGTGTCTGGCATCCTCGCTGCGCTGTGCCGGGGAGGTGCGCTTGGCTCGTTGGATACCGCCCCTCACGGACCGCTCATGGAGGGTGGGCGATAACGGGCGCGCGCCTTTGACCTGGGCTTTTGGCACGGTGCACCTCCCTTGGTTGTCAGGGGGGATTGGGTCCGACACGGCCCAAACCCTCAAGCGGGACTTTAGACACAAGCTCAACCAAAAGGGGGGACCCGAGTCCCACCACCCCACATAGACTGGCAGCGATGCCACGCAATTTCGAGGGCTACGACGAGCCCGTGAACATCGAGGGCGACCCCGAGGACGTGCTCAAGGTTCTACTGACCGAGGACCCAACACAGATCACCGACGTGGCGGACGAAGACACAGAGGACTAGTCCGCCTCGCGGATTTCTTCAATCCGCTGGCGTAGCCACCTGATCTTGGTGTCCGCTTGGTGCCACGTCCAAGTGGTACCTGCGTCCCTTACCATTTCTGGCGCTTCCCGCTCGTTCATTCCATGATCGGCCGATGCGAACAATGCCCCTTCGTGTGATCCGCACACCTCGTTGATCTCAGCCCCCGCCACTATCTCCCAATCCCACGTGGCCCTGCTTGAACCATCACCAGGCGCGGTTTCGAGGTACATCTGGACCTCAATGCCCTTGGTCAGAGCGCCCCCCAGGCGATTCAGAACCTCAGCCTTGTCCGGGGACTTGACCGCTAAAAGCCCCGACAGATTGACGACCTCCGCCCGGAGAATCCGATGGGGGGCGGTTACGAGCGATCCCAGGTAGACAGCACTGGGGATCAGAAGCGCCGCGACGCCCACAGAAGCGAGGGCGATCAGGGCGTCCAGGGCGGTACCCGTCGGGGCCCAAACCGAGACGCCGATCAGGGTCAACACCCCAATGACCACCAGGGGGATGACCTCGCGTTGGGTGAAGAGCCATCGTTTGGCGTCCCGCCACGCCAAATCCCGCGACCTTTCCATCCCGTAACCCTAGTCCGGAATCCGTGTCTATGGTTTGTCAAGGTACACATCCCCGTGGTCACCCCACAGTACGGTATCTTTGAGTCTATTTCAACCCTTTTGACTCCTTTTCATGATTTCCCGCTCCCCGGCGGAAGCGCCCCGGGCTCCGCCCGATCGGCCAGCGGACCGGTTTCCAGAGCACGGCCGGGCCCTGTCACACTGGGGGCGTGATCGGGGAGACGGACTTGGTGCGGCTGGCCGGCACGGCCGCCGCTAGCGCCCTTCCGACGCCGGCGATCTACGCCATCGGAGCGGCCGTGCTCGTGGTGGCCGTGGTCATCGCCGCCCTGCTCGGCCGGCGCTCGGGGCGTCGGGCTCTTTCCCAGCGCCTGACCGCCCTCGGCTCGCGCCTCGGGATCGATCCCCCTGAAGACGAAAAGAGCATCGAGGTGGCGCTCTCCTACCTCGAGCAGGTGACCGGGGCGGCAACCGAGGCGGTTGCCGAGTCGAGTGCCGACGCCATCCGGCTCCGCCGCTCGCTCGACACACTGCCCCAGGGCGTCGTGCTGTGCGATGAGAACGGCGCCGTCGTCTACCGCAACGCCCGGGCCAACGCGCTCATGACCAGCCGGCGGGGTGACGCGCTCGCCGCCCAAGCGGTCACCGAACTCTTAGAGGACGCCTGGCACGAAGGTGAGGCCGAGCGCGGCCTCGATCTGTATGGACCGCCGAGGCGCACACTCACCGTCCGGGCCCGGCTCATCGACGACGGTCGGCGGCCGCTCGGCGTGATCGCGATGATCGAGGACGTCTCGGAACGGCGGCGACTCGAAGAGATCCGGCGTGACTTCGTGGCCAACGTCAGCCACGAGCTCAAGACCCCAATGGGCGCACTCGGGTTACTGGCCGAGACTCTCGTGTCCGAACCCGACGCAGAGGTCGCCCAGCGCCTGGCCAGCCGCATCCATACCGAGGCCTTCCGGGTCAGCCGCATCATCGACGACCTTCTCGATCTCAGCCGCATCGAGTCCGAGGAGGCACCTCCCCGCGAGCCGGTGCTCGTGAACCTGGTTATGGCCGAAGCGGTCGAGCGGGTGCGGGCAACGGCAGAACAACGGGGAATCACCATCGCCCTCTTCGAACCCCAGCCCCCCGTCGCCGTCGTCGGCGACCGGCGCCAGCTCGTCTCGGCCATGCACGCGCTCCTCGAGAACGCGGTGACGTACTCCTACGAAAGCACCACAGTCACCGTGTCAGGGACGATCGCCGGAGACCCTCCCCAAGTGCCCGTCGGATCCGGTGTCACTCCCGCCGTCGGGGCCCAGGCCATCGGGACGACCGGGCCCGAGAATCCATCGACCTCGGACGGGGGATGGGCAACCGATGACGGAGTCAACTCTTCTGGCGCGGACGCCGACGGGACGAGCACCCATCACCTCGTGACGGGGGCAAAGGCGGATCGCGAGGTCGTGCGGTTGTCGGTGGCCGATCACGGCATCGGGATTCCGGCACGCGACCTCGACCGCATTTTTGAACGCTTCTACCGGGTCGACCACGGGCGAAGCCGAGACACCGGCGGCACGGGGCTCGGACTCTCCATCGTCCGCCACGTGGCCAACAACCACCAGGGTTGGGTTGACGTCGAATCCCGTGAAGGCGACGGGTCGACCTTTACCCTCGTACTCCCGCTTCAGCCCGAGTACAGCTGATGACCGGCACCGCAATGAACAACCCCGCGTCGAACGCCGGTGCCGACACGCGCCTCATCAACGTCCTGCTGGCCGAAGACGAGGAATCATTCATCGATGCCCTGGTGGTCGGCCTCGGCCACGAAGGATTCTCGGTCAGCGTGGCCCGCGACGGGGTGCAGGCGGTCCAACTCTTCGACCAACTCAACCCCGACCTCATCCTGCTCGACCTCATGTTGCCCAAGATGTCGGGAATAGACGTGTGCCGCTCCATCCGGTCGCGATCGGCCGTGCCCATCATCATGGTGACGGCCAAGGGGGCCGAGATCGACACGGTCGTGGCCCTCGAAATGGGGGCGGATGACTACGTCACCAAGCCCTACCGCCTCCGCGAGCTGGTGGCCCGGATGCGGGCCGTGATGCGTCGCTCCGGGAACTCCAACGTCGAGTACGCCGAGAGTCGGGTCGGTGGCGCGGCAACCGAATCGGTGTGGGAGGCGAGCAACGTCCGGGTCGACCTCGACAAGCGGCGCGTCTTTGTCCGCGGCGACGAGGTCGTCTTGCGGCGCAAGGAGTTCGAGCTGCTCACCCTCTTGGTCGAGAACGCCGGACGAGTGCTCACCCGCGATCTGCTCATCGACCGCATCTGGGGAACGGACTACATCGGCGATACAAAGACCCTCGACGTGCACATCAAGCGGCTCCGCTCACGCATCGAGGTCAACCCGGCGGCCCCGGTGCTCATCACGACGGTCCGCGGCGTGGGCTACCGCTTCGACGCCGCCCCGGACTGAGTCACGTCCCGGGGCGGACGCCCCCGGCCGTCTCAGGGGACGGGGACCACCAGGTCGTCGCCGAGCCACGGAGCGAGGCAGTCCGGGAGGCGGACCGACCCGTCAGGCTGACGGCCGATCTCGACGAGTGCCGCCCAGATTCGCGACCAGGCGAGGGCGGAGCCGTTGATCGTGTGGACGAGCGCCGCGGCGCCACCGCCGTCGGGACGGTAGCGGACCTGGGCCCGCCGGGCTTGGTAGTCACCGAACCAGCTGACAGAGGAGACCTCGAGCCAGCGGTCACAGCCCGGCGCGTACACCTCGAGGTCGAAAGTCCGGGCCGATGAGCCGCCGAGGTCGCCGGCGCACAAGTCGAGCACCCGGTAGGTGAACCCGAAGGACTGCAGCAGCGCCTCGGCCCGGGTGCGGATGTCGGCCTGCACCTCGGCCGCCTGCGCCGCGGTGGCGTAGGCGAACAGTTCCACCTTCTCGAACTCGTGGACCCGCAGCAGCCCACGGGTGTCGCGCCCGGCGGCGCCCGCCTCACGGCGGAAGCACTGGGTCACGGCCATGTAGCGAACCGGCAGTTCGGCCTCGTCGATGATCTCCCCTCTGCGCATCGACGTGAGCGGTACCTCTGCGGTCGGGATGGCCCACAGGTCGTCGCGCTCGATGTGGTATGCCTCGTCGGAGAACTTCGGCAAATGGCCGGTCGACGTCATCGTCTCGGTGAGTACCAACGTCGGCGGCCGGATCTCCTCGAAGGCCTCGGCGTGGCACTCGAGGGCGAACGAGGTCAGGGCCCGCACCAGTCGGGCGCCAACCCCGCGGTAGAGGGGGAACATCGACCCCGACAGGCGCGCCCCGCGCTCCATGTCGAGAAGTCCGAGCTGCTCGGCCACCTCCCAGTGAGGCACCCGCTGGTGATCGCCCGGCACCGGTTCGGAAGCGCCGGTGGCCTGCCCCGGCCACCATCGTCGGATCTCGACATTGTCTTGTGGTCCCGTCCCGTCGGGGGCGGCGGCGGCCGGCAGGTTGGGGAGGTTCAACAGGACAGAGCGCAGCTTGTCGGCCACCGCCTCAGCTGCGATCTGGGCGTCGTGCTCTTCCGCCCCGAGGAGCCGGCTCTTCGCCGACAGCTCATCGGCCCGGGTCACATCCCCGGTCCGCTTGGCCTCGCCGACCTCCCGGGAGATCGCCTTCACCGCGGCCCGGAGGGATTCCTGTTCGCCCAGGCGGGCTCGGTGGGCCGAATCCAGCTCCACCAGCTCGTCGATCTCGGAGGGATCCACGCCCCTGCGGCCGAGGGCGGCCTGCACCGCCGCGGAGTCCTCGCGGACCAAACGGATGTCGATCATCTGGCTGTCAACGGTAGCGTGCAGGCCCTATGCCGGCAGCCGCCCCCTCCGCACGCACCGTTGGTGGTCCGGGCGCGGCGAGCGGATCACCGGCCATCGAGTGCGAGAACCTGGTCGTGCGCTACGGCCCGCTGACCGCGGTCGACGGGCTGTCGCTCAGGGCGATGGCGGGCGAGGTCCTCGCCCTCCTCGGGCCGAACGGCGCGGGGAAGACCTCGACGGTCGAGAGCCTCGAGGGCTACCGCCGCCCCTCGGCCGGGACGGTCCGCGTCCTTGGTCTCGATCCACGAGCTGATCACCGTGTCCTGTCCCGTCGGACCGGGGTGATGCTCCAAGGGGGTGGCGTGTACCCGATGCTCGGCCCCCGTCGGGTTCTGCGCCTCTTCGCCGCTTACTACGACGAACCCGAGGACCCCGCCGCCCTGTTGGAACTGGTCGCACTCGAAGAGGCCGCCGAGACCCCCTGGCGCCACCTCTCCGGCGGCCAGCAGCAACGGCTCTCGCTCGCGCTCGCCCTGGTGGGTCGACCCGACGTGGTCTTCCTCGATGAACCGACGGCCGGGGTTGACCCGCAGGGACGTATCGCAATTCGCGACGTGATCACCGGTCTTCGAAATCGGGGCGCCTGCGTGCTGCTCAGCACCCACGAGATGGGCGAAGCCGAGCGGCTCGCTGATCGGGTGGTCATCATCCACCGGGGACGAGCCGCCGCGTCGGGGACCCAGGCCGAGCTGGCGGCCTCCCCGGCGGTGAGTTTCGGCGCCCCGCCCGGCCTCGACATCACCGATCTCGCGACGGTCCTCGGTGCGCCGGTCTCTGAGCACTCGCCCGGCCGCTACGAGGTGGCGGCGGTGTCCTCACCTCAGCTCACCGCCGCATTGGCCTCCTGGTTGGCCGCCCGGGACGCTCCGCTTTCGGACCTGCGCACCGGCCGTTCGTTGGAGGACACCTACCTGTCCATCGTCGGTGAGGCGGCCACTGAGACGGACTCGTCTGCGAACCCGGGGGTCGAGCGTCGGGGACGGTCGGGCCGGGGGCGGAGAACCCGGTGACCGCCTACCTTGCCCAGGCACGCGCCGAAACCTTCATGACCCTTCGGCGCGGCGAGACGCTGTTGTTGACCGTCGGGATCCCGGTCGTGTTCTTGGTCTTCTTCTCGACCGTCCACGTCATCTCGACCGGGACGACCGAGGCGGTCACCTTCATCCTCCCGGGCATCCTCGCCCTCGCCGTGATGTCGACCGCCATGGTGTCGCTCGGCATTGCAACGGGGTTTGAGCGCGGCTACGGCGTGCTCAAGCGGTTGGGCTCGACCCCGCTCGGACGGCCCCGACTGCTCGGGGCCAAGATCACCATGATCCTCGTGGTCGAGGCCATCCAGGCGGCGGTGCTGTTGCCTGTCGGTGGCGCCCTCGGCTGGCGTCCGGTCGGCAGCGCTGGCTCTTGGGCGGCGGCCCTCGGACTGATCCTGTTGGCCACCGTTGGCTTCGGTGGGATCGGGCTCTTGATGGCCGGATTGTTGCGGGCCGAAGTGAACCTGGCCGCCGCGAACGGGCTCTACCTGGTGTTCTTACTGCTCGGTGGGATGATCGTGCCGGTGGCCAAACTGCCCGAGGCCCTGGGCGCACTGGCCCGCGCCCTTCCGCCGGCCGCTCTCTCGAGCGGCCTGCACGCCGCCCTCGGGTCCGGAGTCGCCGTGCCGGCCGAATCGTGGATCGTCCTCGGCATCTGGGCGCTCGCCGCGCCCCTCGCCGCGGCACTCACGTTCCGCTGGGAATGAGCCGCCGGTCCCAGGAGGACAACTGCGCCGGGGTGATCGCGCCATAGGTAATGCCGGCGATGGTGCCGTCCGCGCGCACCATGACCGCCTCGGGGAGCCCGGTGAAGAAGAAGAGTCCCTGGGTCACGCTGAACGCGCTGTCGGCACCGACGGGGAACGAGACTCCGCTGCGGTGGACGAAGGCGAGGGCGTTGCGAGTGGGATCACTGCCGTCCACCCCGATCAGGGCGACCGGGGGGGTTCGCCCCGCTGTGCTCTGCCGGCGGTAGGCCGCGCCAAGCGCGGGGATCTCGGCCTGACACGGGCCGCACCAGCTGGCGAAGAACAACAGCACGGCCGGGTGGCCGTTCCCACCACCGTTCGTGGGCACCCCAACCGCTGCCCCACCCCCGAGACGGGGCAGCGAGAACGTCGGTGCCGGGTCGCCCACCTGGGGACGGGAGCCACCCGAGGCCTTGGTACCCACCTGGGTGAACAGGCCGATCGCCAGGGCGGCCGCAGCGATCAGGCCGATCACCAAGAACATGGGTCGCGGGCGCCGTGGGCGAGGCGACGCCGCCGGCGTCTCACCTGGTGGAACGGGCGGTGGGCCGCCCACCACCTCAGTGGTACCGGATGAGGACATCACCGGCCATGGCGACGAAGAGCACCGTGAGGTATGTGATCGAGTAGCCAAAGAGACGCATGGCGTCGCGGCCGGTCGCCCGGTCGCCGCGGGCTCGGCCCCACAGACGGGCTGACATGAAGATGAAGATCGCACCGAGCACCGCAGCAGTCACGGTGTAGATGGGGCCCATGTGGGCCACCGCAGTGAACCACAAGGACACTCCGACCAACACAACCGTGTACAGCAGGATCTCGCGGGTGGTCCGAACCAGGGACGCCACGACCGGGAGCATCGGCACACTCGCCGCCTTGTAGTCGTCGCGGTACTTGACTGCCAACGCCCAGAAGTGCGGCGGGGTCCAGATGAAGATGATGGCGAAAAGCACCACGGGGGTCCAGCTCAAGGTGCCCGTCACCGCCGCCCAGCCGACCAACACCGGGACCGCGCCGGCGGCACCGCCGATGACGATGTTCTGAGTGGAGCGCCGCTTGAGCCACAGTGTGTACACGAACACGTAGAAGGCGGTCGCCGAGACGGCAAGGACGGCCGAGAGCAGGTTGACGAGCCCCCACAACTCCGCAAAGGCCATGACCTCGAGGGTGATGGCGAAGACGAGGGCCGCCGTTGGGGTGACGGCCCCGGTGACCAGCGGGCGGTTCCGGGTCCGGTGCATCAGCCGGTCGATGTCGCGATCGACGTACATGTTGATGGCGTTGGCTCCTCCGGCGGCCAGCGCCCCACCCACCAGGGTGGCCGCCATCAGCCCGATCGACGGCAGCCCGCGGGCCGCCACAATCATGGTCGGCAGCGTGGTCACGAGCAGCAGCTCGATGATGCGTGGCTTGGTCAGCGCCACATAGGCGCCGATCTTCGATCCGCCTGCTCGGATGCCCCTGAGGGCGGGAGCTTGGGATGCCATCTTCCTGAGCCTACGGCCGCTGGAGTCGCCGGACCAGACGGGATACGAAGAGCTAGCCCGAACAGGTGACCAGCGCTGCGAATAGGGGCCCCCGGGGGGCCCCGGTACGATGGGATTCGTGGCCGATCCCACCCCTCCTGGTGGCGGCGCCGGTTGGGCGAGCCGCCTGCCGGTTGTCTCCCCCACCACCTTCAACCGCCTCAGCGTCGTCTCCTTGGTTGCCGTATCGGTCATTGTTGTGACGGGCGCGGCGGTGCGGCTGACCGGCTCGGGCCTGGGCTGTGCGGACTGGCCGACCTGTTCGACCGGACACCTGACTCCACCCCTGCAATTCCACGCGCTCGTGGAGTTCGCGAACCGGCTGGTGACGGTGGGGTTGACCGTGGTGGTGGGCCTCACCTTTCTCGCCTCCGTGCGCCGGCGGCCATTCCGGATCGACCTCGTGTGGCTCTCGAGCGGACTGGTCGGGGGCGTCCTGCTCCAGGCGGTCCTCGGTGGAATCGTCGTCTACACGAAGCTCAACCCCTACCTGGTGATGGTCCACTTCTTCGCGACGATGCTGCTCGTCGTCGACGCCGTGGTGCTCGTGCACCGCTGCTCACGCCAGTACGGACCCGGGACCGGCCACCTGCTCGTTCCGGTCCCGGTCCGTCAGCTGTCGCGGGGTGCCGTCCTCCTGCTCGCCGTCGTGATCGCCGCGGGTACCGCGGTCACCGGAGCCGGACCGCATGCGGGCTCGGCCCAGGGGCAGGTGGTGGCCAAGCGCATCCCGGTCGCACTGCGCGACATGGCCGAACTCCACTCGAGCCTGGCCCTCTTGCTGATCGGACTGTGCATCTCCCTCGCCGTGGCCCTGCACGCCATGGACGTCCCTGAACGGGTGCGGCGGGCGGGGCGCGTCCTGGTCATCGTGCTGGTGGCCCAAGGCGCCGTCGGCTACACCCAGTACTTCACCCATCTCCCAGCGCTCCTGGTGGAAGTACACGTGATCGGAGCCACCGTCCTCGTGATCGGGATGATCCAGTTCTTCCTGGCTCTTACCACCCATCCACGAGAAGCCTCCCAGGTCGTGGCGGCGACGGGCCCGGTGACTGAGGCCACCGCCGGAGATGGCGCCGACCCTTCCTCCCAACCCGAAGGTGCCGTAATCGGCGGCTGATAACTTTGCTGACTCCGGAGGAGAACCCCGAGGATGCGGCCAAGCCCGGCCCCCATCGTCTAGCGGCCAAGGACGCTGCCCTTTCAAGGCGGTAACACGGGTTCGAATCCCGTTGGGGGTGCTTCGTTTGGGGGTGCTCATGGACGATTCGGTCTGAATCTTCGGGAGGCAATGTGGAACTCGGCCTGAAGGACAAGGTCGCCCTTGTGACCGGCGCCAGCCGTGGGATCGGATTGGCGGTGGCCTCACTGTTGGTCGACGAAGGAATGCGGGTGTTCGGCACCAGCCGAAGCGGACTGCCGCCTGACCACGGCGCCGACCATATCTCCCTCGATATGCAGGCAGCAGACTCCGGGGAAGTAGCGGTCGCAGCATGCATGGAGCGCTTTGGTCGACTTGATGTGCTCGTCAACAATGTCGGCAGCGGTCGTATCGGCACGGGTTTTACAAGCGAGACCGACGAAGATTGGGAGGAGTTCTGGAACCTGAACTTCATGTCCGCTGTCCGGACATGTCGTGGTGCTCTTCCCCATCTCACTGAGCCCGGCGGCGTGATCGTCAACATCTCGAGTATCAACGGCGCGATGCCTGAGTCGGGCATCTACTCCTACAGTGCCAGCAAGGCAGCCATGAACAACATGACGGTTGGATTGGCCCGGGAGGTTGCCTCGCGAGGGATTCGCGTCGTCGGTGTCGCACCAGGACCAGTCAACACTCCCCTGTGGCTAGGCTCCTATGGTGTCGCCGCCCAGGCCTCGGCGTTGGGCGCGGGAGAACCAGCGGACATAGTCGCGGCGACCGAACGAGCCATTCCCCTTGGGCGGTTCTCCACGGCTGAGGAGATTGCTGCAGCGGTCGCCTTTCTTGCAAGTCCACGGGCTGGATCGATTACCGGAACGACACTTCGCATAGACGGGGGACTCACGCCGACCGTGTAGGTTCGCCGACCACCTAAGGGTGTACTCGGGAATTGTCGAGGCCGTCGTCAGGAGTGGACGCCCCTACGAGCGCTATTTGACACTCGAAAGTGTGGTCAAGATCTGCAGGAACTCGGGGTCAGATAATTGTCGAGTCAAGCCTATGAACGAGGTCCGTGGGAACCCCGAGGAGTTCGAATAGCGTCCCGTTAGGGGTGCTGATTGGCACCGATCCGACGAAATTTTGCCGGATCGACCAACTCACGGTGCGCGATGTGCGCGTCCTTCGGCCAGTTGCCAGGGTGAAGTCCCTTCTCAGAGGCGCATCGCGCCCCGGCGGGCGGTCCCGTGCACGCCCTGTTCGACGCCTCCGATCGGGGGTCCTCACGCCTCATGCTGATACGTTTTCGTTGGCTGCCGATGCAGCGACAGACGAACGTCAGAGGAAAGCCATGTTCAATCCAGGCCGTACCGCTCTACTTACTTGTTCCCTCGCGATCGCCGCCGTGGGAGCCATCGCGTTCGCCGGACCGACGGCGACGGCAGCATCCGCCTCGCAAAGGGTGTCTGTCGAGTCGACCCATGCTACGGCCCGACCGGCGGTTACGGTGCCGGGGACGTGGAACGAGGTGTCGACCTTCAACCCCACCAACCCGGCGAATCCTGACAACACCTTGAACGGTGTCTCCTGCGCGAGCCCGACCTTCTGCGTCACCGTCGGCTCGTCGTACAACGTTGACCAGCAGACCTACAACCAGATCGGCGCCGATTGGTCCGGGACGGCGTGGAACGAGGACAACGGCCTCACCCCTGCTGCGAGCACCACGAACTCGAGCCTGAACGCGGTGTCCTGTGTGCCGAGTTTCTGCATGGCTGTCGGTGCCATAAACGACGGCTCGCCCTACGTCAATGAGGCACTGATCTCGAGCGCAGACCCGAACGGTTCGACCTGGGGGGGCCTTTCCGTACCGAATCCGGGTGGAGGATCCTGGGGGAACAGCCTCATCGCGGTCTCGTGCGTCACGTTCAACTCCTGCGTCGTCGTCGACTCGTACCGCCCCACCGGCCAGTCCTACCAGTATTCCCTCATGCAATGGAACGGCACGACGTGGTCGACCCCGTATTTCGTGCCGGCCGGCCAGGTGATCTACGGGCTTTCGTGTGTCCAAGCCACGTACAGCGGTGTCACGGGTCCTTGGTGCATGGCTGTGGGCCAGGACGGCGACCTGAGCGCGCTGACCTACGTCCTCGGTGGCGGCTCATGGGGTCAGGTCGCCGTTCCATCCCCTGGAACGTTCGAGAGCGGTTTGAACGGCGTGTCCTGTGCGTCACCCAGCCTGTGCACTGCGGTCGGCTTCCAGGCCTACAACCCCGAGTACACCCCTTCGCAGAACGATCAGTTCTCGCAGAATCTGGTCGAGCAATGGAACGGCACCGCGTTCTCCAATGTCACCGTTCCCGATCCCAACACCACCGACGGGAACCAGCTCGAGTCGGTGGACTGTTTCGGGCCGACATCGTGTGTGGCCGGCGGTTACGAGTACACCAACGCCGGGGCCGACACGACCGACCAAGTCCTGGCCTGGAACGGTTCCTCCTGGGTGAACCAGACAACTCCTACTCCCAGCCCCTCGGGCTATGACGGGATCAACTCGGTCGCCTGCCTTGCCAACCTGCAGTGCTACGCGGTGGGCTATTCGGGCCCGGACACCCAGGGGCTCACGGCGCCACTCTCCCTCGGCGGCTATTACGAACTGGGGTCTGACGGGGGCGTCTACGCCTTCGGCGCTGCCCAGTTCTACGGCTCCACGGGCGGAATTACCTTGAACAAGCCGGTCGTGGGCATGGCGGTCACCCCTGATGGTGGCGGCTACTGGCTGGTTGGCTCCGACGGCGGGATCTTCTCCTTCGGCGACGCCGCCTTCTACGGCTCGACGGGGGCCATCACCTTGAACAAGCCGGTCGTGGGCATGGCCGCCACCTCGGACGGCCGCGGCTACTGGTTCGTCGCCTCCGACGGCGGGATCTTCTCCTACGGTGACGCGATCTTCTACGGCTCGACGGGGGGCATCACCTTGAACAAGCCGGTCGTGGGCATGGCCGCGACTGCTGACGGGCAGGGGTACTGGCTGGTTGGCTCCGACGGCGGGCTCTTCTCCTTCGGTGACGCGGTCTTCTACGGCTCGACGGCGGGCATCACCTTGAACAAGCCGGTCGTGGGCATGGCCGCCACCTCGGACGGCCACGGCTACTGGTTCGTCGCCTCCGATGGCGGGCTCTTCGCCTTCGGCGACGCCCAGTTCTTCGGCTCCATGGGTGGCCAGCCACTCAACGCCCCGATCGTGGGCATGGCCCAGTAGTCCGAACTTCCGCTGGGTGCAGGCGCACCTCGGCACGAAGAGCTCCTGGGGCGCTCAGCCCGAGTTCAAGCGGCGAGGAATCCCCCCGACGGGTGCTGCCAGAGCCGTTGGTACATGCCGAGCCGTGTCTCAGTACCTGGCGAAATCGCCGCCGCTTGAAGAGGCAGTCGGCCGATCGGCGTAACGCTCGTCCTCGGTCAGGGTCGAGCGGCCTTAGGAGTGTTTCAAGTGCGTCCTGAAACTCCAGATCTGACCGTTGCCCGACCAAGTCCGAGAGAGCAGGGGACCTTAAAGTGGGGAAGGAGTTCGAATACCGTCCCGTTACGGGTGCTCCTACCCAGCTCAGAGATAGTTCGAATGCGAAATATTAGGGTGAAGCGTCCGCGCAACCTCAGAACCTCGGCACCACAGTCCCCGTAGTGCTGAACGAGAGGCATGATCGCTGTAGTCGATGACGTTCGCGTGCGAAGACCGCGTACCGCTGAGTACCCAAAGGCTGTCGATAGCAGTGTGCCCTTCGAACAGTTGACATTTCCACCTGACCTGCGTGCCCGCGGCACGGCCGTGCAGGGAGGAGCCAGGAGCACCGGTCAGACGGTCAGACGGTCACGGCGAGATACTCGTGCACCGACCGCACAGCGCTGGATCCCTCTCCAACGGCGGCGGCAACCCGCTTCATCGAGCCCAGCCGGACATCGCCAACAGCAAATACTCCGGGCGAAGAGGTCTCAAACGGCAACGGCTCTCTCCCGGCGAAGAGGGGGTCGCCAAGGGCGTCGGTAGGAAGCGAACGGTCGGTGAGGATGAATCCCTTCTCGTCCAACGCGACGGTTTCGGAAAGCCACGACGTGGAAGGTTCCGCTCCGATGAAACAGAAAAGGGCCACGCACTCCTTGGCGTAGCGTTGCCGTGATGGCGTGTGCTCAAGAACCACACCTCCAAGGTGGGTGTCGCCGTCGAGAGCACGTACCTGGGTATTGGTCAGGACCTCGATGTTGGGATCGGCATTTATGCGGTCGATGAGATACCGCGACATGCTGTGCGAGAGGTCGGCTCGTCGGATGACGATTGAGACCCTGCTGCCTACCTGGCTCAAATAGATGGCGGCCTGGCCAGCCGAGTTTCCACCACCGACGACCACAACGCCCGAACCGCTGCAAGATCGCGTTTCGAGATCGGTGGCTGCGTAGTAGACCCCGTTGCCCTCGAACTGCTCGAGGTTGGAGATGGCCAACCGTTGATATCGGGCCCCCGTGGCGATGATCACCGCACGAGCGGGGACTTCGCTCTTGTCGATGAGAGAGACGACGTGGAATCCATGCTCAGTTCGCAGGCCCGACACCACACACGGGCTGACCAGCCACGCTCCGAGTCTCTGCGCCTGGACGGCCGTGTTGGCCGCAAGGTCACCCCCCGAGATGCCGTTGGGGAATCCGGCGTAGTTCTCGATGCGCGAGCTCGACCCGGCCTGGCCGCCCGGGCCAACAGCGTCAAGTGAGACGGTGTCGAGACCCTCTGAGGCCCCGTAGACCGATGCGGCCAATCCCGCGGGCCCACCGCCGATCACCACCAGATCGAAGGTGCGGCCGGGGATGGGATGGTAAGTCAGCCCCAGCTGCTCAGCGAACTGGCCCGGTGTCGGGTGACGAAGGACCCCGGTCGGGGTGATCACAACCGGGGAATCGCCGGCGCGGACGCCCTTGCTCGCCAACAGCACTTCGACATCGTCAGCCTCTTCAAGGTCGATCCATGTGTACGCCAGACGGTTACGGGTGGCGAACGTGCGCAAAGCCAGGGCTTCTCGTGAGAACCGCGAGCCAATGATCTGTACCGTCTTCGCGGCCGAGGTCGCTCGGAGAGTATCCCTCCGAGCGACCAGAGCTCCGAAGATGACGTCCGAAATGGTCGGTTTTGTCGCCATGAGTCGACGGAACGAGTCATGGGGAACGACCAGAACCATCCCCGTGCGGGTGGCCCGGGCCGTCAGGTAAGTCCGCTGTCCGGTGAGAAGTCCCAATTCCCCCATGAACTGTCCGGGCCCGTAGGCAGCCACCAGCTCCTGGGACTCGTCATCTCGAACGATCTCCACCTCCCCTTCGATCAGCACGAAGAAATCCCACCGCGCTTCGCCGGCACGGTAGAGCACGTCCCCGGCCGCCAGCTCTCGTTGCTCACCGAACTCAGAAAGCTCTTCAAGGACCTCTCGGGAGAACGCGGGGAAACGCGGATCTAAGGGATCGGCCACGATGATCGGATCTCGGCGACTCCGATCCTGGTCGGTCTCCCCACTCATCCCATATAGCGTTCCAGATCGTCGACGTTCGTGGGACGGATTTCTAGGAGCGTCCCCATCAGGACCTGAAAGTC
>PMOE01000060.1 GCA_003161575.1 Acidimicrobiaceae bacterium | reverse complement strand
CTCGGAGTTGGCTTTACCTTGAGTTGCCGATGCTCGTGACCCGAAGGAGGCGAACGAGAAACTCGCAGCTCCACGGACAAACCAGCTGATCGGCGACATCGGCGCGACTGCCCATTCGGCCATCCTGGAGGGGAACTCGTCGGCAGAATCTATGTAGCAGAGAATGTAGCAACGGGAGCGATTTTCTGCGTTTGGCACCGAACCACTGCGGACCGTACTCCCTGGTCAGGCGCACAGAGCGGGCGGAGGCGTACTCCGGTGAACGTGCCTGAGTTGCATGACGCGCAAGGGGTCACAGGTTCGAGTCCTGTACGGCCCACCCGCGCTGACCTGGGAAGTAGCACCAGGGACTCCCCGAGAATTGGGTTTCTACCGCCGAGGGGAGCCAAGTAGGGAGCCAACTCTCGTTGGCCGCCGTGGCGCCCTTGATCAGTCGCCTCTGAGGCCCAATGTAAAAGGGGCAGCCTCTGCGATCTTGATTAGCAGCGATGTCTGGCTACAAGGGACAACGCCGTGGCCCCTTGTATCCTTCGCTTCTAGTCACACCACTAAACGAAACCCGGGCGGTAACACTGTCCGTAGCTGGGGGCAATGGAACGGGTTTCCCTGGTTGCACTTTCTCACCATCACCCGGTGGTCCCAGGTGGGACCGGACGACTGAATTGACAGGCGGCTCCGATCTAATGGTGTCCAACCGAGGCTAGGAGGCGCAGGCCCGCACACCGAATGCAATCCACACCAAGTGTCAACAGCTGAGCGGATGGGATCAAGATCAAGACCCTGCGAAACAGCCTGGGGCCAGATAACCTTTGACCGGTCGTTGGTTCCCTCAACGCGAATCCGTACAAAGGGGGTCTGTCATGTTTCCTGGCGCGCGGTACCGCCCGGCATCTCATCGCCCCGTCCTGAAGTCGCCCGCACCGAGACCTCACCTCTTGCGGTCGAGCGCCATGTTCGCCGGCGGCCTGTTACTCGCTGCGGGACTCATCGCCGTCGCCCCATCGGTGGCCGGTGCGCTCACAACGGTCTACCTATACGTCGATGGAACAGCGGGTACTGCCACCACCGGCTGCACCTCGCCAGGTGCCGGAGCCTGCATGACGATTTCAGAAGGCGCAGCCGCAGCCGATGCGCTCTCGGACTCTGCGGTCACCGTCTTCGTGGCCGCGGGCACATACCACGAGCACTACATCACCCTTGATGTCCCCACTACCGACAGCGTCACCCTTCAAGGTGCCAGCGCTGCGAGCACCGAGATCGACGCTCAGGCAATGGGCTACGCCATCGGTGTGACCACACTGCCCGAAGCGGCAGGGACCTCGGCGATCGACGGCTTTACCATCTACGACGGCTCCGCCAACGGGGTCAATATCGCAAATCCCAGCGACGTCACCCTCCTCGATGACACGTTCACGAGCGACTCATCTGGCAACGGCGGCGCGGTATACGAGAACCAAGGAACCGTCACCCTCAACGACGACACGTTCTTCGACGACTCGTCCTCGATTGATGGTGGCGCTGTCTACGCATTCTACGGCACCGCTACCCTCGAGGACGACTCGTTCATCGATGACTCGGCCACCAGTTTTGGTGGCGGGGTCTACAACGATGAGAGCACTGTGTCGCTTGAGAACGACACCTTCTCCGGCGATGAGGCTGTTAACGGCGGCGGGATCTACACATTTGGCGGCACCGAGATCACCACCATCGACAACGACACCATTTCTGGGAACACTGCGACTGGGGCCGGCGGGGGTCTCTACGACGCGGGGGGCGTCACTGACAATCTCAACGACGACACATTCTCGGGCAACACGGCGGCCTCGACCTCGGGTGGTGGGATCTCCAACAACGATGGCATCGTCAATCTCGCCAACTCCGTCCTGGCGGCTAACGGCCCCGGGGGAGACTGCAGCGGGTACTCGGAATTCTCGCCGAATCCGGTGACTGACGACAACTACAACGTTGCTGACGACGACACGTGTGCCCTCGGAGCTAACAGCATCTCGGGCTCGGCCACCATCGGCACACTCAGTCTGGCCGCGAACGGGTCCGCTGGTCCCGAGACCGCAGCGATCACCTCGTCGAGTTCGGCCTTCATGGAGGTGCCCGCAGGGGCCTGCACGATCGCGTCCGACGAGCGGGGACTGCCACGGCCCGGTGCCGGGAGCGAATGCGATGCCGGAGCGTTCGAACTGCAGGGGATCGAACAGACGATCAGCTTTGTCGGGCCGGGAACCGGCACCGTGGGTGGCATGGCCACCCTCAGCGCGACCGGGGGCGCTTCGGGCAATCCTGTCGTCTTCAGTCTGGACGTCTCGAGCGCGCCCGGGGTCTGCCATGTCTCGGGTGACACCGTCAGCTACACAGGGGTGGGATCCTGTGTGATCGACGCCAACCAGGCTGGTGACAGCAGCTATGCCAACGCTCCCAAGGTCACCCAGAACGTCACGGTGGGCCCAGGCTCCCAGGCCGTCGCCTTCACGACCGCCGCCCCGACGAACGCGTTGGTCGGAGGTGCGACCTACGCCCCGGCGGCTACTGGCGGGGCCTCAGGCAACCCGGTGGTGTTCTCCATCGATCCCGCCTCGACACCGGGGGCCTGCTCGATCAGTGCTGGGGTGGTCTCCTTCACGGGAGCAGGGACTTGTGTGATCGACGCCAATCAGGCGGCCAACGCCAACTACTTCGCCGCCCCCCAGGTCACCCAGAACGTGTTGGTCGGCGCGGCCCCCTCGGGCTACGACCTGGTGGGCCATGACGGCGGGGTCTTTGTCTTCCCGACCGGCCAGGCCGGCGGCTTCTATGGCTCGCTCCCGGGCCTGGGGGTCCAAGTCACCAACATCGTGGGCATGGTGCCCACGGCCAACGACGCGGGCTATTTTTTGGTGGGATCGGACGGCGGGGTCTTCGCCTTCGGCAATGCCCCCTTCGAGAACTCCCTCCCGGGAATAGGCGTCCACGTGAGCAATATCGTGGGCATCGTTCCCACTTCCAACGACCAGGGCTACTTCTTGGTGGGCTCCGACGGTGGGGTCTTCACGTTCGGTAACGCCCCGTTCTTAGGGTCCTTGCCCAGTATCGGCGTCAACGTTCACCAACATCATCGGAATCGCTGCAAACCCAAGTGACACAGGCTATTGGCTGGTAGCGGCGAATGGCACGGTGTACTCGTTCGGCACCGCCACCAACTTCGGCTCTGTCACCGGGACTTCCTCTCCGGTTTGTGCCATTGAGTCCACCCCGGACGGAGGTGGCTATTGGATCGTGGCTCAGAACGGCGCGGTGTACACGTTCGGCGACGCGGGGGCTTTCGGCAACCTGCCCGCCCTCGGCGTGTCGCCAGCCCACCCGATAATCGGACTCGTGCCCACCAGCGATGACAGCGGCTATTGGCTCATCGGGTCTGACGGAGGCATCTTCGCCTTCGGGGACGCACCGTTCGTCGGCTCCCTGCCGGGGCTCGGCGTCTCCGTCACCGACATTGTGGGTGCAGTTCCCACGCACCCCTGACCTGCACCAAGTAACGAGACCCGGACAGACGAACCTATGCAGGATGCGTGATCACCGACCGGTTAAGTCCCAACGAGTGGTG
>PMOE01000012.1 GCA_003161575.1 Acidimicrobiaceae bacterium | reverse complement strand
CCATTCGAGGGGACGCCACCCTGGAAGGAAGATCCCGACGCTGGGGACTACCCAGCGGCTCACTCTTTCCTTTCTTTGCTCGTGGGGGGCGCGGCAGCTCGCAAGCTCGTGAAGGCATTGAAGAAACAGGAAAGGCCCGAACGGTTTGCGGCGAAGGACCTACTGCGAGCTTCCGGATTGCCATTGCTGAGCCGAAGTGATTCAGAAGTCGCATCGGACCTCGAAAAGGTCAAGGCCGGAGAGAAGCTTTCGCCGGTTCTGTTGGTTCAGGGGAACCCGCTTTGGATCGCAGACGGCTACCACAGAGTTTGCACGAGCTATCACCTCGACGAGAAGGCTTTGGTGCCCTGCTGGATCGTCCCGCGGTTGTCCGGCTAGCTTTCGACTGGACCCTGAGAATCCATTGGTGGCGAGGGTAGGATTTGAACCTACGACCTTCGGGTATGAGTCCCATTCGGACCGTCCAGGGCCTCCGGCGGCGTCTCAATCTGTCCTCCGAAATCCACGCTGACCTGGGACTCCGTGAACCATATGCGGTTGACCAGGATCGGCCTTCCGACAGGGATTTGGCAGATCCGTGGGATATCCGTGGGATAGCAGCGTGAAGCGGTCACGGCGGAGTCTCAGTAGATCCTTGACGGGTCAGTCTCAGGAGATGCTTGGCACTCGGGCGTCAAGAGGTGCCTTGCCACACGGTCAACGTGCCGGTTGACTTTTACTATCTGGTTATATAACTTGTAGGTAATGGTTGCTAACGATCAGCTGAGCCGCTCCTTCGCGGCCCTTGCAGACCCCACCCGCCGGGCGATCCTGGAGCGCCTCGCGGCCGGCGATGCCGGCGTCGTCGAACTCGCAAAGGCGTCCACGCTGACGCAGCCCGCTATCACCAAGCACCTCAAGGTGCTGGAGCGAGCTGGTCTGATCGGCCGGGCTCGTGACGGCCAGCGCCGCCCAGCGCGACTTCAGCTCGACGGCTTGGCCCCAGTAGACGACTGGCTCCGCCGTGCGCACGCGGAATGGTCCGACCGCCTCGACCGGCTCGAAGCCCATCTTGCCGCCCAAACCGAATCAACCACTAATGAGGAGATCCCCGATGCCTGAGACCCGTGCCGCCGTGGACGTCCGATCTGCGACTGTGGTCAAGCAGCTCGTCATCGAGCGCACCCTTAAGTCCTCGCCGGAGCGCGTGTTTGACGCCTTCACAGACCCCGATCAGCTCACGAAATGGTGGTGGTCCACCGGCTTCGCTTGCCCCGCCGCAGAGGTGGACCTGCGGGTCGGAGGTAAGTACCGGCTCGCGATGGAATGGCCGGGCTCGATCCCTGCCGAGGCCCAGTTCTCCCACTACATGGGTGGTGAGTATTACGAGATCGATCGTCCGCGTCGTCTGGTCATGAGCGGCCGGGCTGTCAACGACGAGCAGGGCGAACTCTTCGCAACGCTCATTGAAGTGACGTTTGAGGCTCGCGAAGGGGGCACCGCGCTCACCATGCGACAGTCCTACTTCGAGCCGATGCCGCCCGCCGAGGCGATGGCCGGTGCCGAGCAGGGCTGGTCGGAGCAGCTCGACAAGCTCGAACGGCTTCTCACGGACTGACCGAGAGAGAGCGCTTGTGTCTAGTTCCGTCCTCTACATGTCGATGTCACTTGACGGTTACATCGCTGGCCCCAACGACAAACCGGGCAACCCCGGCGGCGACAACTTCATGCGGCTCCACGAGTGGTATGGGTTTGCTTCGGATGCTGCACCAACGGCGGAGACCGTTAATGCGTCGGGAATTGGCAGTCAATTTCTGGATGAAATCAAAAGGACCGGCGCTGTTCTCTCCGGTCGCAATACCGTGGAACAGGTCGATCACTGGGGCGGTGACCACCACGACGGCGTCCCAATATTTGTGCCCAGCCACCGGCCACCGGGACCATCGGTTGCCAAGTATCCATTGGTGACCTATGTGGCGGATGGAATCGCCAGCGCGATGGCACAGGCAAAAGCCGCCGCAGGTGACCGCAACGTCCTGGTCCATGGCGCTTATACGGCCCAGGCGGCGCTTGCGGCAGCTGTCCTCGACGAGTTACAGATTCACCAGGTGCCGGTGCTGTTTGGTGGCGGGCGCCGATTATTTGACGTGTTGGCGGGGAGGGTCGAGTTGGAGATCGTTCGAGTGATCGACACCCCCGAGGCCACGCACATCCGATACCGCATTGTCTCCTGATCGTGACTTGTCCACACGCCCAAATGCTGGGCAAGGGGACGAGCGCGAGCAGCGTGGTGGTCATTAGACCACCACGCCCCGCTGATACCCGAAGCGCCGCGTATCCTGTCACTTGGGATCCGTGGGATGGGACGTGGGATGACCCCCGAGGAAACAGGAGAGCCCTCCCGGCTGGGAGGGCTCTTACCTGGGATTTCGTTGGTGGCGGGGGAAGGATTTGAACCTTCGACCTTCGGGTTATGAGGCCCTCCGGGTTGGGTAGCTACCATGCTATTCGGTCTTTGTTCGTCCTGGTAATTGGCCTTGTAGAGCCATTCTCTGTCTGTTCCCGTGGGGGGCATTTGGGACCGGTCTGTGCCGGTCCCGATGACAAGTTGATGACAAGGAGTGGGCTGTATTTGTGTGGTTGCGGGACCGGGATTCGAACCCGGGACCTGAAGGTTATGAGCCTTCCGAGCTACCAGACTGCTCCATCCCGCGCATCTACCTGCACCTTCTCACTTATACGGGATAATGCAGATTCGTTCAATAGTGAGTGGTAGTTCAAGCTCCATGATGTCGGAGCTTGAACTACCCGGTGAGAACCAAGTCAGGCTGCGAGTGCTCGGCCGTCGTGCTCAAGC
Source organism: Acidimicrobiaceae bacterium (assembly GCA_003161575.1). Lineage (GTDB taxonomy): Bacteria > Actinomycetota > Acidimicrobiia > Acidimicrobiales > RAAP-2 > PALSA-457. The sequence continues at coordinate 13,084 of PMOE01000012.1, read as the reverse complement.
AAACGGCGGGTCGTCTGGACCTCTGATACGGTCAGCCAAGCTCTCAAGCCAGGCCGACGGGTCCCGGCGCTCGCCCAAGAAGGGGGCCGGGAACCCCGCTAGCCTAAAGGCGCTGGTGATGACTCAGACTCGATGCGCGCTCTGTGGTGGGCCAGTTGCAGATCCGCCAACTCCGCGCAGCCGTATTGTTCGTGTAGAGGGAAAAACGGGTTGCCTCGTACTGGCAGATGCCGAATACCCACTACATCGTTGCGAGACACTTGACCCGGTTGAGGAGCAGGATCTGCTTCGACAGGCGGGAGAGCTGTTCAACAACGAACATCTGAAAGATCTGCCTGGTTACAAGTAGCTCATTGCCATTCGATCGTGCCTGGTGGCTTGCTCGTCACATCAAGTACAACCCGGTTGACTCCGGGCACTTCATTCGTGATCCTGCTCGAGATTCGTTCCAGAACGTCGTAGTCGAGCCGGTACCAATCGGCCGTCATGGCATCTTCGCTGCTGACGGGGCGCAGGACGATCGGATAACCGACGGTGCGGCCATCGCCTTGAACACCGACCGTTTCGACGTCAGCCAAGAGAACCACAGGGAACTGCCAAACCATTCGATCCAATCCGGCAGCAGTGAGTTCGTCTCTGGCGATGGCATCAGCCTTTCGAAGTACGGCCAAACGTTCCTCAGTAACTGCTCCAACAATCCTAATCGCGAGCCCAGGACCTGGAAATGGGTGTCGCCAGACCATCGCCTCCGGTAGACCGAGCTCCAGACCCAGAGCCCTGACCTCATCTTTAAACAGAGTACTGAGCGGCTCAATCAGTTGAAATTTCAGATCAGACGGAAGGCCACCAACGTTGTGGTGAGTCTTGATAACGGTTGAGCCTTCAGTCGCACCAGATTCAACTACATCTGGATAGAGCGTTCCCTGGACAAGAAACTCGACCGGCTCGGACTGACCGAAGTCTTCAACGATCCTTGCTGCCTCCCCTTCGAACTCCCGAATGAACTCGCGCCCGATGATGCGCCGCTTCGCCTCGGGCTCCACAACGTCCTGCAATTCGTCAAGGAACCGCTCACGTGCGTCGACTATGCGCAGATCGACACCGGTAGCGTTGACGAAGTCGGTGGCAACTTGCTCACGCTCACCTTGCCGAAGGAGTCCATGATCTACAAAGACACAGATCAGCTGATCTCCCACTGCTTCATGAACGAGCGCCGCTGCAACAGCCGAATCAACGCCACCAGAAAGCCCACAAATGACGTGACGATCGCCAATCCTCTTGCGGACGGTAGCAATCTTTTCGGCCAGGATTCCGCTAGTGGTCCACGATGGGCGCAGGCCTGCACCTTGATGGAGAAAGCGCTCAATCAGCTCTTGGCCGTGTGCGGTGTGAAGGACCTCTGGATGCCACTGCACCCCAAATAGGCGACCCGCCTGATCCTGCATTGCAGCAACCCGTGTTCCATTCGTCGAAGCGATCGAACGGAAGCCACGCGGGATGGCCCTAACGGAGTCGTTGTGGGACATCCAGACTTCTTGACCGTCTGGTTGACCTGCGAACAGAAGAGACGATGTGTCGACCGTCGCCTTAGTTCGTCCAGATTCTGCGATTCCGGTTTGCTCGACCTCACCACCGAGTGCCATCGCCATCGCTTGAAACCCATAGCAAATTCCCAACACCGGAATTCCGGCGTTCAACAAGTCTGGGTCGACCCTGGGTGCGTTTGGTGCGTAAACACTGGCCGGTCCGCCAGAGAGGATCAGAGCGGCCGGCCTTCTTCCGAGGATTTGAGAGGTCGGCATCGACGCCGGCACGATTTCGCTGTACACCCGGGCCTCTCGGATTCGGCGGGCGATGAGCTGAGCGTATTGAGCGCCGAAGTTAATCACCAGCACGGTGGCTGGCTCAGTTTCGGAGTCGTCTCTCCGCTCCGATGCAGTCGAGCTTGTGAGTACTTTGCTCATGGTCCCTCTCTGCCGAGGGGATTCAAGTTCCCTGCCTCATCAACCGATTATTCCAGGGTTGGAACTACAACGGTGTGATCTAGGTGGCGAAGACTCGGCCCCACGGGCGCTCTCTCAAGGAGAACGTAACCGAATTAATCTGGGGTGCGCCTAATCGGTCAGGCGACCAGCAACCTCCGGGTCGTCCCGCCAGCCCGACTCCCTCACGTGAAAGCGCTCGAATCCGACCAGGAGCGCCGCTTTGTAGCTCGCTGATCGGCCCGGGCTGGGTTCGGGAGGTTCAAGGACCGCTACTGGGACTAGGGGGTCCGGCACTTGGTTGGCCGTCCCCGACGCGGAAGGCATCTGCTACCCCTTAGAGAGACAACTGTCGTTGTCTCACGCATTATACAACGAGACGTGACTTTGCTCACCTGGAAAGTTCACGGACGAGGCAGACGAACGGGAACAAGCCGCGAACCGGGTCGGGGCTTACCCAACGTGATCAACCAATCGGGGACTCGTCTGGATCTCCACGACCCGATCAGCCAGGTCGTTGAGCCAGTCGGCGACGTCCTGTTGTCGCCCAAGAATGCCGCCCGGAGCGACATTCTGGAGCCACTTACCGTCTGCCCCTGCCTGGGGCCGTCGGGGCCGGTCTGGACGGGTCCCGGTGACAAAAATGGTGACAAGGAATGGACCGTAGACTCAGGGGTAAGAGGTCAATCCTGAGGCCCAGGGTCCATAGCGGCTCTGTTGCCAGGTACATGGCGGCTGGTCGAGTGAAGAAGGCGACATGGCTCCCCGATCACGAAGTAGTTGGACCCGGAAGTGGATTCTCTCGGCAATGTCCCTCGGAGTGGCAGGTCTCTTGCTCGCGGCGTGTTCGGGCGGAGACCCACCAGCTGCTGACCCACCCCATCTGTCCGCTCAGAACACCGCCAGCCACACTCAGCAGGTACAACAGGAACAGCAGGAACTCGATCAACTCCTCGGGGGCGGTCAGGTGTCTGGACCGCTGGCGCAGTGGCTAAAGGAGGCCGGCTGCACTTCCGCGGGAACCGATTTTACTTCGCGGGATTTGGAATCAACGGATGCACCAGAAGCCAGTTGGGAGGGTGTAGCTGTTGTGACCATCGAACTTTTTCTCAAGGTGGTGACCGAGAAATGCACTGCCAACTCGCCCGGATTCCCTGAAGCACTCCAGGCCATCCCTCCAAACACCATCGTTCGTGACCCAGACAACGGTCATGCCATGCTGGTCACTTTGCAGGGGTGGAAGTCGATCCCTACAGGGGGCGATTACATCTGCTTTCAGAACCAAGGTGACCCCGTTGTAGAGGTGCCGGGTCTGATCCAGATGACGATGGGCTTTAGTGCTGGCACGGCCAAATGCACAGTGCCTCCGACCACAACGACTACAACTACGGCACCCCCGAGCAATCAGGGGACTATTGCGCCGGCCACTGCGACCACCTCACCGCCGACGCCCGCACCAACCCCAGCGCCCGCACCGACCCCAGCGCCTGCACCAGCTCCAGCGCCTGCACCAGCTCCAGCGCCTGCACCGACACCTTCGCCACCTCCCCCGACGACGACAACAACGACCTCACCACCTGCTCCAACTACCGTTGAGGAACAAGAGGGACACAATGGTGCAAATACGTTCTCGGACTATCAAAATGCTTCGGGTTTGGGAACAGCGGTTTCGCCAGGGCAGTGGGTGGCCGTTGCTTGCAAGGTCTATGACCCCTCGATAGCAAGCGCGAGCCCGGATGGGTACTGGTATCTGATCGCATCAAGTCCATGGAATAGTCAGTACTGGGCGGTCGCCAACACGTTTATGAACGGAGATGCGTGGGGATGCTGGACGAACGACTCGTGCGTCCACAACACTGACTTCAACGTACCGGATTGTTGAGTTCGGCGCGTTCGCCGTTGTTGGCTTACCGAACGGGCCGGATCCACTCTTTGATATTGGTCTTTCTCCGTATCCGTGAAAGCACGGACTCGTTCAAATAGAAAGTGGTAGTTCAAGCTCCGTCATGGCGGAGCTTGAACTACCGGTAAGCCGTCAGGCTGCTTGTACTTGGCCGTCGGGCTCTACCAATCGGCGGGTCGTCTGGACTTCTCTGATGCGATCAGACAAGTCTGAAAGCCACGCCGACGGGTCCCGGTGGTCGCCCAAGAAAGCGGCCGGGAAACTTACATCTACGGCGAACGCCATCTTCAACAGATCCATCAGCTCATCGTCGTTCCAGCCGATCGTGCCCAGGTCGCCGAGTTCGGCACAGAGACCTGAAAGGCGGTCGTCGGAGATCCGATAGGCGTATCGATCGACCGATTTCACCCATTGCTTCGAAGCTTGGGGTGGGCATTTCTCGAACAATTCGGCCGTATTGGGGAAGGTCAGACTGAGGCGGTATCCGAGGATTGCGTTATTCAGTTGTGACAAACGATTCGTTTTCATGTGCCACTGAATTGTACGGCAATGTGCCATTCAGTCAAGAGGAATTAGAGGTACTCGGTTGTGATTCGGTCACTCCGAAGATCAGATCCGCCATCTGCTCGGCCGCTTCATCTTCGAGCCGAGGAATGGCGTGCATGTAGATGTCCTGAGTGAAGGCAACCGTGGCATGTCCCAACCGGTCAGACATGACTTTGGGCGGGATGCCCGCCGCCAGCCCGATGGTGGCGTGGGTATGGCGCAGATCGTGCAACCTGATGCGACGGATCGGCAGCTTAGCGACCGTCCGATCGAAGGCCTGGCTGAAGTAGTCCGGATTGATCGGTGAACCATCGACCTTGGCAAACATCAGGTCGTTGTCGGTGAACCCGTCAACCAGCACGGCTCGCTCATCGACCTGTTGCTGGCGATGCTTCGCCAGAGCGGCCATGGTGATGGGATCGAGGGCGATCAAACGCCGGCCTCGCGCCGTCTTCGGGGTGCCGAAGGTGATCTGGTAACCGACGCAGACCACCGTCTGGCGCACGGCCAGACGGCTCCGGCCGGAGTCCAAGTCGCTCCAACGGACTCCGAGAACCTCGCCACGGCGCATCCCGGTCGTGGCTGCCAGCACGTAGGCGGCTTCCAAGCGGTGCCCGTCGATCGCTGCCAGAAAGACTCGCAGCTCTTCTGCTGTCCACCACTTCATCTCGCTCGACCCGGACTGACTGCGTCTCGGTGGATCGGCCATGGCAGCGATGTTGCGTGGCACGAGACCCTTGCGCTCGGCATCCCGCAGCGCCTTGTGGAGCGTATTGTGAAGGTAGCGAACGGTCTTGGGAGACAGTCCGCCCCGGCCATCCTGACGCCCATCCTTGAGGAGGCGGGCATACAGCTGATCGAGGTGCTCGGCTCGCACCTTCTGCAGTTGGACGCTCCCCAGCGAGGGGATGACGTAGAGGTTGAGCATCCGCTTGTAGCTGTCGAACGTGGTTGGCCGGAGCGAACTTTCGACGAGCGGCAGCCAGCGGTCTACCAAGTAATCAGCGAAGCTCAGCCGGCTCTGCTCGACGTACTCCTCGGTCTGCACTGAGTGAAGACTGGTGGTGAGATGCTGTTGGGCCTCGGCCTTGGTGCGGAACCCACCTTTGGAGATCTGTTTGCGCTCTCCCGCGGCGCCGACGACATGAAAGTAAGCCGTCCACGTCGATCCACGCTTCTGAACAAACCCACGCTGCATGACTACGTCTTCTCCTTTCTTTCGTGTGAACCGCCGTCTCGGTCTGGCTCCAACAGCTGCACCAGAGCTGCTGTCGGGATGCGGATGAGCCGCCCAATCCGCACCACCGGCAGGGGGAAGGTCCCGTTCTGGATGGCCTTGTACCCGGTCGTGCGGTCGATGTGCAGCAATCGGAATGCGTCTTCGGCCGAGACCACCGGCCGGTCCAGATCGCCCAAATCACGGCTTCGGTGACGCCGGGGATCGTCATTTGGTGTTGTTGACATCAGTACCTCCTTTCGCTTATGCCACGCACCGGGACTCACTCAGATCAGCGATGCCGATTCGGCGTGATGTCATAAATCCCCAGCTCATGGACTATTTTACCGTCTTTGTTTGGCCCGGAGCCTCGCGGGTTTTCCCAATTTCCAGGCCGCTTTTGGAGCCACTTTTTGGCATTACCGCGCCCAAAACGTGGTGGTTGAGGGGGGAGGAGCGGCCCGGTGGCCGTTCCTCCCCCCTGGGTGCCCTACAGCGCCCCCTGGTGGCCCCCTTCCTGCCGGGCCAAAGCCGGCAGGTAGCCGATTGGTCGGGAGATCGTCAGCTGAGCCTTTGGCTCGGCCGACTGGCTCCGACGGGACCGGCCCTTGGGAGCCGCAGGCGTCGTCTTCGGCGTGGCGTCGAAGAGCGACCCAATGGCTGCCTTCTTCTCCTCCGCCTCCCGATCGATCTCAGCCAGGACGACTTCGGCCCGAGCGGCGAGGTCGCCTTCGGCCATCTTCTGCGCGATGTGCGCTTCGACGGCCTCCCGAATCACGGCAACGATCGTCGTGTCTTCGAGAGTGGCGACGAGGCTGAGCGCTGCGAAGAGATCGTCTTCGAAGCGGGCTGCGATGGTCTTCATCGGAACCTCCTCATGGGACGGTCTACGACCAACCGGCGGTGCCGGCGGCAGTAGCTGATGGGTGGGACAGGGATGTTCATCCCTCACCTCCTGGGTGCTTTGCGGCCGGTGATCTCCTGGTGAGATCACGACATCGGCCGCATGACACCAACGAGGTCTCATGCCGCTCGCTCCACCGGTGGGCTCCCCCGTCCCAAGCGCTGACGGGCCAGCTCGGCGTAGTCGGGGTTCAGCTCGATGCCCAGCCAATCTCGACCGAGTCGCTCGGCCACGACGGCCGTCGTTCCCGAGCCCATGAACGGATCGAGCACCAAGCCGGGGGTTGTGGACATGCAACAGGTGCAGCCCTCTCGCAAGGGTCCCGGCTGATGGAGTACCCGCCAGCTGCCGGGATAGCGCCGGACGTAACCATCGCTCGCTGTCGCCGCTCGGCGCTGGCCCAAGATGAACGTCTTGCCCGGTCCAGGTCGCCACGGCGTCGCGCAGGCGGAGCAGACCCTGAGCGGGCAGGTCGCCTTCAACGGTCGCTCGACCAGGACTTCGGGAAACGTGGCGAAGTGGTTGCCCCGGTAGCTGGCCGCCGCCAGACGCCAGACGTCGCCAGGGTTGCGACCAACAACATTGCCGGGAATGCCTCCGGGACGTTTGCGCTTGAGGCCCGAGTTGTTGCCGGCGAACGGGCCCGACCATTTAGGGCGCTGCGCGCTACCGCCAGGCGATGACGAGGAGGAGGAGGAGGAGGAGGAGGAGGAGGCGCGGGTGGTATGGGGCTCTCGGATGGCGTCGAGGTCGAAGAAGTAGTCCGGCGTGCGGGTGAGGAAGTAGACGACGTCATAGCTATTCGTCAGGCGGTTGCCAACGCTGGCCGGCATCGGGTTCGACTTGTGCCAGATGAGCTTGTTGCGGACGATCCAGCCGTCTTCCATCAAGGCCAGCGCCAAGCGCTCCGGTGCCAGAAATAGGCTGCGCGGAGCGGCGCCGAACCGGGCATGACGGGAGTAGCTGTCACCGAGGTTGAGCCAGACCGAACCCGACGGCTTCAAGACGCGCGCTACCTCGGCCATGACGGCTCGCAACCGGCGGACCCACTCTTCGACCGTGTCTTCGAGTCCGAGCTGGCCCACGACTTGGTAGTCGCGTAGCAAGAAGTAGGGCGGTGACGTGATGACGCAGTCGACCGACTCTGCAGCCAAAGTTCGCAGTTGGGTGGTGGCATCGCCGACCAAGATGGTGTTGCGGGGCGTCACGGTTGACCCCCAGTCATCAGTCCGATGGCATCGTTGTAGACGGTAACCTGATGGAGCATCCACGAGTCCGAGGGCTGGCGGCCGCGGGCATCGGCCACGACTTGGTAGCGCCGCTCGTGAGGCACGAGCCAGAGCGTCCGCGGGAAGACCCCTGACCGGGCCTGCTCGATGCCACTCCCCCAGTAGTGCCGGACAGCATCGATCTTGCGGTTGAGCGTCGCCGGGGCCTCGGTTCCCCGGTCCACTTCGATGAACCAGTGATCGATGAACGACCCGGAACCCAAACGGACGTAGGCGTCTGGCTTGAGGGTGACGGTGCCGCCGCCTGGCCCCGGATGCCGTCGCCATGATGCCGGTTCGGCCTCGAAGGTCAGCAGCTCCGTCTCGCCCCGGCGCTCGGCTTCGACCAACGCCACGTAGAGTTCCGTGACCGCCAGGGCGTGGCGGATGAAGGGGCCTCCGGGAGTGGTCGGCCGCCGCACCGACTGACCGCCCAAGTGCTCCAGGACCCGCTGACCGGCGATGTCCAGGGCGTAGAGGTAGCCGGACGATCCGGCCTTGCGACCACCGATGAGTCGGTCGAGACGAGCGATCAAACGACGGTCGGTCATGGCCTGGAGGGTTCGACGTCGTTGACGACCACGATCACCAATAGCGAAGTGCAGACGTTCGAGCTGTCGAGCGGTGGCCAGTCGCACGAGGCTGAGACTCTTCAGGATGGCCAACTCGTCAGGGGTCAGGGTCTCAGTCAGCTGATCGAGGCGCTCACTGGTGAGGTAGATCCTCATCGAATCTCCTCCATGTTGGGACAGAGAGTCGTTGCGAATCCAAGGCATTTCGCCGCCAACCACCAGGGCGAACGCAACGCACTACTCGACCCGACCGGACAACCGATCGGACAACGGATAAGGCGGGTCACCGGCCGGTTCACTGTGACCTCCGCTCGCGCCCAATCGGACTACGGACCGCTTGGTGGTCGTGGCGTTGGCGCAAGCGTTCGTCGATCTCGGCGGCCGAGCGACCGTAGAGCCGACGAGAGCGCTCTCGGAGTTCCTCGGCATGGCCTAGCGGCGTCGGCGTGGGGCGGGTCCGACCGGTGACCGGTGGCGCCACCGAACCACCGGCCGCCAACGACATCGCCACCTCGTAGGGACCCAGACCCTGAAGGTCTTGGGCCGTGAGATGCGGGGCGAACGATGGCGCCAGAGTCCGAGCATCGGCCGCCGACAGCTGGAAGACCACCCGACTGCGACAGTTGGCGAGCACCGCCGCCTGGGTCTCACGATCCAGCTGGGCCAGGTGCTGGTGCGCCAGATGGAACCCAACATTCATGGCTCGGGATTGGGCCAGGACGTCCGGCAGCGGGCTGGCCAGATTGGTCATCATTTGGAACTCATCGAGGTAACAGAGAGCCGGTGACCGATCGGCCTCAGCAATGCCCACACGGCGCTGAATGGCCTGCCACAGCTTCGACAGCACGAACGACCCCAACAGCGCTGCTGCCTCTTCGCCGAGCAATCCGGCGGCCAGAGGGACGATGACAACCTTGCGTTCTGCCAAGACGGCATCGAAGTCGACCAAGGAATCCCCCTGACCGAGCACTCTGCGAAGTCTTGGCCTGGACGAGACGGCTCTCAGTTTGTTGAGCACCGGACCACACGCCTGGGACCGCTCGCCGTCCGAGAGCTGGTTGAACCAGGCCCAGAACGGCTGGAGGCTCAGCGGGTCATCGATCTGACCGACGATTCGCTGGCGGTAAGTCGGATCGGTTAGCAGCCAACTGAGCTCGGCGAAGGATGCGCCGGGGATGCGCACCAAGGTCGACAGAGCGTGGCGGAGGATATCGTCGGTCCGGGGACCCCAGAAGGCCGACCAGATTCGGCGCAAGATGCCGAGGACTTGTTCGGTGACTAACTCGGGGTCTTCCGTACCGCCGGCGAAAACGTTCAGGCCGACCGGCCAGTCGTCGGTGGCGTCGATGACGACGACGTCCCGCTCCTCGGGCGTCAGATCCAGGGCTGAGTCCGCAAGATCCTTCTTCGGGTCCAACAGGATGACCGTCCGCCCGGCGGCGACATCCTGAGCGAAGAGGTGAAGGAGAAGTGTCGACTTGCCCGAGCCCGTCGGCCCTTGAATGTGTACGTGCATCATCGATGAGCGCACCGAGATGGCCAACGGGCGGGCCTGGCCCGGGTAGGTGGAATCGGCCAGGACGCGACCCTCCCGGTCAATGAGGGAGGAAGGAGCCAGTTGGCGACTGCCTGCCAGCTGGAGTCCGGGCAGGCTGATCTTGCTCGGTGGCCAGGCCAAGATTCCGCACAGCTCGGCTGAGTTGAGTCGGGACCGGTGCGAGATCAACGGCAGCCATCGCTGCTGCAGCGCGCGCCGCGCTTGACGATTCGGCACCCAGATTCGCCGCAGGGTGGCGTGCTCGGAGTTGGCCTGGTGAAAGGAGCCGGTCAATCGCTTGAGCAGCTGACGATCTTGCTCCCGATTGGCGCTTGCGACACCAAGCCGGATCGTGGCTCCGAACATCGGCAGGCTGTACTTCTCCCGGACGGCCTTTGGTGGCTCGGCTGGAGGGGTCGCACCCTTCGTCACGGCAGCAACCAGATCGAGAGGCGACTGGGATACCGGCGGCCGGCTGTGACCCATCGGCGTCACGATCACTTGGACGACGAGAACCTCACCCGGATCGAGCGGCTGAAGGCTCGCCAAGATTGCAGCGCTCGTGATCTCGGGATGATCGGTTCGCAGCGGGAAGTGGGGTTGAGCGGTGACCAGCTCGCCGGCCAGCGTCGCATCGGCCGCCTTGTAGGTCGGGTCGGGTTCAACCCCGACGTTCGGCAACGCCGCTCGGAGGTGCGACAAGACGACTCCTGTCTGCGACCGGGACACCAGGAGGTGGTGGCTGATCTCACGCTCGTCGGCCTGGACCTCGAAGACGAGTGCCTGGATGGTGAAGGGTCGGCGCCAGCGGTTGGGCAAGGTGCCGGACAACCCGTCGAGGAAGGTGACGAGGGAGCCCAGGTCGAGGTCACCGGGCAGACGCAGTCGATAGGTCTCCAGCTCCCGGTACCAGCACCGACGGTTGTGAGACCGGACAGCGGCGACGGCCACCGTCGGCGAGAGTCCGACCCCAGCTGCGACTCCGAGGATGAGGACAGGCTCAACCATCTGATGCCTCCACCGGGTTTATGCGATTTATCGAACTCATTGGCGTCTCCCTTTCCGTTCGTAGGCATGGCTCCGCCCAGCGCTCTGTGCATGAGTTGCACCGAGACGTCGGCGGGAGCGACGTGCTGTTGACGTTGTACCGCGACGGCAGGTGCCGAAGCATTGTCTGAAGTGACAGTTTTCGGTATTTGTTCGGTATGACTTCTTGGCAGATTGGCGCTTTCGTTAGCGATTTCGGATGACGAACGACACCAAGCCGACAAGACAGGCCAGCACGATGAGCGGCCCGATCAAGGGTGCAGTGAGATCGGCGGCTACGCGAACGCCGACGCAGACCACGACCACCGTGAAGAGCGCACTCACTACGCGTTGCCGTAGGGCGTTCACCAGCCTCGGCGGTGTCGCATCGCTTCGCTCGCCACCCGCTGGTGTGCGTTGCTGTACAGGGCGTCAATCTGTGACCTGGTAGCGCTGGCGCGAGTGGCTTCGCTGCTGCCACTTCCCGATGAGCCACCAATCACGCTGCACAGGATGATCAGGAGGAGCAAACCTCCCAAGCCGCCAGCTACGTAGGGGACATAGTGGACGTGGTAGATCACGTGGACCAGGTGGAGGAGGTGGTGGATCATCGTCACCGCCTCAGGTAGTCGGCGATCAGGTCGCCGGCCTGGAGACCGACTTCCCGCTCGATGGCCCGCAGCATCATCTCCAACCCGGGGTTGTCATGCGACAGCTCCATAACGACTCGGTTGAGAATGGCTGCTCGGTCAACTGTGTGGTGCGCCAGCTGATAGGCGTTGCGGATGCGCACCTCGCGCACCAACGCCTCGGCATCCTCATGGGCCACCACCAACGTGGTCTGCTTCTGCAGGGTACGGATCTCGCGGGAGTTGGCCCGCACCACCGCTCCGACTCGGGGAACGAGGTCGCTGCTCATTGCCACACCACCCGACTACTGCAGATGCAACGACTCACTCGCCGTGGGCCGACTATCTTGATTCGGCATGAGGGACACCGTCCCCGGCACTGCCATCCCGAACGAACTCTGATGCCACCTGATGTGGCGGCTTGCAACTGATGTCCTCGCCTCACAATGAACCCCTCTCTCTCGTCGGCTTTGATGGACGACAAGATTCCGGAAACAGGCACTGGCCGAATAGAACGTCGGTGCCGTCGCAGGTGGCACACCGCCAGATTGAGTGACCCCGGTCGTCTCGGACCGGTGATGTGACGCTGACCTGAACAGTTGTCTGTGCTTGCTCTCGGTTTCTCATCGCCATCATTGAAAGCAGGTGCGCTCGATGCCGTCGAGACCCGAAAGTGGAGGATTCGGAGCCGTAATGGAGCCTGACCAGGATGATCAGCCGTCTCACCTGGAACCCTCAGTGCTCGATTTGCGCCAATATCTGGAAGAAAAAAGGCAAAAAGAAGCCCCACCGAGGTGGGACTTCTCCCTACCCTGGTGGGGTCATGCGCCTGGTGGCACAACTGTGATGCGGTCCGGGCTACTGCTCGAAGGCGACATCCTGCGTCTCAACCGACCAGCGGCCTCCCACTTCTTCGTGGGGGATCTGGCTGAAGTCGAAGACCATTCTGCCTTGACCGTTGAATGGCCCAAAACTCATGGAGACTTCCCAGACGCCGTCTCGCTCGATCATGCTGAGGTGAGAGCCCGACGGCCATGCTCGATCGGGTCTGGTGCCAGAGGGATCAGTCCGGATCGACTCGATCTCTCTCTCGCTGATCGACAGCTGGGCTGTCGGATGGGTCATCAAGTAGATCAGGGCTTCCGTCAAGCTGAGCATGACGCAGGTGCCGCTTCTGTAGCCATCACGGCGGAACTTGTCGACTTCGATGATGAGCCGGTAGTCCAACCCTTTCTGCCTGCGGATGAACGCCATATTTTTGTAGTAACGGATGCGACAACGAAGAGTGGACAAGTTGATGCTCCTTTCAATCGAGGGATGGATCTCCAGGCGGTCAATGTGAATGCCGATCGAAACCAGGAGCGCGCGCCGGTCGAAAGCGGGAGCACTTTGGTCAGAAGCTACCTGGCAGCCTGAGGCTCGTCCACAGTTGAGTTCGGCTTGGGCCGGCGAGTTCGGGACTTGGCATCGGTGAGCCTGTAGCTCTCTCCTTTGGTCTCGA
>PMOE01000045.1 GCA_003161575.1 Acidimicrobiaceae bacterium | reverse complement strand
CTGGTTTCGATCGGCATTCACAGGGGTACTTCAGAGAGTTCCCAGCCGAGGGCGCTGACCATTTTGCGATACCAGGCTTCCTCCTCCGTCTGGGTGATCAGTCCTTGGTATCTGAATCCCGCAAGTACGCCAGCAAAATGACTCAACATGTGCCTGCGTGTCAAGTCCGGAACCGCTCGTGAACGGGCACCCATTAGAGCCTCGATCAAGTACCACCGTGTCTCCTGATTCACGCTTTCATCCTAAGGCCCCAAGCCGCGCTGCAGGCGGAGACTCAGAAGCCGGGGTTCGAGTGGTAAGTCTCCGATCAGGAGGCGAAGGAGATGGGAAGTTCCTTGGTGTCCGAAGGATCGGTCGAACTCGCGTTGTTGACGATGACGAAGCAGCTGTGCGCCGCGTCGCAGACCCCGTTGCCGATCATGCCGGTCCCCACGTGAAGGATCACCGAGCCCGAACCGGTGGGATCGGAGTGCAGGAGCGATGCGTGGGCAAAACTGCAACCCGCTGGGCTGGCCAGGGCGATCTCAACATGCGAGCACTCGAGGATGTTGACCACCTTGCCGGGCGTATAGCCACTCCATCGAACGCTGACGGCCTGGCCGTCGTGCAGGCCCGAGTTGGGGGTGACGGTGGTGTGCAGGTGGACCACTGGCGGCTTAGGGACGGGCAGGATGGTCTGGGATCCAGGAGTCCAGGCGGCATGCACCCCTGAGAGCGAGGAGCGACCGTCGGCCGCCACATCCTGAAGGGCTCCCTGCTCGTGCTTGAGGAAGGCGTTGAAGAAGGCGGTCGTCGCCTCGATGACCTGACCCGAAGTCGGACCGACCACCCCCGACGATGCCATATGAGCAGTCGAACCGCTGCTGTCAGAGGGACTGTCCCAGTCAACGGTGAGCAACGCCTTGGGCCCCCGTGCCTGGTTGAAGATCGTGACCGCGTCGGCATAGGGGACGATCCCGTCGTGGAGGTCCTGGACGACGAGGAGTGGCGGTGCGTCGGCCAGGTCGTAGGTACCGCTGCCCAGTCCCTCGGTGGTGCCGGCCATCACCACCGCCGCCTTGACCCGTGTGTCGCGGCAGCAGCTGTTGGCGACCAGGCCAAGGGTTGTGATGGCGCCGTTGGAATGGCCCGCCGCCCCTATCTCGTTCGGGTCGACCAGGCCCGACAGCGGGCCACCGGGGGTGGCCGAAGCCTTGAGCACCTGGGCGATGACGAAGCTCATGTCACCGGGCTGGTTCCCGATGTCGCCTTGGTCGGGGCCGCCTGGCGTCTCACTACTCGACAGTGGGAACAGGGGCGCGGCCACCACGTACCCCGCCCCCGCCCAGGCCCGCAGCAGTTGCTCGTACTCCTGGGGGGAGCCTCCCAGGCCGTGGGCAAAGACGATCAGCGGGTACGGTCCGTTGCCCGACCCACTGGCAGACCCCCGCGCCGGGTACCAGATGGTCGTCACCAGCGTCCGGGATGACTTGGCCAGCATCCCGTCCCACGACGGAGTCGATCGAGAGGTGTCCACGAAGGTCATCGTCGTGGTCGCGACCCGCGTCGCACTGGCCGCCGACGGCGATTCGACAGCCAGCGAGACCGCGGTGGGAAGCAGAAGGCCGATGGCGACTGTGCCAAGCAATGCTGTTCGACCCACCACCGCTATCCTTCTCTCGCCGTCACTCCGAACTTTATGGGTCCACAGAGGTGGGCGCCGATGCCCGAGGAATGGCCTGGTGCAAGGACCTTTTAACGGCCACAATTATTGGATGAGGCCACCCATTCTTGTCCGATTGGCCCTGATAGTAAGCACGACCGCTCTCCGGCCAAGAATCGGGCCACTTCACGCTTTCAGCCTTCCACAAGTTTGAAAGGAGGTGTCCCGTCCGTCGGGACGGGGACGCGCCGCCGGCGGTCTGAGATCACACATTCGGATATCCCGACCAGGTTCCCCTCAAAAGGGAACCCATCGCGTGGTCGACGATGCAAGCCAGTCGAGGACTTGACGCCGGGTCGTGGGGCCATGAGGACTCCATGCTGAGGGAAGCGCACCGTCGTTTCGCAACTGAGCCGTCTCTTGAATATTTGCCGAAAGAGGGTCAGCGACCAGCGTGCAGCGCGTAGCCGTCGGATCGATGCCGAAGAGTTCGGCGGCATTGAGGCCAAAAATGGCCGCCTTCGATTGTGGGGTCAATTCTGGGTACTTATAGAGGTCCTGGTACTCGACGGTGATCTGAAACGCCCGCATCGCCATGATCTGGGGCTGGGGGCTGCCATACCAAATGGCATCTGTACCCCACATGACCCTTTGCTGGCCCACTCGGCTGAGCAACTTCCCAACGGCATGGGCCGCTTGGTCGGGTTGGGTGAGCAGTTGCCGCCACACCGTTGCCAAATCCACCCAAACGTTGTCGTTCGGCGGAACATCGTGGCGATCGAGGGCGGCAAGCAAGGTATCGATTCCAATCGTGGCGGTCGGGTCGTAGGGGCCTTCGATGTGGGACGGATCCCAGGCCCCGTGGTACACGACGAAATTCATGTCTGGGAACTGGCGAGAGATCGCCACGATGTCATCGGGATGGTTAAAGGTCGGGTCGAAGTTGACGAGTGGAAGGCCCTTATGGGCCACGAAGACCTTGACTCCCAGGTCGTGGGCGTGTTGGACGGTAGGGAGCCCGATGGTCGGATCTTCCAATGAGTATCCCTGGCCGGTCGGACTCCAGGCGGTGTACACCTTGAAGGCTGAAGGAGGGCCAGTCTCAACCGCGTTCGACATCTCGTCGAGCGTGGCGGCCAGGGGTCCCACGTTGGGGGCGATGATGTTCTCCACAAATACGCGGCTCGCGCCACCCCGCGTAAGTCCGGCCGTGATCTGCTGAGTACTCAGAGCTTCTGGGAACGGGATTGGCGCATTCGCGGGACCAGAATTTGGGACGTCGGTCAGCATCGCCACAGTTGTATCGCTCGCCAGGAACAGATCGTGTAGGTAGGTGGCCCGATCGACACAGTCCAACTGAGGATTGTCCGTACAGTCTGGCGGGAGCATGGAGAGTACGAGACCGGTCGTCTCCGGGGAGTTCTGGACCCAGGGACCGCTCGGAATGACGTGGTGGGTATGGACGTCGAAGATGAACTCGTCGGAGCTGGCTAGGGCCTGTTGGCACGCGGCAGTGTCTTCGGAGGGGGGAGTGCTGAATGTTCCACCGCGCCCGCGTCGGTGTGGAGCTGACAATCGGTGCGACGTTGCGGTTGTGGTGCATCCGGCGAGCTCGAACGCGGCAAGTGACGCCGCCACGGCACCGGCGCTTTGAAGGAAGCGTCGACGGTCCATTCCGAGCTGCCTCGCCGAGTCATCAACAGACGATCGGATCAGCTCGTTGATCGCTCGGTCAAGGGCACTTTCAGCGGCGGGGATGAACTCACCGTTGGACACGGGTCCGGCGGCGAGTGGGAGGTATGCGTGTCTACCCTCTTGATCCCGTTGCCTACGAGAGAACGGGCCGATCGCGCCCATGGGGGTCAGGATACGCCCGATTCAGACGGCGAAGAAGGGGGTCTCCGATTCTCGCTTAAGCGGTCTATCCGCCACAAACCCCGACCGCCGGGATGGAGGCGCAGGGCCGGTTCCGGCATGGCCTTGCTGGGTGCTGTGCGGGGTGGTGACAGCGGGCTGACGGATTCTCGTGGTGGCGTGCGCCTAAAGCCAGCGGCACGATCTCGGATCTGCTTCACGGGGGTGGAGATTGAAGCATCTGTCCCTACGCCACGATTAGCGGCTCAGCTCGACCCAAAGCTGCCGCCGAGCCCTCCGGCGACGACGAGGGTGTAGCCGGTATCGGCCGCATTGGGTACAAGCCCCAACGCAAGGGGCGAGATCGTTCCCGCGAGCGACCCGAAGTACGAAGCATCGCCGTACGAAAAGACACCGCCGTCGGAGGCCACAAGCCAATACCCTGAGCCATCGGAAGTCGTTGTCATGGCCACGATGGGCGCGTTCAATGTGAGTCCCCCCGTAGACCCTTCGAACTGTGCATCACCGAAGGAGAACACGCCTCCATCCGAAGCCACAAGCCAGTAGCCCAATCCGTCAGGAGTGGAAGCGATGCCGACAATGGGTTTCACGAGTGGCTGACCCCCCATGGATCCGTGGAATTGAGCATCACCAAAGGCAAACACTCCGCCGTCGGAGGCCACCAGCCANNCCACCAGCCAGTAGCCGCCGCCGTCAGCGGTAGGGGCCATGCCGACGATCGGCGCGTTGAGCGCAAAGCCACCCATCGACCCGTAGAACTGGGCATCTCCGTACGAAAAGATACCGCCGTCGGAGGCCACAAGCCAGTATCCCTGGCCGCTCGGTGTGGACGCCATGCCGACTACCGGCTGTACAAGTGTCAGGCCGGAAGTGGCTGGCGAGCCATGGGCGGTCACCGAACCGTAGGCACTGATCGATCCAGCTCCGCTCACGATCCAGTAACCCGCACCGCCCGGCGCGGCCGCCATTGTCTTGCCGGTCGAAGATCTAGGTGAGATCACGGCGTGCACCTCGTGCGACGGTGCGGAAATCCCGACCCCGTTTAGCGCGATGACCGTGTAGTAGTAGGTGGTACCAGGGAGGAGGGAGGTATCGGTGTACGAAGGGTTGGACACCGTGGCAATTGGGATCGCCGCTTCTCCACCCGATGCTGTTCCCCGGAAGATCTGGTAGCCCGTGATGCTCGTCCCGCCGTTGAAGCTGGGAGCAGCCCAATCGAGCGCTATCTGGTCGATCCCGGCTGTGGCGACCAGATTGGTTGGGGGGCCTGGGACGACCAAACCCACGGCGACGATCTGTGAAACCTGAGCGGCCGCCAGGTAGTTAGCGTCCCCGGCCTGGTTGGCGTCGATCACACACGCGCCGGCCCCAATGAAACTGACCGTCGACCCGCTGATCGAACAAGCGCCGGTCGAGGAGCCATCGATCGAGAAGGCCACCGACAGTCCCGATGTCGCCGTCGCCGTGGGGGTGTAGGACGGTCCGGCGATATTCGGACTCGGCGCGCTGGAGGTAAACGAAATGGTTTGTGCCGTCTTGCCGACACTGATGGTCTGTGAGACCTGACCGGCCGCCAGGTAGTTGGTGTCCCCGGCCTGGTTGGCGTCGATCACACACGACCCCGCCCCGGTGAAGTCCACGGTCGACCCGCTATTCGAACAGGCTCCCGTGGTGGACGAGCCATCGATCGAGAAGGCCACCGGCAGTCCCGATGTCGCCGCGGCAATTGGAGTATACGAAGGTCCTCCAACTGTCGCTCCGATTGGAGCGCTCGACGTGAACGAGATGGTCTGTGAACCCTGGCCCACGCTGATGGTCTGCTGCTGCTGCGGGGCCGCGGCGTAGATGTTCCCACCGGCCTGGCCGGCGTCGATCACACACGACCCCACCCCGGTGAAGTCTACGGTCGACCCGCTAATCGAACAGGCACCTGCGGTTGACGAGCCATCGATCGAGAAGGCCACCGGTAGTCCCGATGTCGCCGTCGCAGCGGGGTTGTACGAGGGACCGCCAACTGTGGCGGTCGGCGATGACGAGGTGTAGGCGATCGACTGGCTGCACGGGGTGCTCGTTGGGACGAGCGACAGCGCTACGTCGCTGAAAGCACCAAAAGTACTGCCGAAGGCAGTCGTGTCACCGGTTGTAGCAAGGATTCCAGTGATGTCGACAAGATGAGTGACGGGGGTGCTCGAGTCGGTGTTGACCCATTGCGGCACAAGAGTTCCGTCGGGGTTCACGGTCCAGATGGCTGACTCGATATCCTCGGGGATTCCGGTGGCATTGGTAAAGGCGTTTGCTCCACTGACCGGGGGCGAGCCGGACGGCGTCTGCGTCGTCCCACCGATGTAGGTGTAGTTCGAACTCCCGGAGCTAATGTCGTTGTTCGAGCTGACGAAGCCGACGATCCCACCGACGAAGGGGTACGTAGGGTTCGGGCCGTTGCTTGCGGTGATGTCCACTCCGCTACCGGTCGGAACCGATACATCGAGATATTCGCTTGGGGTCGTTGTCACAACGTATTCGCCGAACGAGTTCCAGACGTTGCTCACGTATCCGAGCACAGTGTCGTTGTCGGTATCGATGACTTGAAGGTTCCCAGTAACAGTGCAAGCAGGAGCAGCGTCAGCGGCGGGAACGGACTCGAAGACGGCCGGTAGGCCGATCGCCACCAAGCTCCCCACCACGGTCACGCTTGCCAGCAACGCTCTTCGGACAGCACGAGCCATGCGAGTCTCCTTAGTTGAATGGCCAACCCAAGATTTCGAGAGTGTAGCGGTCTACTTAAGCCTCGATCCACCGATCCGCGACCTGGCGTTCTATCGAGTGAAGCCATCGGCAACGCGACGAGCCCACCAACGACACGATGAGTTCTTCGGCAGGAGACGGGGCGTGCAAGGGCAAGGCTTGTGTGTTCGCTTCGGTTGTTAGCGCCGTCCAGCGATCGTCTGCGGTGCGCCGGCCGCGGAGTTCGGAGCTACACGGGGACCGGTGGCAGGGCCCGCAGAAGTCCGAGGGCCCGCTCGAAAGCGCCGGTCCACGGCCACTCAAGCGGCGTTCGCAGAGTGGGCCGGCCGGATCGGCTGACGAGGCGTCCGGGGACGGACAAGAAACGGGTGCGTATGGTGCGGGCCACGACGAGCTGATCCTCCGGCGAGATCTCACCGAGCATGGCGGTCCAGCGGATGAGGTCGTGGGCGAGCGCGGCGCACAGAAGCCAGGCGGCGTTGGCGAAGAACTGTCCCGAGGGGACGTGCTCGAGGCCGGCGCCCTCCTTCAGGTCGCGGATGGCCAGCTCGACCGTGGCATGCGCTCGGTGGAAGGCATCGATGTCCACCGCTTTGCCCTCCAGGTCGGTCACGAAGGCGAAGTGCCGCCACTGCGGCCACAGCGTCGCTTGACGACCGACGAGCCGGGTGCGGCGCACGATGAGCCGGCGACCGTTCAAGTCGCACTCGGCCACCTCGGCCTCGCCGTCGGCGCTGTAGTCGATCGGGGTCCAGTCGGCCTCGTCGATGCCGTCCACCATCTTGACCACGGCCTTCATCATCTTCACGCCCATGGTGTAGCCGACGTCCAGACGCTCGAGGGTGGCGATGGTGGCGTTGGACCAGAAGCCCGAGTCGAAGCGCATGATCAGTTCCCCCGTGGCCCCCGCCCGGCGTACCCGGGCCGCCAGTTCCTCGACGAAACGCACCGCCCCGCGTTGGGTGTTGGCTGCACCTTTGCGCATCCGGACGTGGAGTACCTCGCCCGTCCACGCCCGCGTGGCGATGAGGGGGTGGTAGCCGAGCTTGCGCGTGTAGCCGTAGCCGGCACCGTGCTTGGCCTTGCCGCACACCTCGCAGATGGTGGAGTCGAGGTCGATGACGAGCTGGCCGGACCCCGGTCCCGCCCCGAGGGCCCAGGCCCGGCGAAGCGCCTCGGCCAGCACTCGGTCGAGCTGGCGGACGTGACCGAAGGTAAAGGACCGCAGGAACGTGCCCAAGGTGGAGGGCGCCATCACCCGGTGACCGAGCACCGACTGGGTGGCGCCCGAGCGCAGCATGTCGACGTGGTCGATGTGGGACCCGCCTGCCGCCATGGCGTGGACCAAGGTGAGCACCTTGCGTCCCGGCCGCGCGCCGCCGACACGGCCCTGGAGGTGGACGGTGGCGTTGATCAGGCGCTCAAGGCCGAGGCGGACCCCCAGCGTGGCCACCAACAGCAGCCCGGCGTTGGCCACCAGATTGGGCTCGTCGAAGGTCACCTCGATGCGGTCGATTCCGCGCGATACTCCAGACACAGGAAGTGCCTCCTTGGTTGTGGACAACAGCGACGTCGAACATCGCTATTTTCCCAAGCAGGGAGGCATTTTCCGCGGATACGCGAGTAACTACTCAGGTCACTGATCGGTGGATCGAGG
>PMOE01000027.1 GCA_003161575.1 Acidimicrobiaceae bacterium | reverse complement strand
CACTGGTCGGGACTCAACTCCGACGCAAAGTGAAGTACTGGAACATTCAAGGGGAGAGTTACCACGGCCAGACGGCGGCGTGTGTAGCTGCACTGAGGAATCCCGGCCTTTCAAAGGAGCAGGCAACGGGAATGTACGGTGCGTTCAGCGGCCTCTCCCACCCGTCGATCTTTACAAGCTCAGAGTTGATCGCCTTTGATGAGGGGAAGATGATTCACGTTTATTCGAAACAGGTAGTTACCAAGCTTCTATCTTTCGCCGTGGGTCCTCTCTGTCGAGCAGCAGCTGGGCGAGCCGCGTATTTTGGTTCTCTCTCCGCACAGGATCAGAGCCTCGTCAATGGGGTCCTCGACGACTTAAACGCGCTGCTTGCGGCGATTGACTCATAAACCTACGAGTCGCACTTCGTCAGATCGGCAAGATAAAGGCCCGGTACTGAGTCAGTTCTGACATTCATGAACCAAGGTGACGATAAACGGTCTTCCGACTAACTCCCAGAGTCTCGGCGATTGCCTCCACGGTGTACTCCCGGCTGGATTACATCTCTCTGGCCTTCGACCTTGAGAGGGGTCATGACGGTGGGCCTACCGCCCCGGCTCCCTCGGGCACGGGCAGCAGCCAGCCCCGCCAGGGTTCTCTCTTGGATCAAGGCCCGCTCAAACTCGGCCAGCGCACCGAAGATCGAGAAGGTCAGCTTCCCGCCAGGAGTCGTGGTGTCGATGGACTCGGTAAGGCTGCGAAGCCCGACACCTGGCCACAGGGAATCGTTTTAGGACACCGATCAGGGGCCGTCTAACTGCAAGTAACGGAAGAGGCTTCAAGCTCTACGTAGCTAGCTCCTTGATTCGTCACCGTGATCGTATCCATAAACGATGCGCGGCCCCTCTTCGGGACGGAGTACGGCGCGTTCAACTCGTCGTAGCCGGTGTACGCGCCCGCGGGTGACGACAAATCGATCTCGCAGATCGGGGCCCCTGCTCTGTCTCCGACGTTCTGCACCTCAATGGTGACCGACGCTTCGCCCGGGTCAATGGCATTAATGCTCACGATCTGGGCTTGGTATCCTGTCTTGTGAGTTTCGAAGCTGAAAACAAGCAGCCTAAGAGAGCGAGAAATAGAAGAAACGTCCCTCGATATCCCGGAACCAACTTCCATGCGCCCCTACGAACCGCAAACGGGATTCTGTTTATCTTCTTGCATTGAGGGCATCTGTATCTGGTGCCTGCGCCTTTCAAGAATGTCGAATGCCCGCACCGAGTACAACGTGCTCCCGGGCAGCTGTCTCCTGGGCAGCGAAAAGAGCGGCCGGTCGGCTGAGTCTGCGACACCGTTCCGCAAGTAGGGCATTTGATGGCTCGGGGTTCGGAACCTGGTAGGGACGGAGGCGTCATGGCACCCTCATTCGGTGGTGACCGTGGCTGACTCGTTCGAGATCGTTGTACACGCCTGAATGATGATCCGGGGCATTGCCGCACATCTTGGAGGTGACGTGGGTCCGGATTGTTGATTCCCTGTACGTAGTGCCGAGGGCTTGAACCTCCTGGACGATCTCGTCACGCTTGAATGCTCTCGGACCGTGGCGACGTTCGAGGGATTTCATTGCCGCCATGCCGTCGACCCTGCACGTCACGTCAAGTACCACCATCGGGCTGCTGTCGCCCTTGAGCATTCAAGCGGCCTCGGGTCCCAACCAAATAGACAAGAGCAACGATCCCTCCAACGAGCTCTGCATATCAAGTTCAGCCGGACGCAGGGGCCTGAGCTGGGAAAAATCGACCATCGGTCCGGGCCGCCCCAGTCTCGAGCCCAGCCGCGGGCCGTCATCCCCCGCTCCGGAGTTAGTCAGGCCATGGTAGTTGTAGGTAATTGCCTTTAGTGGTGGGATCAGTCGTTATAGGTGGACTCATATAGCTACCGCCGCTACGGCGTCCGGTGAGGGGCATCTAATGAAGTTACTAGCCGCTGGGTGATCGCTAACTACGGTGGGCCACGGTACCCTAATCGGCATGACCACGGCCGTTGAGAGCACCGAGCTCCCCGTCGCCTCGACCGAGGACACGGTCGATTACCTCATCGACGGCGCACGGCGGCGGGTCCCTGCCGTCCCCCTCCGGCGCACCTTCCTCCAGCAGCACGACCCGACGGGGGGGCACATCGTCCCCGGGCCGCTTGCCACACTCGTGGCGGCGGGCGACCTGACCGGCCTCCGGCTCTACCTCCTACTCCTGGCTCGTGCATCCGGTGAGCCTTGGAATGTCCATTTACCGGCCGCCGTGTGGGCCCGAGCCCTCGGGATCGCGCTGCCGACCTCCAAGACCGCCACGTCGACCATTTCAAAGGCGTGGCTCCGCCTTGTGCGCCATCTTCTAGTCCAGCGGGGTCGCTACAAGCGCATGGCCGATGTCACACTCCTGTGCGAGGACGGTTCGGGACTCCCTTACACCGCCCCGGGCGCGTCGGGTGAGAGTTACCTCCGCATCCCCTTGGCCCTATGGCGCCAGGGGCCGGACGAGGGTGGGCGTTGGTACCAAGTACTGACCCTTCCCGAGTTGGCGGTGCTTCTGATTGCCCGGGGCAACGGCGACCACTTCCGCCTCCCCTTCGAGGTCGCCCCGACCTGGTACGGACTCTCGGCGGACTCCGTGGCCCGAGGAGTCAGGGGCCTTCACAGGCATGGCCTGCTTTCCATCGACAAAACGTTCAAGAAAGCTCCCCTGTCGCCCGTCGGCTACACAGCAGAGCATCGCTACACCCTCCTGGCCCCCATGGGCCCGGTGGGCAAGCTGAGTCGATCGTCACGGCTCGCCCCGGGTGGGGCCTCATGAAGGCCACCTTGGACGAGGCCATCCGTAGGGTGGAACGCCAAGACGCTTACCTGGTCGCGTCCGCCGTCCTCCTCGAGGACGACTCGAACCTCCACGTCGCGATCGGCAAGGTGATTGCGACGCCCCGCCGGCGGAACCCGTTCCACTGGGCCAAGGAGGGCCGTGAGGCACGCGAGCGCATGATCGAATGCATCATCGCCAACGGTATTTGCGGCCACGTTGCCGTCCACCACCCCACGGCCCGCAGTGGCCAGGAGCGGGCCCGAGCGGCCGTGCTGACCGCCTTGATCCCGGTACTTATCAACGAAGGAGTGGACGAGCTAATCATCGAAGGTCGGACCCAGCGCCAAGACCAGACCGACCAGGCGACCCTCGTAGCTGCTCTCAGCGGTCGGCCCTCCGGGATTCTCACCTATAGCTGGGGCACCAAGGCCGACCGCCGCCTTTGGCTCGCCGATGCTCTCTGTGGCGCAGCGTCGACGTACCTCGACGGCAGCGATCCGAAGTGGTTCGACGAGCTGCGGGAGGGAGGGGTGGTGAAGGAGCCCCTGTACCTTGGGGGGGCCTAAATCCGCCCTAGAAATGCGTAAGCCCCGGTTCCCGTCCTAGGCGGCACCCGTGTTGGGCACCCTCGAACTGGACCTCCGGGACTTGCGGCTTCCCCTCCGACTCATTCGAGGGGGCAATCTCTATTATGCCCAATCAGGGATGGTTTGTGTCAAAAATCTTGCCCACTGGCGATATTCTTATGTGCCCATTTCCAGGCTGACCTGCCCATTTGTTCTCCAAACCGAGGCTAGTCGCCGGTGCCCTGGCGGTGTCTACAACGAACAACCTCGGATACCTTGTATGAGTAGCAGACAGTCAAACGACTGCTCGTATGGCACTAATCCCCAGCTCCAAGGGCGAATGGGCTCAGTTCGTGGACCAAGTGGCCTTGGGCGAGATCGGCGTAGCGTGCCTGGCCGAGAAGGGAGGTCGCCTCGAGGGGGAGTGCGAGGGCGAGGGGCTGGCGGGAAGAGAGAGCGGCACCAAGCACTCCCTGCACCAGGTCGTGACCCCCCCCCAGCTCTGGTCCTTTTTGGGCCGGACCGGCGAGATCGACGACGAAACCGGTGATTCCGAGCCTCGTAGTCGATGGGCTTAGGAAAGGGGCTCATCGACGCCGTATTGCCCCGGGGTCAGGTTTAGCTGTCGCCCGAGGAACTATGAACAACGGTGGAACGGTATTGATCGGCCAAGACGGCTAAATGAGCCGCAGGACCACGGGCTCCTTCGTAGCCGTTTTTTTGCCGCCTCCATCGAGAGAGGACATCACCAGGCCAAACACGAGTGCGTCCAGATCGGGCTGGTGAAGATAAAGGGCCGCCGCCACGTCTCCCCGCTTAACCCCTTCTGCGCGAAGACCTGAGAATGCCTTTTGTAAGAGCTGCGAACGCTCGCGCTGGATCGGGTTTGGCTCGCGATTGCGACGGCGTATTCGACCCAACTCGATGCACAATTCTCGGTAATGCCAATCGGTGAGCATTCCGAGCTTGTGCATTCGATAACTCAGCGCGGCCGCTGACACACGCCACCTGATCTTTGCCTGGCTGATGTCCGCGATGCCTGGGAACCTGGGAGCGGCCGCCAACACGTCTGATCGGGGCATGAGGAACGAGGCGGCAAACGCGTTGGCTTCCTGCTCCTCCTGACGACCGCGCGGCGTGCCGTGTCCTCGGTGAAGAATGAGGTGGCCTAGTTCATGTGCGGCATCGAACACGCTGTGCTCGGCAGTTTTCATGGTGTTTAGGCACACAAACGGAACTTCGCCGCTCCAAAATGAGAATGCGTCGACCTCGTGACATTCCTCAGCCAGTGAAAAGACCCGGATACCGTGTGCTTCTAGCAGATGAATCATGTTGGGGATAGGTGCCGCGCCAAGTCTCCAGTGAGATCGTGTTACTAAAGCGGCTGCTTCTGGGTCCGTGATCGTCGGATCAATATCGGGCACCTCGTTGCGTGGGAGCTCGAAACGTTCGGTCAGCCACCGATCGAGATCGATGCAAAGACGGCCGGCAGATAGCGCGGCGTCCCGTTGCGCCGCGGTCATCCTGCTCAATGAACGGAAGCTTGCACCGTCAGGTCGAACGTGACCGGGCGACGGAGCGAAAAAGAACGCATCTGGAAACGCGAGCGCGGTAGACAGCGACTCCAGGGTTGTGTGGGATGGCTCGGATTGCCCGTTTTCGTACGAGGAAATCGATCGGGGCGTTACTCCGACCGCGGCAGCCAAGTCGACCTTTGTCATGCCGCGCCGTTGGCGTGCCAGAGTCAGCCTGTCCGGATTGAAAATTGAGGAGAACACCGTTGTCAGGACGTGCGGCGCACTACCTGCACGTCGGGGGCATCTGCAGGTGGCTCGACTGGAGCATCTGATCGCTTCTCAGCTTCTCCCAGATCGATCTGGCCCAGGACGATGCGCTCACTCCACGAGTCAATGTACCCATTCGCGGCCAAGGACTCCGGGCAAGAGAGTTCTGCGAACAAGCCATCAAGGGCGCTGTCGTAGAGAAGTACCCACGTCGTTGGTGCCGGTATGTCGAGACTCTCCTGGACGTTGTGAGCCACCACGATCGCCGTCGCCTCGCCTTTTGCGTTCCTGGTCGCCGGGTCCGTGCCCGTCTCCGGCCGACCTGTGTTCTCGTCGCCGGACGACACAGCGAGGGCCACCGTCTCGTCGGCGTTCACGATCATGGGAATGCCACTGGGTTCCTCGGGGTGCCAACCGGTCCCGAGGTCTAATACTCCCTCTCGAAGCACGCGCACGGTTCGCGCCCAGGCGTTGTAAGCGGGCGACGGTTTAGGATCCAAGTTGGAGCCCAGGCGGCGCTGGGCCTCCCCCTGTTTGAGTGCCGTCTCCAGGATCTCGCGGGTCACGCCGAGCTTTCGCAGTTCGGCGACCACCTCGATTGGCTCGCTGTAGACCGTCGCCCGTCGCTTGCTCGGCTCCGTGTTCATGATCGGCCCTCCTCGGGTTGCTCTTCCGGTTATGCTACCTCAAGTGAGGGAGGAAAACCGGAAGTGTCCCTGGCCCTGAGTACATCGAGGAACGCGCCATTGCCTGCCTGGCCGCGGCGATGGCCCCGGGGTCGGAGTGGCGAGCGCCAGTCAGGCGGAGCTCCGGCGGCCAGCTTGTGCTGGTTCGGGTGATCCTGGACAATTCCGCTTCGGGTGATTCTGGACACAGTTTCGGGTGATGCTTGACACCTCGGCCCCACCGGTCCTAGCTCTTAGGAGCGAGGAGGTGGCCGAGTGCTTGTGGAGCTCAGCAAGATAGTGGTTTTCCCGGGAAGTCTCCCGGTCAACCATCTTGGTCGTGGGTTCGGAACCCTCGACAAATGACCGCTTGGGCGGTCCTCCCATCTGGGGATGGGTCGCTGCGCTGCTGGCGGGGAAGGTCGACCGCCATGTGCGCAGCAGTCTCCGAGCACCGACCCGCAAAGGCTGTGGCGCGCCGGCGAGCCCTCCGCGCCTGACCTCAGAGCAGCCCTACCGGCCCATGCCCCTATCGGGGCCGGGCATCTGCCGGCGACGGGCCTGAGCTTCCTCGTCTTCGTACTCCGCTGCCCTGGCCGCCCCTCGAGCCGATCCGGGCCCCCGAGAGCCTCTCTGGCGGTCTCCTCTGGGCCGGGCCCCGCCTCGTTTGCACAGTGCTTCGAGGTCACCTTCGATGGCCCACAACTGGTCGGCCTGACGCAGCTCTCCCCGGACCTCGTGGACCCTGGCCAGCAGCCGGAGGGTCCTGTTCAATTGAGCGAGCAGCTGGGTCCAGCCGGGCCCGCTCTCCTCGTGATTGGTGCCCTGAGCCGCCACCATGGCGGCACTGCGGTACCCGCGTTTGGGCGAACGCACCGGGGAGGGGGTATTTGGAGCCACCTGGGCCGTGCGGGCCAGGGCATCGGCCGCCCGGGCCAGAGGACCCGGAATCTTTCCCTCCACCCGGCGTGACCACGCCGCGTAGACCCCGGCGACTTCTCGGGCCACCGAGGCCCACTGTTCGTGGTCGTCGGGCGGCATGTCTCGGAGGGTCTTGTAGGCCTGGTCGATGAGCGCGGCGGCTTGCCTGGTCGACTCGACCGACGGCAGGCGCAGCGTCTCTCGACCACCCTCCCGCTTTGCTCCTCGCCACGCCATAACCGCCGCCTGGGTCGACCTGGGGGACGACTCCCAGAACTCGCGCAGACGGGGGAGGGAGAGATCCGGGGCCAGCGACCCCCCGCCATAGAGGATGGTCTTGTCGGACTTGTCCTTCACCCCCACCGAGAAGCCGACCACGGCGTCGCGACCGCCATCAGCGAAGCGAGGTCGCACTGTGAGGCCCGTTTGGCGCAGCCGGCGCACGAACTCCGCCTCGTCCCTGGTGTTGACGGCAGCCTCACGAACGATCCGGGCCCACCGGGTGCGCACCGGCTCGGCTCGCCCTTCCCGGTTGGCCTTCTCCATTTCTCCTCTCGACACCCCTGGCAATCCCGCGGTCCTCCTGCCGTCGACGACGCTCAACCAGTGCTCTCGTTCCACGGTGGCGGCGTAGGCCGACATGGTCTTGTAGTCACGGAACACCGACGCCCTGGTGCCGTCGTCTCGCACCAGGGTCACCGCAATGTGGAGGTGGTCGTTGCCGTTGGGGGAAAGCCCGTGGCGGACCGCCACCCAGCGCACCGGCGCCTTGCCCGACGCCTCGGTGAAGCCCATGGCCTCCATGGCGCCTTCGGCGATCCACCGCCATTCGAAATCCTCCAGCACCCGGTCTCCGGCGGGATTGGTGAGCGAGAGATGCCAGACGTGGCCTGCGGGGACCTTGGGTTCCTTCTCCAGCTCACCAACGCCCAGACCGGGCAGTTCCGGACCGCCGGCCAAC
Source organism: Acidimicrobiaceae bacterium (assembly GCA_003161575.1). Classification (GTDB taxonomy): domain Bacteria; phylum Actinomycetota; class Acidimicrobiia; order Acidimicrobiales; family RAAP-2; genus PALSA-457. The sequence goes on along the minus strand of PMOE01000027.1, from coordinate 34,576 downwards.
GCCTTCGCCCGGAGCGGTGCGGGAGGACCGGCCGGTATCCGGTGGGCGATCCGGATGGCGTCGATTCCACGGCTGAGATCCCGCACCTGCTCCCTTGACAAGAGCTCTCCGATTGGCGTTTCTTCGAGCGAGGCTGCCAGAGCGATGACGCGTTGGTCATAATGCTCGTTCGCCTTTCCCGGCCCGAAGAGGTAGCTCACGAGGCGTGGTACCGAGCGACCCCTGGTGATCTTTACGATCATGGCGAATCCTCCGGTCGGTACCCGGCCGCCCGGGCCATGGCCATCAGAGCGGCGCTGGCCTCGCGGACCGCGGTCAGCGTCTCGCCGGTTCCCTCGGGGATACGGCCGGTCGACCGGGCGAGCCTCGCCAGCTGGTTCACGTTGGTGGCCACGGTCCGCATCACCCGTTCGGCCCGTTCCACTTCTTTCGCCCACGCCCGACGCTCGGAGATCGTGTCGGGCCGGTCGAGCGCCGCGTCGATGAGGTAACGCGCCCGTGACACGCCCGCCGCCCTCGCCCGGCTCGCCAGCTGGTCGGCTTCGTCCGCGCTCAGCGTCGCCTCGACGCGGAGGTGCCGCCCGGCCACCCAGGTACGGTTGACACCCTCGCCTCTCTGGCGCCCACCGGGAGTCACGGACCACCACTCCGGGTCCCGAAGCCGGCGGCCGCCGATGCGACAGACGTGGGAGCGACGACCCAGCTGAACCGGGGCACAGTCGCGGCGATACCCGGCGTCGCGGTGACCGCCGCCGCCTCGATGACCCATGGCACCGTTCCCTCATCCTCCCGGGATCGCGAAATTGTCCGTCATAGGGAAACGGTCGGTGCAACGGGCTCCGCGGCGGTAAGAATCTTGGATTATCGACCGCCGTCCATCGCCGTCCCGGGGGACCGAATTCGTCCATCGCTCGGTTGACCTGCGATTGGAATGATTTAAAAGGGGGAGCGCGTATCGTGAACGGTGGGGCCGTGCGCGTGTCGCTGTCAGCCACTCGTCGACCGTCGACAACCCGCTGACCTGCAGTTGGAATGGTTTTCGGAATGGGTATCCAAAAGGAGAGGTTCCGCTCCTTTTGGATAATCGTGTGCACATGGACACCGAACGCCCCCGCGTCGATCGCACTCATTCGTCGCCCGTAAAAACCCGCTGACCAGGACTTGATATGCGTTTTGATATCGGCTTAGGAATGCTCTCAAGACGGGGGAGTGGATATCAAAAATCCATTTCGCCCTTCTGACGACTACGACGACGTACCTGCTCCGCCTGTCCGAGCGTCGTCACCGCGACGGGGCGACTGAGGGACTTCTGTGGTTTGGGAGTTCCGCACCGGCGACGCGCTCTGCCGCGAATGACGGGCTAAGCGCATTTGGATCCGATGCAGCTGACGACCGATTGGTCCGTCTTTTCCTTCGGTTTGGAAATTTCTCCCGCCGGACCGGCCAATTCACCGACCGTTTTCTATATGTGAACAATTCAGCAAGGTTGCTAGCTAGGTGTCGGGCGTCGGTCATGAGGCGCTCTCACAACCGGGCGGCGGTGGAGGGCTTGCCATGAGCGCCGGCCCAATGTCAGAGATGCTGGCGCCCGACCTCATCTCGATCCGGCAAGCGGCCGAGCGGCTGGGCCTGCACCCGGACACGTTGTACCGTCTCGCCCGAACCGGTCGATTCCCGCCAGCTGTGCAGATCGGCGCCAGGTGGGTCGTGTCGGTGCCACGCCTCGATCGGCTCCTCCATGGCGAGGCCCCACCGTGACATCTCCACTCAGCAACTCACCGACGACCTCGACTGGTCGTAAAGAGCACCAGCGACATTCTTGCCCGCTTACGGCCTCGGCCTTGTGCGACCGAACCAGATCTCCCGCTATTGCTCCTTCGTGGCAGCGGTCAGCTGCGCGATCCGCTGATACGAGATCCCCATGATCGCCCCGGCATCTCTGATGGTGAGTCCTTCGCCCTTCACAAGAAGGGCCGCTGCTTCCCGTTGGCGTCGTGTGATCTGTACCTTGGCCAGTTCGTAGTTCGCCTTTGCCTCATCGATGCCCTCGAGGGCCAAACGTTCGGGATCCGTAAGATCCGGCACGATTTCCACGTCGAACGAATCCGGAGCCTTGTCGAGGAGGAGGGACAGCATGTCCCGGGCGGAGCTCTCGGCCTTGTCCAATCGCCGGGCCTGAGTATGGGCGCCAGGGAACCCGGCAATGCTGATTGCCCACCAACCGTCGGCGCGGATGGCTCTGCCCGTGTAGAGCTTGCGTGGAGTTCTCATAGCCACCAGTCCTTTCCGACCTGACCTTCGAGGTCCTTCATGATTGCCTTGGCCGTTATCTCGTTGATCTCCCGATGCCTAGGAATCACGACGTTCTGACCGTTCAGGCTATAGAGCGTGTGCTGTCCTCCTTCTCGGACCAGTTCGAACCTCAAGCCCTGCTTCTTCGCCGTCGACCCGATTATTTTGATGAGGTCTTTGCGCTTCACAAGGATAGTCTAACAACGGTAGACTGAACAAGTCTAACGAGACTAGACGTTCTAGGGGGGTCGGCTTGCCCTACAACTTGCCCTACAAACTGCACATTTAGCGGTCGTGGGCGATCTTCCATTGACAGCATTGTTCCTAGTCAAAGCGTTGTCGGTCGTCTGCCGCCGTGCCCTATAACCGCCTGAATCGGATTCACACGGCTGAGGTCGAGGGTTCGAGTCCCCCAGCGCCCACCGTAGGTGTCATGGCGCGAACACCCCTCCCTTGGGAGGGGTTTCCGTCATGTTCACCGGTGTCCCCGATCACCAGGCCGCGCCGAATCTCGAATTTCGGCAGGATCTTGTCGCGTGCTTCCACCGTGAGGCTATGCACGAACGCTTGCGCGACGGCCTTTCTCACCGCCCCTGGACCGCTGAGAGCGACCGCCTGAAGTTGATCACGCAGGGTCTCGACCTCGTCGAGACTGGGCAGCGGCGCAGACGCGTCGGCTGCTACCTCGGCGAGTTCTGCCTGTCGGGCGCGCAACAGCTTGGCCTTGGTGCCGAGTTCGCGGACACGTTCCGCGAAGATGTCGGCGGTGAGGGTGCCGGCCTCAAAGGCGTGCATGTATCGCTCGACGGCGGCCTCGGTCTTGGCCAGCTCAGCGTCGGTTGCCGTCAGCTCGTCGTGGCGTTGGCGCACCGTGAGCGTCGCGGCGTCCTGGTGTGCCTGCAGCGCACGGGTAATGAATTCTGGATCGCTGTAGAGATCGACGAGCGCGTCAAGGACCGCTTCTTCGAGGGCGTCTGCTCGGAGGCGTTCTGCTCCGCAGGCCGCCTTCCCGTAGCGCTGAGTCGTCCAACAAACGTAGTAGCGATAGCGGTGCCGCTTGCCGTGGGCCGCCACCCCGACGTAGTGGCGTTGACAACGCGAGCAAGTGATGAGCCCGGTCAGTAGGTACTCGGGGTGGGCGTCGGCGAAGCGTCGGTCGTATCCCTCGCCGCGCTCGGCCAACAGCGATTGGGCCTTCTCGAAGAGGACCCGGTCGAGCAGCGGCAGATCGGCTTGGTGGACAACGTCGCGGAAGGAGACCTCGCCGAGGTAGCCCCGGTTACGAAGGATGCCGAGGACGACCTTGGCACTCCATCGTCGTCCGGTGCGGGTGCGATGACCGTCGTCATTCAGTTCGTTGGCGATGGTGGCCGCACCGGCTCGTTCGGTGCCGTAGCGGGTGAAGATCCGTTCGACTATCGGGAACTCAGACGGTCGGATGGCGAGGTGGTGGTCGTCGTCGAGTCGCAGCCCGTAGGGGATGGAACCGCCGGGCCATCCGCCTCTGGCCGCCTTTCGTTCCATGCCGGCGACGACGCGGTCGATGATCGTGGCCCGTTCGAACTCGGCGAAGACCCCGAGGAGTTGGATGAGCATTCGCCCGGTCGCCGTGGAGGTGTCGATCGGTTCGGTGGCCGAGCGGAAGGCCACCCCGATCGTGTCCAGTTCTTCGAGGAGTCCGACGAGCACCTTGAGCGACCGGGCGAAGCGGTCGACCCTATAGACGAGCAGGGTGTCGTAGAGGCCGAGGCGTGCGTCGCGTAGCGCTTGTTGGAGAGCGGGTCGTTCGGCGTAGGCGCCGGAGAACTGGTCGGTGTAGGACTTGACCTGTTCCCAGCCCGGTTGGCTTGTGACGAAGGCGGCGAGGCGGGTCTCCTGGGCGCCGAGTGAAAACGGCTGGTGGTCCTCGTCAGTGGAGATCCGGAGGTAGAGCGCGACGCGGGTCGTCCCGCCCGCGGTGAGGTCGGGGGCCGGCCGGGACGTGGTCTTCCTCGATGCCATTGTCACCTCCTTCACCCGGTCGCGGATTCGGTTGGTCCAGACCAGACCTCCACGAGCCCGCTGGTGTCAAGGCCATCTCCCGCTGGCCTTCGGCGAGTACGCCGAGGAGCCCGGCGACAGCGGCGACGGCCTGCCCCTCCTTTTCCGGCGACATCTCGACGTAGATGACCGGCAGGAGCCGAATGCCCGCTCGTGCCGCCGCGCCCTCTGAACGGGCGTCGCTTGAGCCGTCGGAATCTGGATCGCTCACCCTCGTCCTCGGGTGGCGGAAGAGGCCAGCCGGAAGGTCAACAAGTCCTCGTGGGCGGTCACCGATCGAGCGATGCCGCGATGGCGAGCCTTACGGACCTGTTCGAGGGCGAAGAATGACGACCGTGGCACGAGGTGGTCGTCTCGCAGAGCGGCGAGAAGGGCGACGTTGCGCTCGTAGAGGACGAGACCCGCTTCTTCGCCGACGCTCACGAGGGCGCCGGGGAGATCGATGAGTTGCCCGTCGCGCCACCAGGGGCGCACGGTCATGGCGACGATCCCGTCAGGTCGCAACAGTTGGGCCGCTCCTCGCATCACGGTGCGCATGGCGTCGAGCAGACCGGCGAGCCCGACGTGGGCGAGGTTCGCCGGATCGGTCGAGTACCGGTCGTGCTCTTTGCGGACGCCTTGGCCGGGGGTGGCGGTGACCCGACCGTGTAACGACGGACCGTAGGGCGGGGAGGTGAGGACCAGAGCGACGAGCCCCCGGACGGCCGGGTCGACCAGACTGGCGAGGGATCGCCCATCCCCGCAGATCACTTCGCCGTGCCCACTGGCGCCTTGGGTGCGAGCAAGGGCGAGGTTGGCTTCGGCGAGTTCGGCCCATCGGGATTCGTACTCGATACCGATGGCGTCGCGTCCTTGGTGAACCGCTTCGACGAGCGTCGTGCCCACGCCGGACATCGGGTCTACGCAGATATCGCCGGGTTGGGTGTAGGTGGCGACGGCCCGTGCCGCGATGGCGGGGAGCATCTTTGCTGGGTGGACACCTGACACCTCGAGGTACCGGCCGGCCCGCTGGGCGCGGGCGGTGCGCTGAGCAGTGGGCCACACCGACAGGGGGAGCTCAATGGGCATCGGGTACCTCCGGTCGACGAAAGGCCAAGCAGTCCTCATGCACCGTGAGATGGGTGGGTTCGCCCCGGGCGCGTGACTTTCGGACTTGGGTGGTCTGCCAGAACGACGGCCGGGCCACGAGGTCCCCGTCGCGGATCGCCGCGTGGAGGGCGATGACGTGGGCGAGGTAGGTGAAACCGGCTCGGCGGGCAAGGACGCTGGTGAGTCCGGCCAGATCGAGGGTCCGTCCGTGGCGCCGAGTGTGCTTGGTTACCGTGACGAGCACCCCGCCGGGTCGGAGCAGGGCGAAGCAGCCGGCGTAGATGTCGGCCATGGCTTCCTGGTAGGCGGCGCCGCGGGCGTGGCCAAGGTTGGACTTGTCGGTCGAGTAGTTCCGCTTGACCGACGGACAAAGGTCGCTGCCGGCTCCCCAGTTGGCCTTGTCCATGTTGCCGACGTCGCACGCGTACGGCGGTGAGGTGCAGACCAGGTCGACGGTTCCGGCCAGGTCGCCGAGGACGCCGCCGAGCTTGCGGGCGTCACCGACACGGATCTCTGCCAGGGCGGCGAGGTCCGGGTCGAGGACATGGTCGATGTTGGCTTCGGCGACCTCGGCCCAGCGTGGTTCGACCTCGACGCCGATGGCGCGCCGGCCGAGCGCAGCGGCCTCGACGACGGTCGTCCCGATGCCGGCCATGACGTCGACGACGACCTGACCGGGGGTCGAATACTCGGTGACGATGCGCCGGGCGAGCTCGGGGAGCATCTTGGCCGGGTGCTGGGCGCACTCGGGCAGGTAACGGCCCGCACGCTGGTATTGGGCAGAGGTCTGGGCCACGGGCCAGATAGCGAGCGGCACGGCGGGACGGGCGGCACAGCGGGGGGTGGTGGGTGTGGTCATGGGCGGCCCACGACCGAACAAGCGTCACCTAAAGAACAAGGGGTCCGGGCCTCATTTTCTACAAACTCCCGCGGTCAGGACCGGCCCATTCAACTTCGAGGGCACGTCGAAAGAGATCGGCTCATGGCCTTGAGATCGATCCGGAGAGCGAGGTAGCTCCTCCAAGACGGAAGCAACTCGAACTTGAAAGGAGCCACCATGGCAACCACACAGAAGGTCTCACCCGAACAGGTCGTCGAGGTTCTCGCCGCTCATCGTGGGGCCACTTCGGCGGAACTGGCCGAGATTCTCGGGATCGGCCAGTCGACCGCGGCCAAGCACCTCGCCACCCTCGAAGTGGCGGGCACGGCCCGCCGAGATCCCGGTGGGCGCGAAGGTGGCCGGCGGCTGGCGGACCGGTGGAGCACCACGGCGCCCACCCCCGACAAAGCCGGGACTGTCCGCTCGGCAGACCGGCTCGGCCGCGGCGCGTTGGGCGCCCTGGTGCGCGAGTACCTGGCCGCGCGGCCCGGTGAGGACCTCGGGCCAACCCAAATCGGCAAGGCCCTCGGCCGCTCCCAGGGGGCGGTGTCCAATGCCCTGGCCCGCTTGGAAGCCGGTGGCGAGGCACAGCTCGTGACCGCTTCTCCTCGTCGCTACCGGATCGTCGAATCCCGATAGCCCGGCCCCAGGAGTCCGTACCCCTCGGCCTCGCGCCCCGCGGGGTACGGACTACCCCACATCGGGGTAGCGGCCCCCCGACGGCGACCCACCCTCGCTGCAAGGGGTCGTCGAACAAATTTCTTCCGGGCGTCTTGGCGTCGGCGACCCGGCCGACTACCCCATTTCGGGGTAGTCGATACCCCACCCCTTTGACCTGCCTCAACGCGTAGGGCCATTCCGAGTACCCCGCGAGTACCCCACATTCGGGGTACTCGCGGGGTTGCGGCGAGTGGGGTCGATTCGGGGCAAAAGCGGGGTACCCCGCGTGGCGCGATGGCGGCTCCTTAGTGAAAGGAGCTGCCCATGGCCGCCCGCCGCATCCTCACTGACTCGCCGTTCGACACCCTGGAGAAGACATTCGATCTTCTGGTGGCCGGTCCCAACCCCTTAGCCCTCGACGGTGCCACAGTCGCCGGCCTGCCGGACCGCGTGATTCCGCTCGGGGAACTGAAGGCGAGGCTCCTACATCCCTCCACGCCCTTCGACGTGCGCGACGCGGCGGTCAACGAGCTCGTCGCCCGCTCCCGCGCCCAGGGCGGTGCGTGGACGGTGGGCCTAGCCGGGGTGCTCCTACCCGGCCTGCGTCGCGCTGCCTGGCCCCTCGTCCAGGCCTGCCCCGGCAAGGCGGCCGACATCGAGGCCGAGACCCTGACGGCCTTCCTGGCCGCGGTCGCCAACTGCAAGCCGGGCCGGGCTCGGCTCGCGTCGCGGCTGTGCTGGCTGGCCCGCATCGGCGCCAATCGGCTCCTGCGGGCCGAGCTGGCCGAACGTGCCCGGCCAGGTAACGAACCGGTCTCCGCTGCCCCGCCCCGCCCGTGGGGGCACCCCGACCTGGTCCTCGCTAAAGCGGTGCGGGCCGGAGTGCTCAGCGCCGCGGACGCCGAGCTGATCGGCGCCACCCGCATCGGCGACGTCGACCTGGCCGACGCCGCCAACGCACTGGGGCTCGGCTACAAGACCTGCCACCAACGTCGTCGTCGAGCTGAATCAGCCCTCGCTGAATGGCTCACCTCTGACGACTATCCGCCGGATGAGTTTGTCGAAAAAAGGGACGAACCCCCTTGTTCTTCTAGTGGGGGTCGTCCCCGGCACGGCCGGTCAATGGACCGGCGACCGGACAAGCGCCGCTCGACACCACCACCGAGGAGGTGAGAGTGCCCAACCCGGCCCGATCGGACCGACCGGGCCGGCCCCGCACCACGTCCCGGGCGCCGAACCGGGACAGACCCGAGGAGGCCGCCACGACACATCCCACCCCCACGAACCCCACCCGACCCAATCCGCCCCGCCGCCATCGGATCAGCCGACGCCTTTCGCGGAGGCCGGTGCGACGGCACCCGGCCCTGGTGCGATGGCTGGCACTCGCCGCCCTGATCACCCTCGGCCTGCTGGTGGCAGCCGCACCCCCGGCGTTCGCGGCCGGCGGCACCCCGACGCTCAACGGGGTGATCAGCAACCTGACCAACTGGATCGTCGGCATCCTGGCCGGGGTCGCCACCTTGTTCCTGACCATCGGCGGGCTGCGCTACCTGACCGCAGGCGGCGACCCCGGCCAGGTCGAGAAGGCCAAGATTGCCCTCAAGTCAGCGGCCGTCGGCTACGCGCTAGCCATCCTGGCCCCGCTGCTGGTCTCCATCCTCGCCTCGCTGGTCGGCGGATGACGACCCGACTCCCCACCTGGCGACCCCGGCACCCGAAGCTGCTCGTCGCGATCGGAGGGTTGGTCGCCGTACTCGCTCTTGGCGGCAGCGCCCACACATCCAAGGCTTACGGTGCCGAAGCCCACGCTCTCCAGCGGCCCGCGATGAACGTCATGGAGGTCGAGTTGACCGCCGCCCACGCCTCGGGATCGGCCAGCACAGCCCCAACGACTACTCCGACCGGGTCCGGATCGAGTTCGCAGTCCTCGGGCGAGGGGCCGCCGGGCATCCAGGTCGGTCCCGGCAACACCACCGCACCGAGCACCCCAGACGCCGGTAGCGGCGGTGCGGTGAGCGGTGGTAGCCAACCTTCGCCGGGACTGTTCGACATCACCGGGCACATCGAGGCTGCCATCGACAGCTGGTTCCGCGACCTTGTCACCTCCGCCCTCGACCCGATCCTCACCCTGCTCGGCCACACCCTGCTGGCAACTCCGAACGTCACCGCCCAGAGTCGCGTCGGCGAGTTGTGGCGAATGACCGAGGGCATCGCCGACGCCTTCCTGGTCCTCTTCGTACTGGTGGGCGGGGCGATCGTCATGGGCCACGAGACCATCCAGACCCGCACGGCCATGAAGGACGTCCTGCCCCGCATCGTCGTCGCCGCGGTGGCGGTGAACGCCAGCCTCAGCCTCGCCGGCCTAGCCATCTCGACGGCCGATTCGCTCTCCCAAGCGGTCCTCGGCCAGGGCGTTGACCCCTCCCAGGCCGCGGTCGTGCTCCGCCAACTCGTCCTCGGCTCGTTAGCTGATGGCGGCATCTTCGTCGTCCTGCTGGGCGGCGTGGTCGCCGTGCTCGCCATCATCCTGCTCGCCACCTTCATCGTCCGCCTGGCCCTCGTCATCCTGCTCGTCGTGGCAGCCCCGATCTGCCTGGTCTGCCACGCCCTGCCCCAGACCGAGGGCCTGGCCCGGCTGTGGTGGCGGGCGTTCGCCGGCACCCTGGCCGTCCAGGTCGCCCAATCGCTGGTCTTGGTCACCGCCCTACGGGTGTTCCTCGCCTCGGGCGGACCGGCCAACCTGGGGATCGCCTCGACCGGCGGTCTCGTCGACCTCCTGGTCTCGGCCTGCCTGTGCTGGGTCCTGGTCAAGATCCCCGGCTGGGTCAGCCGGGTCGTGTTCTCCGGGTCACGCGGTCACGGCGGCCTCGGCCGAGTGGCGCGCGACGTGATCATCTACAAAGGCGCCAAGGCCCTCGCTGCGGGAGTCGGACTATGAGCCCCGCCGAGCGGACACGGGACCGGACCCGGGTACGCATCCCTGCCGACGTCGAGCGCCCCGACAAGCTGCTGGCCGGCCTGACCGCCCGCCAGCTCGCCATCCTGAGTATCACCGCGGTGGCTCTGTGGGCCGCATTCACCGCGACCCGACACGTGGTGCCTGTCCCCGCCTTCGGCGCAGCGGCAGTGCCCGTTGCCGCGGTGGCGGCGATGGTCGCCCTCGGACGGTTCGAGGGTGTCGCCGCCGATCGGTGGGTGACCGCGGCATGGCGGCACCACCGCAGCCCGCACCGGCTGGTGCCGGCCCCCGACGGGATAGCACCGGCTCCGACCTTCGTCAGCGACGCCGTCTCGGCCGGTACGTCCGGCCCGCTGCCAGCGCCGCTGCGCCTTCCGATCGCCGGCATCCGGTCCGACGGGATCGTCGACCTGGGCGGCGATGGGCTCGCGGTGGTTTGCCGGGCCAGCGCGGTCACCTTCGCCCTGCGGACCCCGACCGAACAAGAAGCGCTCGTTGCCGGGTTCGCCCGGTTCCTGAACTCCCTCGCCGAGCCCGTCGAGGTCCTCGTGCGGGCCGAGCCGGTCGACCTCACCCCAGCCATCGACGCGTTGCTCGACTCGGCACCAGGCCTGCCGCACCCCGCCCTGGAGGTAGCCGCCCGCGGCCACGCCCGGTTCCTGGTAGAGCTGGCCGACCGGCGGGACCTCCTCCGACGTGAGGTGCTGGTCGTGCTACGCCAGCGCGGCGGTGACGACGCGGCGGGGCATCTCCATCGGCGGGCCGCCGAAGCCGGCGCCGCCCTCGGCGCCGCGGGCGTCACCCTCAACGTCCTCGACGGCCCCGAGACAGCGGAGTGCCTGGCCCGCGCCCTCGACCCCGCCGGCACCACCCGACTTCCCAGCCTGGCCGGCGCTGCTGGCTACGACACCGAGGAGCCCATCACCTTCGCCCAGCCCGCTCGCCGCCAACCGAACCGCGCCGCGCATCGAGACACGAAACGAGGAAGCCAGTGACCGGTCTGCTCTCCCGCATTCCCCGGCCGGCCGCTCGGCCGCCGTCGCCGTTCGGTCCCGACGCCATCGAGGTCGGCCCCCGAGCCGTGCGCATAGGGGACGGCTGGTGCGCCAGCTTCGCCATCGTCGGCTACCCCCGCGAGGTCGGCCACGGCTGGCTCGAGCCGCTGACCGCCCACCCCAGCCGCCTCGACGTCGCACTGCACATTGAGCCGGTCCCGGCCAACATCGCCGCCGACCGCCTCCGCCGCCAACTGGCCCGCCTCGAATCCGGGCGCCGGGCCGACGCCGCCAAAGGTCGCCTGGGCGACCCCGACGTCGAGGTCGCCGCCGAGGACGCCCGGGAGCTGGCCGCCGGGCTGGCCCGGGGCGAGCAGAAGCTGTTCCGGGTCGGGCTCTACCTCACCGTCCACGCCCGCACCGAGAAGGCCCTCGCCGCCGAATGCGCACGGGTGCGGGCAGTGTGCGCCTCGATGCTCCTCGACGCCCAACCGTCCACCTGGCGCACCCTGCAGGGCTGGACCACCACCCTGCCCGTCGGGGTCGACGCCCTCGGCCAGCGACGCTCCTTCGACACCGACGCCCTCGCCGCCAGCTTCCCCTTCGCCTCGGCCGAGCTATCCGCCGCACAAGGTGTCCTCTACGGCACTGCTACCAACGGGTCCGGGCTGGTGCTGTGGGACCGCTTCGCCCAGGACAACCACAATTCGGTCATCCTCGCCCGCTCCGGTGCGGGCAAGTCCTACCTGGCCAAGCTCGAAGCCCTGCGGTCCCTCTACCAAGGGATCGAGGTCGCTGTGGTCGACCCCGAAGACGAGTACCGCCGAATGGCCGAGACTGTCGGCGGCGCGTACGTCCATCTCGGCGCTCCCGGTGTCCGAGTCAACCCATTCGACCTCGCACCAGGACCCGACGCCCTCACCCGGCGCGCCTTGTTCGTCCACACCCTCATCGCCGTGCTGCTCGGCGGCAAACCCGACCCGGCATCGACCGCAGCGCTTGACCGGGGAATCGTCGCCGCCTACGAATCTGTCGGGATCACCGCCGACCCCCGAAGCCACGCCCGTCCCGCACCCCTGCTCCGTGACATCGCGGCCGCCTTGGAGAGCGACGGCGACTCCGCCGCTCGGACGTTGGCCACCCGGCTCGCGCCATTCACCACGGGCACCCACCGGGGACTTTTCGACGGGCCGACCACCACCCGCCCGGACGGCCACCTCATCGTCTTCTCGCTACGAGACCTACCCGGCGAGCTGAAAGCAGCCGGGACTCTGCTCACCCTCGACGCCATCTGGCGGCGAGTGTCGGACCCCGCGAACCGGAAGCGCCGGCTGGTGACCGTCGACGAGGCCTGGCTCCTCATGTCCGAGCCGTCGGGGGCCGAGTTCCTGTTCCGCATGGCCAAGTCGGCGCGCAAGCACTGGGCCGGGCTCACCGTCGTCACCCAGGACGCCGGCGATCTGTTGGGCTCGCCCCTCGGGCAGGCAGTGATCGCCAACGCCGCCACCCAGATCCTGCTCCGCCAAGCCCCCCAATCCATCGACACTCTGGCCGAAGCGTTCGGCCTGTCGGCCGGCGAACGCGCCTACCTCCTCGGCGCGGCGCGCGGTCAGGGCCTCCTTGCGGCGGGCGTCGACCGGGTGGCATTCACCGCCCTGGCCAGCGCCGAAGAGGACGACGTGTGCCGGACGGGCATCGAGCAAGCCCTCGACGACACCCCCGACCTTTAGAGATAAGGAGCACACGACATGGCAACGCCGGGCGTCACCCTTCCCGCCCCCCAACCGGTCCCGCCCCCCACCCTGCCGTCTGGTCCGTTGGGGCACTACCTGACCCACCCCGGGGCCACCACCGACCGGCTCGTGCATCACATGGCGCACGTGGCCGCCCACCTGGCCATGACGTTCGGCCCGGGCGTTGCTGGTGTGGCGTTGGCCGGCCTGGTGGCCGTAACCGTGGCCCGTCGGACCCAGGCCCGCCGGATGGGCGAAGGCGCTCGGCTGGTGCGGGTCCTGACCCCGCCCGACGTCGATCCCCAGGGGGCAGCCACCTTGTGGACCAATCTCGTAGCTCTGCTCCGCCCGGCCTGGCGCCGCTTCCTAGGTGGTCAGCCCCACCTTGGCTTCGAGCTCACCGCGTCAGATGGCGGGCTCACCATCGCCATTTGGGTGCCGGGACAGATCCCGTCCGGACTGGTCGAGCGAGCCGTCGAAGCCGCCTGGCCCGGAGCGCGCACCGACACTCTCCTTGCCGTCCCCCCGCTCGTGGGCGACGGGGTAGCGACCGGCGGCACGCTCGCTCTGGCGCTTCCGGAGCACTACCCGCTCCGTACCGAGCACAAGGTCGATCCGCTCCGACCACTCATCGGCGCCCTGGCCGGCCTCGACGAAGGCGAGTCCGGCGCCATCCAGATCCTCGCCCGCCCCGTCACCGGCCGCCGCCTCACCCGACTCCACAAGGCCGCCGCCGCTCGGCGCTCCGGGCGACCCGCCACCCGTGTCGCGCGACTGATCGACCTGGCCACTCCCGGACCGGCCACCCAGGCCCCAGCAACCGACCCGTCGCGCTCAGCGGACGTGGCGGACATCTTGGACAAGGCCGCCCAACCGTGCTGGGCCATCTCGGTCCGCTACGCCGTGGCCACTACCGCCACCGACGGCCAAGCCGCCGCCCGTCTGCGAGGCCGGGCGCACGCCGTCGCCTCCGCCTTCGCTCTCTACGCCGGACGGAACCGCCTCGACCGCCACCGGCTCCGCCGGCCCGCCCAGGTCCTCGCCGGACGGCGCCTCGGACGGGGGAATCTGGTCTCGGTCGCCGAGCTGGCTGCACTGGCGCACCTGCCCACCGACGCCGCTGTTCCCGGCCTGGCCCGAGCGGGGGCCAACGCCGTGGCCCCACCGCCGGCCGTCGCCCGCTCAAACGTGTCGAGCCTCGCCGGGTCGTACTCAGAGGGCGCCCGAGCACTCGACATGCCCAAGATGCTCGGTGACGCCCAAGCTGGCGGGCGCCGCCCCGTCGCCCTCGCCGTACCCGACGCCCGCTACCACCTCCACGTCATGGGGGCTACCGGGTCGGGCAAGTCGACGCTGCTCACCAACCTGGTCCTCGGTGACGTCTCCGCCGGCCGGGGCGTCGTCGTGATTGACCCCAAGGGCGACCTGATCAACGACCTGTGCGATCGGCTTCCCGAAGATGCCGCGGCGCGCACCGTGCTCATCGACCCCGAAGACCCCGCGGCCGCCCCGGTGCTCAACGTCCTGTCGGGACCGGACCCCGACCTCACCGTCGACAACCTGGTTGGGATCTTCCGGTCCATCTTCGCTGCCTTCTGGGGACCCCGGACCGACGACGTGCTCCGCTCCGCCTGCCTCACCCTGCTCCGCTACGGGGCCGCGACGGGCACCTCGACCAGCCTGGCCGACGTACCGAGACTGTTGGCCGACGACGAGTTCCGTGCCCCACGAGTTGCCGCGGTCGCCGACGACACCGTCGGGCTCGGCGGGTTCTGGGACTCCTACGAAGCCATGAGCGAGGCCAGCAGGGCGCAAGTCATAGGCCCGGTGATGAACAAGCTCCGGGCCTTTCTGCTCCGCGATTTCGTCCGTTCCGTGGTCGGTCGACCCGACTCCAGTTTCGATATGGGCCACGTCCTCGACGGCGGCATCTGCCTAGTCCGGGTCCCCAAAGGCATCTTGGGCGAGGAGACGGCCAAGCTGCTCGGCAGCTTCGTGGTGGCGAAGGTGTGGCAGACCGCCACCCACCGTGCCCGGCTCGGCCAAGCCGCCCGAGTCGACGCCTCCCTCGTCGTTGACGAGTGCCAGAACTTCCTCAACCTGCCCCGCTCCTTCGACGAGATGCTGGCCGAGGCACGCGGCTACCGGCTTTCGATGGTCCTCGCCCACCAACACCTCGGCCAGCTCCCCCGAGAGCTCCGCGAGGCGGTGTCGGCCAACGCCCGGACCAAGGTGTGGTTTTCGATGTCCCCCGAGGACGCCCACACCCTCGGCCGGCATGTCGCCCCCGAAGTCTCCGAGCATGACCTGTCCCACCTCGGCGCCTACACCGCCGCAGCCCGCCTGGTCGTCGACGGCGAAGAGACCCCTGCCTTCACGCTCCGCACTCGGCCCGCGCCACCGGCCATAGTGGGGCGAGCGCAGGCCGTTCGAGACGCCAACCGGGCCGCCCACACCCGCCCGGTCAAGCCCGCGGCCCTGGCCCGGCCGGCCCTGGCCGGGCGGACCTTGCCCGCCCCCGCCCGCCCCTCCGCTCCTCGGCCCCGAGGCGGGAGCGATGTCCGTGAGGGGCTCCACCAAGGGCTCCGTAACGGGCTCCACGAGGGCTTCCGTCCTGAATCGGAGCCCTCACCCCGCGTCGGACCGCCACGACAGCGGACCGCAGGGGGCTCCGTGGCGCGAGCGGACTTAAAGGGTGAGAAGTGATGAGTGCGTCGGAGATGTCCGGCCAAGAGCCGGTCCGCATCGCATCGTCGGAGGTAGCGCCGTCAGGCGCCATCAAGGCACTTACAGCGCCGTCAGGCACCGCATCGACTGCGCCGTCAGGTCCGATCGTCGGTCGTCGGGGATGGCGGGATCTCGATCGTCGGCTGCTGCCCGTCCTCGGTCGGCTCACCGAACGGGACCGACACCTGTGCCGTCTCCTCGAGGACCATCGCGTCCTCACGACCGCACAGGTAGCCGACGTCGGCTTCACCGGGGAACGACGAGCCCGCATGCGGCTCGGCGAGCTGTACGTCCTCGACGTGCTCGACCGTTTCCGACCCCGTACCGGCGGGAACCCGGCCCCTTTCCACTGGGTCCTCGGCCCGCTCGGCGCCGCTCTCGTCGCCGCCGAAGCGGGCATCGATGTCGCCGACCTCGACTGGCGCCGGGGCCTCGTCCACGACCTGGCCGCCAGCCAACGACTGGCCCACCTCGTCGGCCTCAACGGCTTCTTCACCGCCCTGCTCCGTTCCGCCCGCACCCACCCCGGCCGCTCGCTCGACGAGTGGTGGTCCGAGCGGCGCTGCGCCCGAGAGTGGGGCGAGGTCGTCCGGCCCGACGGCTACGGCGTCTGGACCGAATGCGATACCACCCTGCCGTTCCTCCTCGAACACGACAACGGCACCGAACGCCTCGCCCGCTTGGCCGGCAAGCTCGACGGCTACGCCAGGCTGGCCGCCGAGGCCGGCCACCCAAACTGGGTCCTCTTCACCTTCCCCGGCCCACGTCGTGAGGCCGACGCCCGCCGGGTCCTCGCCCGCCCGGATGTTCCCGTCGCCACTGCCGCCCGATCACCCCACCCCGCACCCGGCTTCAGCCCCGACATCGAAGTCTGGCTGCCCGTCGCTGCCCGCGGTCCGCGCCTTCGCCTCGCCCAGCTCGGCGGGCTCGCAATCGGCACGTGACCATCGGCCTCGACGCCACCGCCTCCTCCGGACTCGGCACCAAGATCGCCACCGGTGCCGCCGGCATCGTCCTCCTTGTCGCCGTCCTCGCCGCCGGGGCCGGTGCCGGAATCGCCTCCCTGCTCGGTGGCGGCGACAGCGCACCGAGCGCCACGGCCACCGACAACATCCCCGCGGCCATGCTCACCCTCTACCAAGAGGCCGCCGCCACCTGCACCGGCCTCCCCTGGACCGTGCTCGCCGCCATCGGCACCGTTGAATCGGGGAACGGCACCTCGAATCTGCCCGGCGTCCGCTCGGGTGCTAACTCCGCCGGGGCCGAGGGCCCCATGCAGTTCGAACCGGTCACCTTCGCCGCCTACGACACCCCCACCCCGCCCGGCGGGGCCAATCCGCCCAGCCCGTATGACCCGACCGACGCTGTCTACGCCGCCGCACGAATGCTCTGTGCCAACGGGGCGGCAAACGGCGCCAACCTCAACGCCGCTGTCTTCGCCTACAACCACTCCGACACCTACGTCTCCGAGGTCCTCGACCTCGCCTATTCGTACGGCCAGACCCAAGCCCAGACCGTCGCCGCCGGCACGGCCGGCGGGATCGCCGTCGACTGGGCCCTCGCCCAAGTCGGTACTCCATATATATGGGGCGGCGAGACCCCCGGCGTCGGTTTCGACTGCTCGGGGCTCGCCCAGGCCGCCTACAAAGTGGCCGGCCTCACGCTGCCCCGAGTCGCCCAAGACCAGTACGACTCGACCACCAAGATCGGACCGGAAGACCCCCTCGACCCCGGTGACCTCGTCTTCTTCGGAGGCGGCCCGACCGACATCACCCACGTAGGCATTTACATCGGCAACGGCCAGATGGTCGACGCCCCGCACACGGGAGTCGATGTCCGGGTGGAGTCATTCCCCACCACCGTCGGAGCGTCGTGGGGGTCGGATGTCTACATCGGTGCTACCGATCCCAGCATCTAGTGCGAACGGCAACGCTCGCCTGCCCGCTAGGGACGGGCGCGGGCATGCTCGGTCGAGCGGTCGTACGCTCTGCTCTGACTGCGAGCGCAATAGGACGATGGGCATGGGTCACACCTACGGACTCCCGACTATCAAAGCCCTCTTCGCACAAGCCGTTCATTGTGCATACCCCGACTGTGTAGAACCGTTGGTCTTCGAGGACACAAGCCGAGGAATCCGCTCGATCGCCGTCCAGATCGCCCATATTCGTTCAGAGAAACCCAGCGGCCCCCGGTACGAGCCCAACTACCAGCGCGAGCTCCTCAACACGGAGGAGAACCTTCTGCTCCTCTGCGGCAAGCATCACACGCCGGTGGACCAAAACGAGTCCGTGTTCAGGACCGAGGAACTGCTGGTTTGGAAGGCAGCACAAGTCGCGCAGGTCGGTGGGACGGTTGTGTCCGACGCCGATCTCGCCAACCTCGTCCGAACGCTTGAGTCCACCCTGTCCGCACTCTACGACGCGCTTCGCGTTGCAGTCACAATCGATGCAGTCGGCGGCCGCATCGCCGGTGAAAGCATCCTCGTAATGCCGCTGGAGGGCCTCACCCAGACCACCGTGCCCGACGAAGCCGACCCGACGCTGCTACTAGGTGTGAAGGTTGTCAACAAGGGCTCGACAGGGATCGACGTCACCTCGGCCGGGATCCAGATCGATGTCGGACACGCCGACGGGATCCTCTCTACGTGGAGCTTCGACGGGCGGTGGTGCAGGCACAGCTTCCCCTACCGCCTTGAGGGCCGATCCACCGAGCACTGGTACGTCGATGCAGCAACGATCACCGCCACGCTTGCCCTGCTCGCTAAGAAGGCCCGACGGACGCCCTTACGATTCCGGCCGTTCGCCGATCTCGGCGACGACACCCGAGAAGAAGGTGAGTGGCGCAGCGCCGTCCACCTGCCAATCTGGAAGGAGGGCATGACCGAAGATCGGCTACAAGCGATGAGTCCAGACGCGGGTCAGAACTGAGTGGTCCACCTGCAACTTTGGACTAGCGCACGCCGAGTTCGCCACCTCTGCGTGGCCAGCGGTCCTCGATGGGTTCTGAAGTCGACGAGCCCCGTCACAGGCTCCGCATAGCCTTTGATCCATGCTCAGGAGGTGGGTTCGCGGGAGCGGCCCGGCGATCATCATCACCGACACCGGCGCCCTTATGGGCGACGTCGTTCGCAGTTCCCGCGGCCCTGCGCTTACGAGCCTGCTGTGGGCCATCCATAACGACGGCGCACAACTCGTCCTGCCCCGCCACGTCGTAGATGAGGTCGAAGGGCGACTCCAGCGACGGGTGACCCAGACCGACGACCTGGACCTGGCGTTCCGTCGGCTACGCACCCTCTACTTGCCCTATGCGACGGTGATCGACGAGATCCCCGGCCACTGGGGTGCAGGGGATGTACGAGTCCTAACGCTGGCAGCCCGCGATCCCAGCGATCTTCCCGCCGCCCGGCTGGCTGTGGCGCTCGGTTGCGCGTACCTCTTCGCCGAGGATCCCGACCTGTGCGATTCGCCGGGACTCGGCGTGAGCGAATGGCTCCCCATCGCACACGCGGCGGCCAACGACGCCGAAGTCACGATGGCGAGCGTCGGCGTCGGGCTTCCGCTCACGGTGACCACCGAGTCCATTCGTGCCGCATGGCGCGGGGTATCGAAGACGCAGAGGGAGGTCCAGCTCGTCGTCGTCGGCGTGGTGGTCCTTCTCGCATTCTGGTTCATCGCGAGCGGGCGCGCGCGACGGACCTACGAGGGCTCCCGACCGGTCGCCAGAAACCTCGTCGATGCGCTCGGGCCGCCACTCAAAGAGATCAGCGAGCGTCGATCGGTCGGGCGGGAGGTCTTCGCAAGAACCCTCGTGTCACCGAGTGCTCAACGATGCATCGGCGAGGTCATCGCCAACGTCCTGGCTACCGAGTCCACCATCGAGGAGCCAATGCTTGCCGCCGACGTCGCACGCAGCATCGACGGCTGCGGAAATCTCAAGCAGCGAACTCAGGCCGTGCGCGCCGAGCTTCGGGCCTACCCTGACACCTTCGTCGAGGTCACGAGAGGCCGATTCATGCTCGGCCGGCCGTCGGGGTACCCGCGAGCCGACCTCGACCGAACCGAGGTGCTCGATTTCCTCCGTCGGTCACACCCGCGTTCGGCCTCGTCGACGCAATGAACCTGATTGGATTGCCGGGACCCCTAGCGGGCCTGGCGAGGGCGACCCTGCTTGAAGTCGTGGCGGCAATGACGGTCGACTCGTTGACCGATGGCATCGCGCTCCGTCGCCTTGATCCTGGCGGGGGCAGTGACCAATTAGCTGACTTCCAGTTCGTGGATTCGAACGGTATCGATCGCGGCCGTCTGGAGGTCACCACCACGACGAGAGAGGACCGCAGCGGCTTCGGACGGGAGGTCGCGAAGCTCGATTGGCAATTCCCGACTCTGGAATGGTCTTGGACGCTCAGGGCCCTGGATACATCCCGCATCAAGGCCCTCCATCGCCAGATCGAACCGTTGCTCGCTCAGTTGGAACGGGAGGGCCGGACTGATGGGTGGATTCCCGATCGGCCCGGCCTCGACCCCGCAGACCCCGACGCTCTTCCGGCCGGCCTGTCGGATCTCGGCGTCCTCTCAGTCTGCGCCTACCATCACCATGCCACCGGTGAATCGTCCTGGGTGACGGTCTCCCCGCACATTCGCGGTGGCTCCTACTCGCTCAGTGCCGTGGCGTGGGAAGCTCAGGCCGAGGTAGACAAGGCGGATAATCGGAGGAAGCTCCAAGTGGCTGACGCGGACCGTTCGGAGCTCTTCGTATGGCTCGATGTCGGCGACGGCCAGGCTGCCCTCTCGACGCTCGTCGAACCACCTTTCGACCAAGCCCTACGCCAGTTGCCTGTCGTCGTTCTGCCGTCCGGGGTCACGGCGGTCTGGGTAGCGTCAGGGCTTGCGACGTGGCCCCGTCCGGTCTCGGGCCTCTTGTTAGGCGATGGGCATGGTTGGCAAGCGCTCGATCCGCCGGCTCTCGACTACGACAACGATCGCATCGAAACGTTGCTTGTTGAGCTTGAGCCGAGCGGGACGCGGCCATAATTGGCCCTGAGCGCTGCCTTGGTTCAGCGCTGGGTAGCAGCACGGCGAGTTGCCAGAGTCTCCAGCAGCATGCGGCAGTAGGTGGTGGCTGCACCCACCGCGAGGTGTGCGTGGCGCGGACCGAGGCCAGTCGTGGGACGACTACGTCCATGGTCGGTGCCGTATTCGTTGCGCAGTTCCGCGATGCTGACGGCGATCTGCGACAGCCCAGAGAGCACTCGCTTGGTACTCTCGACACCCTTCGCCGTCGGCGCGAGCAGCTCGGGGTGAAGTTTGAGGGCCTTTTGAGCGGCCTTGACGAGTGCGGGGACGTCGGCTCGGTCGTCGTAGCTCTCCTGAAGTTCATCGAGCACCGTCTTGGTAGTTGCTTCGATAAGCGACTTTGCTCCGCTGATCGCAAGCGAGGGGTCGGTATCCATAGCGCCGGACATGCGCTCGAGATGTTCCAGGATCACGTCAGGCTCTCGAAGGCCCGAGAGGTCGAGGCTGGAAGCGATGAGGGTCGAGGATCGTATTCGTCCGCCGCCGCCGACTTGGTAGCCGTCACGAGCCAGATGTCGCGACAGCTGCTCCTTGCGCTCGGTGCTGTGTTCGTCGTTGTCGTCCAGCCAAGTCAATATCTCCTCGAAGACGTTAAGGACGCGTCGCACTTGGTTCGGGTTGGTCCAGTCGACGCGAGAGCTGTACCGGTCGAAGGTGCCTCGTCGTTGCCCGGGACCGTACCAACCGCCCTCTGGAGCGGCGTCCTCGGGACCCGGGTGGAATCCTTCATTCTCGAAGACTTGGCAGATCTGCCTGACGACCGCGTAGTCGCTGCAAGTCTCGCGGAAGGCGGTACGCGTGCGGGGATGGACGAGATCGATCATCGCTACATGAACAGCCGGTAGTCGTACGGCCGGGGAGCGAGATCGGGCATGTGCTTGATCGTCCGTGCGAGCACCTGGGCGTAACGCAAGGTGCAGGGCAGACCGTCATAGAGGGCGTCGTTGTTCCAGTCCATCTTGCTGAGCGCGAGGACCTGGGAGGCGATCTCATCGAGCGGTCCGGAACCTGCGTCTCTCGTAAGCAGCAGGGGCCTGGGGGTTCCCTTGCCACCTTGGTAGTAGTTGTGTTGGCCGCTAAGCGTTGAGGCCCGCGCGTTGCCTGCGACCCACAGGAGCATCGATCGCCCGTCGAGCTGGAACGCCGTACCTCGTGCGACGGCGTAACCGGGTTGGGCGGCCCCGTCCCCCTGGCGGGGTGGATCCATGGTGATACCGCGCCAGTGGGGTCGGGTGATGTTGATGCAGGAGAGGGTTGTGGTGGCGCCCCAAGCGTCAGTGCACCCGGCGACTTCCTGCTCCTGGAAGGGGTTCTGCTTGTGAACGACCAGCCGCTTAGGGCTGCGGCCAGCGTGTCGGTCTTGATACAGGGCGAGGCTGCGCGCCATAACCAAGCGCATGTCTTCTCGGGAGAGATAGGGGTTTCGTAGGTCGGTGCCTTGACCGACGTCGTACGCGACGAACTCCATGCCGCCGCCATCGGAGTCGAATACTTGACTGCAGCAGGTGACGAATGCGGTGGCTCCCTGCACGGAACGAATGGCGTAAGAGAGGCCGATATAGGCCGTGTCAGGGTCCAAAGGGGTCTCGTGGGTGTCGAGTTTCCACGGGGTGCCGCCCGCCTTGGCGTAGAGGGCGGTACCAAGCCTCCAGGCGACGCTTGCCCGACAGGAGTAGCTGAGCGCGCTTTCGGTGATGATCTGGGTTGTGAGCCCGAGCTGCGCGGCGACTGCTTTCACGGTGTCGTGAAGGTCGAAGCCTGCATCTTGATCCTCGAAGAACGGCTCATACCTCGGTGGGAGGTAGAAGACCACAACGTTGAACCGGTCGCGGACGCTGACGAGCTTGTGTAGGCCGTCGGCGAGGACCTGTGCCAGATGCTCGTGAGGATTGTCAGCTGCAGCGAGGTCGCCGTCGAGATCCGGCGGCAGTGGGATCTGAGCAGACTCGTCGGCCGGACCGAGCTTCGCTCTGAAAACGGACTCGAAGCCCGCCCAATCGGGAAGATACTCGCGGCGTTCGACGCCGTTTTGGGGGTGCACCAACTCGTTCAGTTGTTGGCGAAGCCGCGGCAGGTCGTCCTGGGGGGCGAGGAGGGCGATGTGGAACGTAGTGGGCGGACTCTCGAATACGCGAGACGAAAAAGGACCGAACGTGTTCAAGCCGACAAGCGGGTTGAAGGCGGTCTGCGACCGATCAGTGGGATCGAACGCAAGGCTCGGCTCGGGTAGCTCGCTGTAGCCATGTAGCTCCGTGCTCACGACTGCTGTCTCCCCTGGCGATCCCGGACTTGGAGGGGGCGGCTGAACGCCGTGTGGCCGTCGACCTCAAAGGTCGGATCAAGTCCCTCGGCCGGTCCGAGGTTCCACGTCCTGATTTCGCGAGGACCAAGGCCGGCGCATAGGAGGCGCACCCAGGCGTCGAGGATGGCGTTGGCAGCGCGGTTATAGCGGGTAGCGCGCTGCTTCTGCACGAACACGCCCGCGGTCCTCTGTTCGGCTCGCCGTAGTGAACGATTTTCCGGAGAAGGGACACCCTTCGGAGGGGACACCCAGATTTCGGGGACAACAAGCAGCCACCAAGCGCCCTGTCGCCGCTCGATGTTCAGTCCGACGGCCTCGGACCAGGACAGCGAGGTCTTGGGGACGACGCCGCAGAGCGGTCCTCCGCATGCCGACTTGAGGCGGGCGAGGGATGAGGCCTTAGGGTCGACGACTCTGACTTGGTGGCCTCGACGGGCGAGCACGTGTCGCAGCCCGTCGGTGCGGCCCAGCCCGAGCGTGAGGGCATCGAGTGCGAGACCGAGATCGGCGGGATCGATGGATTCGGCATCCCAGTCCAGCGTCTCGGTTCGGTCGGCGAGGCTGACTTGAAGTGGTCGGAGCGTTTCGGCGAGTTGTCCTTCATGGCCCACGGCGACGAGCTGGCCGCCTGACCGCCGGGCAACCAGACCTCGGATTCGCCCGGCCCGGATCGCCCGTTGAGCTTCAGCCAACTCGCACGGCGCCTGCTCGTCGAGGCAACGAACCTGGCTCGGCAGTTTCGTCAGCGGCAGCGCGTTCAGCCGCAGGATCGGGTAAGGCCGAGTCGGATCGGTGGGAGTGGGGGCGAGCGTCAGCACCGGGGTTGGGCGACGCTCCGCGAGGCATCGGCGTAGGTTGTCCGCAAGCCGGACGCCACGTTCGATTGCGCCGGCCAGCTCGATGAAATTGTCTACCGGCACTGCGAAGGCGGTACGACCGGTTGTCCGGGCGGCCATGAGGAAATCGATGACCTCGCGGGCAGGCGGTTCGGTCGGGCGGTGACACCAATAGATCCCGGCCGGGAACGATTCCTTGTCGCCCAGCGCGTCGGTCAGAACCTTCATCACTGAGGTGTCGCGCCCGCTGTAGCCGGTGACGATCAAGCCGAACCGTCCACACGCGCCGCGGAGCACATGGCGCATCTCGGCGTCTTGCGAAGCGAGCTCGGCTAGCGAGTTCTTCAGGCGAACGGAGCGGAAATCGCCGTGTAGCTTGGCAATCAAGGGGAACGAGCTCTTCTGTAATGCACGGGACGCGAGCTCGGGCTCGCCGAGCCCAGCGATCACAAGCGTGGGTCGGGGGGTCACCCCGGCCAGTTCGAACAGGGAGTGCGCTCCCGCTTCGACGAGGTCATCGAAGTTGGTGGAGAACACCACTTGGAGCCGCCCCGCCGCCATCAGCGCAGCCAGCACATAGTGGCCATAGTTGGGGCCACGGCCCTGACACAGGTCGGCGATGAGATCCGCCCTCAGGTCAGCCGAGGGGTAGGCGGTCTCGAAGGCTACCGAGTACTCCTCGGGATCACCGAGTGGTGGGAGGCCGTTGCGACCATCAAAGTAGCCCTCGATGATGGCCCGGGTGTGAGGGTATCCGGGGTTGATGTCCTGTACGTCGAGGTGGTGAGCGGCGCAGTACAGCTCATGCTTGAAGCGCAGAATCAAGGCGCCCGCGGTCGGGATGTCTGACATCGCCGACGCTCCGGCACCCAGGAACCAGGCGAGCTGGGCTCCTTGTACATCGACTGCTCGTGCCAGTTGGCTGATGTCGCCGACAAGCTCACCAGGAATTCCGGTGAGATCAAGTGGCGACGCGAATGCATCGCTCATGGATCACCTCTACAAGGAGCACAAACACAAAGGGAGAACACCAACGGTAGACCGTCTCGCTTTGCGAAGCGTGGATGGTCCTTGAACAGGGCCAGCAGCCCTCCGTACCGGAAAGTCGCGGCTTACTTTGTGCCTATTTGCGCAGGGTGAGAGATTCGGATCGTCGTCCTGCACCCGTCGACGGGACGCCGGCTCGCCAGACTGGTAGCGAATCTGACGTCGGTCGACCTTGTTGGCGAATTCGCCCGATGAACCAACGCCAAACCCGCTCGCTTATCGAGTGATGAGTACGCCGACGAGCGCCCCGGCGCTCATGAACGGCGCCATCGGCACGATCCGCCACCCGCGCCCGGCGAGGAGGTGTCGGGCGGTCACGAACACTGCGGCGGCAAGGAAGGCGATGAGCGTGCCGGTCGACACCGTGGTCCAGGCGAGCCAGCCGAGGTAAAGGCCGATCACGCCGGCCCATTTGACATCCCCGAACCCCATGCCAGCCGGGAAGGCCAGGCCGAGGAGGAGGTAGAAACCTGCGAGCAGCGCCATGGCGATGCCGCCACGTCCCAACGGCCACCACGAACCCGACAGCGCCGAGGCGAGCGCTAGGAGCGCCGGTCCGGCGAGGTAGGCAGGAAGGACGACCCGGTTGGGGACGCGTCGGGTGCCCAGATCAGTCATGCTGATGACGGCTGCCGCCACTCCGAAGTAGCAGTAAGCCGGCAGAGCTGGCGACCAGCCGAACCGCCACGCCACGGCTGCCTCGATGCCGGTACCGAGGGCACACGCGGCGGCGATGCGGCCGGGCGTTTCGAGACCAGGGAGTGGCGTTGGCCGCTTCACGATGAGAGTCGGATCGGACGGGGCTCCGTTTCCGTCATGGCGTTGGCGGCGGTGAGGGTGCGGTAAAGGCGGTCCGTCGCGTTGTCTACGTCAATATCGAGGTCTGCCAACCGACGTTGGAGAAGTTTCCAGGTTGCGGTTACGGCATCGATGCGGCCGTGGGCACCGTGCAGTGCCATGAGTCTGCGGTAGGGCTCCTCGGCGTAGCGGTCGAGGTCGATGGCCCGTTCCAGGGTGTCGACCGCAGCGTCAAGGTGGCCGGCGTGGTCTTCGAGCTCCGCCAGGCGGAGATGAGCGTCGAGGGCGCGTCGATGCAAGTCCTGGCGAACCGGTTCGACCCAGGGGTAGTCGCTTCCCTGGAGGAGGTCGCCGCGGTAAGTGTCCACCGCTCGACGCAGAGCCGCTCGGGCTTGATCGTCGTTGCTGGCTCGGGCGGTCTCGGCCAGGGCTGCCTGGAAGTCCCACAGGTCGCAGGTGATCTCGTCCGCGCAGGGCTGGTAATGCTCGCCGTTCTTGGTGAGCACATCGAAAGCATCGCCGCCCGGGCCGCGGAACCGGGCGCGCAGGTCGCCGAAGGGCCGCCAGAATTGTCTCTGCACTTGTTCGGGGATGGTGTCGGGCCACAGGGCTTCGACGGCCTGGTCGCTGGTGGCGCCTTCGGGGCGGACTAGGAACCAGGCGAAGAGCGCCTTGGCTCGGCTCCGCAGGCCGGCGGCGACGGGCTGGCCGTGTGCGGTGATGCGATATGGGCCGAGGACTTGAACGGCGATCGGCCGAGTCGACGTGTCCCCTCTGCGATCTTGCTCGGGCCATGGCTCGCCAACCGGCGAGGTCGGCGGAAGGAACTTGTCAGGCCGGTTATGAGGCTCCATGGCGGTTGGCGGCTCGTCAAGCTCGAGCTCCTTGGAGATGTCTTCATCCGCGCGGCTGTCAAAAACAACCCCCAGCAACTCCACCGCCTCGTCCGCTCGGAGGCCGAAAAGCGTCAGGCCACTGAGGCGGCGGGCGAGAACGGGCGGATCCGCGTTCGTGACAGTCCGGCCGGCGTCGGCGACGAGACGGCCGTTGGCGGCCACACTGTCGCCCAGGAAGACAACAGCGATGCCAAGGCGAACGGCAGCACCGCTGAGGGCCGACCAACGCCCGACTGATTCGTCGGGCAGGTCGGCGACGAGCGCGACGAGAAGGGGCAGTGGGTTCTCAGGGTTCGCCGTCCGGTAGCTGGCCGCATCCGGGATCTCGGCGGCGTCAAGCCTTCGCGCTCGGGCGATCGTCTCGGCCTCGACGGCCCGCGCCACATCGTCGGGACTCAACGCTCGCCGGATGGCTGGGTCGGGGGCGAGTCCGGGAAGGAGCCGCTCGGCGAGGCTGGAGGCGAGAAGGATCTCGGCGGCCCCGGGTCCGGCTCGGACAAGCAGCGCGGCGAGGAGTGCTCGGGCGATGTCGTCGGTCGCCGGCCCGCAGACGGCGACACCCGACAGGTCGCTGACGTCCATGGCAACGGTTGCGCCGTCGCGGGTGCCGAGGTCAAACCTGCCGGGATGTCGGCGCCGCGCGCTGTCGTCGAAGGGCGGGTCCGGGGATGGCGCTTCCTCCCTCGGCTCGTCAGGGTCGTCGACGGTGGCGGAGATGAGCTGGCGCAGCGTTGGACTTGGCGGTTCGGGAGCCAGGTCCCGGCCGGGCTCTGGAGGCCGATAGCGGTAGGCGTGGCGGCGACGCAAACGTCCGAGGGCTATGGCGGAGAGGACCCCTGCCGCGAACGAACCGGCGACGATCGAATCGGACGGCAACTGAACGGGAGGGCTGGTTGTCCCGGCTTGGTGCGCGCTTGTGTTGCCCGCTAGGGCCGGTGCGTGCGGTTGGTGGGCGGGTGTCGCCGGATTGGGATCGGTCGACTGAGTCGGCGCCGTGGGGGGAGGCGCGGCCGTCGGTGGGGCGGGGTTTGTGGTTGGCGGGGCTGCAGGAGTTGTCGGCGACATTGGTGTTCCGGCGACCGAGGGTGCGGGCATTTGGAGGATCCAGCCCGGGTAGATCCAGTTGGGGTCGGTGAGGACCTTGCCGTCGGGTTGATGGCGACCGTCGTTGAGGGCGTAAATGTCTCGCCAGCGCAGGGGATCGCCCAGTTGGCGTTGCGCGATGCCCCAGAGGGTGTCGCCACGCTGGACGACGTAAGTGACGGGCGCCGGGGTAGCAGCAGCGGGCAGATCACCGTTGATGGCTGGCGGCGTCTGGGCAGCGATGACATCGCTCACGAGGGCCAGAGCGACGGCCGGCTGGCGTGGCCGCCCGTAGGGAAGGTTGGCCGACAGGCGTGACGGGCTGTTGCCCTCCGGTCGGGGCAGGACGGCGAGAGTGGCAACGAGGATGGCGGCGACGAGGTGCCCGACGAGCGGCTGGAGCGGTCCGATGACGGCGAGGCGTTGAGCGGCGCGGCCGCGCACGGCAGCGGGGACCTCGACGAGTACTGAAGTGGCGAGGATCGCCCAACTGATCCATACGACACAGGCCAGAGCCTTGAGCAGCACCTGATCGGGGATGCCGTGTTGGTTGAGGGCGGCGGTGAACTGCGACCAGCTGGGCAGGCCGTGAGGCAGAGGCCAGCCCACGTAGTGCCACAGCGCCCAGGGCACGGCGATGAGGAGGACGGCAAGGAGGATGAAGGCGGAGAGTCCCTTGGCAATCTTGATGGTCCGGGTCATGTGCCTGCTCCTGTGACGCCGTGCTCGGGGATGGCGTTGCCGTGGCCGGTGACGCTCAGGCTGCCGATTCCGCCGATTCCCAGGATCTGCATGGGCTGTGTGATCGACACGGTAACCTCGACGTCGTCACCGTTGACCGCGACGGTGCCGATGTGCCCGGTCGCGGCCAGGTAGGACTCGGCGGCCTGGCGGGCTTGGGACGGGTCGAGGACGACTTGGCCGGTGGAGCGGAACAGCGGGAGGTTGATGGCCTGGGCGCCGGCGCGGGCCGCGGCTTGGGCTTCGTCGATGGCCTGGACCCTGGCGGCGAGGGTGAGCCCGCCATCGATCACGAGGCCGGCCAGGAGGAGGAGGGCGAAGGTGAAGATGACGACGAAGGCGGTGACCATTCCCTCTTCGTCTCGGAGGCGGCTCCGGAGCGGGTGCGCGCTCGTCATCCGTTGACGCTCCGGTAGGTGTCAATGGGCGACACGGCGCGGTTGGCTACCGTCTCGGTGACTGGCAGGTTCAGACCCGTGAGATCGGCGAGGTCGACCGCGCACGAGACGGTCACGGCCACCGAACCACCAGGTGCGAAGTTGGTGGTGTCGACCGAGACGGCCAGGTGGGCGCAGGTGATGTGCTGGGAGCTGAGGGCCGACGCCGCGGTCTGTTGCGCGCTCGACATGGCGGCTTGCGGGCTGCGGGCGATCGACGCAGCCCGGGCGGCCTGTGCGGCGACGCCGTCGACGTCGATGCGCGCCCCGGCAAGGCGGCCGAGGGCGACGACGAACAGCAACAGGAGGATGAGCAGCGGGGTCAGGATGACGAGCTCGACCGTGGCCGAGCCCCCCTCGTTGTCCCGGCGTCGAGGCCCTGGTCTCATGGTCCCTGGCCGCCTGTCGTGAACCGTTCCGACGGCCCGGTCGCCACCGAGCGAACCGGCAGGCTCAAGAAGGGCAGGATCCCCTCGGCCTGTCCGGTAACGACGACGGTCGTGGTGGCGGCGCCACGGGTGGCGCTCACATTCGGGTGCACGAGTACGCCGGAGCCGAGCTGGCCGAGCACGCTTTGTGCCTCGGCGGTGGCGGCTTGGTCGGTGCCGCCTTGGACGCGGCCGACGGCGAGTCCTTGCTCGGCGACGGCCTGGGCGACATGGGTGGCGTGCTCCCACAGGGCAAACTGCACGATCGCCAGGATCAAGAGCAGCAGCAGGGGCGTGGCGATCACGAGCTCGGCAGTGGCCGAGCCGCGCTCGTCTCGCCAACGGCAGAGGGAACCCATGGCGCGCCCGTTCAGCCGCCGGAGCCGCCGCCGGTCGAGATGTTGTGGGCGGTGGAGATCACCTTGGCGGCGATGATGCCGACGGCGGTGATCGCCATGGCCACGAGGAGGGCGATGACGACGACCGCCTCGGTCGAGTAACCGGCCTCCGGTTCTGCCCGCAGCACCTGGAGCCGGCTGCGGAGCTGGGCGATCAAATGACGGATGATGTTGAGTTCAAAGAACACGACACTGCTTCTCCTCTCGTTGTTGATGACTCTCTGTGGTCCTGTTGGATCCGGGTTTCGGGATTCGTGAGCTCATGGCTGTTCTCACAGTCCGGCCAGGACACGCTCGATGGCCGGGTAGCCGATGAAGCAGAGGAACCCGGCGAACAGCAGCACGACGGGAAGGCTCATCTTCTCGGTGGCCGTCTGGGCGGTCGTCTCGGCCTCGGCCAGCTGGTGGGAGCGCAAGGATGCTGCCTTGGCGCCGAGCGAGGCGCGCACCTTGGCCCCTTCGGCACCGGCCAGGCCGACGCTGGCAGCCAGCTCGCCGAGTTCGGCTACTCCGAGCTCGTTCCCGAGACGCTCCAACGCTGACCAGGGGGTGTCGCGGGCGAGTCGGGCGGCGTCGAGGCTGTGACGTAACTCGTCGAACGCCCACCCCTCGCCGACGCTCGCCGCGTCGGCGAGGGCGGTCTCTACCCCGCCACCACCGGCCAGCGCGATGACCACCAGGTCCAAAAAGCTCCCCAGCGCGTGGCGAAAGTCACGGCGGCGGGCTTCAGCTTCGGAGTGGATGCCGAGGTCGGGGAGCACGAAACCTGCAAGACCGCACACCAGCGATCCCCACAGGGGCAACGCCAACGGGAGAGTCGCGCCGGCCAAGGCGAGCAGCCCGGCGCAGGCGGGTAGGAGCAGGAGTCCGACAATGGCGAGGGTGACCTTCTCGGCCATATGGCGCTCGCTGCTGCGGCCGAGCACGGCCAGGTCGCGTCGCACCCGCGGCCAGATGAGTACCCCGGCTCCGCCCCGAGTGAGAACCTCGGCGAGGGGACGGCCCAGCCGGGCGGCGAAGCCGCCGGGATCTTCGGCGGTGAGCATGGCCGGCGGCTCTGGTGGGCGGCGCAGCTGGACGAGCGCCTGCGCTAAGGATGGCCGAGGCGGGGCGACGCCCCGGGCCACCAGGAACAGGCCGGTACCGACTCCCGCGCCGCAGAGCAGGGCGGCGATCACCGTCTCACCTCCGGCGCCGTCAACTGGACGGCGAGGAACCGGGCCGGCTCGGCGGGCCTGGTCATCTTGGCCAGCCAGGCGAAGGAAGCCGCGAACAGCCCGCCCACCAAGAGCAGGACGAGCTGGCCGACGCCGCTGCCGTAGGGGGCGAGGTAGCCGTGGTTCAACACGGCAAGGAACAGGGCGAGACCGAGGGTGATTCCGACGATGAGTTTGACCGAGGTGCGGGTTCGCGCCCGCCCCGCCTCGACCCGAAGGCGCATCGTGGCTTGGTCGCGTGCTGTGGTGGCCAGGGTGCCGAGCAGCTCCCCGAGTCGGCTGGCTTGGTGTTCGGCGGCGAGCAGCAACGCGGCGACCACCAGGTCGCAGGTCGGGTCGGCCACGTCGTCGGCGAAGGCCCGCAGAGCCGGCCCCAGGCGCTGGCGTTCGAGACGAGTGGCCAGTGTCGCCACGTCCCGGCGGATCGGTGGCGGTGCGACGGTGGCGGTGGCGGCGATGGCCTGTTCCAGGCCAGCCGCTCCCGCCATGGTGTCACGCAGCATCTCGGCCCATCCCGCCACCGCCTCGACCCGGGCGATCGTGGCCGTCTGCGCTTTCGACTCAGTGAACAGCGCCGGGACGCCCCAGCAGGCCGCGGCGGCGAGGAGCGCGGCAACCGGCCAACCGGTGACTGCCCCGACGAGCACCGCCGCGCCCACCGCGATCGCCAGGCGCAGGGTGTGCCGTTCGACGCGGGCGCGGGTCACCTTTTCCATCTGGCGCCGCGCCTCGACACCGCGGATGCCGAGAGCGATGAGGGCGACCCCGAGGCCGGCACCCGCGCCGAGCAGGACCCCGAGGGCGGTCACGATTTCCACCCAGTCGGTTCCCACCACCCGCCAGGACGTTCCAGGAGTCCTGGATCGAAGCCGACGTCGACCAGCTCGTCGAGGGTGTCGGTGCGCAGGCTCACCCCCGGGACGGCCCGGCCGTCGGGGCCGGGGCGGAAGACTTCGTTGGAGACCACCATCGGCCCGTCGGCGTCGACGACTTCGCGCACCGAGGACACGAAGCGTCGGCCGGCCGGGTCCTGGGCCAAGAAGACGACGAAGTGCACGGCGTTGGACACGAGCAGGTTCGTGGCTTCGAGCGGTAGGCGTTCGGGGGCCTGCACCGCGTAGGTGGCGAGCTTGGAGAAGGCCCCTTTCGAACTCGAAGCGTGGAGGGTGGCCATCGACCCGTCGGTGCCCTGGGACATGGCGTTGAGCAGCGCCAAGACCTCTTCGCCGCGGGCCTCGCCCACGATGACCCGGTCGGGGTTGAGCCGCAGTGCCCACCGCACCAACTCGGCCAGGCTGATCCCGCCCTCGCCTTCGAGGTTCGGCTCGCGGGCTTCGAGCGCGACCGCGTCGGGGTGTAGATCGGGGTAGCGGTCGAGGCCGAGCTCCAGGGAGTCCTCGATGGTCACGAGCCGTTCCCAGGGCGGAATGTCCGCCGCCGCGGCGCGCAGCAACGTCGTCTTGCCGGCCCCGGTGCCGCCGCAGATGATGACCGACTTGCGGGCGAGCATCAGGGAACGGACCAGCTCACGGAGGGCCAGGTCCAAGGTGCCCATGCCGACCAGGTCGTCGGGGGTGACCTTCATGTAGCGGTGGCGGCGGATCGAGAGGCAGGGCCGGGCGGCCACTGCCATGACCGCGAATAGGCGTGACCCATCGGGGAGCTGGAGGGACAATCGGGGCGAGCCCAGGTCGAAGCGCCGCTCGCCGATCCCGAGTCGGGCGGCGGCGTTGCGTACTAGCTCAATCAGCTCCTCGTCCGATGCGGCGATGGGATCGGTCCGCTCTCGTCGGCCGTCGGCGTAGCGGACCCAGACCTGGTCGGCCCCGTTGGCGTTGATGTTCTCGACCGAGGGGTCGTCGAGCAGGCGCTGGAGGCGACCCAAGCGGAACAGGGCGTCGAAGACCGCCTGGGTCAGGGCGTCGTCATCTTCGGGCGGGCGAACCGGGCGCCCCGCCGCGAGCGCGTCGCGGGCATCGGCGTCGAGAGCGTCGGCGATGAGTTGGCGACCGAGGGCCTGCTCGTCGGCGCCCCGCAACGGCGTGCGGCCCGAGATCTGGTCGGCGCGTTGGCGTTCGGACAACACGCCCAATACCTGGGCACGCAACCGCTCGACCACCGTGTTTTCAAGCTGCATGTTCTCCATCGTCATCGCCCAACCTCCAGGGCCGACCCATGACCGTTCGCTGCCACTGGATCGCCGGGTGGTCTCGACTGCTCTCCGTCCTGAGGACCGACCCGGCGGCTGAGGTCGTCGGCCAACGTACGCAGAGCGCGCACCAGCGGGGAGCGGGTGAGTTGGCGAGAGCCCACCGGCGTGGTGGCTAACGTCTGCGCGGCGTCGGGGTCCCAGGGGAGGTGCCCGGGCACATCGAGGCCGAGCGCATCGGCTACTTCGGCGGGCGGGTAGGGGCCGGGGCCGACGAGCACGAGCGTCGCGCGCTGGAGCGCGTTGTTGCGGCCTTGGAGGAACGCGCCAAGGGCGTGCAGGTCGGCCAGCCGGGGCCGGACAACCAGCACGCCGAGGTCCGCCCGTTCGAACAAGACGGCGTTCGATGCCCCGGGCTCGAACCGTCCGCAGTCCACAAATACGTCAGCGTCGAGCTCGCCCAGCCGTCCGAGGAGACCCGACAACATGGTGAGGGCTGAGCGAGCCCGCTCGGAAGTCGGGGGGCCGCACAGGATCGGAGTCCCGCCCGGAAGGGACTGGCAATGCTCGAAGGCGACCGTCGGTTCGTCGTGGCGTCGGGTGGCTGCCGCCAGGCTCACCAACCCCGGCTCAGGTGGGAGACCGGACGCGGCGGCAAGCATCCCGCCCGCCGGGTCTGCCTCGACGACGAGCCGTTGGCGCTGGCCGGGCCACACCATGGCCAGGCCGGCGGTGAGAGTGGTCACGCCGCACGAACGCACCGAGGCCATGGCGACAACGCTCATTGATCCCTCCTCAGCTGCCCGATCCGGACGGGAGTTCCACGAGCGCGATCTGTCCCGCCGCCGCGAGCGCAGCCACCTCGTCCGCGTCGGCCGGATTGACTTGCAAGGACACGACGGCATCCGCGCTCGACCCGGCCGGCGTCGCATCGACCGAAAGCACCACTGCCCCTATCGAGCTGCTCTGCCCCGAAACAGGGGT
This sequence comes from Acidimicrobiaceae bacterium, assembly GCA_003161575.1. GTDB lineage: Bacteria > Actinomycetota > Acidimicrobiia > Acidimicrobiales > RAAP-2 > PALSA-457. The sequence goes on along the minus strand of PMOE01000027.1, from coordinate 813 downwards.
CGAACCCGACGACGAGCCGCCCACCACAGGGACGACGTCCACGCGGCCGCCGGGTCCGAGCGAGGGGGGATAGGCACCCGCCTTGAGCGCCACCGCCACCACGTCGCCATTCCCACCCGATGGGGTGCCCAGGTCCGCCGGGGTGAGCAGCGTCCCCGCCACCAGGGCGACAGCGGCCGGCCGGCCGACGGAGCTCGACTCGCTCACGGCTAGCACGGGATCAAGGCCGGCGGTCGGTGTGACCTTCACGACCCGAAGGTCGCCAGGTTGCACCACGTGACCGGCGGGAACGGACCGAGCGACGGCGAGGACCTGCTCGCCGTGCGACGCGCGAACCGACGCCACCCCGAACGCCAAGGCGCACCCGACCACCAGCAGGACTCCGGCCACGATCCAAGGCACCTGCCGGTGGCGCTGAACCACTGAAGGCACGGCCGGCTTCTGTCGGCGAGCACTCAGCGTTCCTTTCCCGTTGGTCGAGGTCGTCTCGGTCGTGATCGGCATCTGCTCTTCTCCTTCTCCCTACGCTCCGGGTGCGGTGTTGACCGCCTGGGACTCGGCCACTCGTACCGGCACGCGTGCCGCCGGACCGGGGACCTGGCCGAGGTTCCCGCCGCCGGGGGCGCCGGTTGCCGTCCAGGCCACCAGCCAGTAGACGGTGGCAGTGACCTGGTAGGCGCCGTCGGGTTGGCCGGCCGAGCTTTGGGTCCAGGTGTACGAGCAGTCGGTCGTCGCGTTGGGGTTCGACGAGTCGTACGGGGTGCCCGGCCCGGCGCAGGTGACCTTGTGGCCGTCGCCCATGCTCCACACCAC